>JBGPLG010000054.1:0-28420 GCA_041486305.1 Gemmatimonadota bacterium
AGGACGCTACGACGCTAGGAAAAAGGAACCCCCCGGAGCCGATCCCGAGGGGTTCTTTCCTAGCGTCGTAGCGTCGCAGCGTCATAGCGCCTAGTACGCATCGCACCCGAACCCAAACCGGTACCTCGGCCCCCGGAGATCCTGTTCCGAGATGCCGCTCTCCGCCTCATAGGTCCGGTGATTGGTCTCGTCGAGAGCGAGGTTCTTCCGGATCGAGTAGAGATAGGTGTGGAACAGCGAGCCGGAATCGTTGAGCTGGCTGGAGGCATCGTCCACCAGCCACTTGGCGGAGTCATAGAAGGAATGGAGCGGCGTCGAGCCCGAGCTTCGCACCACCACCAGCACCATGTCCGCGTCCTTGAGCGCGGTGGTGTCGCTCCAGCGGCAGAACCGCATCAACCGCCCCGCTTCGCGCTGGGTCGAGGGACTGGTCGCAATCACATAGACCAGGGGACCGGACGGCCGGTACGATTGGGCATGAAGCGCCTGCGGAAGAGCGAGCAGCGCCAGCGCGCCGGCACCCAGCAGCCTCAGGGATGTCATGGGTACCTCACCAGGCCGTAGACGTGGGGTGGAATGCTGGCTCCCAGGGGGGTCAGCTCAAAGAGACTGTCGCCCGTGATCTGGAAGAGCCTCGGGGCGTACACCAGGCCCGCGAAACAGTTGGCGCCAATGGGGCAGTTGTCGTAGATCAGGGTTCCGTTCTCGATTCGATAGATGAATTCGGTGTCGGTGCGGTCGGTCTTGCCTCCTGGCCCATCCGAGGTAACCGTGGTCTGCCGAAGAATCTGCTGCGCGGTGCGCGCCCGGTTCCGTACCAGCCGAAAGGTATCGGCCACCAGAAATGGCGCGGTGCCGTTTCCGGGGAGCGAAATGGGCAGGTGGGCGGCGCCTACCCGAGCCAGCGCATAGACGTCTTCGGAGACGGACGGACCGGTGTAATCGGTGCATCCTGCAAACAGTGCCAAGGCCCAGAAGATGAAGGTTGGCCGGCGCATGGGGATCGCTCTGTCAGGGTGTCCTCCGGGAGCACTGCACGGACCGTTCCGTCGACCGCCGACATTCGAACCCCTCCAGCCATCGTCGGTTACCCTCGCGGCCCTCCATCGGGTCGTGTCCTTGGGACACGGCTGATTCTCCGTTTCCGGACACTGCTTATCCTGTCTGGGACACTCCCTCGACCAGGATCATCTCGGTGGCCGCGCTCGATTGCCGGAGGGCCTTGGCCGGGGCGTACTCGGGGGACCCCCACCATGCGCGCGCCCGATCGGCGTCGGGGAACTCGAGGATCACGAAGCGCGGGGGGCGCCAGCCGCCCTCCAGGCACTCGACCGGCGCTCCTCGTACCAGGTACCGGCCGCCATACACGACGATCGAGGGCGGAGCCATGGACTTGTAACGTTCGTAGGTTGCCGGGTCGGTGACATCGATTTTGACGACAACGTAGGTGGGCATGGGAGACGTCCGGTGGCTGGGGTTCGTCTTGGTTTGAGTCTACACCTCCATGAGATACTCCTCCACCTCCCGCCGCGCGTCGGCATTGGCCGAGAGCGAGGCCTCGAGCTCGGCGGCGAGCGAGGCGATGCCGTCGCCCCCATCCGCGGTTGCGGCACCCGACTGGGCGATTCGCCCCTGGGTCCGCCCCAGCGCGGTCAGCACGTCGAGCAGCTCCTGCACCAGGCGGTCCCGCCCCCGCGCGATGGCGTCCTGCGCGCCGAGGAGCCGCTCGTCGCCTTCCGACTCGGCGCGCCGGTCGAGCCGGACCAGGCTCTCCTCCAGACCTTCGACTTGGCGCGCCGCCCGGCTCGCGCCCGCGAGCACCAGTCCCAGCTCCGCCGTTTCGATCGTTCCTCCGTGATCGGCCAGGCGCTGCCCGGTACGGACGATGTCCGCCAGCAGCTGCCGGGCGGTGCCGCCGCGCATCTCGGTCAGGGCCTCGACCACTTCACGCTCCGCTTCCGCGGGAAGGGCCGTCGCGAGGCCCACCGACACCAGCGCCGGTCGGCGGATTTCCCGGAAGCCCATGAACCACCACCACAACGCCACGCTGGGCGCCGCCCAGAGAAGCCCGGGCACGACCCGGCCGGCGGCCATGCCGGTCACGGCCATGGTCAGGAGCAGCGCGTAGTACCGCAGGGGCAGGGCGGTCCATACCCGCGAGGCCAGCACCGCTCGAGCCGGTACTCCCCGCGCCGCGAGGTGCTCCAGCACGGTTCCGGTACTGGACGCCGGTACCCGGAGCAGGGCGCGCTCCCCCCGGGCAGCCGAATCGGACACACTCCCATCCACCCGTCCGCCAAGCAGCTCGCGCACCGCCTGGCGCACCCGCTCGCGATCGGCTCCCCCGGGCGGCGGGTTCACCAGGACGGCCCGGTCGGCCGCGTGGGGAGAGGTTCCGCCGCACCGAACGCACAGTCCCAGCCCGAAGGGATCGGCCTCTCCGCACAGCGCACATTGCGAGGCCGGCTCCGCCGCGGCGACGTCCCGCGCCGTGGTCCCGGCGGCGGCGAGCGCGTCTTCCATCGCGCTGGCGGAGGGAAACCGGCGGGCCGGCGCGGCGGACGTGGCTCGGGCCACCAGGTCGTCCAACCATGCCGGCAGCCGGGGGGCGCCCGCCACCCGGGATGGTCGATGGCCTTCGGCGCTCGCGGGCACCGCTACGTGGCTGTTGGGCCGGTCGGGCAGCCGCCCGGTCAGGGCGAAGTGGAGGGTCAATCCCAGCGCGTAGAGGTCGGCGCGGCCATCGCCGCGCTCGCCCGCCAGCAGCTCGGGGGCCTGGTAGTCGAGGGTGCCGACCAGGCCGCCGGTGCGGGTTACGCCGGTGACCCCGTCGAGCCGGGCCGATCCGAAGTCGGTGAGCCGGGCCCGCCCATCGGGGCCGAGCAGGATATTCTGGGGTTTGACGTCGCGGTGGATCACCCCGTGGCGGTGCGCCATCGCGAGGCCGGCGGCGATATCGCGGCCCAGCAGGACCACCTCGTTGGCCCCGAGCGGCCCGCTCCGGCGCACCTTGGCGGACAGGTCGGGCCCCGCGACGTACTCCATCACCACGAAGCTCCAGGGCCCGTCGTCCACGAAGTCGTGCACCGCGACGATGTTCGCGTGGGTGAGGCCGCGCACCGCCTGGACCTCCCGCCGCATCCGCTCCCGGGCCAGGGCAGCGGCGGCGGGCGGGGGCACCAGGAGCTTCAAGGCCACCTGGCCCCCTAACACGCTGTCCCCGGCCAGGTAGACCACCGAGAAGCCGCCCCGGCCGAGCTCCCGCCCCACGGTATAGCGGCCCGCGAGCACGCTTCCTTCCCGCAGGTAGGCCGGCTCCGGAGCGGTCATCGGCCGGCGAGCCGGGCGAGCATGGACTCGGCGTTGCTGCGCCAGCCGTCCGCCTGCTGGTAGAGCTCGAGGAACCGCGACAGATGCCGGCGGGACAGGGCCGGCTGGCCGAGGGCGAACTCGGACGCGCCGGCATGGTAGAGCGCCATGAAGTTCTCGGGAGAGAACTCCACCACCAGGCCCATGATCGGACCGGCGGAGGTATCGTCGCCGGCGTCGGCGACCGGATGGGCCAGCTCGAAGACCAGGTCCGCCGCCATCCGGCGCTGGGAGGCCTCGAGGGTCATCAGGAGCTCGCGGGCGTGGGTGATCTTTCCGGCCAGGGCAAAGCAGCCTGCTCCGTACGCCACGCCCTCGTATCCCGTAGGCGGAGGCTCGAACCGCACCCGGGTCTCCACCTCGACGGGATTGCAGAACGGCTTCATTCGCTGAAACCACTCCGGACCGGAGATCTGCGGCGCCGGATGAGGCGCCGTTCCCGGCTGCACCGGGCGCACCGGCGCCGGCGGCAAGGCCGGAGCCGGCTGGGCGCGGCCCATCCAGATCAGTCCGCCGCAGAGGGCGATGTACAGCAGACCCAAGGCGTACAGGGCGCGCATTCCGATCCCGGGTGCGAGGGCAGGCAAGCTCGTCGGGGAGAGTCGTCTCGACCGGCGGCTTACACAGCGGGTCCGAGCTGGGCAACCGGCGTGCCGGGTTCATGTCTGGTGCAGGAGCTTGCAGTCGAAGGGGGCGCGCGGGAGTCAGCTCTTGTCCAGCACCTTCTCCTTCATCTCGATGTCCACCCGTTCGGATTTGAGCTCCAGACGGAGGCGGCCGAAGATGCCCATGTAGATGTTGGCCATCCACACCAGGGCGAAGCCGGCGATCAGGAGCCCGCGCCAGTCCGCCAGGAGCAGGTGATACCCGGTCAGGGCAAGGAACCCGACTGTCACGTAGTGCGAGAAGCAGTATTCGCAGGTGAGCAGGTAGAAGAACTTGCGAAGGTACCAGCGCTTGCTCCTCTCGCTTTTCCTGACGCAGTAGTTGTGGATCTCCCGGAACACCTCCTCATGCGTGAAGGTCCACGCCACGCAGGCGATCGGAAGCGCGAGGAACAGGAGCCAGGCGAGCTGGACTGCGAGGGGCGGCATCACGCGGGGCCGGGACCGTCGCCCGCCACCAGGGACATCAGTTGAGCAGCATGGGGCACTCGTTTCACTCGGTCCGGCATTTCGAGGCAGGTCCCGTCACCCCGACTTCGAATATTATGGCTTGCTGAACAAAATACCCTCGCCGGGGGCCCGGGTAAACACGCGGGGCCGGCTCACATCCATTCTTCGATTCTGGTGGTCCTCCGGAGTGACTCCGGGTGACGACGGAACCAGCTCATGAGGAGCAGCATTTCGTCGATGACGCCGGCGGGGTGGGGGCCCAATGGTTCGGGGTCGCGGCATTGTTCGGTGGCCACCACGCCGCGAAACGCTTCGCGCTCGATGGGGGTGGCCGGCCAGGGGTAGCAGGCGCGGACCGCGCCCCGGCGGATCAGGTAGGCCTTGTCGTCACCGTGGAGGCCGGGGTCGCGGTAGACGAAGGTCAGGAGCTCTATCGCGGCGCGGGCCCGGGTGGTCGCGGCCAGCAGCCATTCCAGCGCCTCGAATCGCTCGCGCCATCGCGCGGCCGCCTCGAATTCACCCCGGTCCGCGGCCGCCATCATCCCGGCTACGACGCGGTCCACCGGCGCGATGGCGGTGCCGTCGAGGAACGCCGCCGCGGCGCTGACCCGCTCCCGGTAGCCGCGCTCAGTGACCAGGCCGGCGCAGGGCCCGCTGCAAGTGCCGAAGTCGTAGCGCGGGCACGCGGCCTGTCGCGGGGTATCGAAGAGATCGCCCTGTTCCGCGAAGGCCATCGGCATCCGGTCGGCGCAGTCGCGCAGGCCGAGGAGGTCGTTGAGCACCCGGATGGCGAGGGCGGCTCGCGCCGGCGAGGGCAGCGGCCCGTAGTAGCGGACCTGGTCGCGCGCGGGATTCCGGGTGCAGGAGAGCTTGGGGGCCGGTCCCTCCGCCACGCCGACAAACACCACCGAGCGGGCTCGATTCATCTGGACATTGTACGGTGGGCGGCATTTCCGGATCTCCCGCAGCTCGGCCAGGTGGGCCGCGAATTCGCTGGAGACGTACTCCCAGGTTACGTCACTCGCGGCGTGCAGGATCCGGGCGCCCTTGTCCTCCGGGTACCTGGCGTGAAAGTAGGACAGCAGCCGCGAACGCAGCAGCTTGGCCTTGCCGACGTACAGGACCCGGCCCGAGGCGTCGAGCATCCGGTAGATGCCGGGCCGCTGCTCGGCGGTGGTCCTGACCCGGCGGCGCAGGCCGTCGAGGTCGGTGGCAGGAAGCGGCAGGGCGATGGCGTGGGCGGTCACGTCTGGCAGCGGTGGCAGAAGACCGTGATGCGCCCGTCGATGGCGTGGGTGCCGGCGAGCGTGGTGCCGCAGCGGTGGCAGGCTTCTCCCTCGCGCCCGTAGACCAGCAGCTCGAGCTGAAAACTGCCCGGCTCGCCGGTGCCGGTACGGTAGTCCCGGAAGGTGGTACCCTGCGACGCGATGGCCGCCTCGAGAATGCGCACGATATGGCGGTGGAGCAGGCGGGCCGCGGGCGCACTCACCAGTCGGGCCGGCTTGGACGGATCGACCCGCGCCGCGAACAGCGCTTCGTTGGCGTAGATGTTGCCCACCCCGGCGATGGCCCGCTGGTCCATGAGCACTTTCTTCACCGCGGCGCGGGAGCCGGCCAGGATCTCGCGCAGCAGGGCGGGGGTGAAGGACGGCTCGAGCGGCTCGGGACCGATGGCCGCATCGTAGGCATCCCAGTGCCGCTGGTCGAGCCAGAGCAGGGTGCCCAGTCGCCGGACGTCGCGGTACACCAGGGTGCGCCCGTCGTCGAGCGCCACCCGAAGCACCGCGTAGCGCCTCTCCTCGGCGCGGAGGTCGCGGTCCAGCACCAGGAGCGAGCCGGTCATGCCGGGCTGGACGACCAGGCGGCGCTCGTCGGTTTCGATCACCGCGTGCTTGGCCCGGCGGCTCACCGCCCGAACCCGGCGGCCCTTGAGTCCCGCGACGAGGGTGCGGCGGGTCACCCCGCGCAGGACGTCGGCATGGGAGAGCCGGGCGCCGAGGAAGCGGCGGCCCACCAGCTCGGGGCGGAGGTCCCGGACGATGGTTTCGACTTCGGGGAGCTCGGGCATGAACTAGAAAAGTAGTGAGGAGGGAGGAGGGAGGAGGGAACGAAGCTACTCCTCCCTCCTCCCTCCTCCCTCCTCCCTGAGTCTCCGACTCTCCCTCCACCCGATGTCTTTGCGGAACTGCTTCCCGTCGAACTGAATCGCCTCCGCCGCGGCGCTGCTGGCCTGCCGAGCCCGGGTGAAGGTTTCCGCGACGGCCGTCACCGCCAGCACCCGGCCCCCGTTGGTCCGGATCTGTCCGGTTTCGTCCCGCTGGGTGCCGGCGTGGAACACGAGGACGCCTTCGGGCAGCGACTCGGGAATCTGGATCGGGTCTCCCCGCCGGGGCGAGTCGGGATAGCCGTGGGCGGCGAGCACGGTGGTCACCGCGGCGGCCGCGCGCACCGTGAGCGGCGGCAGCGGCTCGCCCCGGGCCGCCGCGCCCAGCGCGTCGGCGAGTCCGGACGCGATCAGCGGAACGATCACCTGGGTCTCGGGATCGCCGAAGCGGCAGTTGAATTCGACGACATGCGGCGCGCCGGTCAAGTCCACCATGATCCCGGCGTACAGCAACCCGCTGAAGGAGGCGCCGCGCCGGGCCAGCTCCCTGAGCGTGGGAAGCAGGATTTCGCGTTCCACCCGGTCGAGCAACGCCGGGGTCGCCAGCGAGACGGGGCTATAGGCGCCCATGCCGCCGGTGTTGGGCCCGCGGTCGAGCTCCAACAGCCGCTTGTGATCCTGGGCGGGCGGAAGGATCGCAAGGTCGCGCCCATTGGTGATGGCCAGGATCGAGAGCTCCTCACCTTCGAGGAAGGATTCGACCACCACCGTCTGCCCCGCCTCGCCGAACACGCCGTCGCGAAGCATCGCGTTGACGGCGCGCCGGGCCTCCTCGCGAGTGCCGCATACGATGGCACCTTTCCCCGCCGCGAGCCCGCTGGCCTTGACCACCAAGGGTTCGGCGTGACGATCGATGAAGGCCAGGGCCAGCTTGAGATCGGCGGCGACGAAGGTGCGGGAGCTGGCGGCGGGGACGCCCGCGGCCGTCATCACGTCCTTGGCGAACGCCTTTGACGCTTCGATCTGGGCCGCGGCGGCGGAGGGGCCGAACACCACCCGCCCCGCCTCGCGCAACCGGTCGGCGAGCCCTTTGGCCAGCGGCGCCTCCGGCCCGACGATGGTGAGGTCGATGTCGTGGGCCTGGGCCGCGCGCACGAGGCGGTCCTGGTCGTCCGATCCGATGTGGAGGTTGTTGGCGAGCGCCGCGGTGCCGGGATTGCCCGGAGCGCAGAAGAGGTCGGCGGAGGGGAGGTCGCGTCGCAGCGCCCAGCACAGCGCGTGTTCGCGGCCCCCGCCCCCGACGACCAGTACCTTCATCCCTGCTGGGCCTTGCGGAAGGCGTCCCGGGCGGCGCCCGCGGCCTTCTTGGCCGCGTCGGCGACGTTGTTCATCGTTTCCCGCGCCGCGCCGGCGTAGTGGTCCTTGGCGGCCTTGAAGTCATCCTTGAGCGGGCGCTCTTTCTGTTCGGTGCCGCGGCGGGTGTACTCGCCCCGGAGAATGCGCTCGTAGTCTCCGGTCTGGATCCACTTCTGAAGCTCCGCGGCCCGGACCGTGTTCATCGGGTGGGTCAGCGCCAGCGTGTTCAGGATCTTGTAGACGATGTCCAGGCCCTCGTTGGTGGTGATGTACTCGTTGGCCTGGGCCACGAACGGGTCGAGCGCCATCTGGCCGGCCTCGAGGGCGCCGCGATAGGCACCGGCCATCTTCATGAAGAGCTGCTGCGAGGCGATGATGTTCTGGCTTCCCAGGAGCCCGGCCCGGTCCGAGGACAGCTCCGACTTGCGGGACCACTCGAGAATCGCCAGGCGCACCGGCAGGAGGGCGATGCCGGCGAGCAGCGGCAGCGCGCCCAGGCTCACGTTGAGGAAGATCTCGGCGATGGTGCGGTAGAGGGAGTGGCCGCTCACCACGTGCCCCATCTCGTGGGCGATCAGGGCGCGGAGCTCCTCTTCGTCCAGTAGCTCGAGCGCGGCCGAGTGCAGCACGATGAAGGGGTCGTCCACGCCATAGGCGCCGGCGTTGAACACCGGCGTCTGCGACACGTAGAGCTCAGGCACCTTGGGCCAGTCGAAGGTGGTGCAGACCTCCACGTGCAGGGCATGGGCCTTGGGGAACTGCTGGTGGCCGGCGCGAACCGAATTGCCCTGGAACAGGAGGCGGATTCCGCGTTCACCTCCGAGGATGGCGATGATCTTCCGCACCACGTCGTCGAAGCCGGGCACCGCCCGCATTGCCTGCAGGGCGGCCCGGTCGGCCGGGTGTTCCCACGACACGCCGGCGATCTGCGGGAATGCGACGCGGGCGCGGTGGGTGGGAAGGGAAGTCATGGGGAGCTCGGGGGTCAGAGGTGCTGGAATCTACGCGGGTTCTGGAGGAATGTTTCAAACTGGGTGGTACGAGGTCATGACGCTACGACGCTATGACGCTACGACGCTACGACGCTAGGAAAGAGCAGTTACTTAGCACCTTAGCGTCCTAGCGTCGTAGCCTCTAGCCTCCTAGCGCATCGCCTGCTCCAGATCCTCGATCAGGTCGTCCACTTCTTCGATCCCTACCGACAGCCGCACCAGGGAATCGGTCAGCCCCATCGCCTGGCGCAACTCCCGGGGCACCGCGGCGTGGGTCATCGAGGCGGGGTGGCCAATCAGACTCTCCACGCCGCCGAGGGACTCGGCGAGCTGGAAGATCCTGACCCGTTCCACGATCCGGCGGGCCCGGTCCACGTCGCCGACGTCGAAGGAGACCATGCCGCCGAATCCGCACATCTGCCGCTTGGCCAGGTCGTGCTGGGGATGGGTGGGGAGGCCGGGATAGTAGAGGTGCTTGACCGCCTTGTGGTCCTTGAGCCAATCGGCCATCCGGCGACCGTTCTGGTCGTGCTGGCGCATCCGGAGCGGCAGCGTCTTGGTGCCTCGGAGCGCCAGCCAGCAGTCCATCGGCCCCGGCACGGCGCCGCTGGCGTTCTGGATGAAGCCGAGCCGCTCGGCGAGGTCGTCGCGGCGGGTGATCAGCAGCCCGCCCACCATGTCGCTGTGGCCGTTGAGGTACTTGGTGGTGGAGTGGAGGACGATGTCGGCGCCCATCTCGAGGGGGCGCTGGAAGACCGGGGTCGCGAAGGTGTTGTCGACCGCGAAGAGGATCCCGCGCGACGCGGTCAGATCGCCGACCGCGCGAAGATCGGTCAGAAACATCATTGGGTTGGTCGGGGTCTCGCAGTAGACCATCCGGGTGGCCGGCGTGATGGCGCGTTCGACGTTCGCGATATCCCGGCTGTCCACGAAGCTGAGCTGGAGGCCGTAGGGCTCGAAGATCCGCCGCATCAGGCGCATCGAGCCGCCGTAGACGCTCTCGCCGGAGACGATGTGGTCGCCGGACTTGAACAGCTTCAGGATCGCGTCGAGCGCCGCGAGTCCCGAGCCGAACGCGAAGCCGTGGGTGCCGCCCTCCAGCGCGGCGACGTTGCGCTCCAGGGCTTCGCGGGTGGGGTTCTGGGTCCGGGCGTATTCGTAGCCCTTGTTCTTGCCGAGGCCCTCCTGCCGGTAGGTGGAGGTCTGGTAGATCGGGGTCATCACCGCCCCCGCGAGGGGATCGGCGACCTGGCCGGCATGCACCGCGCGGGTGGCCAGGGAATGCTCGAGATCGTGCTCCAGAATCCGGGTCATTGGCTCCCCTTGGGTCGCTGGCCGTGATGGCCGGCCTGCCAGAAGAATAGCCAGCCGAGTGCCGGGACGTTGAAGATTGCCTCCGGCTGCCCTACGTTTCGCTTTGTGATTCCGTTCACCGTCCCGGGGAGCGACGCACCCCGGGCACTCGTAGTCGATGATGACGGCGAGGTTCGCCACACGCTCGCCCGGGTGCTGCGGTCCCTGGGGCTGTCCACCCTCGAGGCCGCCAACGGGCGGGAAGCGCTCGCCCTCCTCGAGGAGCATGGCGAGGTTCCGCTGATCGTCAGCGACCTCTACATGCCGGAGATGGACGGCATCACCTTCCTCCGGGAGGTGCATCGCCGGTGGACCGACGTCGCCTTCATCATGCTGACCGGCGTGGCCGAGGTTTCGACCGCCGTCGAGTGCCTCAAGCACGGCGCGTTCGACTATATCGCAAAGCCTTTCATCATCGACGAGGTCCGGGCGCGGGTGGACAACGCGCTCGAGAAGCGGCGCCTCGTGCTCGAGAACCGCTTCCTGCAGCAGAGCTACCAGGAGCGGCTCGAGTCCTCCATCCGCGAACTCGATCAACGGAACAAGGAGCAGTTCGTGGGCCAAATCCAGATGGCGGTCCGGATGCTCGAGAAGAAGGACGTCTACACCCGCGGCCACTCCCAGCGGGTGAGCCGGTACGCGGTGAAGACCGCCGTCTACCTGGGTTTCACGGGCGACGTGCTCGACCAGATCCGGCTGGGCGGCGAGCTGCACGACATCGGGAAGATCGGCACCCGCGACTCGGTCCTCCAGAAGCCCGGGCCGCTCACCGCCTCGGAGTTCGAGGAGATCAAGAAGCACGTGACCGAAGGAGAGGAAATCCTCCAGCCGCTGCGCCGCGAGCATCCGCTGGTACTCCAGATCGTGCGCAACCATCACGAGCGGGTCGACGGAAGCGGGTTTCCCGACGGGCTCCGGGGCGAGGCCATCCCCATGGTGGCGCGGGTGGTGGCGGTGGTCGACGCCTTCGACGCCATGACCACCAATCGCTCCTACCGGAAGCCGCGCGGGGCCGGCGAAGCGATGCAGGAGCTGCTCCGGTTTGCCGGGGTCCAGTTCGATGCCGACGTGGTCACCGCATTTCAGAAGGCCTTCCCGGACGTGGAGAAGCTGCCGATCACCGTCTAGGAAGCCAGGACGCTAGGACGCTACGACGCTAGGAGCCTCCGGTGCCCCGGCTGGCTTCCTAGCGTCTTAGCGTCTTAGCGTCTTAGCGTCGTAGCGTCTAGCTTTTGGCATGTCGAATACGCTGATGGTCTCCGTCTCCGGGATGCGTGGGATCGTCGGGACGGACCTGACACCCGAGCTGGTGGCCCGCCACGCTGCCGCCCTGGGCGCCTGGGCGGCGGCGGCCGGGAAGCCTCTCGTCGTGTTGGGGCGCGACTCCAGGACCAGCGGGGCGATGTTCGCGCACGCCGCGAGCTCGGGCCTCATGTCGGTCGGATGCGACGTGATCGATCTGGGCGTCGTGCCCACACCGACCACCCAGCTCGCCGTCGAGCACCACCACGCCGGGGCGGGGCTCATCCTCACCGCCAGCCACAACCCGATCGAGTGGAACGCGCTCAAGCTGGTGGGCCCGGATGGCATCTTTCTCGACGCGGCCGCGGGGGCCGCGGTGCGGGCTCTGGCCGAGGCCGGTCCCCGGAGAGCCGGGTGGGACGGGATCGGGAGGCTGCGGGTCGACCCGGATGCGATCCGGCGGCATCTGGACCTCGTGCTGGCCCTGCCCGAGGTGGATGTGGAACTGATTCGACGAGCCCGGTTCAAGGTGGCGCTCGACTGCGTGCGAGGGGCCGGTGGCGCCATCATTCCCGATCTGCTGGAACGGCTCGGCTGCCGCGTCGTGGGCATCAATCTCGAGACCGATGGCCGGTTTCCCCGCGAGCCGGAGCCCATCCCCGAGAACCTGGAGCAGCTGGCGGAGCTGGTCCGTACCTCCGGAGCCGCCATCGGAATGGCGGTGGACCCGGACGTGGACCGGCTGGCCCTGGTGGACGAGCAGGGACGACCGATTGGAGAGGACTATACGCTGGCCTTCGCGGTGCGGGCGGTGCTTGGCAAGTCGGGTGGCCGGTACGTCGGTCGGTCGGTATCACCGGGGACTACCGACCGACCTGCCGACGTTCCTACCGTCGTTGCGAACCTCTCCACCAGCCTGGTGGTCGAAGACGCCGCCGTCTCCGGCGGGGCCCGCTTTCTCCGGGCCCCGGTCGGGGAGGCCAACGTCGCCCGAACCATCCAGGACGAAGGTGCCGTCATCGGCGGGGAGGGGAACGGGGGCGTGATCCTTCCCGCGCTGCACATAGGTCGTGATGCGCCGCTCGGGGTGGCGTTGATCTTGCAGTATCTTGCACGGGAGCTCAGCCCTGTTTCAACTTTGGTAGCCGCGGCACCCCGGTATCGGATCGTGAAGGCTAAGACCCCACGGGGGGCCGACTTGCAGGCTGCCTTCACGGCCCTCAAGGCGCGCTTTCCTGATGCCTCGACGGACGAGCGGGATGGGCTCCGGTTGTCCTGGCCGGGTCGCTGGGTGCACTTGCGTGCTTCGGGTACGGAGCCGGTGATTCGGGTTATCGCCGAGGCGCCGAGCGAGGGCGACGCGCTGAAGATGCTGGAGGACTGCCGGAGTCTCCTTTAGGCACGAGGTCGTTCACACGATGTGTGGCATCGTCGGCTACGTCGGACCGAAGCAGGCCTCGCCCATTCTGATCGACGGGCTGCGCCGGATGGAGTACCGCGGGTATGACTCCGCCGGGTTGGCGGTGCTCAATGGGGCCGGCATCAAGGTCAAGAAGGCGGCCGGCAAGCTCTCCGCCCTGGTGGAAAAGCTCCGCACCGAGAACCCCCAGGGCACCGTCGGAATCGGGCACACCCGCTGGGCGACGCACGGCGCCCCGAACACTCCCAATGCCCATCCCCACCTGGATCAGGCCGGCAAGATCGCGGTCATCCACAACGGTATCATCGAGAACGCCGCCGTCATCAAGAAGGCCCTGGAAAAGCGGGGCCATACCTTCTCCTCGGAAACCGATACCGAGGTCCTGGCGCACCTGATCGGCGCGTACTACGAAGGGAATCTTGAGGAGGCGGTTGCGGCGGCGCTGTGGGACGTGGAGGGTGCCTACGGCATCGCGGTGATTTCGGCCGATGAGCCCGACGTGATCGTCGCGGCGCGGAACGGTTCCCCGCTGCTGGTGGGCGTCGGGGACGGCGAATACTTCGTCGCGTCCGACGCGTCCGCCATTCTGGAGCACACCCGGAGCGTGGTGTACCTCGACGACGGGGAGATGGTGGTCCTGACCCGCGACGGCTACCGGGTCCGGAACCTCACCGAGACCCACGTCGAGAAGGCGGTCAACCAGATCGAGTGGGACCTCGCCACCATCGAGCGGGGCGGGTTCGCCCACTTCATGCTCAAGGAAATCTTCGAGCAGCCGGAAAGCCTCACCAACACGGTGCGGGGCCACCTGCTGGAGGAAGAGGGCAGTGCCCGGCTGCACGGGCTCAATCTGACCGACGAACAGTTCAAGCGGATCGACCGGATCATCATCACCGCCTGCGGCACGTCCTGGCACGCGGGGCTGATCGGCGAGTACATCTTCGAGGAGATGGCGCGGATTCCCTGCGAGGTGGAATACGCCTCCGAGTTCCGGTACCGCAATCCGATCGTGGACGAGAACACCCTGGTCATCGCGGTGTCGCAGTCGGGCGAGACGGCCGATACCCTGGCCGCGGTGCGCGAGGCCAAGCGGCGTGGCGCCCGGACCATCGGACTGGTGAACGTGGTAGGCTCGACCATCGCGCGCGAGGTGCAGGGCGGCCTCTACCTCCGGGCCGGCCCCGAGATCGGCGTGGCCAGCACCAAGGCGTTCAACAGCCAGGTCGCCGCCCTGGCCATGGTGGCGCTCAAGCTGGCCCGGCTCCGCAACCTGAGCCTGCTCCAGGGGACCCAGCTGATCGAGGCGCTCAAGGCGCTCCCGGCGCAGATCCGGCGGGTGCTCGACCGGGCGCCGGAGGTCGAGAAGCTGGCCGACCGGTTTGCCAAGGCGCACAACGCGCTCTATCTGGGTCGCGGGGTGAACTTCCCGGTGGCGCTCGAGGGGGCGCTCAAGCTCAAGGAGATCTCCTACATCCACGCCGAGGGTTATCCCGCCGCGGAGATGAAGCACGGACCGATCGCCCTGATCGACGAGAACATGCCGGTGGTGTTCATCGCGCCCCGGGACGGAGTCCACACCAAGATCATGAGCAATATCGAGGAGGTGAAGGCGCGGGGCGGCAAGGTGATCGCCATCGTCACCGAGGGCGATGACGAAATCGCCCGGCTGGCCGACGCGGTCTTTCCCATCCCCGCGACCCACGACCTGCTGACGCCGATCCTGGCCAGCGTTCCGCTGCAGCTGTTCGCCTACTATGTGGCGGTGCGGAGGGGCTGCAACGTGGACCAGCCGCGGAACCTGGCGAAATCGGTGACCGTAGAATAGGGAGGAGGAAGGAGGGGGGAGGAAAGAAGGAAGAAGGAAGCGGCAAGGGAACCGGGGTGACCGCAGGGTCACCCCGGCTCGTTCCCGGGCGGCGAGTGTGAACCTCCTCTGTCCGGGTCTTCACACCCCCTTCACGTGGGCCCCGGTATCGTGGGTGGCAGCAGGATACTGTTACTCACACCGGCGATATCGCCCCGGCCATGAACCCATTTTCGCTACCCCGAACCGTTCGTCGTGGTCCCTTGCTCGCGCTGGTCCTGCTGGCCGCCTGCGGCGGCGGCGCGACCCGTTCGACACTGGTCACCGGCGATGCCGCCTCGAAGGTGTACGTCGCCCCGGGGGCGTATGACGAGTACTACGCGTTCATGTCCGGCGGATTCAGCGGCCAGGTAACCGTGTACGGCCTTCCGTCCGGCCGCCTGCTCAAGACGGTGCCGGTGTTCTCGCAGTTCCCCGAGAACGGCTACGGCTATACCGAAGAGACCAAGGCCATGCTGCAGACCACCCAGGGGTTCATCCCCTGGGACGACACCCATCACGCCGAGCTCTCGCAGACCGACGGGGTACCGGACGGACGCTGGCTGTTCATCAACGGGAATAACACGCCCCGGGTGGCCCGGCTCGATCTGACCCGCTTCGAGACCGACGAAATCCTCGAGATTCCGAATGCGGCCGGCGGGCACGCCTCTCCGTTCACGACGCCGGACTCCAAGTACATCGTGTCGGCGACCCGGTTCAGCGTGCCGGTGCCCAACACCGACGTGGCGATCGACAGTTACAAGAAGAACTTCCATGGCACCATGTCGTTCATCACGGCCAACCAGCCCGGCAAGATGGACATCGCGTTCCAGATCCTGATGCCGGGGTACAATTACGACCTCGGGCATGCCGGCAAGGGACCATCCGACGGCTGGTTCTTCTTCAGCTCCTACAACACCGAGCAGGCCTACACCAAGCTCGAGCTGAACGCATCCCAGAACGACAAGGACTACGTCGCCGCGGTCAACTACCGTCAGGCCGAGCAGTGCGTGGCCGCCGGCAAGGCCAAGACCACCCCGGCCAGCTACATGCACAACTACGTGAATCCCTCGACCCGGGTCGCCGGGAGCGAGCGCAAGACCAGCGTCAAGGTGCTCGATCCCAAAGACTGCCCCGGCCTGGTGTACTACATGCCCACGCCCAAGTCCCCCCACGGGGTCGACGTGGATCCGACCGGTGAATACATCGTGGCCGGCGGCAAGCTGGCGACGGTGATCCCGGTGCACTCCTTCAGCCGGATGCTGGCCGCGATCGCGGCCAAGAAATTCGACGGTGAGGTCGACGGGATTCCGCTGCTCTCCTACGCGGCCACGATCGCCGGCGAGGTCCAGAAGCCGGGCCTGGGGCCGCTGCACACCGAGTTCGACGGGAAGGGCTACGCCTACACTTCGATGTTCATCTCCTCCGAAATCGTGAAGTGGAAGCTGGGCACCTGGGAAGTGGTGGACCGGATGCCGGTCTACTACTCGGTGGGCCACCTCATGATTCCCGGCGGGGACAGCCGGAAGCCGTGGGGCAAGTACGTGGTGGCGCTCAACAAGATCACCAAGGACCGCTACCTCCCCACCGGACCGGAGCTGGCGCAGTCGGCCCAGCTGATCGACATCAGCGGCGACAAGATGAAGATGCTGCTCGATTTCCCCACCACCGGCGAACCGCACTACGCCCAGGCGATTCCGGCCAGCATCATCAAGGACCGCCAGGTGAAGTTCTTCAAGCTCTCCGAGGGAACCAATCCCTTCGCCACCCACGCCGAAGCCGAGGGCGGAATCAGCCGGCAGGGCCGGCGGGTCGACGTCAAGATGATCGCGATTCGCAGCCACTTCGCTCCCGACAACCTGGAGGGGATCCAGGTCGGCGACACGGTCTACTTCCACGTCACCAACATCGACCAGGACTGGGACATCGTGCACGGCTTCGCGGTGATGGGCGCCGAGAATTCCAACATGGTCATCCCGCCGGGTGAGACCAAGACGATCAAGTGGATCCCGCAGCGGGCCCAGATCTATCCCTTCTACTGCACCGATTTCTGCTCGGCCCTGCACCAGGAGATGTCCGGCTACGCGCGGGTCTCTCCGCGCGGCTCGGCCGTCGCGCTGCGCGCCAACGTCAGCGCCAAGGCGGCCACGCAGGCTGCTCGGATGAACCCGGCGCCGGCCGTGAAGGCCGGGGGCGGCGGCCAATGACGGTCTCCGGTCCGGTGCTGCACGCGCCGGTGCTGCGCGACGCGGGGAGGCCGGCCAGTGCCGCCCCCCCGCGGGCGCGCGGGCGGCTGGGCACACCGGCCCGGGTGCTCATCGGGGTGGCCGCGCTGCTGCTGGCCACCTTGTACCTCTTTCCGCTCTGGACCATCCGCCTGGTAGCCCCGCAATACCCCGAGGGGCTCGGCATGCACATCTGGATCAACACCGTGTCGGGTCTCACCCCGACCGACCTCGGCAATATCAACGGGCTCAATCACTACATCGGAATGCGCGTCATCCTCCCGGAGGCCATTCCGGAGCTCTCGCTCATGCCGTGGATTCTGGCGGCCATCATCGGCCTGGGCGTGCTGGCCGCCCTGATCGGCCGCCGGGCCGGATTGGTCGCCTGGCTCGGGGTGTACGCCACCGCCGCCCTCGCGGGAATGGCCGACTTCTGGAAGTGGGGATACGACTACGGGCACAACCTCGACGCGGCGACCGCCATCATCAAGGTGCCCGGCATGAGCTACCAGCCGCCGCTGCTGGGATCGAAGCAGCTCCTGAACTTCACCGCGACATCCTGGCCCTCGACCGGCGGGCTGCTCGCCGGCGTGTCCCTGGCGCTCGCCGTCGCGGCGCTGGTGCTGGCCTTCCGGAAATCCGGGGAAACCCCGGCCTGATGCGTGGGTTGGTGGTTCGCGTCGGATTGGCGTTGCTGGCGGCCGGATGCCTGGCCCCGGTTCCGCGAAGGATCGCGTACGGCCAGGAGAGCTGCGCCTACTGCCGGATGACCGTCGGCGATCCCCGCTTCGGCTCCGAGCTGGTGACCCGGAAGGGCCGGGTCTACACGTTCGACGCCGTCGAGTGCATGGCCTCATACTACCTGAGCAATCGCGCGGTCGCCGGTTCCCTCTGGGTGCCGGATCCCTCCCGGTCCGGCGCGCTCCAGCCCGCCGAGTCGGCGCGGTACGAGACCGGGTCCGGCGGCGAGGGGGCGGGCGGGTCGATGGGAACCGGCGTGCGCCCCGTGCTGGGCGGCGGGCTCGGCTGGTCCGATGTGCTGGCGCTGGTCGAAGGCGAACGGGATCGTCGTGCCCCGGCGGACCCGGCCGCGAGATGATCCGGCTCCTGGCCGCGCTGGCCGCCCTTCAGGCGCCGGCCACCATCGTGTCTCCCGCCGGGCCCCTGACAACGATCGCCGCCGGGCTCGCCGCGGCGCCGCCGCACGGACGCCTCCTGGTGCGGGCCGGGGTGTACCGCGAGCCCACGATCCAGGTACGCCGGCCGGTGGAGATCGTCGGCGAGCCGGGAGCGGTGATCGACGGCGAGGGCGAGCGGCAGCTCCTGCGCATCACCGCCGACTCGGTGACGGTGCGGGGCCTCCGGTTCCGCCGGGTCGGTTCGAGCTCCACGGAAGACCGCGCCGCGATCCGCGCCGAGCAGGTGCGCGATTGTCTGATCGAGGACAACACGGTCGACGACGGATTCTTCGGGATCTACCTGGCGCGGGTGGTCGGGTGCCGGGTGCTCCGCAACCGGCTCCAGGCCGGGCGGAAGAGCGAGACGGTCTCGGGCAACGGGATCCATCTCTGGAGCGCCGACTCGGTGCTGATCGCGGGGAATCAGGTCGGGGGCTACCGGGACGGGATCTATTTCGAGTTCGTGCATCACGGCGAGATCCGGAACAACCGCAGCGAGCACAATCTCCGGTACGGCCTGCATTTCATGTACTCCGACAACTGCCGGTACCAGGAGAACATCTTCCGCGCCAACGGCTCGGGAGTGGCGGTGATGTTTACCAGCGGCGTCGAGATGGTGGACAATCAATTCCTGGATGCCTGGGGCGCCGGCTCCTACGGGCTGCTGCTCAAGGAGATGACCGACAGCCGCCTGACCGGGAATCGCTTCGCCGGCAATACGGTCGGCCTGGTAGCCGAGGGTGCGACCCGCCTCGAGGCGCGGGGCAACGAGTTCGAGAACAATGGCCGGGGGATCGAGCTGACCGCAAGCTCCCAGGAGGCGCGCTTCGTCGGCAACACGTTCGTCGGCAACACGTTCGACGTCACCACCAACAGCAGCAACACGCGCGCCGATTTTTCCGGAAACTTCTGGGACGAGTACCGCGGGTACGACCTGGACCGGAACGGCCTGGGCGACGTTCCATTTCATCCGGTCCGGCTGTTCTCGCTGGTGACCGAGCACAACCCTCCCGCGCTCCTGCTGCTCCGGAGTCTGTTCGTGCACCTGCTCGACGTCGCGGAGCGTGCCATTCCCTCGCTCACCCCCGAGACGATCGTGGATCCCTCGCCGGCCATGCGGAGGCCGCCCTCCCGCGCGCCTCGGGACGGCACCGATGATTGAGGTAACCGGACTGACCAAGGCGTTCGGCCGGCTCCGGGTGCTCGACGACCTGGATCTGCGGATTGCTCCGGGTCGGGTGACCGGCATCGTGGGGCCGAATGCGGTGGGCAAGACCACGTTCCTCAAGCTGGTGGTGGGCCTGATCCACGCCGATGCCGGGTGCATCCTGGTGGACGGTCGCCCCGTATCGGAAGACGGCGCCTACCGGGACCGGATCGGCTACATGCCGCAGATATCCAGTTTTCCCGAGCGGCTCAGCGGGCGGTATTGTCTCGAGCTGCTCAAGGATCTGCGGGGGCCGGGCGCCGCGATCGACGAAGAGCTGATCGAGCGGCTCGGGCTGGCGGACCAGCTCAACAAGCCGTTGCGGACCCTCTCGGGGGGCACCCGGCAGAAGGTGAACGCCGTCATGGCGTTTCTGTTCCGCCCCGACCTGATCCTGCTGGATGAGCCGACCTCGGGTCTTGATCCGCTCTCCAGCAGCATTCTCAAAGACAAGATCGCCGCCGAGCGGGCCCGGGGGCGCACCATCGTGGTGGCGTCCCACCACATGGCCGAGCTCGAAGAGATGGCCGACGACGTCGTGGTGCTGCTGGACGGCAAGGTGCGCTTCGCGGGGCCGGTCGAGCAAGTCAAGCGGGGCACCCATCAGCCCAACCTGGAGCGCGCGGTCGCCCACCTGATGATCCGGGAGGTGGCCGCATGAGAGCCCAGCGCTCGGCGGCCCTGCGGATCGCGCGGGCCCAGATGCGGGATGTCGTCCGGGGCCGATGGTTTCTGGCGTACCTGACCTTCGTGGTGCTCCTGACCGACGGGCTTTCGCGTTTCGGCGGGGGCGGGTCCCGGGCGCTGCTCAGCATCATGGACGTGCTGCTGTTCGTCGTGCCGCTGGTAACCATCGTCTTCGCCACCATGTACTTCTACCAGGCGCGCGAGTTCACCGAGCTGCTCCTGGCGCAGCCGGTGCGGCGCCGCGCGGTATTCTCAGGCCTGTATCTCGGGCTCATCACCCCGCTTGCGGGGGTCTGGGTGCTGGGCGTGGGGATTCCCCTCCTTCTGCGGGGTACCGCGGGCGGGGCCGAGCGGCTCACCCTCGCCGCACTGCTCCTGGTCGGCGTGGCCCTGACCCTGGTGTTCGGCGCGCTCGGGCTGCTCATCGCCGTGCGCACCGAAGACCGTCTCCGGGGGCTCGGGGTGGCGCTGGGGCTCTGGCTCCTGACCGCGGTGGTCTACGACGGCCTGGTCCTGCTGTTGGTGTCCACCCTGGCCGACTATCCGCTCGAACGACCGATGCTCGGCTTCATGATGGCCAATCCGGTGGATCTGGGCCGGGTGCTGCTGCTCCTGCGCTTCGACATGTCGGCGCTGCTCGGGTATACCGGCGCCGTCTTCCAGCAGTTCTTCGGCGGGGTCCGCGGGACCGGAATCGGCACCGCGGGGTTACTGTTGTGGATCTGCGCGCCGCTCCTGCTCGCCGCGCGGGCTTTCGACCGGAAGGACTTCTAATGACTCCCTTTTCATGGGTCCCGCAGGAGGACAGCGTCATGCCTCACCCAGCTCGCCATTGCCGGTTCTGGATCGCCGTGCCGGCGGTCCTCGTCCTGGTCTCCGGCGCCTGCGCCGGCGGGAAGGACTCCGAGCACAAGGAAGGGCCGGAGGCCGGCAAGGAGGAACCCGAAAAGCGCGAGGGCGGACAGGTCATCGCGATCACCGCGACTACCGACGAGAAGGGCAACTACTTCACGCCGAGCGAAATCCAGGCCCACCCCGGCGATATCCTCCGGTTCACCCTGGTGGTCGGCGTGCACAACGTGCATTTCTTGCCCGACTCCAATGCCGGAAAGTCCGGCCTGCCGGCGCCGTCCGAGCTGCTCCAGCTTCCCGGGCAGACCATCGACATCCCGATGACGTTCGGCAAAGGCACCTTCTATTTCCAGTGCGATCCGCACGCGGCGCTCGGCATGAAGGGGCACGTCAAGGTCGAGGACTGATCGCCGGCTGACGGGGGGCGGACGCAGTGGTTACGACTCGTCCACCAGGCCGGCGCGAATCGCGAACTGGGTCAGCCGCGCGATGGACCGGAGCTCCAGCTTGCGCATCAGGTTGGCGCGGTGGGTCTCGACGGTCCGGGCGCTGATCGACATCCGGGCCGCGATCTCCTTGGTGGAGAGTCCGCGGGCGATACTCCGCAACACCTCGCGCTCTCTGCCGGTCAGCCGGCTCGGATCCGGCTGCCCTTCATCGGCGGCGGTTTCCGGCGGGCGCTCCAGCTCCGACTGGATCCTCGGGCTGAAGTAGGGACGCCCGCTTCTCACGGTATCGATGGCGGTGAGCAGCTCCTGCACGGCCGATTCCTTGAGCAGATAGCCGTCGGCCCCGGCGTCGATCGCCCGGCGAACGTACTCCTTCCGCGCATGCATCGTCAGCACCAGGATGTGGAGACTTCCGGACCGCCGCCGGAGCCGGTCCAGCACGTCGAGCCCGTCGATTTCCGGCATCGCCAGATCGAGGACCACGATGTCGGGCTTCAGGCTCTCGATGAGCGGCAGGGCTTCGCCGCCGCTCGACGCCTCACCCACGACCGTCAGGCCGGGGCGGGTTTCCAGCACCCGCCGGATCCCGGCCCGGACCAGGGGGTGATCGTCGACCAGGAGCACGCGGATCACGCCGCGTCACCCCGGGGAATGCTCGCCTCGATGCGGAACCCGGCGCCCCGCGATGTCGTCACCTGGAGACGTCCCTCCAGGGCGCTGAGCCGCTCCTGCATGCCCAGCAGTCCCAGGCGGGGCACCGGCCGGCCGGCCACGCCGGTCCCGTCGTCCTGCACGGTGAGCCGGACCGCCCCGGCCTCCACCGCGAGGGCGACCAGCACGGTGCGCGCCGCCGCGTGGCGCGCCACGTTGGTGAGCGCCTCCTGGGTGACCCGGTACACGGCGACGTCTCCCTCGGTGACCAGGGCGGGGAGTGCGGGCGGCGCCTCGAACCGGGCATCGATCCGGTAGCGCTGACCGAAATCCTCCACCAGGCTCCGCAGCGACGTCACCAGGCCGAAGTCGTCGAGGGTCGATGGCCTGAGGAGGTTGCCGATGTCGCGAACCTGGTTGAGCGCCCGCCCCACCAGGTCGGCGGCCTCGGGCTTCCCGTCGAGGTCCAGCTCGATCTTGACCGCGGTGAGCAGCTGGCCGGCCTCATCGTGCAGATCCCGGGCGATGCGCTTGCGCTCCTCTTCCTGGGCCCGGAGCAGCAGGCGGGTGAGCTGCTCCAGCTGGGCGCTCCGGGCGGCCATCGCCTCGCGTCCTTTGGTGAGGCCCAGAAAGACCATGCCGCCGGCCGCCGCCACGATGAACACCACGTCGGCCATCGCGCCCAGCAGGACGGCCTGCCCCAGGGGCCGGAGCAGCGGGTAGTCGAGATGATGCAGTCCCCAGAGCAGGAAGGTCCAGGTCAGCACCAGCGCGCTGCCCGAGCCGGTCTCCCGCTGATAGCGCCAGAACACGAACCCGGTCCAGAGCGTGACCGCGGAGAGCGCCACCGCCGAGGAGAGTCCGGCGAGGGCCGGATTGTGGAGCCGGAACACCGCGAACCAGGACCAGAGCACGATGGCCGGAGCGGCCCAGAGATAGCGGCGGCGGAAGGGAATTCCCCGGCTGAACTGCAGCGCGGCCACGAGCAGCAACAGGGCGCTGCCGCCGGTGGCTACCTGATGGAAAAAGAGCCAGATCTCGTGCCGGTTGACCAGGAAGGCCGAGATGAAGACCAGCCGCGCCGCGTACAGCGCCCAGGAGGCCGCCCAGGTCAAGTATGCCGGCCGGCCCTCCTGTTTCCAGAGGCCGAGGTTGACGAGCGCGAGGAGCGTCGTCACGAGGGCCTGGAACCCTAGGGTCGTCAGCTCTGCGGCGTGTGCTTGCACGACCCCAATGTATCCGCGCCCGCCCAACCCGGGCTCAGGGCCGCCAGGAGCCGCGAATGCCGGCGTAGACTCTCCGCCCCAGCACGCCGGTCCAGCCCGACGGCCTCGCGTCGAAGAGGTTGTCTCCGCCGACCGCGATGCCGAGGCCGCCGGGGAGCCGGTATTGCACCTGCACGTTGCTGGAGAGGAAGGCGGACTGGTGGCCGGCGGTGCCATCGGGATTCCGGGCCGGGGCGCGCCCGGTGAAGCTCAGCGTGGCATCGGCCCGGACCGAGCGGAGCGCGGGGAATGCGCCTCCGAGCCGGAGCCGGGCGGTCTGGGGCGCGCGGCGGTCCAGCGGTTGGCCGCTGTCCCGGTCACGGGCGTCGAGCCGGCTGTACTCCACCGCGGCATACCACGCCGCTGCGCTCCAGCGCAGTCCCGCTTCGAGGCCCTGGGTGCGCGCCCGGGCCAGGTTTCGGGGCGAGAAGACCAGCAACCCGGTGCCCGGATCGGCGCCGGTCTGGACCAGCTCAATCAAGTCCTTCAGCTCATTGCGGTAGATCTCGACGTCCGCCACCAGGCGGGATCCTAGCGACCACGCCCCGCCGGCGGACCATTGCCAGGAACGCTCGGGCCGCAGACCGGGATTCCCCCGAATCACGTAACCCGCGAAGGGATTGGGAAAATCCCAGGCGAGCTCCTTGAAGCTGGGCCCCCGGAAACCGCGGGCGGCCCCGGCCCGCAAGCGGAGCGATGGCGACAGGTCGAACGCGGCGGCGAGGCTCGGCGTCACCGCCCGGCCCCACCCGGAGTTCCAGGAGAGGCGGGCGGCCGGCGTGAGCAGCAGGCGTCCCGCGGTCCAGCTGTCCTGGAGATATCCGTCCGCGCTGCGATCGGACCGGGCGCCGTCCACCTTGCCGGGCGCCTCGATCGTGCGGAGCACGAGATCCACTCCGGCGTCCAGGCTGTGCCCCCGGAGCGAGGTGCCCCAGCCCAGGCGACCCTTGAGCAGCCGTTCCCGCTGGGTCGGCGCGCTATCGGCCGCGAGCGGCTGCGGACCGCGGGCCTGGCGGAACCGGTGGCTGTATTCCTCCCCGTAGAGACGAGCCTGCCAGGTGCCCCGGCCCCCGGGGGCGTACACCGCTTCGAGCCAGCCGCTGGCGCCCTGGTTGTCGTTGAACCCGTTGAAGCCGTCGGAGGAGACCTGCCAGCGCTGCCGTTCCCGCAGCAACGACCCGTCGGCGCGGAGGCGCAGCGAGGACGAGACTCCGACCCGAGCGGTGCCGTGGAAGTCCCAGACCCTTGCCAGCGCGCTGGCGGCGGCGGTAACGCTGGATACCCGGCGATCCTCCCGCACGGCCCCCTCCAGGCGCAGCGCGAGCCCACCCGCTCGCGATTCCCCCTCGAGCCGTACCTCGCGTCGCCCGGCGTCGCCGGCCCTGGCCTCGGCGCGCAGGGTCAGCGGTCCCTCCGGGTCGCGGCTCACCAGGTTGACCACTCCGCCCAGCGCGTCCGAGCCGTAGAGCGCCGACAACGGGCCCTTCACGACCTCGATGCGCTGAAGCCCGGCGGTGGACAGGCGGCTCAGGTCCCGGTTCTCCAGCAGCGCCCCGGCGGCCGGCTCCCCGTCCTGCAGCACCAGGACCCGGGCGCCGTTGATGCCCCGGATGGACAGGTCTGCACCGGTCGGCTGGGAGGGGAGCAGCTGGAGGCCGGGAACGTCGGCCAGCGCCCGGTCCGCTGACGGGGCGGCGGCGGAGGAGATTTCCGCGGCGCTCACGGCGGTCACCGGCGTCGGCGACTCGCCAGCTCGCCCGGGCCTGCGGCTCGTGGTCACGACGATGTCATCGAGGTGGAGCGGAGCGGCGGCGAGCGCGATCCGGAGCGGCAGGTCCGAGGGAAGCACCACGACGCGGGTCGGCCGGTAGCCGATGGCACGGACCAGCAGCGTGTCGGACCGGGCGGCCCGCAGTGCGAACGTGCCGTCGGTTCCCGCCTCGGTCCGGGTCCGTTGCTGCATCGCATCGATCCGGGCCCGCGCCACCGGCGCGCCGGTCGAAGCATCTACCACGATTCCGCGGATGGAATGTCCGGACGGCGACTGCGCGCCGGCGCCGGTCCGCGGGAGCAGCGCCGCCAGCAGAAGCGCTGCCGCGGCGCGGATCACTGAATCCGCGCGTAGCGGAGCGTGGGATACCCGCTGGTTCCGGTTGCCCCGTAGTACCCGATCAACTGGATCTTGTAGATCGCAGTCCCCACCTTGACGAGATAGACGTTGTAGGTCGGGGAGAGGCGGTTGTCCCCCGCGAGATTGTAGAGGAAGGGGCCCTCCGGGTTGTTCAGCGCCGACGTGAACGGAACCGCGCCGGAAAGGCCGGCCAGGAATCCGCCATACCCGAGCGCGTCGTCGGCGCGGCCGGCGAGGTCGAAGCTCTCGGAGGCGTCGAGGGGCGCGGTGCCGACGTTGCACGCGGTGTTGGCGGTGATCGAGAAATCGGCGTTGGCCTTGAGATCCCAGCCGCAGCCGGCGCCGACGTCGGCTGCCCCGGTGGACAGGTTGATCGCCGGGGTTCCTGCGGCCAGGCTCACGGTGGAGGTCTGCTTGACGCCCAGCGTCCCGCCGGCCGCCTGGTAGCGGTACTCCAGGGTCACGCTGGAGAGGGTGGCCGTCTGCTGCGAGGCCCCGGCCATGGTGAGTCCGGTCACCCGCACCAGGGCAAAGCCGCCCCCGGTGGCGCGCCGCACCTTCCAGGCCGCCTGCGAATTGGCCACCGGACCCTGCGCTCCGAACGAGAGCCAGCCCAGCGGGTTCGCGGTCAGGGTCTCGGTGACGAACCCGCCCGCGGCGGGCATCTGGGCCGAACCCACCGCCTCGAACCCGGCGCGCTGATTCTCCGGAGTGAAGGCAAGCATCTGCTGGGGAGTGGCGGCCGCATTGTTGGCCAGGTTGTACCCCGACACGCCTTTGGGCCCGACGGCCCCGCCGTTGAGCCGCACCTCATATCGCCGGAGCGCAAGGTCCCACGCGCTGGAGGTCGTCGGGCTCGAGACGGTCACCACGCTGCCGGTGGCGAGGCTGAAATAGACGAACTGGGTGGTCGAGCTGGCGTTGAGCTCCGCGGTCCCGACGACATTGAGCGGGGTGGCGGGGGCGGTACTGTCGCTCTCGCAGCCGGCCGCTATGAGGGCGGGAGCCACGAGGAGCAGGGCCGTGACGAGGGGACGCATTGGAGCTCCGGATGGAGGAAGCGGATGGTCGTGATGAGAACGGTAGGTTCCGGGGCCGGGAGGGACAATCAGGATTTCTACGGATATCGCCCTTATCTTTTCGGCCGCGCGGAAATGCAGGTTCCTTCATCCCCGGGCTCCCCATGAGAGTGGTTGTCCAGCGCGTGAGCCAGGCTTCGGTCACCATCGGTGGCGCGCGGGTGGGCGGGATTCAGCGAGGCTTCTGCCTCCTGGCCGGCTTCACCCATACCGACACCGTCGACCAGGTCACCTGGATGGCCGACAAGGTGGCCGGCCTCCGGGTCTTCTCCGACCCGGACGGCAAGATGAACCTGGCCCTGACGGAGGTCGGAGGCGCGGTCCTGGTCGTGAGCCAGTTCACTCTCTACGGCGATGCCACCAAGGGGCGGCGACCCTCGTTCATCGACGCGGCGCGCCCCGAGCTGGCGATCCCGCTCTACGAGCGGTTCTGCGCCGAGCTTCGACAGCGAGGTATCCCGGTGGAAACCGGCGAGTTCGGCGCCGACATGCTGGTGGAGATCCACAACGACGGGCCGGTGACCATTCTCCTCGAACGGAGCGCCTGATGCACCATCACCTGGTGCTGGCCTCGGGCTCGCCGCGACGCCACCAACTGCTCACCATGCTCGGCATCCCGCATCGGGTGGAGGCGGCCGACGTGCAGGAGCTGCGGCTGCCCCGCGAAGCTCCTGCCGCCTACGTGGCCCGGCTGGCGCGGGACAAGTCCCGCGCCGTGCCGGGCGCCTGGGTCCTCGGCGCGGACACGACGGTGGTGGTGGGGGACGAGATCCTGGAAAAACCGGTGGACCAGGCGGATGCGCTGCGGATGCTGCAGCTGCTCCAGGGCCGGCGCCATGAGGTCATGACAGCGGTCTGTCTCCGCGCCGACGGCGTGGAATTCGAGGCCCTGGACACGACCGCGGTGTACTTTCGTGCCGCCGATGCGGCCTGGCTCGAACGCTACATCGCGACCGGAGAGCCGATGGACAAGGCGGGCGCCTACGGCATCCAGGGGTACGGCGCCGCGCTGATCGAGCGCATCGAGGGGGATTTCTTCGGGGTGATGGGGTTGCCGGTACGGCTGGTGCTGGATCTGCTGGCGAAGGCGGGGTGGGCGTACTCGTTTGGACGCTAAGAGGCTACGACGCTACGACGCTAGGACGCTAAGTAAATGCCTTCCGGAAGAGTCCTAGCGTCGTCGCGTCGTCGCGTCATAGCGTCTCTCACGGCACCGCATTCGACACCGAGTCCTCCCGCTTCCGCCGCGCATTCGCGCTGTCACTCAGCCGCATGGCCGCACCCACCCCCTTGGCGCCGGGCAGGCTCGATCGGGCAATCGCGCTGTCCTGGGCCCCCGCCGACGGGTGCTCGGCTCGGGAACTGGTGGCTTTTCCGCCGCAGCCCGCAATCAGCAGCAGCCCGGCGAAACACAGGACTCGAATCAGCATGGTTGGCTCCCGAGAGTGAACCTCCTGCTCGCGACCCGCTAGCCATGCATAGGTCGTGCCCGTTCATGGCTTCCGCGGCATCCGGTGGATCGGCACCGGCTCCTCCCTCCCCCGGAGGCGCAGCTCCTCGCCGACCGCCGGAGTCGGCGCGGCCGAGAGCCGGCGCCACACCGCGTTGCTAAGCACGATTTCCCCGGGTCCGGCGGCGTCGCAGAGGCGGGCCGCCACGTTGACCACGTCTCCGATGACGGTGTAGTCGAGCCGCCTCGGGCTGCCGATCATACCGGTGAACGCCTCGCCGTGGTGCAGCCCGATGCCGATGGCCAGCGCCGGGCCTCCGGCGCCGGTCCAGCGCGCGTCGAGGGTGGCGCATTCCGTCTGCATGGCGCGGGCGGCCGCCAGGGCGCGATCGGCATCGTCGGGAGCGTCGAGCGGCGCGCCCCAGACGGCGAGCAACCCGTCGCCGCTGAAC
>JBGPLG010000055.1:0-27825 GCA_041486305.1 Gemmatimonadota bacterium
CAGCCGCCCGATCCGGAAAAGGGCACCGCGTTGACCGGGGAAACCGCCACCACCCCGGGAACCGCCCGCGCCGCCTCGGTGATCCGGTCCAGCAGCGCCACCTGCCTGGCTCTACCCTCGAGCGCGTCGACCCGAACCGTCAGCTCCCCGATCAGCAGCCGCGTGGGCTCGAAGCCCAGCTCGGCGCGCTCCAGCTTGAGCAGACTCCGGCCCAGCAGCCCGGCCGCGGCGAGCACCAGCACCGCGAGCGCGACCTGCGCGGTCACCAGGCCTTCGGCGGCGCGCCGCCCGCCTCGGCTCCCGCCCTGGCGCAGCCCCGAGCGCAGGGTCGCCAGCAGATCGACCCGCGACGAGGCGACCGCGGGTAACAGGCCGAACAGCAGCAGGGCGCCCAGCGTGATCGCCAGCGCCGCCGCCAGCGCGGTGCCGTCGATCCCGATCGGCCCCACCCGCAGCAGGCCGGCCGGCGCGAAGGCGCCGAACGCGTCCACCGCAGCCCGCGCGACCAGCACCCCCAGCACTCCGCCACCCAGCGCGAGCACCGCGTTCTCGCCCAGGAGATGGAACAGGAGCCGGCTCCGCTGCGCACCTAGCGCGGCGCGGACGGTGAGTTCGCGTGCCCGGGCCAGGCCCCGCACCAGCAGCAGGTTGGCCACGTTGATGCAGGTGATCAGCAGGAGCAGCGCCGTCGCGAGGGAAAAGATCAGCACCGCGGGCCGAGCCTCGCCGGTGACCAGGCGGGAAAAGCCCGTGGCCACGCCGGTGACCGTCCCGCCCCAGCGCGAGTACGGCTCCCGCCGGAAGAACGCAGACAGCTCGTCCCGCGCGGCGGACGCCGACACGCCGGGCCGGAGCCGCCCGATCAGGTCCACGTCGCCGTCCTCCAGCGTGCCGCGCCTGGCGAAGGCCGGAACAATCGGGCTCCACAGATCGGTGCCGCGCGGGTAGTCGAGGCCCGGCGGCATCACGCCCACGACGCGGTACCGCAGGCCGGTGACGTGGAGCTCGACCCTTCGGCCCAGGACCGCGGCGTCGCCGCCGAAGTCGCGCTGCCAGGCGGCGTGGCTGAGCACCACCACCGGGTCGGCCCCGGCGACGTCGTCCTCCGGCTGAAGCGCGCGCCCCAGCAGCGGCCGGGCGCCGAGCATCGAGAAGTAGTTCCCGGAGACGTACCCGAGTGCCAAGGGGATCAGCCGGTCGCCGTCCCGGATCGGCGAGGCCCAGGCGCCCTCGTAGGCAAAGAAGGCGGTGGTCTCGAGGGTACGGGTCTGCCGGGCAAACTCGCGCGCGTCCTTGATCTGCAGCGGGAAATTGACGAAGGTCCGAGCTTGGTTCTCCCCCCAGAGTGCGATGATGCGGTCCTGGTCGCGCACCGGCAGCGGGCGGAGCAGCATCGTGTGGGCTACGCTGAACACCGCGGTGGCCAGGCCGATGCCGAATCCGAGGATGAGAATCGAGGTGATGGTGAAGCCGGGGGTGCGGCGGAGCGAGCGGAGGAGGGGCATGTCGTGATCCCACAAAGGGAGAAGGCTGTTCAAACTCCAGCGCTTCCATAAGCTGGGCCACCTTAGATGCCGGTGCATTCGAAGTCCACTACAAGGGCGGTGCTACGGACCACCAGGCTTGCGCCCCGGCAAGGGCATAATTCTGAAGCAAGGCCACCTGTTCCGCAAACAGCGCCTTTCGACCACCTGCCAAGAGGCGCCCAGCGACTTTGGAATCGAGCCTACCAAGCTCCAACCGGCAAGCGCAAGATCCCTCGACCTATTGACATTCTATATGTTGCCGGCGATCCTTAACGTATAGACTGTCTAGAGGATGCCGTGGCGTCGGTCAATCTCCTGCAGGGCACGCTGGACCTCCTGATTCTCAAGACCCTTACCCTGGGTGAGCTGCACGGGCTCGGGATAGCCCGGCGCATCGAGCAGATCACCCGCGGCACCTTCCAGGTCAAGCCCGGCTCTCTCTTCCCCGCCCTCTACCGTATGGAGCGCGCCGGCTGGCTCACCTCGCAGTTCGGGAAGTCCGACTCCCGGCGCGATGCCAAGTACTACCAGCTCACCCCGAAGGGCCGCCGCCAGCTCCAGGCCGAGACCGAGGAGTGGAACCATATCACCCGGGCGATGGCCCTGGCCCTGAAGGGGACCTGACCATGTCCATCTTCGAGCCCGGCCAGGCCGACCGCGACCTCGATCGGGAGTTGCGCGGCTACATCGAGCTGCTCACCGAGGAGAAGATCAAGGCGGGGCTGTCGCCCACCGACGCGAGGCGCGCCGCGCTGCTCGAAGTCGGGGGCATCGAACCGGTCAAGGAAGCGGTTCGGGACGTCCGGCGGGGCGCCGCCCTGGACACCCTGCTGCGGGACCTCCGCTACGCCCTGCGGACCCTTACCCGGACCCCGGGCTTCACCCTGGTGGCGGTGCTGACCCTCGCGGTCGGCATCGGGGCGAGCACCACGATCTTCACGGTCGTCAACGGGGTCCTGCTCCGGCAATTCGATGTCGCCGATGCTGCCCGCGTCGTCGTGGTATCGGAGAGCAATGGCGACCGCGGCCTGCGCCGGCCATCCGCCTCCGGCATCAGCATCCAGGCCTGGACCGCCGAGGCCAGGTCCCTGCAGTCACTCTCGGCCTATCTGCCCCACAACGTGGACATCACCGGGAACGGCGAGCCCGAGGAAGTCGTCGCCAACGACGTGTCGCGGGAGTTCTTCCGGCTCACCGGCGCCCAACCGGTCATCGGACGGCTCCTGCTCCCCGACGAATTCCGCGCCGGCAGCCCGGACGTCGCCCTCATCGACGAGGGCTACTGGCGCCTCTCGATGGGCGCCAATCCGAAGATCCTCGGCGTCACGCTGACCATCGACGGCAAGCCCCGCACTGTTGTGGGCGTGGTCCAGACGGCCTGGCCCCGAGGCACCGCGCTGTACCTGCCCATGGGGGACACGGTCCTTCGACCGGGAAACTGGAGCCAGCGCGTGCTGGTCGCCGGGCGTCTGGCCCCGGGCGTCTCCCGCGAGGCCGCGCTGGCCGAGCTCACCACCATCGCACTCGCCGCGCACTCCACCGACCCGTCCCCGACGGCCGACTGGGCGGTCGACGTCGACTCGCTGCTGGACAGCGTTGTCGGCAGCGTCCGCAGATCCCTGTACATCCTCCTGGGCGCCATGGGCTTCGTGTTCCTGATCGTCTGCGCCAATATCGCGAGTCTGCTGTTCGCCCGCGCCAGCGCGCGGGCTCCTGAGCTCGCGATCCGCAATGCGCTGGGCGCCTCGCGGGGGCGCGTCATGCGCCAGCTCGTCGTCGAAGGGCTCCTCGTCACCTTGGCCGGCAGCGCGCTCGGCATGATCGCGGCCTTCTGGGGCGTCGCGATCCTCCGTCGCTCCGGTCCGGCCACCCTGCCGCGTCTGGCCGAGATCAGCGTCGATACCCGGGTGCTCTGGTTCGGCGCCGCGCTCTCGATCGTGACCGGGGTGCTGGTATCGCTGCTCCCGGCCTCGCGTGCCTCCGGTTGGCAAGTGCACGAAGCGCTGAAGGCCGGCGGGCGGAGCACGACTCACGGACGCGCCGGTCGCGCCGCGCTGGTCGTCGCCGAGATCGCCTTCGCCACGATGCTGCTGGTCGGCGCGGGATTGATGACCAGCAGCCTCGTCAACCAGATGAACATTCCGCTCGGCTTCGACCCGGCGCGGGTGCTCGCGCTCGATATCGACATTCCCGCCGCGCGGTACGATCGGACCCGCGTCACGGGATTCGTGGATCAGGCCGAGGAGCGCCTGGGCGCCCTGCCTGGAGTCGAAGCGGTCGGCACCGCGCGGGCGATTCCCTTCGAGAGCTTCGGTCCAACAACGTCGTTCCGGATCGACGGTCGCCCGGCACCCGATTCCCGGGACGCCGTGGCCGGCGCGTTCTATACCCCGTCGACACCCGGGTACCTGCAGGCCATGAAGGTGGGGCTGGTCCGGGGACGCTACCTCCAGCCGGCGGACGACCGCGCCGGCGCATCCCGGGTCGTCGTGGTGAACCAGGCCATGGCGCGCAGGTTCTGGGGAGCCGATGATCCGGTCGGCACGCGGCTGATCCTGCCCGATGGGGTACGGGCCGAGGTCGTCGGCCTGGTGCACGACGTGCGGCAACGGCAACTCACCGCCGACGTCAGTCCGGCCATGTGGGTGCCGTGGTCCCAGGCCCCGAACCCGTCGATGCTCATCGTGCTGCGGACCACAGTGCCGGACCCGGCATCGATCCTCGCGGCGGCCCGGAGGGAGATCTGGGCGGTGGATCCGCTGTTGCCGGTCGAGGGAAGGGTGGCGTCGGAGATGTACCGTGAGGCGCTGGGAGCGGCCCGGTTCAACGCCTGGCTGTTCGGCGGGTTCGCCGCGATCGCTCTGGTCCTCGCGGCGCTCGGCGTATTTGCACTGGTCTCCTACGCCACCGCCCTCCGAACCCGGGAGATCGGGCTGCGCATGGCGCTGGGTGCGCGGGAGGGTCAGGTGCAGCGCATGATCGTGGCCGACGGCGGGCGGCTGGCACTCCTCGGGCTCACCCTCGGCGTCGTCGGGGCCATCGCCCTGAGCCGGGTCATGGACGCGATCGTATACCAGGTGCCGACCCGGGGAATCATCCCGATCGCCGCGGCGGTTCTGATCCTGGGCGCCGCGTCTCTTCTGGCGAGCTGGCTGCCGGCCCGGCGCGCCTCACGAGTGCATCCCACCGAGGCTCTCAGGTGGGCCGAGTGAAAGTCGCTAGCTAGGGAGCCGCCGGAAGGTCCGCCACCCGCCGCAGGTGCATCAGCGATCCGGTCTGGAGTACCCGGGCCGATCACCTACGCGGTGCGCCCGGCCTTTCGATGTTCGGGTTGTCGGACTACCGCTCCTGCCCCCACTGCGGGTTGATCAGGCAGCGCACCGAGAGGACCAGGGAGAAGAGCCCGAGCATGCCGAGCATGAAGAGCCCCCAGACGAAGAAGTAGTCCCCCCTGGCCCTGGCGAGCTCGTTGGCGATGATAGTATGCGCCCAGCCGATGTGAAGGACCGGCATGCCCACGGAGCCCAGCGCAAGCACCAGCATGATGATGTACCCCGATCGCCGCTGGCCGAGCAGCAGGGTTCCGCACAGCAAGACGCCCAGGATGGGCACCGCAATCAGGTCGGCATTCCGGTGCACGGCCACCCCGCCCTCGCGGAGGACGTCGTCCGTGAAATGAAACACCAGGAGGAGGATCGAGAGCAGGGACGCAAGGATCAACATCGTGTGGCGTTTCATCTGGTGGTCTCCTGTCATATGGGTATCCCATACGAGACTAGCCCCGAACGGCCGATCCCGCAACCGGGGCCGCGGTCCCGCCGTCCTGCTCCCTCCAGCGCTGCTCGTCGACCCCCTTCACCAGGAACCAGACCACCATCACCAGGGCCCCGATGACGCCGGCGCCCACGATCCAGGATTCCAGCCGGTGCGCCAGCGGCTCGTACAGATAGAACAGCCACCCCAGGCCTCCCACCACCGACACCACCCCCAGGGCTCGAGGCAGGAAGGTGGACCGGAACACCAGGTAGCCCGTCACCAGCGTATTGAGTCCGAAGAACACCATGGCCATGGTCTCGACCGTGTAATTCACCCGGAGCGAGAAGAACGCCAGGGCCTGGAGCTGCTTCGGGTCGAAGACGCTCAGGTAGTGCGCGCCACCCAGGACCAGCAAGGGGGCGAAGAAGAAGAGCCGGGCCAGCGTCTTGATGGTGCACCCGATCAGCCCGAAGGCCAGCGCCAGTGCGGACGCCGTCTTGCCCGCCGGCCTGAGCAGCTCGTAGGAGAGCACCGTCATCGCGATCTGGCAGGCCATCTCGACCAGGTAGACGGCGAAGCCGAGCCGGTAGAGCGCCTCGTGGGCCATGATGTTGTTGGCCGTGGCCGCGACGTCGCCGGAGACGATGATGCTTCCGGCGACGGCGCCCTGGGCGAAGCCTCCCCCCACCATGGTGACCAGCAGCAGGGCACCGATGAGCCGGGCCCTGGTCCTGGGTGCCATCTCCGCCCGCCGCCCCATCGTGGCCGTGGCAGTCACGCGACCTCCTGTTCTTCCGAGGTTGGGGCGAACGCGAGCAGGTCACCCGGCTGGCAGGCCAGGGCCTCGCAAATGGACTCGAGCGTGGAGAAGCGGATCGCGCGGGCCTTGCCGGTCTTCAGGATGGACAGGTTGGCCAGCGTGAGGCCGATCTTCTCGGACAGCTCCGTCAGCGTCATCCGGCGCTCGTGGAGCATGTCGTCCAGTGTGACGAGGATCGCCATGGTCAGACCGTGCCTTCGAGCTCTTCGCGCATGAGCGCGCCCTGCTCGAAGACCCGGGCCAGCACGAAGAGGAGCAGCACCGCCATCCATCGGGTCAGGGAGAAGCGCCAGCTGATGTCGAGCGGTGCCGCGGCCGTGGACACCGCGGTGGCGATGGCGCCGACGGCGAGGTGCATCAGCTCCAGGATCAGCACCGCCCACGCGATCCGCTGCAACCGCGCCGCATTCGCCATCACGAACGGGTTGCCGTCGCGGACCGTGTCGACGATGGCCAGGAGCCGGGTCAGGACGAAGTGCACCACCGGCACCCCGGCGAGGCCGATCACCGCGACCAGGCGCATACCCAGGAACAGCGTCGCGTTGGCCTGGGGCGTCCCGGCGGCAAGGGCGCGCATCACCGAGTCCCCGACAATCACGCTGGTGACCAGCAACCCCAGGATGAGGACGCCCAGCACCAGGTTCAGCACGATCAGGGTGCGGAGGACGCTGCGCGACAGGGCCAGGGGGTCAGGGTACGAATCGGTCATGAAAACCTCGTCCTGCGTCTTACGGGAGCACGGCCACATCCTTATTGATTAACGATAATATATATATCGTTTGTCGTCAAGTTGCATATCGATATTGGATACTACTGGGCTGGAATGACTCCACGCGAAACCGGGGGCCCGCCCACCGCGCGAACCCCCGGTTAACCCTGCCCCTCTCCACCTGCGGCCACACCTCCGCCGATAACAACCCCTCCATCAGGGCTCCGATACCCGCCCGATCAAGGTCTCGAGATTCGAAAGGAACACCTTGAGGAATGGAGAATGGTTCGTTTCGAGGTAGCCGACGACCAGGTCGATCGTCGGCACGTCGCCCTGGAGCGGCCGAGTGACCAGCGTCGCCGGCAGGAGCTTCTTGATGTAGGCGGGAGCGATCCCCACCCCGCCGGTCGATGCGATCAGGGAAATCGCCATGGCCAGATTGTCGACGTTATGGTCCGGAGTAATGGCGACGCCCGAACGGCTCAGGTAGTCGTCGATGACCCCGCGCAGCACCGGCGCCACCGGCGACACGCCGATGAAGGTTTCGCCCACCAGCGACTGGGGCCGAATCGCCGGTTGCGCCGCCAGGTGGTGATCGTTGGGCAGCACGACGACCAGTGGCTCCCGCCGCACCACCCGGAACGCCAGCCCGGGCACGCCGGTTTCTCGCCGCATGAACGCGGCGTCGAGCTTGCCGCGCGCGACCGAGTCGGCGAGGGCGGGAGAAATCTGGCTGGAGACGGTGACGTTCACGTCGGGCAGGACACCCTGGATGATGCGCATGACCTCCGGGAGCCAGTTCATCTCCTGGCCGGTCAGAAAGCCGATCGCGAAGGAGCCCTTGGCGACCTTCCCGGCCCGCCGCGCCGCCTCGCGCGCCGAGTCGGCCTGCGCCAGGGCCAGCCGCGCATAGTCGAGGAAGGCGGCGCCGGCGTCGGTCAGCTCGACGCCGCGCGGGGTCCGGCGCAGCAGGGGGACGCCAACCTCGTGTTCCAGATCCCGGATCTGGCGGCTCAGCGACGGCTGCGCGGTGTTGAGCCTCCGCTCGGCGGCAAGCGTGAGGCTCCCTTCCTCGGCGACGGCGACGAAATAGCGCAAGTGCCGCAGCTCCATCCCGCCCATGCCTCCCAGGTATGGGGCAGAGCTTACAAAGTCTTTGCGTCCAGCGCCAGCACGGCCGAAACTTGTTACTCCATTACCTACGGGGTGAGACAATGAAGGCGCGCATCGTGCTGGTGCACGGCGGGTTCGTCGATGGTTCGGGGTGGCAGGGAGTCTACGAGGTCCTGCGCCGGGACGGCTATGACGTCACCATTGTCCAGAATCCGACCATCTCGCTCGATGGGGACGTAGCGGCGACCAAGCGGGTCCTCTCGGCCCAGCCGGGACCCGCGATTCTGGTCGGGCATTCCTACGGCGGGGTGGTCATCACCGAGGCCGGCAACCATCCGACGGTGGCCGGGCTGGTCTATATCGCCGCGTTCGCGCCGGACCGGGGCGAGTCGGTCGCCGCGCTCATCAAGGATCCACCTCCCGGCGCGCCGGTTCCCCCCATCGTGCCGGGCGAGGACGGGTACCTCCTGCTCGAGAAGAGCAAGTTCGCGGCATCGTTTGCGGGCGACGTCGCCGCGGACCAGGCGGCCTTCATGGCGGACTCCCAGGTGCCGTGGGGCGTCGCGGCACTGACCGGCGCGGTCGGCGACCCGGCGTGGAAGCACAAGCCGAGCTGGTACCTGGTCGCGACCGATGACCGGATGATTCCTCCGCCCGCACAGCGCGCGATGGCGGCCCGGGCGGGTGCCACGGTCGTCGAAGCCCCGGGCAGTCACGCCATCTACGTCTCCCAGCCCAAGGCGGTCGCCGGCCTGATCGCTCAGGCCGCCCGGGATGCGTTGGCGGACCGGGTGCTGGTCCAGGCCTGACGCGGGCCTTCTGCCCTACTTTCGAAACTGACTGAAGACGAAGTCGTTGTCCTTCTGCTTGCTGTGGCACTGCCGACAGCCGGTCCGGGTCGGAGCATCCAGCGAAGGCTCCCGGCTGTCACCCTGGAATTCCTCGAACCCCCAGCCTCCGTCCTCGGGGAACTGGCTGTCGTCCTTGCGCATGACGTCGACGTGAATCCGTGACGCTTCGGCGGTCACGGCATCCGTGGTGGTGACATCGAGCAGGTCGAAGACGATCACCGAGCCATCCGGGAAGCGGCCAGTCTGGTAACCGATCAGGGCCTTGTCGTTGGCGTAGATGTGATGCAGTCCGTGCGACGGGCGGCCCGGCCCGATCAGCGCGCTCTTGACGTGCACCCAATGCCGGTAGCCGTCGGGATAGGGAACCGAACCCATGCTGGGCGCCAGAAACGCCGCGGTCATGGTCACCGCGGAACCGCACCCCAGCAGCCACATCGGTCGCAACCGGCCCATAGAGCCTCCTCTCGGATTCCGAACTGACCCTTCATTCTAAGGGCGGAGGGTTGTGGCGATGAACGTCTGCGGCGGCCGGTTCGGTGAACCGGCGCGTCCCGAGGGTGAACGGCTGGTACGGGCGGTGGGCGGCCCCCCCACCCTTCAGCCTCGACCGGCCACCGAGCTGTGGATGAACGGGTGAAACACCCGCGTGCTCACGATCTGTTGCGGCGTCAGGCTGCTGAACTCCCGGAACTCCGCGATCATGTGCGACTGGTCGGCATACCCCAGCGCGGCGGCCACGCCGGCCCACGCCACCCGCTCGCCGCCGCCGGCGAAGCCGAGCGCCGAGTGGAAGCGGGCCAGCCGGCAGTACAGCTTGGGCGACACGCCGACCAGCTCGTGAAACACCCGGCTCAGCCGCTGGCGCGAGACCCCCGCCGACTCGGCCAGCCGGTCCACGCTGACCCGGCCCCGTGCCCGGCGGGCCCACGCCGCCAGCCCCGGCACGTCGAGGCGGGTTACCGGCTCCCGCAACCGGCCGAGCCGGCGGACCAGCTCGGATTCGAGCCGGTCGATCCGGGCCGCTTCGCTCATCCCATCCATCGCCGCCGGGAGGTCGGCGCCGGTCGGGCCCCAGAGGTTTTCGAGGGAGAGATTCCGGTCGGTCAGCTCGCTGAGCGGCATCCCGGTGAACGGCAGCGCCCGCGCCGGCTGGAAATAGACCCCGACCATCACGGCGTGCCCCCGCGGAGGGGGCGCGGCAACCACGGTCATCGGACCGAGGACGTTCGCGTGAGGGGGGTCTGCGTGCGCCCACGCGCCGTCCGCTCCATAGCGGAGCCCAAGGTGGACCACCAGCGAGGGATTCGCGTCCGCGAACGACGGGGCGACGAACGGGTCGCTCCCGCCGAACACGACCTGCCGAATGAGCCGCCGCATCGCCGGGCCCACCGGGTCGGCCGGGGGCCCGAACGTGAAGAACGCCCGGACGTACTCGCCCAGGTCCTCGCGCGGCGCGAACTCGCGATAGCAGGCAACCGGCGCGCCCTCGTAGTCATTGCGAGCGCAGCGAAGCAATCTCGGCTGCTCCCCTCTCAGGCGCATTCCATTTCTCCTATCCCGCGACATGGCCGAACCCTAGACTGGGCCGTCGCCCTCGACCCCAGATGGAGGCCACTCATGCGGCACCTTCGCGTCCTGACATTCGTTCCGGCATTGCTCCTGACGTCCGCCGGGCTCCGCCGGTCCGATCCCGTAGCTCCCCAGTCCGAGGTCATCATCGCCCTGGAGCGCGGGGCCCTCGACCGCTGGGGCAAGGGAGACCCCCAGGGCTATCTCGAGCTCTACGCCCCTGAGATTACGTATTTCGACCCGATGCAGGAAGGCCGCATCGACGGCAAGGCCGCCATGGAGCAGCTGTACGGGCCGATTAAGGGGATGGTCAAGGTGGACAGCTACGAGATGCTCAATCCCAGGGTCCAGCGCCACGGCGACGTGGCCCTGCTGACGTTCAACCTGGCGAGCCACGGTCGCACCCCGAAGGGGGACCCGTTCGTGGTGCGATGGAATTCCACCGAGGTGTACGCCCGGTCCAACGGCAAATGGTCGATCATTCACAGCCACTGGTCCTTCATCAAGCCGCCGGGGAATCTGCCGCCGGGGGAATGACGGCCGAGCATCAGGGTTTCGGCGGCTCCAGCCGGTCGGCGTCGCGGCGGCCGGCCAGCAGCCGCTCGGCAAAATCCAGCCGTTCTTCCACCTCACCCAGGCGCTGCTGCGTCGCATCGAGCGCCTGGCGCAGCTCGCCGAGCTCGGCATCCGACGCCTGGAGAGCCGGGGGCACGGGAGTCGTCGCGCGCAGCTTCGCCAGGACGAGCTTGGCCAGCATCGACGCGAAGATGATGACCGAGACACCGAGGGCCCACTCCGGGATGATCATATCGACCGCTTTCGGTGAACGCGCCTCGCCGGACTACGGTTAGAAGAATAGTCCCGGCCTGTATGATTGCCCGGCCCGACCAGGGTTACCTCGCCGTCATCCAGGTGTCGATCGGATTGGTCCTTCCCCTTGCTTGGAGCGCCCGATACCTGACCGCCTCGTGGAAGCCGTAGGCGGATCGGATGCATGGAGATCTGATGGAATGTGGGCGCGCGGGCGGTCGCCGGGCTACCTCACCGTTCGCGTGAGCCACCATTTTAATGTTTTCCGCCTAGTAGATCTGCTAGGTACGCTTTGCTCCAGGATGTGCTAACCTCCCTGCCTTCAGGGAGGCCAACATGGGCATCGAACGCATGGGCCAGATCGTCGTCCGGAGTCAATTGCAGCCGCTCCGGCTGTTGGCGGTGGCATTGCTCGCCGGCTGGTCGAGGCCGGCCGCCGCGAATGCTCAGCCCGACAATGCCGAGCACCAGAGCCGCTGGGAGTTCACCGAACAGTTTGTTCGCGACACCTGGACCCACCCGATCCGCATGCTCAAGGTGACCATCGGAGGGGCGGGACCGGTCCACGGCGAGCCCGATGACTGTGAGATCCACATCGGCGCCGCGCTCCAGGATCCCAGCATCAGTGACTTCGAGGACGTGGTGCTGGAACCGCCCAATGTATGCAAGGATTCCCGCCGTTCGCTGTCGGCATGGCGGACCTTCTATCAAGGCATGGCGGGGGAGCTCTGCGAAGCCGAGGGGTTTCTGCGCGCCTGGCCGGAGCATCTCACCAGCGGCTCCGGAGCCTCCAATCCCAATCACATCATGGAAATGCACCCGTTACGCCAACTGACCTGTCCCGGCGGACAGGTGGAGCTCCGGGACCAGCTCGCCGCCCATGCCGACCTTGGCTACAAGACCGGAGCCCAGATCGAGACGGTACTCCGGACCTTTCGCCTCTGGGTTCGCCGAACCCATCACACCGACGGCGACGCCCTCAACACGGTGGAGTTCGACTACTTCGCCTGCACCCATCAGTCCAGCGGCGATCACTGCGGATTCGGGCCCGTCGTGCCCAACTTCGGAAGGCTCAAGGTACAGAGCCTCGAGAATACCAAGCGGTGTTCCGGTGGGGGGGCGAATGGCGAGGAGTTCCGCACCATCATAGGCCGGGCCAAGGCTCGGGGCAGGACCGGTGCACCGGTATCCCGAGCCCACCTGACCAAGCTGTATGCGTTGCCGGGAACCAATTTCTACTCGACCCTGGGGAGCGACTGCTCTCCGCCCGGCCCGCCCAGCAAGCAGAGCTTCGACGTGCTCGGCATCTTCACCATCGATCCGCTGGCGGTGACCAAGACCCTCGACCGGATCGCGAAGGACGGACTCGATCAGCAGTGGGTCGAGGTGGCGTTCCCCGTGGCATTCATCATCTTCGGCGAGATGCCGTGAGGATGTCCTGAGCATCGGAGATTGTCATGACGAGCCACTGGCGTTGGTACCACTCGCTTGCCCTGTTCCTGATCCTCGTCGTGATGGTCGTGCTCGATCTGGTCCTTCCCGATTCCGCCCGGCTCGGCGCCTGGCTCACGACCTTCGGGCTACTGCTCGCGTTCATTGCGGTGGTGGGCAACGGGATCACCGGCCTCTGGCGCGGTGCCCTGATCGACGAACGCAACAAGATGAGCCTTTCGCGCTTTCAGCTCGTCCTCTGGACTTCGATCGTGCTGTCTGCTTTTCTCGCGGCCGTGCTGGCCAACCTCTCCAAGCCGGGCATTGATCCGCTCGCCGTGGGCATTCCCCAGGAGCTCTGGCTTCTGCTTGGGATCAGCACGACGTCGTTGGTGGGCTCGCCCCTCCTCAAGGACAACAAGAAGAAGCGGCAGCCCGATCCGGTGGAGCACGCCTACACCCTGAATCAGCTGGCCGATCAGGGTACCAACCCGGGGACGGTGGGAAATGAAGGTCTGATCGTCGTGAACGCCACGCCGGATATGGCGGGCTGGTCGGACATGTTCAAGGGCGACGAGACCGGCAATGCCGCACTCCTCGATATCGGGCAGCTGCAGATGTTCTACTTCACCCTGATCGGCGCACTGGCCTACTGCTTTGCCCTGGGAAGCCAGCTGCGCACCACCCTGGGACCGATCGACCACCTGCCCGCCCTGTCGAGCTCATTCCTCGCCTTGCTCGGCATCAGCCACGCGGGTTACCTGACCAATAAGGCGGTGCCCCACAGCGATACTCGGTGACCCTCCGGGCTATTTCAGGCGATCGAGCGCCTTCTTCATCACCGCTTTGATCGGCTCGGTCGGATTGCCGCTCCGCGTGAGCTCGACCGAGAGGAACGCGGCTCCCTTGATGACATGGAGCTCCGCGTGCTTGTCGTTGTACCAGCAGGCGAGGTCGCCCAGGCCGGCGAGGCCCTCCTTGCTCGCCTTGGCGCACATCATCTTGTACATCGCGACCGAGCTCGCCGGGAGCCTGGTCAGGTTCAGCTGGATCGAGTGAATGCCGGACCCGGTGTACTCGCACCCCGTCACGGTGGCGCCGGTCCCGTCCTTGATGGGGCCGATCGCCTTGGGCCCCGTGGCGGCTTCGCCCAGGGCCGCCGCGGCGTCCTCCTTGGTCAGCAGCGAGCAGGCGTCGCCCGGCGCCGGCGTCCTGGCGGCCGCCAGGAGGAACCCGCTCGAGAAGGTGATCAGGGTGGCAAGAATGGTCCTGCTGGCCGAACGAATCGAGCCTGGCACGGTGCCTCCTCGCGTAACATCGCCGGTCGGTATCGGGAACGGTTTGAATGCTACGATGATTGGAGGCCTCAGGGAAGCACGGCCAGCACCTCCGGGGGGCCCCAGCGGGTGCAGACCACCGCCTTCAATGCGGGTACCCCTGAGCGATCTGCCGCAGCGACTCGCCCTTCTGGAGCCGGGTGTACCATCCGGTGGTGGTGTACCACTCCGCAAGGATCCGGTCGGCGGCGGGGCTCACCCCATGGAACGCGGCCATCAGATCGGCGGCGCTGCCGCCGGTCCCGTTATGCTGCTGAAAGAAGCCGCGGTAGGCGCGATCGAACCCCTCGGCCCCCAGCGTCTGGTACAGCGCGTAGAACATCGTCATGCCCACGGAGTAGGAGAGGTCGGTCTGCTCGGCCTTCCCATAATCCGCGAACGGCACCGATCCGCAGCGGGGGTGCCGCCGGCAATCGCCTCTCAGTCGCTGCTCCACCCAGTCCAGGATGGCATCCCACTCCGACCATCCATCCAGCGACGCCGCCAGTCGCCATTGCAGGAAGGTGGCGAGCCCTTCGTTCCACCGCGCGGAAGGCCGGTCGCGGTCGGGCGCGTTCCACAGGTGTGACAGCTCGTGGTAGAGCTGGTAGAGCTGGCTCCGGTCGCGAAAGGCGTCCGCCGTCTCGATGATCCCGGCCGCGAGACTCGCCTGGGAGCCCCAGCCCTCCGGAATCTCGATGACCGTCAGGCGTCCCTCCTGCCCCATCGGGCCGTACCAGCCCGCGAGCTGCGTCATGGCGCCGGCGACGGCGCGGTCCACCAGGCCGGCACCGGCAGAATCCTCCGGGAAGTAGAAGATCCGGAGCCCGGCCCGGGTGAGGGTGCGGTACGGTGCGATGGCGATGTTGAGGAACGTCACCGGCATCGCGCTCCGGTAGGTCCAGGTGACCAGCGAGTCGGTCCGGACCGGCTCCAGGGCTTCGCCTCCGGTGGCCACGACCTGGCCGGCGGGGACGGTAACCCGCGCGGTGAACCGGAACACCCGGTCGAATCCCATCGCCCGGTTCACCCCCCGGGACGGGACGCCGAGCCCAGGGAAGGCGTAGGCGTCCTCCCGGAGGATGGTGAAGGTGCTGTCGATCCGGTCCCGGATGTAGAGCGAGCCGGTTTCCGCGTAGCCGACCAGGCGTCCCCCGTAGTGGATCACCAGCTTGGTGGAGTCGCCCGGGAGCACCGGGCGCGCCAGCGTCACGGCGGCGGCGGTGACCTGCAGCGCCGAGTCGTCCTCGAAGAGCACCACGTCCTGGGTGAACCGGAGCGCCGCGCCCTTCGCGTCGGTGGCGCGGGAGACCCGCATGAGGCGATTGAGGAGGAGCGGCACGGTGCCGGCCGCCCGATCGGAAATGTTCCGCAGCGTGAGGGTCTCGGTCCCGGCCAGGGAGCCCTGGCCGTAATCCACCCGAAGTTCCAGAGCCCGCTCCGCGATGACGAACGGGATCCGCCCGGCGGCGGGCGCCGGGACCGCGATGAGGGCGAGCGCGTACCACGTGAGCATCATGACATCCCCCTTTGACAGGCCCCCGCCGATCGGCGAGGCAGGCCTGCTTCCGAGACGCGTCGGAACGGGAGAACGTTGGAGGGGAGGCGAATGAAGAGTTCGTTATTCGCCGTCAGGGCCGGCTAGTACCCGCCGCCGGTGCTGTTCCCGCCGCTGGCCAGCACGATCACCAGCACCGCGACCGCCACGGCCGCGACCACGATGAGCACGGTCTTCTTCTTGCCGCTCGACATGGCGGGGCTCGGGGCCAGCTCGCTCGTCGAGCGCGCCGGGGTCTCGCGGGCCACGAACGGCGAGGAGAGGCCCGGCCCGGTGAGCTGCGGATCCGGATTCGCGACGACGGTCTGGGCCGGGGACATCCCGCTCGCCGGGAGGCAGGCGGCAGACGCCATGAGACAGAGGAGCAGGGTTCGACAGGCTTTCACGAGTGGCTCCGGTGAAGGTTGCCATAGGGTATCGCGCCCATCGGCAAGCGCAAGAGTCGCAACCCGCGTTTGCGTGGGGCCGTAAGCTGGAGCGCGGCCGAGGCGGGGGGAGCTCCCTCGTCCCGGCCCGCGGTAAGCGTCTTGAAATAGGCCGGGCGGTATGGTTCGGCCATGGATCACCAACCGCCCGCTCCCGAGCGCGTCGCCTCGGCGATGGTCCAGGCCGACGGCATCGCGACCCAATACCGCCGCCGCGGCAGCGGCCCGACCGTCGTCGTGCTCGGCGTCGAGGCGATGGAGCCGATCCTGGCCCGGTCGTACCGGGTCATTGCCCCCGAAACGCCTTCCCCGCTCCGGCTGCCCGGCATCACGGTAGAGCAGCGGGCCCGCTGGCTTTCCGGCGTCTTCGACGGCCTCGGGATCGAGGTCGCCGTGATCGTCAGCGCGGCGGAGCTGGCCGGGGCCGCCGACCGCTTCGCGGGCCGGGTTTCGGGCCGGGTGAGGGGCATCGTCGTCGCCGACGGACGCCGGGAGGATCTCCCGGCGGCGGTCGCCCGCTGCTTCGGTTAGACTAGTCGCATGAACGCCGGCCTTCCCGTTCAGCTGACACCGCTGATCGGCCGTGAAACCGAAATCCTCGCGGTTTCCGAGCTGCTGCAGTCCGCCCGTCTCGTGACCATCACCGGTGCCGGCGGCGCGGGCAAGACCCGGCTGGCGGCCGAGGTGGCCGAGCGGGCCGCGCCCCGGTACGAGGTCACCGCCTGGGTGGATCTGGCCGGCCTCTCCGATCCCGCGCTGGTCGGCCAGGTCGTCGCCACTTCCCTGGGGTATCGCGAAGAAGGCGACCGCGGCCCGGTCGCCACGATGGTCAGCCGGCTGTCCGAGCGATCCACCTTCGTGATTCTCGACAACTGCGAGCATCTGGTAGAGTCGTGCGCCACGCTCGCCGAGTCGCTGCTCAGGGGCTGCCCCCGGGTGCGGGTCCTCGCCACCAGCCGCGAGGCCCTCGGGGTGTCGGGCGAGCAGGCCTGGCTGGTCCCTCCCCTCTCCCTGCCCTCCGCGAAGGCAACCGCGGCGACCGTTCTTGGCTCGGAGGCCGGGCAATTGTTTCTGGCCCGGGCCCGGGCCGCCCTCCCGACCTTCACGCTCGATGATGAAAATGCCCGGGCGGTGGCCCGGATCTGCCGCCGCCTGGACGGCATGCCCCTGGCCATCGAGCTGGCCGCGGCCCGGGTTCGGGTCCTGGCGCCCGCGCAGATCGCCGACCGTTTGAACCAGGCGTTCACCCTGCTGGCCGGCTCGGGCCGGACCGTGGTGGCCCGCCATCGGACCCTGCGCGAAGCGATCGACTGGAGCCACGCCCTCCTCGACGACGCGGAGGCGGCGCTGTTCCGGCGGTTGGCCGTGTTCGCGGGGACCTTCTGCCTGGACGCGGTCGAGGCGGTCTGCCCCGATCAGGGGCTCGACCTGCTGTCCGCCCTGGTCGACAAGTCGCTCGTGGTCATGGAAACGACCGGGAGCGAGGCGCGGTACCGGCTGCTGGAGACGCTGCGGCAATACGCCCGCGACAAGCTGGTCGCCGCGGGAGAAGAGTCCGACCTGCGCCGCCGCCACGCGCACTTCTTTACCGGCCTGGTGTCCGCGCGCGAGCGGGACACCTTCGGCGGCGCGGGGGACCCGGACTGGTCGGCGCAGCTCGCGAACGAAGAGCCGAACCTGCGGGCCGCGATCGACTGGGCCGAAGCCGCCGGAGACCATACCACCGCCCTGCGGCTCTGCTCGGCGCTGCACTGGCACTGGTACGCGCGGGGACACTTCCGCGACGGATGGCAGCGGCTCGACGTCGCGCTCCGGCATGTCGACCTGGTGCCGCCCCACGAGGCGGGCAAGGCGTTCGTCGCCGCGGCCGCCACGGCATTCTTCCTCGGCAAGCTGGACCGGATCGTGCCCCATGCGGAGCGGGGCGTCGCCCTCCTCCGCGACCAGGACGATCCCTGGCACCTGGCCTACGCGCTGGCGTCGCTCGGCCTCGGGCTCCTGCTGACCGGCCGGCCCGGCGCCGAGGCGCCGCTGGTCGAGTCGACCGCCCTGGCGCGGGCCCACGCCCCGAGCAGCGTCCTGCTCGCCTTTGTGCTTTACTGGCACGGGCGGTACGCGCTGCAGTACGGCGACCTCGATCTGGCCGAGCGGCTCCTGACCGAGGGTCACGTGTTAGGGCGGGCGCTCCGGCACCCGCCCGCGATCGCCCATCCGCTCGCCAGCCTCGGGCTGGTGCTGATCGAGCGCGGCGCCCTCGGCACCGCGAGCACCCACCTGCGCGACGCGCTCCGGATCCACGCCGCCAACAGCGACCTGCTGGGGTGCCTGTGGAGTCTCGAAGGACTGGCCCGCATTGCCCAGCGTACCGGAGGGTCCGAGCGCGCGGCGCAGCTCATCGGGTTCGCGCGGGTCGAGCGGGACCGGGTCGGGGCGGCCTGGTCTCCACCCGAGCAACGGGTGTACGCCGCCCTCACGGCGGTGCTCGAACAGGAGCTCGGCGCCGTTCGCCATGGCGCCGCCGCCCGCCGCGGCGAGGAAATGAGCCTGGACGACATCGTCGCCCTGGTCCTCGACGCCGGGCCCGACGCCGGCGCTGCGGGGACGGCGTCCCCGGTCTCCACGCTCGGGGTGGAGGCCCTGGGCCCCCTGCGGATCCGGCGCGACGGCACCCCACTCGACCGGGACGCCTGGGCCTCGGCCAAGCCGCGCGAGCTGCTCCTCTTCCTGCTCTGTCACCCGGAGGGCCGCACCCGCGAACAGGTCGGAGTCGCCTTCTGGCCCGAGGCCTCCGCCGAGCAGGTGCGCAACAACTTTCACGTCACCCTCCACCGCTTGAGGAAGACCCTGGGCGACACGCGGTGGGTGACCCATGCCGGAGACCACTATGCGCTGGACCCCGGCCTCCGGGTCGAGTTCGACGCCGCGACGTTCGAGCGTGACGTCACGGCCGGCCTGACTCGGCTCACGCGGGATGGCGACGCGGCGCCGCTCGCGGCGGCGCTCGGGCTCTATCAGGGCGACTTCCTGGAGCATGAGGCCGTGGGTGATTGGCACCTCGCCGTGCGGGATCGGCTGCGCCACAAGTATCTGACGGCGCTGACCGCCCTGGCGGAGCTCAACATGCAGCGGGAGCGCTGGGCCGAAGCGGCCGACTGCTGGCGCACCCTCATCGGCCGGGATGGACTGGATGAGCAGGCCTATCGTGGCCTCATGACCTGTCACGCCCGGCTGGGCCAGCGCTCCCGGGTCCAGGAGCTCTATCGGCGCCTGGAAGAGGTGCTCGAGCGCGAGCTGGAGGCCAAGCCTGGCCCCGAGACGAGCCGGTTGTACCGCCAGCTGGTAACGTAGCTACCGCCCTGCCGTCTTCAGTAAGCCTCCCCGTAATCCGCCTCGGAAGCCGCTAAGCCGCCGGTAAGCCTCCGAACCCAGTTTGGTCCCCGGAACCTCACCCTGTTCGGAAGGCTTGTTATGAGTCCGCTGCGTCGTTCATGGATTGTCCTGCTCCTGCTCGCGCTGTCCGGGGCGCCTCCCGCCACGGCCCAGACCCAGTCGTCCGGCTCGTGGCGCGACGTCGTCCGGCTCCTGCGCGAGGCCCACATCGTCCCGCGTGCCGGCCCGGCCCGGCTCCTCGAGACCGACCTCGCCGAGCGGGAACCGGACAACGAGCCGGCGACGGCCAACCTCGCGGCGCTGGGGGTTCGGGCGACCGGCGTCATCGCCGAGCACGGTGACGTCGATACCTGGGCCCTCGATCTGACCGCGGGCACCTTCCTCAGCGTGGACGTGGACGCCGCCAGCATCGGCTCGGATCTCGACCCGGTGATCGGGCTGATCGCCCCCAACGGGACGACCACGCTCGCCTTCAACGACGACTTCGACGGCGCCGACAGCCGGATCTCGTTCCGGATTCGCGAGAGCGGCCGGTACTATGTGGCCATCCGCGGCTTCGGGGACTCGGGAAACCCAAGCTTCAACTACGCCATACACTTCGGCACCGTCGTCTGCCTCGGCGCGGGGACCGAGCGGGAGCCCAACGGCGCCGCGGGCACGGCGAGCGTGCTCGGAGATGACGGTTCGGGCACCGGCGAGCTCTGCGCGCTCGATGACGATCCCGCTGGCGACGTGGACCTGTGGGCCTTCACCGGCTTTGCCGGAACCACCGTCGAGCTCGACGTCAATGCCGGATCAATCTTCGGAGATCCGTTCCTCGCCCTGTTCGCGAGCGACGGAACGACGCGGCTGGCCTTCAATGAGGACGCCGACGGCAGCGATCCCCGGCTCCAGTTCACTATCGGGACGACCGGCACTTACTTCGCGGCAGTGTCCAGCCGTACCCATCCCGGCGGCAATGCGTTTCCGTACACCCTCCGCCTCCGCACCGTCGCCGCGGGGCCGGGAGATCCCATCACGGTCCGGGCCGAGGGCTTGAGCACCCCGTTCGGCCTCGCGGTCGGGGGCACCGGTGACCTGTTCGTCGGGGAGCTGGCCGGCAATCGCGTGGTGCGGGTGTCGGCGACGGGCGCGGTCACGACCTTCGTCGCCGGGATCCTGGCGCCCCTGGGTCTCGCGTTCGATGGGTTCGACCGCCTCCTGGTGGTCTCCCAGGATGGCGCGGTGTATCGCGTCACCCCACAGGGGGTGGCCTCCCGGTTCATCACCGACGCGGGGTTCCCGTTCTGGATCGCCGTGGCGCCGGACGGACGCATCTGGCTCACCGACGTGAGCGATCGCTCGCTCCGGCGTTACAGCCGCACCGGGCGGTTCGAGGCGCGTTTCGACGGCATCGGGATCGGCGGGTCCGGGCCCGGCCCGCTGGCGATCGGGCCAGCGGGAGAGCCGTTCGTCTCCAACGGCGCCGAGATCTGGAAGCTCACCGACGGCCGCTTCGAGCGGGTATTGGGTGGCGCCCCGCTGATCCGGGCCTTCGCCTTCGACGTGGCCGGCAACATCTACGGGCCGGCACCCGCGGCGGGGCGGGTGCTGCTGTTCGATCCCGCCGGACGGGTCCTCGCCGATCCCTTCGCGATCGGTCCCGACGCCCCGGTCACGCTGGCGTTCGGTCGGGACGCCACCGGCGCCACTGTGAAGCGGCTGTTCGGGGTCGACCCGAACACCGGCAGGGTGTTCGAGATGAATCCGGCCGGCCTGACCCACCGCGGACTGCCCGCGGGCGACACCCTGCCGATCCCGGTCGACGTGGCCGCCGCGGCGCTGCTGGGCGCGGGCGGCCTCGGCGCCGAGGACGTGCTGCTCCTCGATGCGCAGGGCAACCATAACGGTCGCTACGACATCGGCGACCTCCAGGCATACCTCAGGAGTCATCCATGAAGCGCAGGATTCTGTCATTCGCGATGGTGGCCGCCCTCTCCCTGGGCGCGGCCTGCTATGACTCGACCGGGAACGGATACGGCGGGGGGCCCGGCACCCTGGTCCTGCGGCTCACCACGCCGCATCCCGACGACGGCGCGGTGCTGTTCGAGGTGACCGGCCCGCCGGTCGAGAGCGTCGCCGCCGCCAATGGGTCGCTCAGAGTGTTCACCCGGCACGAGGGGGTGAGGGTCGTCGGGGCCGTGGTGGGCGATCTGGCCAATGGAGCCGTCGTCACCCTCCAGGTGCCGGACCGGGCCGCGGCGGCCGGCTACTCGGCCCGGGTGCTCGAGGTGTCGGACCGCCAGAGCGTCCTGCGCGCCTCGCTCGCGGGTTACGCGCTCCGGGTCGCGCCATGAGCCGTCCGACCACCCTGGCTCCCGGCGGACTGATGCTGGAACCGGTCGCCATGCTGGACGGGATGGACGAACAGATGTGGAGACTCTTGCGACTCAACCTCGCGGGCATCACGGAGGCGGAAGCCGACTGGCGTCCGCACCCCGCGGCGAACTGCGTCCGATGGCTGGTCGGCCACCTCACGTGGTACGAGGAGTGGGCCCATGACGCCCTGCGGCTGGAAGGACGGTACCACCTGGACCGCAGCCCCACCGCGTACCTGGACGGTACCATTCCGGATATGCTCGCCCGGTTCGAAGTGGCTCGCTTCCAGTACCGAGCCCGGCTCGCGGAGCTCGACGAGGACGACCTGCAGTCACCAATCGACTATTTCGGGCACTACCACGTATCCGGGCTGGATCTCCTGAAGACCCACGCGCTGCACCTGGCGGGGCATCGCTTTCAGGTGCGCTATGTGCGGGGGACGTACAGCCGGGCGCAGGGGACGCGGAAGACGGATTTCGATCCGTGGTAGGGGCCGCGGGCTGGCTCCCGCAGACGTACTGCGCCTCCGAGCCCGCTACGGGGCCCTGGTCCGGGTTATCCCCCCGAACATCACCAGACTCGGCGCCTCCGAGCGCGCCACCGCGATATCCACCCATCCGTCCCCGTCCAGGTCCGCGATCGCGAATCCATAGACCGCGCCCTGGCTGTCGCCGGCGTGGATCCTGGTGAACCGCCGGCCCGACCCGTCATTGTAGTAGATGGTGGTCGGCGCCTCCACGTTCCCGACGATGAGGTCCGGCTTGCCGTCCCGGTTCAGGTCCGCCACCCCGAGCGCGTAGGGCGTCACCTTCCCGTCGATGAGGGGGAGCACCACGGAGAACGTGCCGTCCGCCCGGCCGAAATAGATGCCGGCCCCGTGCCGCTCATCGATCACCACGATGTCGGGATATCCGTCCTGGTTGAGGTCCGCGACCTCGGCCATCCGGATGGTCGCGTCCTTGGGGCCGAACGGCACCGTGCGCACGGCCCCGAAGCCGCCGTGGCCGTCGTTGAGGTACACGTAGCTCTGCCCGCCGTCCCGGTGGGGGACCACCAGGTCGATGTGACCGTCATGATTCAGGTCCGCCGGGGTGATGGTCGTGGCGGACGCCTGGGAGAACGGGTGACAGGCGGTGTCGTAATGCCCGGCGCCTATGCCCACGCACACGTATTGGACCGGGTGATCCGAGCGGATGGCCGGGACGATGTCGGGGAAGCCGTCGCCGTCGAGATCGGCGATCGCGGCGTTCCGCACTTCCCAGCCCGGCTCGCCGAAGGTGCGCGCGCGGGTGAAATGCCCGGTACCGTCGTTGGTGAAGATCAATTGCGGGTCCGGCGCGTCGTTGCTCAGGACCACGTCGAGGTCGCCGTCCCGGTCGAGGTCCACCAGCCGCCCCGAGTAGGAGCGGTAGCGCCCGCCGCCGAGATCCCAGGCGGTATCGAAGTGCCCGCGGCCGTCGCCCAACATGATCCGGCTCATGCCGGGCCAGTGCCGGCCCTTGACCACGAGCAGGTCGAGGTGACCGTCGCCGTTGACGTCTCCGATGCCGACGTTGGCCGAGGTGTCGGGGGTGGCTTCGAGCCGCAGGATGCGGGTGAAGCGGGGCTTCGCGGTCTGCGCGGGTGCGGCGGATACAGCCAGTAGTACCAGCCCGCCCAGGGCAACACGACTCCGGGTACGGTACACAGGCAGCCTCCTTCATTTGACTATCCAATCTACGTCTACTGAGTCTTCCCGATACCGCTGCTCCTTTGACGCGCTTTCCGCCATGCCATAGGTTGTGACCCTGCCGCCGGAGCACTGGAGTGGCCGTGGAATCCTGGCTTTCCAAGTTGACTGCGGGCGACGCTCAAGTCGCCTGGGACCTGTTTGCCGAGCGCTATCGGCGACTCATGGTCGCGACGATCAAGCGCCTGGTCCTGGGGCATGACGATGTCATGGACGTCTTCTCGACCGTGTGTCAGGCGCTTTCCGCCAACGACTTCGCGCGCCTGAGGCGTTACTCCGACCGATCCCCGCACGGCGCCAGCGTCTCTACCTGGCTGGTCGCGGTGGTCCGCAACCTCACCATCGACTGGCTCCGCGAGCGCGATGGCCGGCGACGGGTCAGCGTCCCCACGACGCTCTCGCCGCTACAGCAGGAGATCTACGCCGCCGTCTGCATCGGAGGCAGCTCCCCGGTGGAAGCATACGAGACGATTCGGACCCGCACCGGATCTCCGATGCCGTTCCACGAGTTCCTCCGGGAGGTGCGCACGACCCTTCAGGTCGCTGCAGGTTCCGGGAGAGCCCCGCCGCGCCGCCCGGTTCGGGATCCACCTCCCTCCGACCCGGCCATGCCGGCCTTCGACCCCGCGGAGACGGCGGAAGCCGTGGGCCGGCTCGCCGAGGCGCTCGCATCGCAGCCGGCCGACGTGCGGCTCGCCGTGGAGCTGTTCGTTGTCGAACGGATGTCCGCCGCCGAAGTCGCCCGCGCGGTCGGCTGGCCCAACAGCAAGGCCGTCTATAACCGGGTCTATCGCGCGCTCGCCTCGCTCAAAGCGAGGCTCCACAGCGAAGGGATCGGCCCCGGTGACCTCTGATGAGCAATTCCCGCGCTCCTGTCCGTAGCACCTCTGCGTAGCCGGATGGACAACCCGGCGATACCACTTCTCCAGCCCGGACTCTCGTGCCGCTGACCTGTCCGTCGGAATCGGAAATCCTGCTGTTCGCGCTGGCGGATGACTCCGCTTTGGAGAGCGCGATCGCGCGACACCTGGCCGGGTGTGCCTCGTGCCAGGCTCGGGCCGCCGAGCTTGGTGGCGTGGTGCGGGGGATCGAGGCATCCGCTTCCGGCCGGGCGGCGGGCGACGGGGAATGTCTGGACGAGGTCGCGCTGGCCGCGTTCGTGGACGGCCACTCCCTCCCCGGCCAGCGGGAGGCCCAGATCGCCCACCTCTCCGCGTGCGGGCACTGCCGTCGAGAGCTTGCCGCGCTGGTCGAACTGCTGGCCGATCCCGGCACGGCGGCGGAGGTGCGGCAGCTCGAGCCGCTCGACGATCGGGCGGCGGTGCGGCGGAGACTCCTGGCCGGTGCAGGCCTCATCGCCGCGGCCGCGATCGTGGTGGTAATGGTGCGGCCGCGTGGCCCGAATCCCGGAGCCGGCGAGCACCGGGGGCCGACGATCACCGCCTCCGCCGCTCCTGTTACGGTATCGCCGGTCGGAGACGTCTCCGCCGCTACAACGCTCCAGTGGACCACCGCGGACGGCGCCGACCTCTACCGGGTGACGCTGTTCGACGCTGCGGGCAAGGTCCGCTTCGAAACCCAGACCACTGATACCGCGACGGCACTGCCCGATTCGATCGTCATCGCGCCGGGGCAATTGTATCTATGGAAGGTCGACGCCCGCGCCGGCTGGGGTCGCTGGGCCTCGTCGGAGCTGCGCGAGTTCCGGGTGGCGTCGAGCCCGGCTCCCACGCGCCTTCCCGCGCCGGCGCCCCGTCGCGATCCGCCCATCGCCCGGCCACCGACGGGGGACTCACTCGCGCTGCTCGCCCGGCGCCTGTCCGACTCCGCCCTTGCCATCGAGATCCGGGCCCGGCCCCTCGAGGTCCGCGAGGAGCTGAGCCGGACATTGTCGCGGTCGGTCAGGGGCGCGCCGGCGGCCCGGGAGGAAGAGCTCGTCGTCGCCCGTCGGCTCGCCGCCGCCTACGCGTCCGCCTGGCACGACCCGTTCCTGGTCCGCGAGGTGGCCCGGTTCACCGCATGGCCGCCGGAGCGCCGCGCGGCCAAGGTCCTGGCCGACAGCCTGCGCCGCGTCGGCATCACCGCGTATGGCCGGGACGGCGCCGCCGCCGCGATCGCGATCTGGCGGCGGGGGCTGACCCGGGCCGGCGAAATCTTTGACACCGCCGGCATGGCGGCGACCCTGGGCAACATCGGCGCGGGCTTCTCGCATGACGGCCGGCTCGACAGCGCGGAGATCTTCCTGGAGCGCTCGCGCTTCCTCGCCGTGGCGGTGGGCGACCTGCGGGTCGAGGCCAACGCGAGCTCCGAGCTCGCCGGGGTGCACGAACAAAGGGATGACGCCGCCGGGGCCCGTCGCTACTACGCCCGCGCGATCGCCCTGCGGGAGCGGATCGGCGATTCCCGGGGACAAGCCTCTGACGATAACAACCTCGCCGGCCTGGCTCGGACAGCCGGTGACCTGGACGAGGCGCGGCGCCAGCTCGAAGCCGCGCTGGCGATCAATCGGCGGGACGGCCGGCCCGAGGTCGCCGCGACCAACCTCGTCAACCTTGCCGCGCTCGCCGCTCTCACCGGAGACTTCGCCCGGGCGGAGGCCCTCTACCGCGACGCGCTGGCGACCTGGCGCGCCCGACAACAGTGGGCCGATGTGGCGGACGCAATGCGCGGGCTGGGCGAGCTGGAGATCCGTCGGGGCGACTATCCCCAGGCGTGCGCGGCACTGCTCGAGGCATTGGCCATTTACGACCGCACCGGGCCGCTGGCGGACGGGCTGGCGGTGCGCCAGGAGCTGGCCGGCGTACGCGCCGCCGAGGGTGAGCTGCAGGATGCGCTGGACCAGCTGCGCCGGGCCCAGCATCTCGCCGACTCGGCCCGGGTGGAGCCGGGTGTCGCGGCGGGGATTGCGCTGGCGCGGGCGGACCTTGCGGTCCAGCTCAACTCGCTCCCGGAAGCCGAGCGAGCCTACGCCAGGGCGGAGCTGCTGTACCGCCACATGGGAAATCGAGAAGGTGAGGCCGACGCGCAGCAAGGTCGGGGAGTGCTCCTCCTCGAGCAGGACCACGCGGCCCGGGCGCAAGCGCTGCTCGGGGCAGCGCTTCGGACCGAAGTCGAGACCGGGAACCAGCGCGCCGCGGCGCTCACCCGCCTGTGGTTGGGCCGGCTGTCGCTCTCTCGCGGTGACTCGACCGCCGGGCGCCGAATGCTGGCTCGGGTCTCGGCTGATCTCGGGCGTCTCGGTGACCCGGTCGCGGCCGCGGCCGCGCTGGGTGAGCGGGCCGCGGTCGAAGCGGCCGCGGGATTCCCGGCCGCCGCGGAGTCACTCTACCATGCGGCCCTCGCCCAGGTCGGCGAGCGGGTCGCGCCCCAAGTGACCTGGCGACTGCACGCGGGCCTCGGCGCGTCCCGGCGGAGCCGAGGCGCGAAGGACGAGGCGGCGCGCGAGCTCGGACTCGGAATTGCCGACATCGAGCGCGCCGGCCGCTCGCTCACGCTGCCGGAGCGCCGCTCCGGGTATTTCACCGACAAGTGGGACGTCTACGTGCAGCTCGCGACCCTGGAGCAGGCCCGGGGTCGATTCGCCGCCGCGTTCGACGTGAGTGAGCGGGTCCGCGCCGGCGAAATGTTGGAATTGCTCGCCCGGGGACGGATCGCCGCGCCGCAGGACACGGCCGCGGAGCTGGTGGCTCGCGAGCAGGACCTCCGCAGTCGCATCGCCGAGCTGACTCGGGGGCTGGAGGGCTCGGCGCCGGGAACCCAGGTGGTCCGTGGTCCGGACGTCTCGCGCGCGGCGGCGGTGACCCGCGAAGCGCTGCTCCGGGCCCAGGAATTGTATACCGAGCTGCTGCTCGAAATGCGGGAGCGCGCGCCCCAGCACGCCGCGCTGGTTTCACGGGAGACTTCGACCTGGCGAGACGTGGCCCGGCGCCTGGCGCCCGACCAGGCGTTCATCGAATACCTGGTGAGCGACGCCGGCTCGTTGGCGTTCGTGGTCACCCGCGATACTGCCGCCGCCGTGAAACTCGGCATCGGCCGACACGACCTCGCCCGGCTGATTGAATTTGTGCGCGGTACCCTGACGCCGCGCGGGTCCCCGGCGCTCGACTCGCTCTGGCGGGCACCGCTCCGGCAGCTCCACCGCGAGTTGATCACGCCGATCGAGGCCTCCGGTCTGCTGACGGGAAAGACCCGCCTCGCGCTGGTGCCGCACGCCGACCTCCACTACCTGCCGTTCGCGGCCCTGCTGGGCGGGAGCGGACCGGAGCGGTTTCTGGTGGAGCGGTACCAGCTGACGGTGACCCCATCGGCGTCGGTCTGGCTCGCGCTGGGGGCGCGGCCCGCCGCGCGCGCTGCGACCGGCGTGCTGGCCTTTGCGCCCCGGCCGGAAGCGTTGCCGGCCTCCCGGCAGGAAGTGGCCGCGATCGCGAGGCTCGGCGGCGAAGATGCGCTCGTCATGGTGGGGAG
>JBGPLG010000056.1:0-27433 GCA_041486305.1 Gemmatimonadota bacterium
GACGAGCACGGCTGGAGCGATCACGGGGTATTCAACTTCGAGGGCGGCTGCTACGCCAAGGCCATCCGCCTCTCCGCCACCAGCGAGCCGGAGATTTACGCCGCCACCGGTCGATTCGGCACCGTGCTCGAGAACGTGGTGCTGGATCCGATTACCCGGGTGCCCGATTTCGACAGCGACAAGATCACCGAGAACACCCGGGCCAGCTACCCGATCCACTTCATCACGAACCATCAGCCCAGCGGCGTGGCCGGTCACCCGAAGAACGTGGTCTTCCTGACCGCCGACGCCTTCGGGGTGCTGCCTCCCGTCGCGCGTCTCACGCCGGAAGAGGCGATGTACCACTTCCTGTCGGGCTACACCGCGAAGGTGGCCGGCACCGAGCGCGGAGTGACCGAGCCGGCGGCTACGTTCTCCTCCTGTTTCGGGGCGCCCTTCCTGCCGCTCCCCCCCGGCGTGTACGCCAAGCTCCTGGGCGAGCGGATCGCCAGACACGGGGCCAAGGTGTGGCTGGTGAACACCGGCTGGACCGGCGGTCCCTACGGCACCGGCAGCCGGATGAAGCTCGCTCATACCCGCGCGATGGTCACCGCCGCGCTGGCCGGCCAGCTCGACTCGGCGCAGTACCAGAGGGACCCGGTCTTCGGATTCGAGGTGCCGCTCGCCGTCCCGGGGGTGCCCTCGGAGGTGCTGACCCCGCGGAATACCTGGCCGGACAAGGCCGCGTACGACGCCCAGGCGAAGAAGCTCGCCGAGATGTTCCGGAAGAATTTCGCGGCGTTCGCGGGGCAGGTGCCGGAAGCGGTGGCCGCCGCGGGGCCGAAGGAGCGGTAACCGGGGAGCCATGCGCCCCCACGAAGTCATCCGGGACCCGCTCTGGGACAACATCACCCTCGACGGTGCGGCCCTCGCCGCGCTGGATACGCCCGTGGTCCAGCGGCTCCGTTACATCCGCCAGCTGGGCCATGCCTTCCTGGTCTACCCCGGCGCGACCCATTCCCGGTTCGAGCATGCCCTCGGCGCCTATCACCTGACCCGGAGCGCTCTCACGGCGCTCGAGGGGCGGGACGAGCTGGACGGAATCGGGGAGGCGGACCGGACCGCGATCTCGCTCGCCGGCCTGCTGCACGACATCGGCCATTACCCGTTCTCGCATGCCCTGGAGGAGGCGGGGTTCCTCTCCCACGAAACCCAGGGCGCCGCGCGGCTGCTCCAGGGAGAGCTTTCCGAGCGGCTGATCGACATCGGCGGCCCCGGCCTGGCGGCACGGATCGGCGCCCTGATCCAGGGCCGGAGCGCCAGTCCCCTGCAAGGGTTGATCTCGGGATCCCTGGATCTCGACAAGATCGACTACCTCTGCCGCGACTCCAGGATGTGCGGCGTGCCCTACGGGGTGGTGGATGTGGACCGGCTGCTGGCGTCCCTCTGCGTGGTCGAAACCGGGGGCGTGCGGAAGATCGGGGTGCAGGAGAAGGGCGTCAGCGGGCTGGAGTCGCTGCTGTTCGCGAAGTACCAAATGTACCGGAATGTCTACTGGCACCACGCGGTGCGAAGCGCTACCTGCATGTTCAAGCGTGCGGCGCGCAACGCCGTGGCGCGCGGCATCGTCTCGCCCGAGGGCGTGGCGGAGCTGACCGACGACGCGCTCATGCTCCGTCTGGCCGAGGGGAACGGCAGTGAACTGGCCCGGGCGATCGCCACCCGGCGGTTGTACAAGCGGTCGCTCGATCTCTCCGCGAGCGAAGTGACGGCGACCGCGGAGCCCTGGGTTTCCGACGACCCCGGGCTATCCGAGCGGGTCGAGGACGCTCTGGCCGCCGAGCTGGGGCTCGCCGCCGGCGAGCTGCTGCTGGACTTCCCGGCTCGCGCGGACATGCTGGCGGTGGACCTGCCGCTCCGCACCAGGGATGGCAGCGTGGAGCGGCTGACCGGGGAGGGTCGCTCCGGCCACCTCGGCCTGCCGCGCATTTCGAGTGAACTCTATCGGAGCGCGCGGAGGCTCCGGGTGTTCACCGCCCGGGCGCCGCGAGGATCTCTCTCCGGGATCCCCGCCCTGCTGGAAATGACCGGCGCCGAGCTGGAAACGAGGCTCGGCGCTGGTCGGCGGTTACTGGCCTAGGCCGTCAACGGTTTCTTCCGCAGCAGCACCAGGTTTGCCACCCCGCCCAGAATACCGGCGGCCAGCGCAATCAGCGCGACCTCGTTGGTCCACAGGAACTCCAACCCCAGCAACCGGTCCACCGACAGGGTCCCCGGGCCCGTGAGCGCCAGCGTCACCGCGGTAGCCGAATAGAGCAGCGGTACCTCGATGCCGTTGGTGGCGGCGAAGAACGGGTTCCGGATGTGCACGGTGACCATCGCGACCAGCATGACCGAGACGATGAGCGCCGGGCCGGCCGGGCCGAGCAGCCCCAGGGCCACCAGCATGCCGCCGCCGAATTCCGACAGGCCAGCCGCCAGGGCGAACCGCTTGCCGGGACGGAAGCCGAGGCCTTCGAAGAAGCCGCCGGTCCCGGCGAGGCCGTAGCCTCCGAACCAGCCGAACAGCTTTTGGGCGCCGTGGCCGGCCATCGCCAGGCCGAACACGGTGCGGGCGAGGAGCAGCCCGACATTCAGAGTATCGAAGGAAGCGAGATCAGGCATGGGGCATTCTCCTCATTGTAGGTTGCAACGGTTACTGTCATAACATACATTACAGCGTATTATCGAGGCGGATGCCGCACTGCATCCAGGGTCTCGATCAGGTCCTTGAGGGGCCCGGCCCCGATCCTTCCGAAATACTGCTCCTCGAGGGCCCGGAGGGTCGGCTCGGCCTCGACCAGGATCTTGAGGCCCTTGGGCGTGGCGCGGGCGGTGATGTGGCGCCGGTCGTCCGGGTCCCGTTCCCGGGTCATGAGGCCCAGGTCTTCCATGCGGTCGAGCAGCCGGGACACGTCCGGCACCCTGGACACCAGCCGCTCGCCGATTTCCCGGCCGCAGAGGCCATCCTTGCCGGCCCCGCGCAGAATCCGCAGCACATTGTACTGGGTCCCGGTGATGCCGAACTGCTTGAGCGCGTCCTGTAGTACATGGTCCAGGACGGCCGCGGTGCGCATGATACTGACCAACGCCTCCTCGGTCTTCCGGGAGAAGGGGCGGGCCTGTTTCAGTTCGGATTCCAGGCGGCTCGGCATGGCTATAAAATACATGTCATAACATATAATGTCAAGGGGGGGGGGAGGCTTGGCTCGGCGCCCGGTCCACCGCGGCGCGGCTGGTGTACTTCGAAGTGATCTCGAGTCTGCGTGGGGCGACGGACTGGAAGGAAGCCTAGGGAGTCGGGGCGCCCGCGCCCGGTCGCGCGGAGAAGGCGGACCGGAGCAGGCCCGCCGCGGTGTACAGTACCACGGCGATCACCAGCCAGCGGACCGCGACCAGCGACATCGACTTGACGATCAGCGCCGCGATGAGGACCGCCGGAATGCCACCCAGCGCCAGTCCCAGCGCGGGGCGCGCGGTGTAGGCTTGCGCCTTGGAGAACTTGACCCCGGCCACCGGCATCAGGAAGGCGCAACTGGCCATCATGATGGGAAACGCGGTGCGCGGCTCCATGCCGAGCAGGCTGATCATGATCAGGCAGGGACCGTAGAGTCCGATGCCCAGGGTCATGAGGGCGCCCAGGATGAAGTTGCCGATCAGACCCAGCGCCAGCCGGACTCCGGTGAGGCCCGTCGCGGTGCCGCCCCCCGCGACGATCCCCAGATTGGTCATCAGGAACAGCACCGCCGCCGCGACCAGCGCCAGGCCCATGCCGATCTGAATGTTCCGCCGGGGCCACTTGGCCACCACGCCGGCGCCGAGCCACGCGCCCACGATCGAGGCGCCGATGAGCAGGGCGAGGGTCGCGAAGTCCACCTGCACGATGGCGATGAAGATGAAGGACTGGACGATGGTCGGCAGGGTGTGACCCAGCGTCAGCGTGCCGGGAATTCTCTCGTCGGGCACCAGCCGGAAGAACCGGAACAAGGCGGTGGTCGGCGCGTAGGATCCGATGCCGAGCGTGTCGAAGAAATTGGTGATGAACCCGATGCCGATCTCGAGCGGCGACGGAACCGCCGCGCCGTTCCCCGCGGCCCGTCCCGCCCTCAGGGCCCTGCCCCAGGACACCAGGTACACCAGGCCCACCACGCCAAGGGCGAGGAAGAGCAGCAGCTTCGGATTGCTCATGGAATCCTCAGGCGGACCTGGTGGCCGGCATCTCGCCGGTATTGGGGTCGGTGGCGTCCACGCGGACCACGATGGCGGTGATGTTGTCCAGCCCGCCGCGCCGGTTGGCGTCCGCGATCATCTTGTTGACGGCGCCTTCCGGATTCTCCTCGGCGCCCATGATGGTGGCGATCTGGTTGTCCTCGAGCATTCCGGTGAGGCCGTCCGAGGCCAGCAGCACCACGTCTCCCTGCTCCAGGTTTCCGAAGTAGACATCGGGCGCCACGTCTTCGTTGGCGCCGACGCAGCGGGTGATGACGTTGCTGTAGGGATGGGTGCGGGCCTGCTCCGGGGTGAGGAGCCCGGCGTCCACCTGCTCCTGGACGTAGCTGTGGTCTTTGGTGAGCTGGAGCAGATGGCCCTCACGAAGCAAGTAGGCGCGGCTGTCGCCCACCTGCCCGATCAGATAGCGCCGGGAGAACAGGACCATCACCGTGGTGGTGGTTCCCATCCCGCGCTTGTCGTGTTCCGCCAGGGTACGGTCGAAGATCTGCGCGTTGGCCTTCCGGATGGCGCTCCGCATCCTGCCCGCCGCCTCTCCGTCGGACAGACCCCGGAGGCTCCCCAGCTCCTTGGCCACGATCTGCACCGCCATCTCACTGGCGACTTCTCCCGCCGCATGGCCGCCCATGCCGTCGGCCACGATGAACAGGCCCTTGGCGCAGTCGAGGAGGAAGCTGTCCTCGTTCCCCGACCGGACGACGCCGACGTCCGTATTGCCCGCGCAGGAGATCCGCATGGCTCAGCCGAGGAGGAAGTAGGCCAGGAGCAGGAGCACGGCCCCGACTCCGAGCACGATCAAGGGCAACCGCATGGCCGGCGGTGCCGGCGCCGGTCGGCGCCGGGCGCCCCCCAGCATGGTGCCCTGCGGCCCTGGACCCACCGGCGCCGAGGCGGCCAGCGGGACCTCCAGCACCCTGGTGCCGGAGCCCTTGGCCACCCCCCGGTCCCGGGGCTCGAACGATACCGGCACTTCGCCGAAGGTGACGGTGCTGCCGGGCGATACCGGCGCCTCTCCCGTCACCGGCTCTCCGTCCACCCGGGTTCCGTTGGTGGAGCCGAGGTCTGCGAGCATCCAGACGCCCTCGCGAAGCTGCAACTTGGCATGGCTCGAGCTCACGCTCGGGTCGGGAAGGGAAATGTCATTGTAGTCGGCACGGCCGATGTTCACCACCGGGGTACGAATGCCGATCCGCTCACCCTTGCGCTGCCCGCCCTTCACCAGGAGGAACCCGAGGGGCGGCTCGCTGGGGGCCAGATACGCCGACTGTATGATCGGCGCGCGGCGAACCGCCTGGAGCCCCACCACCGTATCCCCCAGCCGGAAATTGGCCCCCGCGGGCGGCACCCGGGTCTCCGACGGATAATATCGGAGCTCCTCGGTGGCCACCCGGATCACATCGCCGCCCTTGAGGGTAGTCTTGCCCCGGATCCGCTCTCCATTGACCCAGACGCCGTTGCTGGAGAGATCCACCAGGCAGTCACCTTCGGGAATGGTGAGAATCTCCGCGTGGCGGCGGGACACCTCGTCCGACTCGACCACCACTGCGGCGGTCGCGTCCCGCCCGATTACGAAGGGGACCTGGTTCAGGGAATACTCGCGCCCGTCGGTCAGACTGACCAGACGGCCCGCCGGCGTTGGGGATGTTTCTGGGGGAGAATCACGTGGCGTTGGGGATGTGGTTTCAGGGGTGGAGGCCGATGGTGCGGTCGCGAGGATTTGGGTGGCCCCGGCGCGACGGGGGTCGGCCACGGCAATCTCACACCCCCCGATCCGGATCTTGTCGCCGTGCATCAGCGGGGTTGGGTCGCTGCCCAGCCGGGCTCCATTCACGAGAATCTCCGCTCCGGGCACCGCCGGGACCACCACCGCCATGCCTGGGCCGAGGGGGCGGATGACCGCATGCCGGGGGAGCACCCCTGGCGCGGCGAGTACGAGGGTCGAATCCGACCCGGAGCCGATGACAACCTCACCGGCGGCAACAGGGTACCGGCGGCCGCCGAATTCAAGCTGCATTCGTCAGAGACTTCCCACGGTCAATCGGTCCGCTCAAACGTAGGCTCCGGCCGCCCGGGTGGCAAGGAAAACCGGTCACGTCCCCGGCGAGTCCTCGACCGCCAGTCCCGAAGTGTCGCCCTCGACGCCTTTCAGGCCCTGGCGTACCCAGTGGGAAAAGACCACCGTGCCGAAGACGATGGTGAAATAGCTGATGATCAGCCGCCAGATCAGGGTGTACAGCGCCGTCAGGGGTCGCGGGACGTAGATCGACATGACCGCGGCGGAGAGGAGCTCCGCGATCCCGGAGCCCCCGGGCGTCGGAGCGAAGAAATAGAGCAGGAAGGTGATCAGGGTCTGGAGCAGCAGCACATCCACGAAGTGGGCCTCGATGCCGATGGCCCGGAGCGCCACGTACCCCGACAGGAGCTTGTTGGCATGGGACGGCCCCGAGATGAGGGTGGCCCACAGCAGCGCGAGCCAGCCCCCCGGGGTGTTGAACTTGGTCATCGCGTCGCGCGCCTCGTCGATGCCCTTCTCGAGGTGGCTGAACCGGCCGGCGACCTTGGCGCTCCGGCGCCCCACGAAGCCGATGATGGTCCGCAACACCGCGTGCAGGGCGCGGGGCCAGATCACCAGCACGATCAGCACGCCGAACAGGAAGACGAAGATGCCCAGGCTGGCCAGGAACAGATCGTAGAGGGAAATCCCCAGCACCACCCCGTGCTGGCCCAAGGACTTGCCCGCCCCGAAGAATATCGCGATCGGCCCGGCGATACCGAAGAACGCCACCGTGGATACGAACGACATCAGCACCAGGGTCAGCGCGATGGGAACCGGCATCCCGTACCGCTTCATCGTGTAGATGGTCATCGGCGCATTGCCGGATTGGAGCGGCGTCAGGTACGCCGCCCATGCGCCCATGCCTCCCGCGAGCACCAGTCCCTTGAACGAGGGGTTGGGGTGGATATGCCGGGCCAGCACCCACAGCCGGAGGCCACCGCCGATCCAGTCCATCGAGGCCAGGCCGAGGCCGGCGAGGATCCAAATCCAGTGGATCCCGGGAATTGCCGCGAGGAAGGCGCCGAAGTTGTTGCTGTAGTAGAGGAGGGCTCCGAACCCGATCACCGAGGCGAGGAAAAAGAGCTCGAATCCTCGCCGGAGGAGCCGGGGGGTCAGCAATTTGGCCATGTGGCCTCTAACCTAATCGCCGTCCCCTTATTCTTCATGCGTGGCCGACTCCGTTCTGCGTATCGTCAACGCCCGCCAGCACAACCTCAAGGGCATCACCGTCGAGCTTCCCCGGCGCCGTCTGGTCGTGATCACCGGGCCGTCCGGCTCCGGTAAGAGCAGCCTGGCCTTCGACACCTTGTACGCCGAGGGCCAGCGCCGCTACATCGAGTCGCTGTCGACCTACGCCAAACAGTTCCTGGAGCGCATGCCCAAGCCGCTGGTCGACCGGCTGGAGGGCATCGCCCCGGCGGTGGCGATCGAGCAGCGGAATCCCGCGGTGTCCAGCCGCTCGACCGTGGGCACCGCCACCGAGGTGTACGATTTCCTCCGGCTGCTGTTCGCCCGGGTCGGCAGCCCGTTCTGCCGGAAGTGCGGCCATCGGGTGGCCCGGGACACGACCGCCTCGGCGGTCGGGCGGATCGCGGAGCTGGGCGAGGCCCCGGTGCTGGTGGCCTTCCCGGTGCCCGAGTCGGCGCGGGTCACCCACGAGGCGCTGGTGGAGAACCTCCGCGCCCTGGGCTTCCTCCGGATCGTCGCCGATGGCAGAGACTACCACCTGGAAGAACTGCCGCAAGGGACCGACCTGACCCGGGCCGCCGAGGTGTTGGTGGTGGTGGATCGCCAGCCGGCCACCGCCCAGACCCGCATCGCGGAGGCGGTCGCGCTCGCCTTCGCCGAGGGCGAAGGCGTGGCCGTCGTCCTCCATGCCGGCGGCAGGCTCCGCTTCACCGAGCGGCTCGCCTGCAGCGCATGCGACACCCCGGCGGTGCCCCAGACTCCCCTGCTGTTTTCCTTCAATAACCCGCGAGGCGCCTGCGGCGGCTGCAACGGGTTCGGCGCGGTCCTGGAGTACGACGAGTCGCTCATCGTGCCCGACCCGGACAAGAGCCTGGTCGAAGGCGCGATCGATCCGTGGACCAAGCCGCGCTACGAGGCCCGCCGCAAGCTGCTGAACGACACGGCGCGCAAGCTCGGCGCCGATCCCGCCAAGCCGTGGAAGACGCTCAAGGCTTCGGTACGGCGCGAGCTGCTCCACGGTAAGAGCGGCCGGTACCTGGGGATCTTCCCTTTCCTCAAGGGGCTCGAGGAAAAGCGCTACAAGCAGTACATCCGCGTATTCCTCCGTCAGTACCAGCTGGCCCGGACCTGCCCCGCCTGCGGTGGGACCCGGCTCAATGAGCACGCCCTGGCGGTTCGGCTGGCGGACCGGACCATCGCGGAGGTGGCCGCCCTGCCACTGAACCGGCTGGCGCAATGGCTCCGCGCGCTGCCGCTGGTCGGACCGGCCCGCGAGATCGGCGCCCACATCATGGAAGAGCTTTCGGCGCGGGTGGAGTTCCTGCTCGACGTGGGGCTGGGCTACCTGACCCTAGACCGCCAGACCCGGACCCTCTCGGGCGGCGAGGCCCAGCGGATCGCGCTCTCCAACGCCCTGGGCGCCCGCCTGGTCGACGCGATGTACGTGCTCGATGAGCCCTCGGTCGGGCTCCACCCGCGCGACACCGACCGACTGCTGGCCCTGTTGCGGCGGCTGCGCGACGGCGGCAACTCGGTCCTGGTCGTGGAACACGACCTGGCGGCCATCCGGCACGCCGATTTCATGCTGGAGCTGGGGCCCGGCAGCGGCGAGCACGGCGGCCACGTGGTCTACGCGGGGCCGGTCGAGGGCGCCGGCAATACCCTGACCGGCGAATACCTCACCGGGTCGAAGCGAATCGGCGTACCCAGCGCGCGCCGCCCGGCCGGCCCGCTCTGGATCAGGATTCGCGGCGCCACGCTCCACAATCTCAAGCGCGTCGACGCCGACATACCGCTGGGCACCCTGACCGCGGTCACCGGCGTCTCGGGCAGCGGCAAGAGCACCCTGGTGCACGACGTGCTCTATCGCAATCTGGAGGCCCGGCTCCACGGCGGGCACTCCGCCAAGTCGCACCTGGGAGAACCGGTGGGTGACGTCACCTCGCTGACCGGATGGGAGCACCTCAAGGATGTGGTGCTGGTGGACCAGTCGCCGATCGGGCGGTCACCCCGGTCGAATCCGATCACCTACATCAAGGCGTTCGACGAGATCCGCGAGCTCTACGCCGCCCAGCCGCTGGCGCGGCAGCGCCGGTACACACCGGCCACCTTCTCGTTCAACCTCTCCGGCGGCCGTTGCGAGCAGTGCGAGGGCGCCGGCGCGGCGCTGGTGGAGATGGTGTTCCTGGCGGACGTCTACGTCCCCTGCGAGGCCTGTGGCGGCACCCGGTTCAGGCGCGAGGTGCTCGAGGTCCGCATCAACGGCGTATCGATCCACGATGTACTACAGTGGACGGTCGACGAGGCCATCACCCGCTTCCGGCACCAGCCCAAGCTGGGCGCCTCGCTCTGGCAGCTGCAGCAGGTGGGTCTGGGTTACTTGCGGCTGGGGCAGCCCGCCACCACCCTCTCGGGCGGGGAGGCGCAGCGGCTCAAGATCGCCCGGGAGCTGGCCCAGGCCGGCAAACGGGAGGGGCGAAAACTCTACCTGCTCGACGAACCCACGACCGGCCTGCACCTCGACGACGTGCGGGTGCTGATGCAGGTGCTGGACCGGCTGGTGGACGCGGGGCACACCGTGCTGGTCATCGAGCACCACACCGACGTCATCAAGCGGGCCGACTGGGTGATCGATCTGGGCCCCGAGGGGGGGGATGATGGCGGGAGAATCGTGATCCAGGGCTCCCCGGAACAGGTGGCGGCCTGCAAGGCCTCCCATACCGGGCGATATCTCGGAGAGTCGTTGCGAGCCGCCCCGGGCGGCGAAGCAACCTCGAAGTTCGCTTCGGCCCTTGGGGCCTCACGATGACTCCGGGTGGATCCCTAGCTCCCCAGCTTCCCCGTCGCGGCCTGAATCATCTCCCACGCCCGCCGCACATGCTCCTCCCTCGTGGTGAGGTGACCCAGCGCCAGCCGGATGGCGTACTTTCCCTTGAGGCGGGTCTGGGTCAGCATGATCCGCCCGGTCGCATGGAGCGTCGCCAGTAGCTGCTCATTCAACGAATCGATCCCCCGCTCCCCGCTTCCCGATCCCGGCTCCCTGCCTCCGAGGTACCGGAACACCACCAGACCCAACGGCGCCGGTGCCACCAGCTCGAAGCGCGGATCCTGCTCCACCCACGCGGCGAGCAGCCGACCGAGCCTGACGTGCTCCCGTATCATGGCGCGAAGGCCCTCGGCCCCGTAGGTGCGAATCACGAACCAGAGCTTGAGGGCCCGAAAACGCCTTCCCAGCTGGATACCCCAGTCGCGGTAATTCACCACCCGGTCGTCGTGGGCCGCCTTGAGGTACGCGGGCGTGGTGGCGAACGACCGGAGCAGGGCCGCCGGGTCGCGCACGTAGTAGGCGGTGCAGTCGAAATTGACCAGCATCCATTTGTGGGGATTGAACACGATGCTGTCCGCCTGGTCCACACCGTCGAATATCCAGCGCATCTCGGGAACGATGGCCGCCGAGCCGGCCCATGCGGCGTCGACATGCAGCCAAGCCGCTTCCCGCCGGCAGATTTCCGCAATCGCGGGCACCGGATCGATGCCGGTGGATGACGTGGTGCCGACCGTCGCCACTACGCATGCCGGCGTCAGTCCCGCCGACCGATCGGCAGCGATCGCCCGGGCCAGCGCATCCGCGCGCATCGCAAACACGTCGTCCGCCGGGATGGACCGGACCAGGTCGGGACTGAACCCGGCCATCCGGGCCCCCTTGGTGACCGATGAGTGCGCCTCTTCCGACGCGTACACCGTGAGCCGGTCGACCGACCGCGCGTCCTTGCCTCCTGGCGTCCTCGCGCCTTTTCCTGGCGTCGCGGCGTTGTAGCGGCGCAGCGTTTCGTCCCGCGCCGTAATCAGGGCCACCAGGGTCGCGGTGGACGCGGTGTCCTGGATGACCCCGGTAAACGCCTCGGGCAGTCCCGCCATCTTGCGCAGCCATTCCATGGTGACCTGTTCCAGCTCGGTCGCCGCCGGGCTGGTGTTCCAGGACATGCACTGGGCGCCGATCGTGGCGGTGAGCATCTCGGCCAGGATCGAGGGCGGGCTGCTGTTGCCGGGGAAATAGGCGAAGAACCCCGGATGCTGCCAGTGGGTCATTCCCGGCACGATGAGCCGCTCGAAGTCGCCAACGATCCGCTCGAACGGCTCCGGGGTTTCCGGGGCTTCGGAGGGCAGGGCGGCCCGAATGGCCCCCGGCTCGGCCGCCGGCTGGACCGGCAACGTTCCGATCCGGGTCAGGTAGTCGGCCATCCAGTCCACCAGCTGGTGCGCGTGGCGCCGGAACGCCTCCGGCTCCAGCGCGGGCAGCTCAGTTGCCATTGAGGAACTCCGAGAGTTCGGCCTCGCGGCGCCCGGCTTCCCGGTGGCCCAGGGCGATGGTTGCCGCGATCAGGTCGGGGCGGGTGTATTCCCAGCGGGAGATCGGCACCGTCTCGCCGGGCGAGAGATACCACCGATTCCCCTTTCGGCCCACCGACGATTCAGGATAGGGACGGGTGAGTAGTACCAGATGCCGGCCGACCCCCGGAATCCGGTCCGCGAGGAATGCGGGGGCGTTGTCCACCAGGCCGCCGTCGAGGAGTGCCTGGCCCTCCCGACGCCCGATCGGCGTGAAGGGCGGCGTCGCGGAGGACGCCAGCACGATGTCGATCACGTCTTCCGGCGATTCGCAGGCGCGGAGGTCGAACGCCCTGGGCGTGAATCCCAACCGCCGGCCGGACGACGGGTGCAACCGGCCATGCCGCACCTGTCGCTCGACCGAATACACCGTCATGCCGATCAGCGCCGCCAGCGGAGCGGGTACCCAGCGGGGCGGGACCGCGGTCAGCACCAGCACGGGAAACGGAGCGGCGCGGAGCCGCTCGAAGCCACCCTCGGCCAGTGCATAGCGCAGCGTGTCACGGTAGATCGGAGCGTGCGGGGTCGGCCGTCGCCCCAGGGCCAGCAGCCGCCAGTCGACGTTCCTGGTGACGCCGGCCCGGCGCCCGAGCCAGTAGGCGGAAGACTCCAGCTCGCGGCCGGTAAGCAGGCTCACCGCGATGCTCGCGCCCGCGCTGCACGCGGCGAGCCCGGCAATCCGGGGCTCCAGCCTGGGCCACCGGCGCCGCAGGATCCCGGTCTGCAGCAGGGCCCGATTGCCGCCGCCCGCCAGCGTGAGGGCCACATCGCGCGCCATGTTAGGATTCCCCCATGACCGGAAAGATTCCCTGCCTTTGGCCCGAGCGCGGCGTCACCGCCGTGGACTGGGCCGCCGCCTGCCGGGAGCTTGCCTCCCGCGACCGCGCCCTCGGCGTCGTGATCGAGCGGGTGGGCGGCCCCGGGTTTCCCGCCCCCGCGAGCGCCACGGCCTTCGAGGCCCTGGCCCACAGCATCGTCTACCAGCAGCTCTCCGGAAAGGCCGCGGCCACCATCTTCGGGCGCTTCCGCGCGCTGTATGACGGGCCCGACTTTCCCGAGCCGACCGCGGTGCTGGCCACGGCGCACGCCGCCATGCGGGGTGCCGGACTCTCGGAGGCCAAGGCCCGCGCCATTCGTGACCTGGCCGAGCACGCGGGCCGGGGGACCATTCCTAGTATCCCGGTCCTGCGACGCATGGCCCCGGAGGATGTGGTGGAGCGCCTCACCGTGGTTCGCGGCGTCGGGCGGTGGACCGTCGAGATGCTCCTGCTGTTCCGGATCGGCCACCCCGACGTGCTGCCGGCCCACGACCTGGGCGTGCGCAAGGGCCTGGCTCGCATCATGAAGCGGCGGGAGCTTCCGGACCCGGAGGCGGTGCTGCGCCGGGGGGAGCGTTGGCGTCCCTACCGCTCGGTGGCGAGCTGGTATCTCTGGCGCGCAGCAGAGTTGCCGCGACTCCGATCGCGTTCCCGCTCCCGGTGAGCGCCAGCATGTCGCCCGCCTGAAGCAGGGTCGTCGCGGTAGGGAGCGGCATGCGCTGTCCATCCCGCGACAGCGCGACCACCGTCGCCCCGGTCCGCCCCCGCAGGTTCAGGTGCCCCAGGGTCTGCCCCGCCGCTTCGCTCCCCCGCGCCACCTCCAGGGGCACGATCGTGCCGAGGCCCGGCAACAGCCCGCGAACCACTTCGAACGTGCCGGTGGTGCCGCTATGGCCCTGCTTGGCGAGCACGTGCATCACCAGCTCCGCGCCAGCCTTCGAGTGCTGGTCGAGATCCGTGGCGGTGCGCCAGAACCCTATCCCAAGCACCCCCAGATAGGCCACGATGACGCCGAGGATTCCGAAGGGGGGCACGAAGGGAAGGGTCAGCAGGGTGATGGGGACACCCAGCGCCATCACCATGCCGATCTGCAGGGTCACGATCAGGGTCCGGCGCGGGGCATAGCCCTGGTCGACACCCTTGGCCGGCTTCGGCAGCGCCGATTCGGCCAGCGCCTGGGCCAGCCGGCGGATCGTACGACCCAGGGCAATCGCGAAGGGCAAGGCGATGAGCGCGCCCACCCCCAGCAGGCCGATCCGGAGTTGCAGCGACTCGGCCCGCTCGTCACCGAGCCACTCCGGAAGGCGGCCGTAGGCAAGCGAGGTTCCGATGATGGCCGCGGTGACGGCCGCGGCGTCCAGCCAGAGATAACGAATCAGCTTCTTGCGCTGCGCCGCGGGCCCATCCAGAGGTTTCGGGGCCACCAGCAGCTCCACCCACGATGAATACAGCGTCGCGACCGTCTGCACCGGGTGCGGCAGGTGCCGGTCGACCCACGAGGCCATCGCATCGCTGTGCCGCGCCAGGAGGGGCGTCGTGAATGCCGTGATGGTGGCCACCGCCACGGCCACGGCGTACAGCTCGCCTGAGGCGACGGCCTGGGCCGCGCCGAGCCCGGCGATCACGAACGAGAACTCTCCGATCTGCGCCAGGTTCATACCGGCGCGAATGCTGTCCCGGGTTCCGTACCCGGCCATAAACACCGCGCCGGTGACGCTCAGCAGCTTTCCCACGATGACCACCAGGGTCAGCGCCAGCACGGCCGGCCAGGCGGCGGCGGCCGCACCGGGCTGAAACAGCATCCCGACGGCCACGAAGAAGATCGCCGTGAAGAGGTCGGCCACCGGACGAATCGTCTCTTCCACGATCCGGTGCTTGCCGGACTCCGCGACCAGCGTGCCGGCGATGAACCCGCCCAGGGCCACCGAGTATCCCGCGGCGAACGCCACGCTCGCGAGCGCGAAACAGATTCCAAGGGAGGCCACCAGCGTGGTTTCCTGGCGCCGGAACGAGAGCGCGATCCGGATGGCTCGCGGAACGATCAGCAGGCCCCCTCCATATAGCAGCAGTAAGAAGAGACCCAGTTTCCCCAACGTGTTCGCCAGCATCGGTCCGGAAAAGACCACACCGGTTGCCAGGGTCGTCAACACCGCGATCAACAGGATTGCCGCCAGATCCTCCATGACCAGAACGCCGAATACGATGTCCCGGAGCCGCCGGTCGGCATGGCTGTCCGCCAGAGTCCGGGATACCACCATCGTGCTCGAAATGGCGACCACGCCGGCTCCGAGTATGCTGGGCAGCGGGGCCCATCCCAGCCCGCGCGCCATCCCATACCCGAGCAGTACCATGAGCCCGACCTCGACCAGGGCAGCGAGCGCCACCCGGCTCCCCAGCGACACGAGCTTCCGGAAACGGAACTCCAGTCCGATCGAGAAGAGCAGCAGGACCACGCCGAGCTCGGCGAGGGTCCGGATGGTCTCGGGATCGTGAATCAACGTCCAGGGAGTGAGCGGGCCAACCACCATCCCGGCAATGAGATAGCCTACGATGACCGGGAGCTTCAGACGCTGGCAGACGACGATGGAAACTGCGGCGGTGCCGAGGATGAGCGCGAGGTCGCGCACGAAGAAGTGGGCCGCCTCGGAAGTCATCAAGGGATTGTAACTCCTGACCTTCGGGCCTCCCACCCCTGTTGGTAGTGGGTCAACTGGCCCATTACCCCCCTGTTGGCAGGACTATTCACATGCCGTATTATCAAGCAGAGAGGTTACCCGGTGAAGAGCATTCTGCTGATCGATGACGATGACCTCAGCCGCGGCGCGGTGCACAAGATGCTCGAGCGCGCCGGCTATCAGGTCCACAGCACCGGGGATGGCCACGGGGCGATCGCGCATTACCGCGACAACCCGGCGGATCTGGTGATTACGGACCTCATCATGCCCGAGATCGACGGGCTCGAGGTGATTCAGCAACTCCGTCGGATCAACCCGGCGGTCCGGGTCCTTGCCATCTCAGGCGGCGGGCGGGTCGAGGCCGAAGAGTATCTCTCGGTGGCTCGGAAGTTCGGGGCCGTGGAGGTACTTCCCAAGCCGTTCACGGGCCAGGAGCTCAAGAAGTCGGTCGAATCCGCGCTGGGAGGGGCCGGCGCGTCCTGAGCAGGCGGGCGGCTTCCCGACCCTGTCATACCCGCGGCCAGCAGTGAAGAACAAGAACACCCCGCCAGTTCCTGCGGCGGGGTGTTGTGTGCTGAGAGCTCCCGAGGAGGGACTCGAACCCCCGACCCGGTGATTAACAGTCACCTGCTCTACCAACTGAGCTACTCGGGATCGTCAAACAAGGCGCGTAAAGTAGTGGTGGGTTGGGGTCCGGGCAACAAGCGCGAAATGGGCCCGTGGCAGCCTCCAGAAGTGCCATCCTGGCATGCCGAAGTACTTGGAAGGCCGATCAAATTCTCCACAGTACTTTCCCCTCGATGCAACGCCATAACACCAAGCAGATGATGATTTTAACGATACATGAGAGCATTCGCTATCGCAAGAATGACAATAGTGAGTGCTCACATCCTCGAATTGCAGCATTTCAGCCCAATTTCGCCTCATTTTGTTACCTGCCTGAATGACATAAAACATTATATATCAACATCTTAGAACGGTACCTGAGGCTTCCTCTCCGAGCCCAGCGTCATTACCTTTGGTCATGGCCCTGCACCCGCTGATCGGACACGAGGAGGTACGCCGCAGACTGGTCGACTCCCTCGAGTCCGGCCGGCTACCCCAGGTCATCCTCGTTACCGGACCCGTAGGCGTCGGAAAGCAGCGGTTGGCGCTCTGGCTCGGGCAGCTGTTGTTCTGCGAACGCCGGTCCCGCTCGGGCCCCTGCGGGGTCTGCCGTCAATGCCGTCTGGCCCTCGATCTGACGCACGCAGACCTGCACTGGTTCGTGCCCATCCAAAGGCCCAAGGCCGGCGATTCCGGCAAGCAAATCGAGGAGGCGTCCGAGCTCATCGCCGAGGCGGTTGCCGCCCGCCGACAGGAGCCGTTGTACCAGCCGGCCGACGGCATGTCAGGGCACCCATTGGCCAGTGCCCGCCTGCTGCTCCGCCGGGCCTCTCTGACGCCGGTTGAAGGCGCTCGAAAGGTCTTTGTGGTCGGGGAGGCGGAGAGGCTTGTCACCCAGGAATCGAGCCCCGAGGCCGCCAACGCGCTGCTCAAGCTGCTCGAGGAGCCGCCGGCCGACACCTGGATCGTCCTCACCACGCCGGAGCCGGAGCGGGTGTTGCCGACCATCCGTTCGCGGGCCGTTCCCCTCCGTCTGGCCCGGCTGCCGGATGCGGACATCCGCGCCTTTGCCGCCGTATCGCTGCATCCGGCGCCGACCGGGCCGGATCTGGAAGCCCTGGTTCGGCGGGCCGATGGCATCGCCGGTCGCGTGGTCGGGAGTCACGAGGGAGCGGACAGGGCCCAGGCGGAAGCCCGCGCGCTGCTGGACGCGGTGAAGAAGGGTGGTAGCGCCCGGTTCGAGCGGGGCCTGAAGCAGGCGCCCTGGTCGGCGAGGGGTGGCTTCACCGACCTGCTCGACGCGCTGGCGCTGGAGCTCTCCGCTCGGGCTCGGCAGTCGGGACCGGGGAATGACGCACTGCCCTGGGTCAATGCCCTCGATCGGGTGCGAGCGGCCCGCGCGGAAGCGCAGGGAAACGTGAACCCGCAGCTGCTGCTCGCCTCGCTGACGGGCGAACTCGCGGAGGTGCTGTGAGCCTGAGTCACGTCGGTCCCGATGGCGCCGCGCGCATGGTCGATGTCGGCGCCAAGCCCGCCACGGAGCGCTCCGCCACCGCGGAGGGCGCGGTGAGGATGTCGCGGGCCGCGTTCGAGCTGGTGGAGAGCAACGCGGTCTCCAAGGGAGACGTCCTCGGCGTGGCGCGGGTGGCCGGCATCCAGGCCGCCAAGCGGACCGCGGAGTTGATCCCGCTCTGCCACCCGCTGGCCATGACGTACATCGAGGTCGAGCCGACCCTCGATGACGCTCTCCCGGGCGTGCGGGTCACCGCCACGGCGCGGACCGAAGGCAAGACCGGCGTTGAAATGGAGGCGTTGACCGCGGTCGCGGCCGCCTGTCTCACGGTGTACGACATGGTCAAATCAGCCGATCGGGGAATGATCATCGAAGCAGTTCGGCTGATCCACAAGAGTGGCGGACGAAGCGGTGACTACACCGCCCCGCCCCGCTCCGACTGATAGGAGGAATCATGCGGGATCCCTGGAACGTTCTCACCCGGCGTGACGGCGGCCAGAGTCGCGTCCGCCTTTGGGCCGCCGGTGCCGCCAGCATTGTCGCGGGTATCGGGCTGGTTGGCTCCCTGATCGTCGCGCTGACCGGCCTCAGCGGCGCCGGCCGGCTCGTTGTCCCCGCCGGGTCAGCGGCACAAGCCCAGCTGGCCGCCATGCATCAGAAGCTCGATGCCACGAAGGCTTCGCTGGAACAGGCGGAAGGACGCCTGGAGCGCCTGACCGCGGTGGCGCAATACTCTTCGCTCTACGACGTGCCGGCCGACCTGGCCGGGGCCATCTACGACAACGCCGTGGCCGAGGGCATTCATCCCTCGCTCGGTTTCCAGCTGGTGAAGGTGGAGAGCGGATTCAAGCCCAACGCCCGCAGCAACCGGGGTGCGATCGGGTACACCCAGCTCCGGATCAAGACCGCGCGCGGCTACGATCCGAAGCTGACGGAACAGGACCTGGCCAATCGAGACACCAATCTCCGGATCGGGTTCCGGTTCTTGAAGGACCTGCTGGGGCAGTTCGACGAGGACCTGCACATGGCGCTGGTGGCGTACAATCGGGGGCCCAGCCGGGTGGTAGAGATGATGACCCGGGGTGAAGATCCGGCCAACGGTTACGCCGAGGTGGTGCTGCGGGGCCTCAAGAAGGGATCGTGATGCGGCGGCCGGCCGCAAGCGCGCGGCCGGCGGGAAGATTGTTCGCGGCGCGGAGCGCCTCGACGGACACTCCGTAGCGGCGGGCGAGGCTCGATAGAGTCTCGCCCGCTCGCACGAGGTGAACCTTGCTGGCGGCGGTTCGGGCGGCAACGGTGGCGCTGGAGGCGGTGCGACTCGCGGTGCGACTCTTCGATGCCACTCGCCCGCCCGATCCGATCCGGAGCATCCGCCCCGCTCGAATCACGCCCTTCGAACCGAGGCCGTTCCAGGCCTTGAGCTGCGCCACGGACACGTGATAGCGCCGCGCGATGCCCCCCAGGGTCTCCCCCGGCCGCACCCGGTAGCTGCCGCCCGCCAGACCCTCGGACAGGGACACCTTGCGGTTCTCGCCGATCCAGCCCGACAGACGCGCCATGCCGGGGATCTCCACCGCCTCGCTGCGACGGGGCGCGCGGGCGGTATACCCGGGATTCGCGGCTCGCATCTCCGCCAGCGTCAGCCCGTATTTCCTGCCGATGCTCGCCAGGGTTTCTCCCCCCTTGGCGTGATGGGCGAAGCTGCTCAGCCGCTCCGTCGCCGACAGCTCGGCCAGCGCCCGCCCGGTGCTCTCTCCGGTACCGGGGGGCAGCCGGACGACGGCCGGGCGCTTGGGAGGCGTGAGCCCTCGCACGAACACCGGGTTGAGCTCCACTACTTCCGCCAGCGGGACGCCGGACACCCGGGCCACCACGTCGAGGCCCGTCGCGTCCGAGACCATCACCGAATCCAGGACGTCCGCTCCGCCCGAGACGACGGCGGGAAACCCGTAGCGCTCCGGCTGCTTGGCGATCATGGCCGCGGCAATGAGCTTGGGAACGTAGTCCTTGGTTTCTTGCCGGATGTAGCGGGTGTCCGCGAGCTGGAAGAAGGCCATATCACCGGCCTGCGGGGAGCCCTCCTCCCCATCGGCGCCCGCGGAATCGTCCCCGCCGGCCGCGTCGGAGCCGGGATCCAGGCGTGCGAGGCCGCGCCCGATGCGTCCGGGACCGCCGTTATACGCCGCGGCCGCCAGGTACGGGGACCCGAACCGCGTGGTCAGGTCGGCGAGATACCGAATGGCGGCGTCGGTGGCCTTGATGACGTCGCGCCGCTCGTCGACCCAGGTGTCCACCGCGAGCCCGTAGAACCGTCCGGTACCGCGCATGAATTGCCACATTCCCACCGCGCTGGAGCGGCTCACCGCGCTGGGGGAGTACCCCGATTCGATGAGCGGGAGGTAGGCGAGGTCGCCCGGCAGGCCGTGAGCCACCAGCTGGGCGCGGAACCGGGGTTCGTAGCGCGGCATGCGCTCGAGCCAGATCGCCATGCGCTCGCGCGCCGGACCGGTGAAGAAATTGATCCAGTACTTGACCCGCCCGTGATCCTCGAAATTCTTCACGTCGATGTCGAACATCGAGCGCAGCGTGGCGGTCTCGGCCTCGGTGGGCGCCGCGGCCGGCACCGCGCTGTCGGAAATCTTTGCGGCCGCGATCCGATCCAGCATCGCGGCGTCGAGCGCCGAATCCCGGGCCATCGCGGCCAGCCTGGCGGAGTCCGCCGGGGTGGCGTCGGACCGGGGGCGGGTCGCGGCGGACTCGGCTATCGCGGGCGGCGGGGATTGATCGGCGGTATCCGCGGGCCGGGGCGCGTTATCAGGCACCGGCCCCGGCGCCGAATGCCCCGGGGCGCAGGATGCGAGGAGGAGCGCTGTAATGAACGCGGGGCGACGCCGCATGGCATTCCCGGTAAAGGTCAAACTTCAAGCTGTGGCGCGGCATGCGGGCGTGCAACCGCCCGGTCTTCCTGGTCTGATGCAGGAAGCGCGCCGAGCGTTGCGCGGACGCTACGTTACGGGCGGAGACCGTTTCGCAAGGAGACGATTCGTGGCATTCAGGACTGCAAGGGCCGCGCCCCGGGGCGGTTCGCCCTCGGTCAGGTAGGAGCCCACGACGCGGGGCCCTTCCGAATGTCCCGGCAAGCCGAGTGAGACGATGACCACGGTCGCGTCGAACGCGCGGACCGCCTTGACGCCGACAAGCTCGAAGGCCGGGTCGCGAACCGCCTGGGCCAGCGCCTGCAGCGCGGCCTGCGCGGCGCACCGCAGCTCGCCCGCTTGCGAGGTGAGGCCACGGGCCTCGCCCTCGAAGCGCGGCCCATCGGGCCAGGCCAGCGTCACCCGGGCGCGGCACTCACCGCTGGGCAGCCGGTCGAGCTTGAATCCCACGAACCTGAGGCGATCGGTCATCGGCGACTATCTTTGCCGGTCATGACGCTCTCCCTCCTGGTAGCACTCGCGCTGGTGGGCCGGACCGGCCCCGCGGATTCACTCCGCGCCAGAATCCTCGAGCGCATTGCCAAGGACAGCGGCGCCACCGTCGCGGTGGCGCTCCGGGACCCGGTGTCCGGCTTCATGGTGCTGGTCAACCCCGACCTGCGCTTCCACGCCGCCAGTACCATGAAGGTACCCGTGTTGATGGCCCTGGGGCGACAGGTCGACGCGGGCTCCCTGTCCTGGGATGACTCGGTGGCGGTGGTGAACCGTTTTGCATCCATCGTCGACGGCTCACCCTACGAGCTCTCCGCCGGGGACGATTCCGACAGCACGATGTACGCCGCGGTGGGCCAGCGGCGCACGGTGCGACAGCTGGCGGAGCGCATGATCGTGCGCTCCAGCAATCTCGCCACCAACATCCTACTGAGCTCGGTCGCGACCCCCCAGGGTACCACCCGGCTGATCCGGAGCCTCGGCGCGGACTCCATGGTGGTGCTGCGCGGAGTGGAGGACGGGAAGGCCTTCGAGAAGGGCCTCAACAACACCACGACCGCGCGCGACCTGTCCACGCTGCTGCTTGCGATTGCCGCCGGGCGGGCCGGGAAACCCGCCACGACGCGCGAGCTGCTCCGGATTCTCGAGGCCCAGGAGTTCAACACGGGGATTCCCGCCGGGCTACCGCCGGGAACCAGGGTGGCCCACAAGACGGGGAACATCACCGCGACCTGGCACGACGCCGCACTGGTCTATCCACCCGATGGCCGGCCCTACGCCCTCGTGATCCTGACCCGCGGCATCCCAGAAGAAAGCGCCGGCGTCGGCATCCATGCCGACATCGCCCGCCTGGTGCACCCCTACGTGCTCGCGGCGCGGGGTAAACCCTGACGTGGGGGGCTGACCTATCCCCGCACGCAGGCCTGGAACCGCGCCATCAGGTCCCGGGTTAGCGTACCGGCCGCGCCGCTGCCCACCGTTCGCCCGTCGTAGGACCGGATCGGGGCGATCTCGCTCGCGGTGCCGGTGAGGAAGGCCTCGTCCGCGGTATAGATGTCGAAGCGGTTGAGCATGTCCTCCTTCACCTCGCAGCCGGCGTCCCGGGCGAGCTGCATCACCACCGACCGGGTGACGCCGGCCAGGATCCCGGCATGGAGCGGCGGGGTTCGCACCACCCGGTGCTTCACGACGAAGATGTTCTGGCCGGTTCCTTCCGCCACGTGGCCGGTGTGATCCAGCATCAGCGCCTCATCGGCGCCGGCCACGTTGGCCTCCATTTTCGCCATGGCGTGGCAGAGATAGTTGAGCGATTTGATCCGGGGGGAGAGCGACTCCCGGTGCGGGATCGGGGTTCCGGCGGTGACGACCGCGAGCCCCTGCTGGTACCGCTCGGGAGTCCAGATGGCGATCTTGTCCACGATGATGATCACGGTCGGCTTGGGGCAGTTGCGGGGATCGATGCCCAGGTCTCCCATGCCCCGGGTAACGATCGGGCGGATGTACGCCTCGCTCAAGCCGGAGCGCTTGACCGCCTCCTCGAGCACCCGGCCGAATTCCGGCTTGGGAATCGGCACCGTGAGCAGGATGGCATGGGCACAGTCGTAGAGCCGGTCGAGATGCTCCTGCAGCCGGAAGATCTTGCCGGCATAGACCCGGATGCCTTCGAAGACGCCGTCGCCATAGAGTAAACCGTGGTCGAATACCGAGACCCGGGCCGTGGTCTTGTCGTGCCACTCACCGTCAATCCAGATCGTCGCCATGCCGACTCCGGTACGGGTTTGGAAGGGCCAGCCGTGTAAAGTAATCTTGACGGCATGACCGAAGCCATCCAAATCCGATCCGGAGCGCTCCCATGCTCTTATTGCTGATTCGTCATGCGATTGCCGCCGAGCAGGACCCCGAGAAGTACCCGGATGACACCCTTCGCCCACTCCTCCCCAAAGGCCGCCGGATCCACCGGCGGGTGAGCCGGAGGCTGCTCAAGGAGGGGCTGGCGCCCGATCGGGTGTTCAGCAGTCCCTGGAAGCGGGCCTGGCAAACCGCGCGGATCGTGGTCGAGGAAACCGGCATCGGGAGGGAGAAGCGACTGCCCTGCCAGGCCCTGACCGAGCCACCGGACCTCGATGCGCTCGCGGCGGAGATCGGGCCGGTCTCGACCGACGAGCGGATCGCGCTGGTCGGGCACGAGCCGTGGATGAGCGGCATGGCAGCGCTTCTGCTGGCGGGGAGCGCCGGCGCGATCGCCCTGGATTTCCCCAAGAGCGGCGTCCTGGGAATCCAGGCCGCGTTGATCGAGAAGGGGGTGGGGGAATTGCAGTTCTTCTGGAGACCCTGACGCTAAGACGCTAAGACGCTACGACGCTACGACGCTACGACGGAAGGTAAGGTTCCTAGCGTCATAGCGTCTTACATCACATGAGGGCGGTGGGATTCGAACCCACGACCTACGGCTTAAAAGGCCGCTGCTCTACCAACTGAGCTACGCCCCCAGTTCCTGAAATAGATCGTGCTGCGCCAGCGGTGCAAAGGTCAGGCGGTGGTGCCGGGTCGGGCCCTCGGCCTGGAGGCCCGCCAGGTGTTCCGGTGTCCCGTACCCGACGTTGCTGTCCCACCCATAGGCGGGATGCCGCGCGGCGAGCCCGCGCATCAGCCGGTCCCGCACCGTCTTGGCCATGATGCTCGCCGCCGCGACACTGTAACAGAGCGCGTCGCCGTCGACGAGAGCCTCGTGCGGGTAGCCCAACTCGGGAAACGGGAGGCCGTCGATCAGGATGAGGTAGTCGGGGAGGGGTTGCTTCGGCGGCGAGGCCGCCTCGCAGAGACGGCGCAGCAAGCTTGCCACCGCGCGCCGCATCGCGATCGCCGTCGCCACCCGGATATTCACGCGGTCGATCTCGCGGCAGGACGCGGCGCCGACGCCGAAGCAGATGGCGCGGGCCCGGATCTTGAGCGCCAGGGCCTCGCGCCGCTCGAGGGTCACGGTCTTGCTGTCGGCCACTCCGCGGATGACCCGGAAGTTTTCCGGAAACACGACGGCCGCGGCCACCACCGGTCCGGCGAGGGGGCCACGGCCTGCTTCGTCCACGCCGACCAGCAGCCGGCGCTCCGCCCACGCGAGGCGCTCCCGCCGGAGAGTCGGTCCGGGAGGCACGGGGGGGGCCTCCGGCTACTTCTCTTTCTTCTCCCGGATGCGGGCGCCTTTGCCCGAGAGCGCGCGGAGGTAGTAGAGCTTGGCCCGGCGCACCCGGCCGCGGCGGACCAGCTCGATCGAGCTGATGGTCGGGGCATGGAGCGGGAAGATGCGCTCGACGCCGACGCCGGACGACAACTTCCGCACGGTGAAGGTCTCGTCGATACCGCCGCCCCGGCGCGACACGCAGACGCCTTCGAAGGCCTGCAGCCGCTCTTTTTCGCCCTCCCGGACCCGCACCATCACCCGCAGCGTGTCTCCCGCCGCGAACAGCGGAATGTCGGTCTTCAGGCCCTCGCGGGCGATTGCCTCAACGCGTTCCATCGTCAGTCCCTCCTTCAGAATTCCACGCGGCCCACAAATCGGGCCGTCGTTCCGCCGTCAGGCGTTCCGCCATCTGCTGTTTCCACGCGGCGATCTCGGCGTGATTGCCGGAGCGCAGCACCTCGGGTACTTCGAGGCCCCGGTACACCGGGGGCCTGGTATAGCTGGGCGGGCTCAGCAGCCCGTCGTAGTGCGAATCGCCGCTGGCCGACTCGTGGTCGGAAAGGGCGCCCGGGAGCAACCGGACCACCGCGTCGATCAGGCAGAGCGCCGCGGGCTCCCCGCCGGTCAGCACGAAGTCTCCGACCGAGACTTCTTCCGCGCCGAGCCCGTCCACCACCCGCTGGTCCACGTCCTTGTAGTGGCCGCAGAGCAGGGTGAGCGCCGTCGCGAGCGAATACCGCACCGCCCGGCGGTGATCCAGCGGCCGGCCCCGCGCCGAGAGCAGGATGACCGGCCCCCGCGCTGCCCCGCCGACCGACTCCACCGCCTCGAAGAACGGCTCCGGCTTGAGCACCATCCCGGCGCCGCCACCGAAGGCGTAGTCGTCCACGGTGCGGTGCCGGTCGTGGGCGAAATCGCGCAGCTGGATCAGCCGGTACTCCACCAGCCCCGCCTTCGCCGCCCGGCCCGTGATGCTCGCGTCGAGCATCGGCGCCAGGGCCTCGGGAAACAGGGTCACCACGTTGATCGTCAGCACGAGATCGCCACGGACCTGCCGCTGGGGCTCCGCCCCCTCGCAGCGATGCGTTCGGGTCCCCGCGACGACATCACACCGCCTCGCGACGACATCACAAGTCGATCAGCCCTTCCGGCAAGTCCACCACCAGCCGTCGCGCCGCCCGGTCCACGTCGGTCACGAACTCCTTCCGGAACGGCACCAGGAACTCGCGCTTGGGGCCCTGCACTTCGAGCATCAGCCCCGCGGGCGGCTCAAGCACGGCGGTCACCAGGCCGAGGGCCTGGCCCGACGGGTCCACCACCGCGAAGCCGGCGAGCTCGTGGAGGTAGACCTCACCCTCCGCCGGGGGAGCCAGCGCTTCCGCCGTCACGGCGAGGAAGTGCCCGCCCCAGGGCTTCACCGCATCCACGTGCAGGTGGCCTCGAAACGCCACCAGCCATTGCCGGTGATACACCCGGCTCCGTTCCACCTCGAGCGGACCGGCGACCACGTTTCCCGCCAGATTCTTCAGCCACACGGCTTGACCCGGTGCGAAGGCCCGCTCCGGCTGGTCGGTCAGCGGGAAGACCGCACAGTCTCCCTTCAGCCCGTGTGGCTTGCGGAGCCGCCCCACCACGAGGTGGCGCGTCTCCTCACCCGCCACTACGCCTTGGGGGCTGCGGCGATGACGCCGGCCGACTTGAGCAGCGCCTCGACCGTGTCGGTCGGGGTGGCGCCCTTGGCGAGCCAGCCCTTGGCCTTGTCGACGTCGATCACGATCTTCTTGGCGCCTTCCTGCTTCGGATCGTAGGTACCGAGAATCTCGATGAAGCGCCCGTCCCGGGGCGACTCCTTGTCGGCGACCACGATGCGATAGAGGGGCAGCTTCTTGCGGCCGATCTTACGGAGGCGAATGCGAGTGCTCATGGGTCTGTCTTTCTTCCCGGGTTATTGACCGGGAAACCGGGGACCGAAAGGAAGTTTCGCGCCCGGCTTGCCCGCGACCTTCATCATCTTCTGCATCTGCTTGAACTGCGACAGCAACTGGTTCACTTCCTGTATGGTGCGTCCCGAGCCCTTGGCCACCCGCATCCGACGGGAGCCGTTCATGAGGTCGGGGTCGGTCCGCTCCGCCTTGGTCATCGACAGCACGATCGCTTCGACGTGCTTCAGGCGGTTGTCGTCCACCTTGGCGGCCTTGAGCACCTGGGGGTTAATACCCGGCAGCATGCCCAGCACGTTCTTGAGCGGCCCGAGCTTCTGCATCTGCTTCATGGCGCCGAGAAAGTCCTGGAGGTCCAGGCCCTTCTTCGACACGGCCTTCTTCGCCAGCTTCCGGGCCTCGTCCTCGTCGACGTTGGCCTGGGCCTTTTCCACCAGGGTGAGGATGTCCCCCTGCTGGAGAATCCGCCCCGCCATCCGCTCGGGATGAAACGGCTCGAGCGCGTCGAGCTTTTCACCGGTGCCGACATACTTGATCGGCGCGCGGGTGACCCCGTAAATCGAGAGCGCCGCCCCGCCCCGCGCGTCGCCGTCCATCTTGGTGAGGATCACCCCGGTGATCCCCAGCGCCTGGTGGAAGCCCTGCGCGATCCGCACCGCGTCCTGGCCGGTCATCCCGTCCGCGACCAGGAGGATTTCGTGGGGGCCGACCGCGGCCTTGAGCCGGGTGAGCTCGGCCATCATGTCCGCGTCGATCTGCAGCCGGCCCGCCGTATCCACCAGCACGGTTCGGGCCCGCGCCTTGGCGGCGGCCTCCAGCCCGTGCTTCACCAGCTTGATGACATCGGTCTGGGCATCGTCGCGGTAGACGCCCACGTCCACCTGGCGGCCCAGCGTTTCCAGCTGTTCGGCGGCGGCGGGCCGATAGATGTCCGCGGCCACCAGGAAGGGCGCCTTCTGCTCCAGCTTGAGCCGCTTGGCGAGCTTGCCGGCGGTGGTGGTCTTGCCGGATCCCTGCAGCCCGACCAGCAGAATCACCGTGGGCGGCACGGTCGCGTGCACAATCGGCGCCTGCTTCTCGCCCAGCATACCGACCAGCTCGTCGTACACGATCTTGACCAGCTGCTGCCCGGGCCGCACCGACTTGATGACCTGCTGGCCCACCGCCTTTTCCTGGACCCGTTCCAGGAATTCGCGCGTCAGATCGAAGCTGACATCGGCCTCGAGGAGAATCCGGCGAATCTCCCGGAGACCCTCGCGGACGGCGTCCTCGCTAAGCACGCCGCGCCCGGTGAGCCGCGAGAGCGCGGATCCGAGCTTGGATGACAGCTCATCGAACATAAGCCCTGAAATCTAACAGGGTTAGGGCCCGTGTTCAACTGTCGCGATGCTGCC
>JBGPLG010000057.1:0-26979 GCA_041486305.1 Gemmatimonadota bacterium
CGGTGGTCTGCTGGAACAGGTCGGACCGGAAATGGAGCATCAGCCGAAGGCCTTCCGGCCGTTCGGTGGGAAACAGGGTGAGGTCGAACTTGGTCGATTCGACGTCTACCGCGAGGGCGGACAGTATCACCTCACCCAGCGAGAGCCTGGTGGTGCCGGGATCTTGCATCGTCAGGACCGCCTGGAACAGCGGCGTGGCGCTGCCGATCGCATCGCGCCGCAGCTCGAGGATCAGCTTTTCGAGCGGAATCTCCTGGTGATCGAACGCGCCGAGGCAGGTATCCCGCATCCGCTCGAGCAGCGTGCCGAAGGGGGGATCGTCGCCGAAGGAGCTCCGTAGCACCAGAGTGTTCGCCAGGTATCCGACCACGCCTTCCAGTTCCGGCTGGGTCCGCCCGGCGATCGCCGAGCCGGTGAGGATTTCGTCCTGGCCGGTCCAGCGGTGGAGCACCGCCTGATAGGCCGCCATCAGCACCATGTACAGCGTCGCGCCGTTCTTCTGGGCGAGGGCCTTGAGTTCGTCGAGCACCGGACGGGGAACCATCCGGACCGCCTCGCCTCCCTCGAAGGTGGGTCGGACCGGCCGGGGCGTGTCGGTCGGAAGCTCGAGCGATGCCGGAGCCCCGGCTAGTCGGGACCGCCAGTACTCGAGCAGCCGCTCCAGGCGCGGTCCGCTGAGCTGCTCACGCTCCCATGCCGCGTGATCGCGGGGGCGGAGCCGGGGCTCGGGCAGCATGACGGGAGTGCCGGAGCGGAATCCGTCGTACAGCGCGGAGAGCTCGCGCAAAACGATTCCGAGCGACCAGCCGTCGAAGACGATGTGGTGGGTTTCCAGGAGCAGGCGGTACTCCCGCTCCTCCACCCGCAGCAGCATCGCGCGGAGGAGCAGATCCCGCGTGAGGTCGAAGGGGGTGGCGGCCCGTTCGCGCAGCAGGCGCGTCGCTTCGGCCTCCCGCGCTCCCCGGTCGAGATGGCGGAGATCGTGCTGGAGCACCTCCACCGGGCCGGCCGCCCGCACATCCTGGAGGGCGCCGTGCTCCCCCTGGGAAAACACCGTCCGGAATGCCTCGTGGCGCGCCACCAGGGCATCGAGGCTCCGCGCGAGCGCCGCAACGTCGAGCGCGCCGGAGAGCCGGGAGGCGATGGGGACGTTGTAGGCTGTGCTGCCGGGCGCGCCCTGGTCGAAGAGCCAGACGAGCTCCTGGGCGTAGGAGGCCGGCGCCGGACCGGCGAACTCCCGGCGGACCAGGGCGACCCCCTCCGCGCCAGGCTGCGCCACGCCCGCTTCGGCGAGCAGTTGTGCCAGCAAGTCGAGATCGTCGTTCAGGGGCTGGGTCACAGGGCGCTCGCGGCGTCGGGGTTGGCCCGCTTGGCAGCCCTGGCGTGGCGCTCGGCTTCGGGCATGGCTTCGATGTCTTGCAGGATCCGTGCAACGGTTGCGACGTGGCCCGGACGCGGCTCGTACCGGACCAGCGCCTCCGCCACACCTGCCACCGTCGGCGCGTCGAAGAAGGCGCGGAGCGGCAGCCGGCACTGGAAGAGGCGCCAGAGCCGGCCCACTACCTGGGTGGCCAGCAGCGAATGCCCCCCGAGGTCGAAGAAGCTCTCGTCCACGCCGACCTGGTCGACGTGGAGCACTTCGCACCAGACCCGGGCCACCGCGGCCTCCGCCGGGGTCCGCGGGGCGAGCCGGACAGCCCCGTCACCGGCCGCCGGCGTCGGCGCCGGCAGCGCGCGCCGGTCGACCTTGCCGTTCGGATTCACCGGGAAGGCATCCAGGCGCATGAAGGCGGATGGAATCATGTACTGCGGCAGCCTCTCCCGCAGATACTCTCGCAGCACCCGGTCGTCCGGCCCGGTACCCGGGTACCCGAGGTGGTACGCCACCAGTCGCTTGTCGCCCGGGGTATCCTCGCGGCAGATCACGAATGCATCCCGGATCTGGGGGTGCTCTCGCAGGACCACCTCGATCTCTCCCGGCTCGATCCGGAAGCCGCGGATCTTGACCTGACCGTCCAGCCGGCCCAGGAACTCGATGCTGCCGTCCGCCAGATACCGGACCCGGTCCCCGGTGCGGTAGAGACGCTGCCCCGGGAGAAACGGGTGACGCACGAACCGCTCGGCCGAGATCTCGGGGAGGTTCAGGTACTCGAGGGCGAGTCCGTCTCCCCCGGTGTAGAGCTCGCCGCCGACCAGGACCGGCACCGGCTCGAGTCGCTCATCGAGCACGTACGCGGTGGTATTGGCAATCGGGCGTCCGATCGGTACCGGGCGGTCGAGCGGATCGTCGGCCGGAATCGGATGGTAGGTCGAGAACGTGGTGTTTTCCGTCGGGCCGTAGACATGGACGATCCGGCAGCAAGGAAGCGCCGCCCTCCCCCGGCGGAAGTGGTCCAGCGAATGCGCCTCGCCTCCGGTGAGCAGCTGCCGGAGCGAGACCAGCTCCTTGAGACCCGCGTCCACCATCTGGTTGAAGAGCGCGGTGGTCAGGAACATGGTGGTGACGCCGTGGCGGCGGATCACCGACCCGAGCTCGTCCAGCGCCGGCGGTCCCGGCGGATAGAGCACGAGACGTCCGCCGTTCAGCAGCGGCGCCCAGACCTCGAGCGTGGACGCGTCGAACGTGATCGGGGCGAACAGGAGGAAGACCTCGGCCTCGGTCAGCTCGGCGTAATTCGTGTTGCGCACCAGCCGTACCACGGCGCGGTTCGGAATCACCGCCCCCTTGGGCCGGCCGGTGGATCCCGAAGTATAGATCACATAGAGCGGGCTCTCGGCGCTGCCAGCCGGAAGCGGATTGGCCTCCGGCAGCGCGGCGAGTGCGGCCGCTTCGTCCTCGAGGATGATTCGGCCATCGGCGCCTGCGGGAAGACTGCCCGAGGTGGAGCGGGTGGCCACGATCGCGGCGGCCGCGGCGTCCTCGACCCTGAGGGCGAGCCGCTCCGGCGGATACGAAGGGTCCAGGGGAACGTACGCGGCGCCGAGCTTGGCGATCGCAACGAGCGCTGCCACCAGGTCGGGAGATCGCTCGAGGCATACGCCGACCCGGCTCCCGGCTTCCACGCCGAGGGCGCGCAGGCGCCAGGCCATCCGGTTGGCGCGTCGATTCAAGTCGCCGAAGGTGGTCGAGCCGTCGTCCCAGACCAGCGCCACGCGGTCCGGCGTGCGCCGGGCCTGCTCCTCGAAGAGGGCGGCCACGGTGGAATCCCGCGGGTACGGTGAATCGGTGCGGTTCCATTCCACCAGCATGCGGACCCGCTCCGCGGCGGGCAGCAGCGGGAGCAGGGCGACCGGTAGGTCGGGCGCCGCCACCGCCGCGGCGAGCAGGGTTCCGAGATGGTCCTGCAGCCGCTCGATGGTGCTCGCCTCGAAGAGGTCGGAGCGGTAGGTCAGCGAGGACAGTAACCCGCCCGGCACCTCGGCCATGGACAGGGAGAGCTCGTAGTTCGACGCTCCCGGGTCCACCCGGACCGGCTCGATGGCAAGGCCGGAGAAGCTGGCCCCCGCCGAGATGGCGTTCTGGAGAGAAAACGCCACGGGCAACAGCGCGCCGGTGGCGATTCGGGGCCGCAGTTCCTGGGCGAGATACTCGAACGGAAGCTCCGCGTGGGCCAGGGCGCCGAGCGAGACCTCCCGGACCTGGCCGAGGAGCGCGGTGAAACCCAGGTCCCGATCGACCCGGAGCGGCAGCGCGATGACGTTCGCGAAGTGTCCGATCACGCCTTCAGTCTCGGGCCAATCCCGTCCGGCTGTCGGCGTACCGATGAGCAGCTCGGACTGCCCGGTGTAACGGTTGATCACCGCGGCCCAGGCGGCCAGGAGCACCATGAAGGGTGTGCTGCGGTGCCGCTCGGCCAGCCGTTTGACCGCTTCCATCAGCTCCGCGGGAAGCATCCGGGTGGCGCTGGCGCCCGGACCGGCCGTCGACTGCGTCCGGGGGAAGTCGGTGGGCATTTCGATCGCCGTGGAGACTCCAGCCAGCGCGCCCTTCCAGTAGCCGGTGAGCTCCTCCAGTCGCTGTCCGCCGAGGCGGTCGCGCTGCCAGGCCGCGAAATCGCCGTAGCGAATCGGCGGAGCCACCAGTTGGGCGGTGCCGGCGGCATAACAGCGGGAGAGATCCGCGAGGAACAGATCCACCGACCACCCGTCGCAGACGATGTGGTGGGCCACACACACGAGCAGGTGGTCGTCGGGTCCGAGCCGGTACAAGGCCAGCCGGACCAGAGGTCCGTTGGAGAGGTCGAAGGGACGCCGCGCCTCCGACTGCGCGAGTGCCGTGGCCTCGGTGAGCGGATCGGCCGAGCCGGACAGGTCCAGCACCGTGAGCGCGGCGCTCTCGGCCGTCTGCACCAGCTGCACCGGCTCACCCTGCTCCAGCCGGAACACCGTGCGCAGGGATTCGTGATGCCTGACCACCGCGCTGAACGCGCGGCCCAGCGCGGCGCCATCCAGCGGGCCCCGCAGGCGCCGCGCCACCGGGACGTTGTAGGACGGAACCTCCGGCTCCATCTCGGTCTGGACCCAGAGCGGCATCTGAAGGAAGGACAGCGGAGCCCTGGCGCCGTCCGTCCGGCGGGGAATCGCGGAGGTTGTGGCCGCACCCGGAGCGGCCGCCCCGATCCACCCGGCCAGTGCGGCAACCGTCGGGTGCTCGAACACCGCCTGGAGGCTGATGTCCGGGCTGATCGACCGGCGGAGGCGGCCCACCAGGCGCATCACGTGCAGGGAGTGGCCGCCGAGCGCGAAGAAGTCGTCGTCGATGCCCACGGATTCACGGCCCAGAACCGCGGCCATTTCCTGGGCGAGACGGGCTTCCGTCGCGTTGCGGGGCGGCGAGGCGGGCCGGCCGGTCTCGGCGTCGTCGGATGGCGCCGGCAACGCCCGGCGATCCACCTTTCCGCTGGAGGTGAGCGGCAGCTCCGGCAGCACCATGAATGCGGCCGGCACCATATAGGCAGGAAGCGCCGCCGCCAGCATTTCCCGGAGCTCGCGCGCCTCGAGCGTCAGGCCCGGTCGGGCGGCGCAGTACGCCACCAGCCGGGCTTCACCGTTGGCGTCGACCACCGGCACCACCGCGCAGTCCTGGACCGCGGGATGCGCGGCCAGCAGCGCCTCGATTTCGCCCGGCTCGATGCGGAACCCGCGGAGCTTGACCTGGGTGTCCCGGCGGCCGAGGAACTCCACCGATCCGTCGGGGAGAAGCCGGCCCAGGTCGCCGGTACGGTACATCCGCGCGCCGGGGACCTCCCGCCAGGGATCCGGAACGAAGAATTCCGCGGTAAGGTCGGGGCGGCCGTGATATCCGGTGGCCAAGGAATCTCCGCCGATGCAGATCTCGCCGACCACGCCCGGCGGGACCAGCCCGTGGTACCGGTCCAGCAGGTACACCCTTCGGCCGCCCACCGGCCGGCCGATCGGCACTCGCCCGAAGGCGGTGATCGAATCGGGGCCGACCTCGCACATCATTGAGGTGATCGTGGCCTCGGTCGGACCGTAGGCGTTGATCAGGCGCACGGTGCGCAGGGGCGTGCCGAACCACTTCCGCACGGCATCTGCCGGCATTTCTTCGCCGCCGACCACCACCAGGCGCAGGGGACTTTCGTGGTGGTTGCCCGGAAGGCCCAGCTCCGCCACCCACTCACGGAAATAGGCGGGCGGGAGATCCATCACCGTGAGGGCGTGCTCCCGAACCTTGGCCAGGAGCGAGCCTGGCGCCCACGGCTCGGCATCCCGGAGGACCAGGGTCGCGCCGGCCAGCAGCGTCGGCAGGATCTGCTCGAGTGACGGATCGAAACTCAGGGCGGCAAACTGAAGCACGCGGTCGGTCGGGCCGAGGTCGAAGCGGCTCACGATGTCGCGGCAGTGTGCCATGAGCGCCCGGTGGGGCACTGCGACGCCCTTGGGACGGCCGGTCGAGCCGGAGGTATAGATGAGGTAGGCCGTCTCCTCGGGCCCGATCCGTCGCGGCAATGGGCTGTCGGGCTCGGCGCGAATTGCCGCGGCGTCCGCGTCGAGCCGGATGATCTGACCGGCCTCGGGTGGAAGCCGCCCGGCCAGCGCCGAGGTCGTGATCACCACCGCCGCGCGGGCATCGTCGAGCATGAAGCTCAGTCGGGCCGGTGGAAGTGCGGGATCGAGGGGCAGGTAGGCCGCGCCGGCCTTGAATGCCGCCAGCATCGCCACGACGCTTTCCACCGACCGATCGAGAAAGACGCCGACCGGCGCAGCAGGCGTCAGGCCCGTCCCGACCAGGTACTGGGCGAGCCGATTCGACTCCGATTCCAGATGGGCATAGCTGAGGCGCCGGTCCCCGTGAAGCACGGCCGTCACCTGGGGAGTGAGCGCGGCCTGGGCGGTCACCCCCTCGCATACCGGGTGCAGGGTCTCCTGCTTCTCCGGCGAGCCGGCCCACGCGTCGGCGAGGCGACTGCGCTCGGCTTCGGAGAGAATGGGAACGGTGGAGATCCGGCTGCGGGGATCCCGGGTGAGCTCGGACACCACCAGCAGGTATCGGTCGAGCAGCGCGTCGATCGATGTGGGGTCGAAGAGATCGGTGCTGAACTCCGCGGACACCCTGAACCCACCGCCCGGCTCCGCCGCGACGGTCAGGGTGAACTCGAACTTGGTGGTGCTCTTGGGGCTCCGAAGCGGTGAGGCCGTGAGCCCGGGGAGGAGGACCGTTTCCGAGCTGTCTTCGAAATACTCGAACACCGTCTGGAACAGCGGGCTCCGGCTCCGGTCCCGGAGGGGCAGTACCGCGTCGACCACCATGTCGAACGGGACCTGCTGATGGGCATATGCTGCGAGCGACCCGTCGCGCACCCGTCGGAGCAGGGTGGAGAATGAAGGATCGCCGGAGAGATCGCCCCGCAGCGCGACCGTATTGACAAAGAGCCCAATCAGGGGCTGGACCTCGGGACGCTCCCGGCCCGACGTGATGGACCCGATCACCAGATCGTCCTGCCCGGTCAGCCGATGCAACAGCACCTCGTAGGCCGCCAGCAGGGTCATGAAGGGTGTGGTTCCCTCCTGGCGGCTCAGGGCGCGAACCGCTTCCGCGATTTCCGGGACCAGCCGGGTCTCCCGCTTGGCTCCCGAGAGACTCGCCACCGAGGGACGGGGTCGGTCGGTCGGGAGCTCCAGGACAGGAAGCGGCTCCCGCAGGCGTTCCCGCCAGAAGGCCAGACCCTGCTCCAGTTTGCCCCGTTCCATCTGACCCCGCTCCCACACGGCATAGTCGGGATACTGGAGCGGGAGCGGTGGCAGCTGGGCCGGCGGGCCGCCGCTGAAAGCGGCATAGAACGCGGCCAGCTCCTTGAACAGCACGCCGAGCGACCAGCCATCCGCCACGATGTGGTGGAGGACCAGCACCAGCACGTGCTCGTCACCTCCCAGGGCCAGCAGCTGGGCACGAATCAGCGGGCAGGTCGTCAGGTCGAAGGGGGCGTTCGCGGCCGCGGCGATCCGCGCCATGACCGTCGCTTCCCGTTCCGCGGCGGGGAGGGACGAGAGGTATTCCACTGGCAGCGAGATTCGCCAGGCCGGGTAGATCACCTGGACCGGGGCTTCATTCTCGAGCCGGAAGCTGGTCCGAAGCGCTTCATGCCGTGTCACCACGGCATTCAGTGCGCGTTCCAGTGCGCTCCGGTTGAGACTGCCCACCAGCCGATAGGCCGCCGGCATCGTGTACGCCGCGGCATCGGGCGCCATCTGATCCAGCAGCCAGAAGCGCTGCTGGGCGAAGGATGTGGGCATGACATGCACCACCGCCTCCGCGGCATCCGGCGGGCGGACGTGGTCGCTCATCAGCGCTCCCCCTCCTTCTTGCTGTAGGAGGCGCGTGATACCGATTCGATGCCCCCATCCTCCGGGGAAATCAGCGGCAGGTCGCAGAGGGCGGCGATCGTCATTCCCCGGAGGAGGTGGCCCAGCCCCACGTTCAAGCCCAGCTGTCGCCGGGCCGTGCCGATGACCCGCATGGCCTGCAACGAGTGGCCCCCAAGCTCCACGAAGCCGTCCTCGACGCTCACCCGGTCAAGCCGGAGGACGTCCGACCAGATCGCCGCCATCGCCGCCTCGCGTTCGGATCGGGGCGCGACGTACTCGGTATCCCGATGGGCCGAGGTGAGTGGGGGAAGCCGGGTGCGGTCCACTTTGCCGTTTGGCGTGAGTGGGAGCGCCGCCATCCGGACGAAGGCCGAGGGCACCATGTATGCCGGCACCCGCTCCGACAGGAACGCCTTGAGCTCCGCCAGCTCGGAGCCCCCGAGTGCCGGAGGGACGCCGGCGTGGACGTAGTCGGACCACGGGCGCCCGGCGCCCGGGCGCCCGGAAGGCAGCGCCGGCGCGGCCCGGCAGCGCTCGCGGTGCCGGAGAATCGCGTCGAAGCAGCCGGGCTCGGCGGCGGCGGGCCAGAAGATATCGGCCTCGTAGGCGGGATCGAGCGCCGCCAGATCGCCCGGCTCGATCCCCCGATCATGCCCCCCGTCCACAGCGGCGGAGATCGCGCCGGCCAGCTGCCCCGCGTCCGCGTGGCCGAGCGCCGCGTGGAGCCGAAGGTCGCGTTCCAGGCGGCGATCCCGCATACCCGCCAGGTGGAGAAGGAGAGGCTGCTCGCGCAGCCGCGACCGTACGTCCTCGAGGTCGCGTGGGGTGAAGGCCGGTACCGATGCGATTTCCGGCCGGCGACCCGAAGCGTGGACTCGAATCACCACATCGTACCGGTATTTGGTGAGCTCATTCCGCGCTCGCCCGAGCTTGGGTCGCACCTCCACGGCGGAAATCGAAGGGACGCGGGCCCGGAGCGCGTGGAAGAATCCCGGATCGATGACCAGCTCGGTCTCCAGCGCCAGCCGCTGGGCCACCCGCTCCCGAAGGGCGCCGGCCGTCACGCCGGGTGGCGCCTGAAATGCCGCCACCGACCCGTGGAACGCGGTGAGATGCGGGAGACTCCGCACGTCGCCCACGAAGAGCGAGCCGCCGGGGCGGAGCAGGGCGAGGGCCCCGGTCATGACCTCCAGGAGATAGCCCACCGACGGGAAATACTGCACCACGGAGTTGATCACCACCGTGTCGAATGAGGCGGCTGGAAAGCCGTCGAGCTGGGTGGCGGACCGCTGGTGCAGGGTCACGTTGTCCAGCGTGGGGAAGCTCGGCGCGGCCCGGACCACGTCAAGAGCAGCTCGAGAAAAATCGATGGCGCTGTAGGACTCGCAGGCCGGGGCCAGCCGGAGCAGCAGAAGGCCGGTGCCGCAGCCGATCTCGAGAACCCGCCGCGGCTCCTGGGCGCGGATGCGCCGGCAGGTTTCCTCCACCCACTCAATCATCTCGGCCGCGGGCAGCGGCTGTTGGGTGTAGCTGCTGTCCCAGCCGGCCAGGCGGATCTCCGCCGGCGTCTGAACACCTCGATTCGAGTAGGTTTCGTCGAAGACCATCGCCCACTTTTCCACCGTGTCCGCCGCGGGAACGGGGTCCTGGGTGGCGCCGCGGCTCCCGACGAGGTACGCGACCAGCCGCGCGGTTCCGTCGCCGTTCGTGCGCGCCACGACCGCGGCTTCCTCGACCGCCGGGTGCTGTGCCAGCACAGCCTCCACTTCTCCCGGCTCGATGCGATAGCCCCGGATCTTGATTTGCTCGTCCAGACGACCCAGGAACTCCAGACGGCTGTCGGCACGATAGCGGGCCCGGTCGCCGGTGCGATACATCCTGCCTCCCGGCACGAACGGGTCGGGAAGGAAAGCAACGGCGCTCTGCTCCGGACGGTTCAGGTACCCCAACCCGACCCCGTCTCCGCCGATGAAGAGCTCGCCGATCACGCCGATGGGAACCGGCTGGCCCAGCCGGTCGAGGACGTAGAGCCTCGTATTGGCGATCGGCCGGCCGATCGGAACCGATCCGGCGATCGGGTCGCCCCCCCGCACGAACTCGACGCAGCATCCGACCACCGTCTCGGTGGGACCGTACTCGTTGACCAGGACCGTATCGGGCGAAGCCGACTGCCAGAAGGCCAGCGCCTCACCCACCAGGTTTTCGCCGCCGATCACGATGGTGCGCACCCGGCCGGCGGCCTGCTCCGGCGTGAGCTGGTTCCGAAGCAGCTCGAGGTGCGCGGGTGTGATCTTGATCAGGCTGAGATCCCGGGAGGTCCGCAGCGCCTCCGCGAGCGCCTCCACGCCGAGTGCGTCGGGGAGAAGGATCGCGGGCTTGCCCGCCACCAGTGGCGCCCACAGACTGGTGATGGTGAGATCGAACGCGATCGACGAGTGAACCGGCGCGCCGTTTCCGCCCTGGATTTCGTACGCCTGGACCGCCCAGGCGAGGTAGTTGACGAGGCCGCGATGCGGGAGCATCGCTCCCTTCGGGGTGCCGGTCGATCCCGACGTGTAGATGACATAGGCCAGATCGTCGGGGCCGAGCCGCCTCTCCGGACGGCTGAATTCGGTCGGAGCCGGGGCCTCGACCGGCCAGCCGGCTTCGTCGAGCACCAGAAGCGCCGGCGTGCTCCCCGGCAGGCGGTCCAGCAGCCGGGCCTGGGTGAGCAGGACCGGCGCCCCCGAATCCTGGAGCATGAATCCGATCCGCGCGCGCGGGTAGGTCGGATCGATGGGGACGTAGGCGCCCCCGGCCTTCATGATACCGAGCAGCGCAATCACCAGCGCCGGGCTCCGTTCCATGAAGACGCCGACCAGCACACCCGGCCCGACGCCGAGCCCCTGAAGATGCCGCGCCATCGCGTTGGCCCGGGCATCCAGCGCGGCGAAGGAGACCTGATCTCCGCCGCCCCTCAGGGCGAGGTCGTTCGGGACTCGTGCGGCGGTCGCTTCCAGCAGGTCGGGGAGCGTCGCGTGGCGGGGGTAGGGCCGTGCCGTCTGGTTCCAGTCCTCCAGGATCAGCTTGCGCTCTTCCCGGGGCAGGATATCCAGCCGCGACACCGGCAGGTCCGGGGCGGCCATGGCGCTGCCCAGGAGGTGCTGGTAGTGTCCGACCAGCCGCTCGATGGTGCCCCCATCGAACAGGTCGGTCCGATACTCCGCCGCGCCGCGCCAGCCGCCGGGCGTCTCGTGAATCGCCAGCAGAAGCTCGAACTTGGCCGTGCCGAAATCGACTGGCATCGGGGTGACCTCCGCACCGTCCAGCCGGGCGCCCACCGGTACGCCTTCCTGGGACTGGAAGTTCACGCGGAACAGCGGCTCGGTGCGGGGACGCCCGTGATCGGACACCTCGAGCGCCAATTGTTCCAGCGGAACGTTTCGATGCTCGAATGCGTCGAGGTACAGCTCCCGCACCCTGCGCATCAGCGTCCGGAATGAAGGGTCCCCGTCGAGCGACGCGCGGAGAATCAGGGTGTTCGGGAAATAGCCGACCAGATTCTCCAACTCCTCATGGCTGCGGGTTGAGACCGGCGTGCCAACGACGATGTCGGTCTGGCCGCTGTAGCGCTGCAGGAGGGCGATATACGCCGTGAGCAGGGCGACATAGAGCGTGGTGCCCTCCGCGCGGGCCAGGACCCGGGCTTGCTCGATGAGCGGTGTCGGCAGATCGAACCGGTGCCGGGTGCCCCTGAACGACGGGAGTCCGGTGCGCGGATAGTCGGTTGGAACTTCCAGCGTGGGCAGGTTCGCGAGCCGTTCCCGCCAGAACGCGAGGTCGCGCGCCATGCCGGCTTCATGCACGGCGGTACGTTGCCACGCCGCATAGTCCGCGAATTGGATGGGCAGCGCGGGAAGCTGTGCCTCCTGCCCGTTCCGGGCTGCCGCGTAGAGCACGCCCAGGTCGCGATAGAGCACCTCGCGGGACCACTCGTCGCAGACGATGTGGTGGGTGAGCAGGAGCAGGACATGATCGGCCGCCCCGAGCCGGATGACCGTGGCCCGAAGCAGAAGGTCCGACGCCAGGTCGAAATGATAGGCGATGCCCGCCTGGATCATGCGTTCCAGGGCCGGGCTTCGCGCATCCACCTCGAGGGAGGACAAATCCTGGAGCGTGAACGGGACCGCGCCGGGCGGTGCGACCGACTGTACCGGCGCCCCATCCACGATGCTGATCCGGGTGCGAAGCACCTGGTGCCGCTCGACCAGGCCGTTCAGCGCGCTCCGCAGGCTGTTCAGGTCCAGGGGACCGTGGATTCGGAGGACCCGCGGGACGTTATAGGCCGTGAGATCCGGAATCGCCTGATCCAGCGCCCAGAGGATCTCCTGGTTGTACGCCAGCGGCGCCGGTGCGTCGGCCCGCCGCCGAGGAATCTCCGGGCCGGGCGCCGGCGCGTGCCCCCCCGACAGCTCGGCAAGCCGGGCGTTGAGCCGGGCCCGTTCGGCGGGAGAGAGCTTCGCAACCTGCTCCTGGATCGAGACCGGCACGTTCACGGCGCGCTCCAGTTCCCGGTGGCCTCGGCCATCAGCTGCGCCGCCAACGAAGGATCCAACCGCCCCAGCGCCGCCGCGAGCGCATCGGTGCTCGGGGCGGAGCCTTTCCGGTCGAGTCGGTCCGCAAGGCGCCGGACCGTGGGCGTCTCGAACAATTCGCGAAGCGACACCCGGGTCCCGGTCTCCTTGCTGATCCGTCCCAGCAAGCGGATGGCCAGAAGCGAGTGCCCCCCCAGCTTGAAGAAGTCCTCGTCGACGCTCACCGAGGGTCGCTTTAGAACGTCGGCGAAGAGCGAGGCCAGCATCCGTTCCGTTCCGGTCCGCGGCGCTTCGGTGGCGGATCCCGCGGGGACCGCGCCGGCCGCGGGGAGCGCCCGCCGGTCCACCTTGCCATTGGGAGTGAGTGGCAACGTCGCCAGCCGCACCCATCGGGAGGGAATCATGTACTGCGGCAGTCGCTCCCCGAGCCATTGCGACAACGCGGCATCATCGGGCAGGGCCTCGCCCCCGAGGTACGCCACCAGACCCGTCGCGCCATCAGGGTCGGGAAGCGCCAGCACGACCGCCTGCCGAAGGCCTGGGCATGCCGACAGCACGACTTCCACTTCCCCCGGCTCCACCCGGAAGCCGCGGATCTTGACCTGGTCATCCGCCCGGCCGAGAAACTCCAGCACACCGCTCGACAGCCAGCGCGCTCGGTCGCCGGTCCGATAGAGTCGTCCCTCGGGCGCTCCTCCGAACCGGTCCGGAACGAACCGCTCCCTGGTGAGGTCCTCGCGTCCGACGTAGCCCTGGGTCACGCCCGCGCCGCCGATCCAGAGCTCTCCCGGAACCCCGATGGGGGCGGGCTCGCCCCGCCAATCGAGCACGTACGCCCGCGTATTGGAGAGCGGTCGCCCGATCGGAACGGCGTCACCGGCCTCATCATCGAGTACCTCGTGGGTGCAGGCGCCAACCGTCGTTTCGGTCGGGCCGTAGTGGTTGAGAACGCGGCAGACGCCGGCGCGGAGAAGCTCCCGCGCCAGATCCCGGGAGCAGGCCTCGCCTCCGAGGACCAGCCACCGGCGGGGCAGCATCTTCGCGGCATCCTGTCCGGGCAGCAGGGCACGCAGGTGGTTGGGCGTGATCTTGAGCAGGTCGAGCGGGTGCACCGCGACGTACTCCGCGAATCGGTCCGGCTCGGCCGCCACCGCGTGGTCGAGTACGTGCAGGGTGCCACCGGAGCAGAGCGAAGGAAACACCGCGGTATGGCCGAGGTCGGCGCCGAGGGTTGAGACCGTGGCGCAGTGCCAGGGCTCGCTGTCGCCGGTCAAGTCGAGTCCGACCCTCTGCGCGATCGCGCGGGTGTAATGCACCAGATTCGCGTGGGTGACCCCCACCCCCTTGGGCTCTCCGGTCGAACCGCTGGTGAACAGCACGTAGGCGAGCGAGTCCGGGGTGGCCCGGGGCGCGGGGTTACCGCGCGGCATGCCGGCGAGGGTCGCGGCATCGGCATCGAGCCGGAGGCAGGCGGTCCCGGCCGGCAGGAGCGCCGCCGGCGCACCGTTGGTCACCACCAGGGTGATGCCGCTTCGGGCCATCTGCTGTTCCAGGCGTGCCGAAGGCAGGTCCGGGAGCAGCGGCACGTACGCAGCGCCGGCTTTGAGCACCCCCAGCATCCCGGCGATCAATGCAGCCGATCGGTCGAGACAGAGACCCACGGTGCTCCCGGGGCCGATGCCCCGTCTCACGAGCCAATGCGCGATCTGGTTCGCGCGCGTGTTGAGCTCTTCCCAGCCAAGGGTTCCATCGGCGCCGATCACTGCGTCGCGCCGGGGGGTTCTTGCGGCGTGGCGTTCGATCAATCCGTGGATCGTCGCGGGCTCGCCCTCCTCCCATGCCGTGTGGTTCCACTCGGAGAGGAGCCGGCGTCGCTCGTCCGCGGCGAGCAACGGGATCTCGGACACCCGGAGACCCGGCTCCTTGACCGCCGCCTCGAGCAGCGTATGCAGGTGCGAGAGCATCCGCTCCATCCGGTCGGCGTCGAACAGGGCGGTCCGGAACCCCAGCCGCAAACGAAGCCCGCCCGGCTGGATGCTGAACAGCAGGGTGAGGTCGAACTTGGTGCCCGCCACCTCCACGGCGACCGGCGTGAGGGCCGTCGTCCCGAGCTCGAACGTGGCGGGGACGGTGTCCTCCATCGTCAGCACGCACTGGAAGAGCGGCGCATGGGTGAGTTGCTCGCCCTTCTGCAGCTCGAGCACCAAGGTCTCGAACGGGACATCCTGGTGCTCGTAGGCGTCGAGACAGGTGTCCCGCACCCGATCGAGCAGCTCGGAGAACGACGGATCGTCCGCGAAGCTGGTCCGCAACACCAGGGCGTTGGCGAAGTAGCCGATCAGTCCCTGGATGTCCTCCCGATCCCGGCCTGCCGTCGGCGATCCGACGTGGACATCGTCTTGCCCGCTGTAACGATGCAGCAGCGACTGATACGCGGCCAGCAGCACCATGTAGAGCGTGGCCCCGTGGGACTGGCCCAGGTGCCGCATTCCCTGGACCAGGCTCGCGGGGAGAACCGTCTCCCGGACCCCGCCCTCGAACGTGTGGCCCGACGGCCCGGCCCGGTCGGTGGGGAGCGAGAGCACCGGGAGCGGGCCTCGGAGCTGCTGCCGCCAATACGCCAGGCTCGGCTCCAGCTCGGCGCCCGCGAGGGTGGCGCGCTGCCACGCCGCGAAGTCAGCGAACTGGATCGGGAGCGGCGGCAGCGCCGGCGCGCGCTCCTGCACGCCCGCCGCATACAGCTCGCTGAGCTCCTCCACCATCACGCTCTTCGACCACCCGTCCGAAGCGATGTGATGTGAGACCAGGAGCAGGATGTGGTCCTGGTCGTCCAGGCGGAGCAGGGTGGCGCGCAGCAACACATCCTCGCGAAGATCGAACGGGCGGCTCACGATGGTGCGCAACATCTCGGCCGCCGCGCCCTCGCGGAGCGCCGGCGTCGGCCCGGGAACCTCGATGGTCTCGAAGGGAACCCGGACGCCGCCTCGCACGACCTGGACCGGATGGTCCCCGGAGACCTGGTAGACGGTGCGCAGGACCTCGTGGCGCTCGATCAGGAGGTCGAGCGCGCGCCCGAGCGCGGACTGATTCAGCGCGCCCCTGACCCGCCAGGCCCGGGGCACGTGATAGGCGGTGAGCCCTGGAGTGGCGCGGTCGAGCAGCCAGAACAGTTCCTGACCGAAGGAGAGCGGTGCCGGCTCCGCGGTGTTGCGCCGCGGAATCATCGCGTCGCTCATGGCGCGTTCCCTTCCGTCTGGGCATAGCGGCCGCGGGAGACCGGGGCCAGCCGGTCATCGTCGTCTTCGGCGGGCTCGGGCGGCGTCTCAGCGCACAGGGCGGCAATGGTCGCGCCGCGCAGCAGTTGCGCGAGCGTCACGGTCCGTCCCAGCTCGCCCCGGATTCTCCCGATGATGCGCATGCCCTGCAGGGAATGACCCCCAAGCTCGACGAAGCCGTCCTCGACGCCGACCCGGTCCAGCCGCAGGACATCGGCCCAGATGGCGGCCATGGCCGCTTCGTGCTCGGTTCGGGGAGCCACGTACTCGGCGGCGCTTCCCACGGACACCGGGCGGGGCAACGCGGCGCGGTCCACCTTGCCGTTGGGCGTCAGGGGCAGCGCGGATAGCCGCACGAACGCCGCGGGCACCATGTATGACGGAAGCCGCTCGGACAGGAACGCCTTGAGGCTCGCCTGCGCTGCACCGCTCAGCGCGCGCGGCGCCGCGATGTGGACGTAGTCGGTCCAGGGCCTGGGTACCGCCGCGGCCGCGCGGGGAAGCGGCGAACGCTCGGGCGTACGAGTCCGGTGCCGCAGGATGGCGTCGAACCGCCCCGCTTCCGCATTGCCCGGCCAGTAGATGTCAACCTCATAGGCGGGATCGATCGTCCGCAGGTCGTCGGGCTCGATCCCGCGCTCCTCCTGGCCGTCCACGCTCGCCCTCAGCGCGCCGGCACCGCTACCGGCCTCCGCCTCGCCGAGCGCGCCGGCGAGGCGGAGGTCGCGATCGACCCGTCGGTCTCGCATGCCGGCCAGCCGGAGTACCGCGGGTTCCTCGCGCAGCGCCTCGCGGACCGCCGCCAGAGTATCCGGGGCGACCGTCATCGCCGTCGCCCCCTCCCGCTCCGGCGCCGAGTTCGACACCCGGATCACCACATCATACCGGAACTTGGAGAGCTCGTTCCGCGCCCTCCCGAACTTGGGTCGCACCTCCACCGCGGAGATCCTGGGGAGGTGGCCCTGGAGGGCATGGAAGAAGCCGGGCTCGAGGACCAACTCGGTCTCCTGCGCCAGCCGCTGGGCCAGCCGTTCCCGCAGCTCGGAGGCGGGCAGATCGGCCGGCGCCTGGAAGACCGCGACCGACGCGTGGAACGCCTTGAGCAGGGGAAGGCTCCGGAGGTCGCCCAGAAACAGGGATCCGCCGGGCGCCAGCAGCGCCACCGCCCCGCTCACGACCTCAAGGAGGTACTCCACCGAGGGGAAATACTGCGCGACCGAGTTGATGATCACGGTATCGAAGCTGCCGGGGGGGAGGCCGTAAAGCTCCGTCGCCGACCGCTGGTGCAGGGTGACGTTGGGTAGCGCGGCGAACGCCGGCGCGGCCCGAACCGCATCCAGCGCCGCCCGGGAGAAATCGAGCCCGGTATACGCCTCACACGACGGCGCGATCCGGAACAGGAGCAGACCGGTGCCGCAGCCGATCTCCAGCACCCGTTGGGGCCGGAGCGACCCGATCCGCTCGCAGGTACGATCCACCCACTCCCGCATCTCGGCCGCCGGGAGCGGCGCCATGGTGTAGCTGCTGTCCCACCCGGCGAGGTTGAACTCTCCCGGTGTCCGGGCGGCGGGATCGTCGTAGGTCTCGTCGAAGACCGCGGCCCACTTCTCCACGGTCTCGGATACCGAGACGCGTTCGGTCGCGGCGTCTGGCCGGGGCACCACGTACGCCACCAGCCGCCGGTCTTCGCCCTCGTCCGCTCGCGCGATGACCGACACCTCCTGGACGTCGGGGTGCTGCGCCAGCACCGCCTCAACCTCGCCCGGCTCGATCCGGTAGCCGCGGATCTTCACCTGCTCGTCGAGCCGGCCCAGGAATTCCAGGCAGCCGTCCCCGCGGTAGCGAACCCGGTCTCCGGTACGGTACATGCGTCCGCCCGGCGCGAACGGATCCGGCAGGAAGGCGTCCGCCGACTGGGTCGGGCGGTTGAGATACCCGAGGCCGACGCCGTCACCCCCGATGTAGAGCTCACCCGGCACCCCGGTCGGCGCGAGCTGTCCCAGCCGGTCGAGCACGTAGAGACGCGTGTTGGCGATGGGGCGTCCGATCGGAACCGACCCGTGAATCCGGGTATCGCCCCGGACGAATTCCACGCAGCACCCGACCACCGTTTCGGTCGGCCCGTACTCGTTGACCAGCACGATCCCCGGCGACGCCTCCTGCCAGAAGCTCAGCGTCTCACCCAGCAGGTTTTCTCCGCCGATGACGAACGTGCGGGTCCGGCCCCGTGCCTCCTCGGCCGTCAGGGAGAGCCGCAGCAACTCCAGGTGCGCGGGCGTGATCTTGACCAGGCTCAGGTTCTTCGACCGGCGAAGCTGATCCGCCAGCGCGTCGATGCCCTGGGCGTCGGGCAGCAGGATCGCCGGCTTCCCGGCCGCCAGCGGAGCCCAGAGGCTGGTGATGGTGAGATCGAACGCGATCGACGAGTGGACCGGGGCGCCGCTCCCCTGGCTCACCTGGTACGCTTCGATCGCCCAGGTCAGGTAGTTCACCAGGCCGCGGTGCACCAGCATGGCGCCCTTCGGCGTGCCGGTCGATCCCGACGTATAGATGACGTAGGCAAGATCGTCGGCGGTGGAGCGCCGGGGCGGTCGGCTCGAGTCCGTCGCGGCGGGCACACCGCGGGGCCATCCCGCCGCATCCAGCAGGACCGGGGGTGTCGCCAGCCCTTCCGGCAGTCGAGACGCGAGCTCCTCCTGGGTCAGCAGCAGCGGCGCCTCCGAATCCTCCAGCATGAACCCGATGCGGGCCCGCGGGTAGCCCGGATCGATGGGCAGGTAGGCGCCGCCGGCCTTGAGGATGCCGAGCATCGCGGTGACCAGCGCGGGCGTCCGGTCCAGGCAGACGCCCACGAGAACGCCGGGGCCGACGCTGCGCTCCTGCAGATGGCGGGCCAGGGCGTTGGCGCGGGCGTCCAGCGTCGCGAAGCTGACCCGCTCGTCTCCCGCCACCAGGGCCACGGCGTCGGGCTGCCGAGCGGCCACCGCCTCGATGAGGTCGGGCAGGGTGGCCCCGCGCGGGTATTCGGTCGCGGTGTCGTTCCAGGTATCCAGCAGCAGCGAGCGTTCCGCGGTCCCCAGCACCTGGAGCCGCTCTACCGGCGTGCCCGGATCGGCGGCGGCGGCGGTGAGGATCGATTCGAAGTGGGAGACAAAACGCTCGATCGTGCCGGCGTCGAAGAGATCGGTCCGGTATTCCAGCAGCCCGTCGATGCCGTCGCCGGTGTCCCGCAGGGCGATCGACATCTCGAACTTCGCGGTGCCGAAGTTGACCGGAACCTGGGTGACCGAGAGCCCCTGGAGCGCCGGCGCCGCCAGGTCCGCGGCCACGGTCTGGAAGCTCACCCGGAACAGCGGCGCGCTGCCGCGGCGGCCGTCCCGCTGCAGCTCGAGCGCGAGCTTCTCCAGCGGTACATCCTGGTTGGCCCAGGCGCCGAGCGCGGCTTCCCGCACCGCGGCCAGGAGCGCGCGAAACGGCTGGGCCGAGTCAAATCGAGTCCGCAGGACCACGATGTTGGGGAAGTACCCGATCAGATCCTCCAGCTCGGGGGCCCGCCGGGTCGAGACCGGCGAGCCGACCGAGATGTCGCTTTCGCCGGTGTACCGGTGCAGCACCGCTACCAGCCCCGCCAGCAGGGTCATGTACAGCGTGGCGTCGGCCTCGCGGCCCGCCCGGGTCAGCCCCGCCAGCAGCTCGGCGCTCCAGCGGAACCGGTGCCGCGTGCCGGCGAACGCCGGCAGCCCGGACCGGGGCCGGTCGGTGAGCAGATCCAGTGTCGGGGCGTTGCGCAGCCGATCGCGCCAATAGGCCAGCTGGTCCGCCAGCTCGCCGCCTTCCAGGGCCTCGCGCTGCCAGACGGCATAGTCGCCGTATTGCACCCGGAGGGGCGCGACGGCGGGCTCGGCGCCGCGGCAATAGGCGTTGTAGGCGTCGCCCAGCTCGCGCTGGAGCACGCCGCTCGACCACTCGTCATAGCCGATGTGATGGGTGACCAGCAGGAGCTGGTGGAGGGTCGGCCCGTGCCGGACCAGCGTGGCGCGGAGCTGCCGGTCCCCCGCGAGGTCGAACGGCGCCCGCATCCGGTCGTAGATCAGCCGGTCCGCCTCACCGTCGCGTTCTCCGGGCGGGAGCCGGTCGAGGGCAATCGTCTCGACGGCCACCGCGTAGGCAGGACCGGCGAGCTGGACCGGATCGGATTCGCCGGGCGGCACCACGTACCTGGACCGCAGCGCCTCGTGGCGGCGCACCAGGAAGTCGAGCGCCCGCTGGAGCGCCGCCGGGTCCAGCGCCCCTTCCAGCCGGAGCAGCAGCGGTACGTTGTACGCCGCCAGCTCCGGCACCGTCCGATCCAGCATCCAGAGCAGTTCCTGCGACCAGGTCAGCGGCGCCGGCGATCCCGCCGGCCGCGCCTTGAGCGACGGCAGCCGTGATGCGTCTTGGGTGGCCTGTTCCACTCCCCGGGCCAGGGCTTCCACGGTGGGCGACTCGAAGATGATCGCCCAGGACAGCCGGATCCTGAACTCCCGGTTCATCCGGGCCATCGCGCGCATCGCCAGCAGCGAGTGCCCGCCCAGGTCGAAGAAATTGTCCCGCCGGCCGATGCTTCCGCGGCCGAGTACTTCCTCGAGAATGGCCGCCACGGCCCGCTCGGTTGCCGTGGTCGGCGGGTCCGCCGCCGCCGGGCCTGAGCCGGCTGCCGGAGCCGGGAGCGCCTTGCGGTCCAGCTTCCCGGTGGGTCCGAGCGGCAGCGCCGCCAGCACCACGATCGCCGAGGGGACCATGTATTCGGGCAGCGTCGCGCGGAGGGCGGTCCGAATCGGCTCCGGATCGAGCACCGCACCCGGCGCCGGACAGGCGTAGCCCACCAGCCGGGCGCTCCCCGCCGAGTCTTCCCGCCGGATCACCGCGGCGGCGCCGATGCCCGCCAGCCCCTTCAGCGCGGTCTCGACTTCGCCCAGCTCGACCCGGAAACCCCGGATCTTGACCTGGTCGTCGGCGCGCCCCAGGAATTCGAGCTCGCCCGACCGAAGCAGGCGGACCCGGTCGCCGGTGCGGTACAGTCGCCGCACGCCGGCGCCATCCGGATCGGCGGCGACGAATCGCTGTGCCGTGAGCTCGGCACCCTTCAGGTATCCGGCGGCGACGCCGTCGCCGCCGACGTACAGCTCGCCCGGTACGCCCGGCGGAACCAGCTCCCGCCGCGGACCGAGCACGAAGAGCTGGGTGTTCGGGATCGGACGGCCGATCGTGACCCGGCGGACCGGCTCCTCGGGAAACAGCGCGAACCCGCTGCACCACACCGTGGCCTCGGTTGGGCCGTACTCGTTGACGAACGTGGCGTGGGGGAGAACCTGCCGGTGCCGCTGCACCAGGGACTCCGGGCAGGCCTCACCCGCCACGATGACGGTGCGAAGCGACGCCAGTGACGAGCGCTCCGACTCCGCCAGCAGCAGCGCATAGACCGAAGGCAGCTGGAGCACGTGGGTCACCCGCTCCCGCGCGATGAGCGCGGCGATGGCGGGCACGTCGAGCTGGGCTCCCTCCGGCGGAATCACCAGGGTGCCGCCCTGGCTGAGGGTCCAGAAGATTCCCGCGACCGAGCTGTCGAACGCGAATGACGAAAGGAGCAGGTAACGGCCCGGCGGTTCTCGGTAAAACCGGGACCGCGCCACGGTGGAGTGCAGGAGGTTGGCGTGGGTGATCGGCACGCCCTTGGGCCGGCCGGTGGAGCCGGAAGTGTAGATCACGTACGCGGTGTCGGCGGGCGCGGCGCCGCCCGCGGCCGCGTGAGGCCCTGCGTCGGACCCGCCGTCCAGCACGACCGTCTCGGCTCCCGTGTCCGGCACCCGGGCGCGGCACCGCTCGACCGTTACGATGACCCCGAGCTCCGCGTCGGCGGCCATGTAGGCCAGCCGGTCGATCGGGTAGGCCGGATCGAGCGGCACGTACGCGCCGCCGGCCCGCAGGATCCCCAGGATGCCGACGCCCAGGTCCACCGACCGGTCCACGCAGAGCCCCACTCGGCTGCCGGAAACGATGCCCCTGGCGCGGAGCGCCGCGGCCAGGCCGGCGCTTCGTTCCAGCAGGGTGCGGTAGTCCAGCGAGCCGGAGCCGCTCACCACGGCGATCGCGTCGGGATTGCGGAGGCCCCGTTCCACGATCAGCTCGTGAAGGCACCGGTCGCGCGGATAGTCGAATGCCTCGCCCTGCGTGGCCGCCAGGATGGCCTCTCGCTCCGCGGTATCGAGCAGCGGCAGGCCCCCGATGGGCGCGGAAGGATGCCGCAGCGCCGCCTGGAGCAGGGTGGCGAAATGGCCCAGCATCCGCCGCGCCGTGGCCTCGTCGAACAGGTCGATCCGGTACTGGGCCCGCAGCTCCAGCCCGTCGGGCGCGTCCTCCACGATCAGGGTAAAGTCGGTGGCGGTCGCCTCGACATCGTAGGGCAGTACTGTCACCTCCACGTCGCCCAGCGGCGGCGGCGCCACCGGCGGCGTCTGGAGGACGAACATCGCGTTGAAGAGCGCCGCCTCTCCGCCCCCCGAGGAACGCAACTCCGACGCGATGGATTCGAAGGGGTATTCCTGGTGATCGAACGCGCCCAGGGCGGTTTCGCGCACCCGGCGCACCAGGTCCGCAAAGCCGAGGGCGGGATCGACTGCGGTGCGGAGCACCAGGGTGTTGATGAAATAGCCGATCAGCCCTTCGACTTCGGCGCGGCCGCGGCCGGCGATCGGCGAGCCGACCACCACGTCCTCCTGGCCGCTGTAGCGGTGCAGCAGCGCCTGGTAGGCGGCCAGCAGGACCATGAAGAGGGTGGCGCCGGACTCGGCCGCCACCGCGAGCGCCGCTTCGCGCACCGGCGCGGGCAGCCGGAGCCGCACGGCGCCACCCTCGAACGACTGCGCCGGGGGACGCGGCCGGTCGCAGGGCAGTTCCAGGAAGCACTGCGCGCCCGCCAGCCGTTCCCGCCAGAAGGCTTCCAGCTGGGCCAGCCGGGTACCCGCGAGCCGGGAGCGCTGCCACGCCGCAAAGTCTCCGTACTGGATCGGCAGTGGTTCGATGGCCGGCGCCCTGCCCGTGGCGGCGGCCTGGTACAGCGCGGCAAGGTCGGCCAGCAGCACGTCGCGCGACAGGCCGTCGGACACGATGTGATGACTCACCAGCACCAGCACGTGCTCCATCGGGCTCAGCGCGATCAGCGTGGCGCGGAGCAGCAGGTCGCGCTCGAGGTCGAACGGGCTGCGGGCCTCGCGCAGGAAGTGCTCCCGGACCGCCGCTTCCCGCGCCGGGGCGTCGAGGGCGCCCAGCCCATGCCGGGCGAACGGCACCGGACGCGCCGGCAGCACCCGCTGTTCCGGCGCGGGCCCCTCGAGCCGGAAGACGGTGCGCAGCGCTTCGTGACGCGCCACCAGTCCATCCAGCGCGCGGCGGAGCGCGGCCTCGTCCAATGGCCCGCGCAGTCGGAGCGCCCGGGGCACGTTGTAGACGGTAAGACCCGGCATGCTCTGATCCAGCAGCCACAGCACTTCCTGCCCGGGCGTCAGCGGCGCCCGGGACGGATCCTCCCGCCGCGCAATGGGCTCGTCGGCGGCAGGCGCCTGGCGCCGCAGCCGGTCGAGCAGCGCCTGCCGGCCGGCGGCGCGGGCGTCGGGAACCCGCGGTTCCGCGCTCATGGGCGGCTCCCCTCCGGTGCCGCTTCGGCCTCGAGCCGCTCGGCGAGCTCGGCCACGGTCGGATGCTCGAAGAGCACCCGCAGCGGGAGCCGGACGCCGAAGGTCTTGGCGATCTTGCCCAGCAGCCGGATGGCCAGCAGCGAATGTCCGCCCAGCGCGAAGAAATTCTCGTCGCGACCCACCCGGTCGCGCTTGAGCACTTCGGCCCAGAGCGCGCCGAGGGCGTCCTCGATCGGGTTGGCGGGCTCCACCACCGGCGTGAGCCGCGCGATGGTCGGATGATCGAACAGCGTGCGCAGCGGCAGCCGCGGGCCGAAGGTCTTGGCGATCCGGCCCAGCAGGCGGATCGCCAGCAGCGAGTGGCCGCCCAGGGCGAAGAAGTCTTCGTGAATGCCGACGCCGGGGCGCTTCAGGACCTCGGCCCACAGGACGGCCATCCGGCGCTCCGCATCGGTACGCGGGGCGCCGTCGCCTGCCGACCGGGCCGGTTGCGGAGCGGGCAGCGCCGCGCGGTCCACCTTGCCGTTGGCGTTGAGGGGCATGCGCTCGAGCCGAACCCATACGGTGGGCACCATGTAGTCCGGCAACACCGCGCCCAGCGATTGGGCCAGCGCCGGGTCGGTCGTCTCGGGTCCGGCCACGAGGTAGCCGGTCAGCGCGTCGTCCCGCAGCACCACGGCCGCCTGGCGGACCCCGGGCCGGCCCGCGAGCACCGCCTCGATTTCGCCCAGCTCCACCCGGTGTCCCCGGATCTTCACCTGGGTATCGAACCGGCCCAGGAACTCCAGGTCGCCCGTGGGGAGGCGCCGCACCCGGTCGCCGGTGCGGTAGCGGCGCTCGCGGTCGCGGGTTATGAACCGCTCCCTGGTCAGGTCGTCGCGTCCCAGGTAGCCGCGGGCCACGCCCTGCCCGCCGATCCACAATTCGCCGGGAACTCCCACCGGCGCCGGCTGCCCGTGGGGGTCGAGTACATGGGTGGTCACGTTGGGCAGCGGGCGCCCGATCGGGACCGTCGCCGGCGCCCAGGGCGCAACATCGCGCTCGCCCGGCTCGAAGGTCGTGGCGCCCACGGTGGTCTCGGTGGGGCCGTAATGATTGAGCACCCGGCAGCGTCCGGCGGCCCGCACCGCATTCGCCAGGCTCCACGGACATGCCTCGCCACCCAGCACCAGCCAGCGGCGGGGCAGGTGCTCCGGCGCGTAGTCGGGGCCGGCCAGCGCCTGGAAGTGGCTGGGCGTGATCTTGAGCAGGTCCACCGGGTGTGCGGCGCTCCACTCCCGGTAACCCGCGGCGTCGTGGACCAGCGCTTCGGGAAGGACGTGCAGCACCCCCCCGGAGCAGAGCGCGGTGAACACGCTGGTGTGGCCCAGGTCGGCGGCGAGCGTGCTCACGGTGGCGCACTGCCACGGCTCCGCCGAACCCGCAAGGTCGAGGCCGAGCCTCGCGGCGACCGCGCGGGTGTAGTGGACCAGGTTGGCATGGGTCACGGCGACGCCCTTGGGCACTCCGGTGGAGCCGGAGGTAAACAGCACGTAGGCGAGCGAGTCCGGCGTCGCCGAGGAGGGCGGGGGCGTGGAGGGTAGCGACGCCAGTGCCGGGTCGTCGAGACAGATCGCGGCCACGTCCGGTGGCAGGAGCCCGCGATGGGCCTCGTCGGTGACGACGATGGGGAGGCCACTCTCGCGGGCCTGCTGCTCCAGTCGCGCCGCCGGTTGCCCCGGGAGCAGGGGCAGGTAGGCGCCGCCGGACAGAAGAATCCCCGTCATGCCGGTGATCAGGTCGGCCGAGCGCTCCAGGCACAATCCGACCGGTGTGTCGGGTCCGACTCCCCGGGCCTGCAGGGCGTGGGCAATCCGGGACGCGCGGGCGATCAGCTCACCCCAGGTGAGCGTCACCGCGCCGGACACCACCGCGGCCCGCTCCGGCGCCCGGGCAGCGGCGCTGACGATGAGCTGGGCGATCGTGGCCGGACTCCCCGGGGAACCGGCGGTGGCGTTCCAGCGGTCCAGCTCGGCGAGCTCCTGCGCCGTGAGCAGGGGCAGCTCCGCCACCGTGGTGTCGGGGCGTTCCGTCGCGGCGCGGAGCACCGTGGCGAAGTGGCCCAGGAAACGATTCGCGGTGGCCCCGTCGAACAGGTCGGTACGGTACCAGAGCAGCAGCTCCAGCCCGCTGGTCCGCTCGGTGGGCAGCAGGGTCAGGTCGAACTTGGTCGTCCCCGCTTCCACTTCCAGCGGCTCGACGGTGAGGCCGGGAAGCTCCAGACCGGCCCCGATCGTGTCCTGCATGGTGAGCACCGCGTTGAACAGCGGCGCGTGACCGGGCCGGCCTTCCTGCTGGAGCTCGAGGATCAGCGCCTCGATCGGAATATCCTGGTGCTCCAGGGTACCGAGCACCCTCGCGCGCACCGCCGCCAGGAGCTGGCGGAACGACTGTCCATCGGGGAACCGGGCCCGGAGCGGCAAGGCTCCGGAGAAATATCCGATCACGTCCTCGGTCTCGCTCCGGGTCCGGCCGGCGATGGCCGAGCCGGTGACGAAGTCGTCCTGGCCGCTCCAGCGGTGCAGCAGCAGCTGATAGGCGGCGAGCAGGGCCATGTACAGCGTCACGCCCTCGGATTGGGTCAATCCGCGAATCCGCTCCAGCTCCTCGCCGGAGAGCGTGAGCATCGCCCGCCCGCCCTCGAACGACGCCACCGCGGGGCGGGGCCGGTCCGACGGCACCAGGAGCTCGGCCGGGGAGGGAAGCAGCTCCCGCCTCCAATAGGCGAGTCGCTCCCGGAGCCGCTCTCCCGAGAGCTCGCGCCGTTCCCAGGCGGCGAAGTCGCCGAACTGGAGCGCCGGTTCGGGCCACGCGGGGCGACGACCCTCGAGCCCCGCCGCGTACAGCTGCGAGAGCTCCCGGAGCATCACGCCGTAGGACCACGCATCGGTGACGATATGGTGGGTGAGGAGCAGGAGGATGGACTGGTTCTCCGCCAGGCGTAGGAGCACCGGCCGGAAGAGATGGTCGCGCTCCAGGTCGAAGGGTCGTCGGGCGTGGGCGCGAAGCCGGGCGTCGGCGTCACGACCCCTTGACTCAGCGGGGAGGGCGCGGAGGTCCTCGATGACGAGTCCCGCCGGCGCAGGAGTATCCACCAGTTGCACCGGCTGCTCCCCCCGGACCCCGAACCTGGTCCGGAGGGCCTCGTGCCGCGCCACCAGCGCATCGAAGGCGGATCCGAGTGCCTCGAGATTCAATGGTCCGTGCAGCCGGAAGGCCAGGGCGGAGTTGTAGGCGGTCAGGCCGGGCGCAGCGCGGTCGAGAAGCCAGAGCAGCTCCTGGGCGTGCGAGAGCGGGGGAACCTCTTCCGGGGCGCGGCGGAGGATGCCCGCGCGCCGCGCCGACAGCCCTTCCTCGGCCAGCAGGCGCGCCAGCAGCTCCTGCTTGGCGTCCTGCGCGGGGAGTCCGGCGGGCATCGAGGGGCGCTCAGCCATTGCGCAACGCCTCACTGATCTCCTCGGTGCTCATTGCTTCTACCCGGCGGATGATGGCGGCCGTGCGTTCCAGCTTGCCGGGTTCTGCCGCCCGGGCACTCAGCGCCGCGGCGAAGGCGGCGATCTGCGGATGCTCGAAAACCAGCGACACCGGTAC
>JBGPLG010000058.1:0-26978 GCA_041486305.1 Gemmatimonadota bacterium
CATTGGCGTCATCGGCACCGCCGGGACCGTTGGCAGCGGGGCGTACGAGCGGGAGATCCGCCGGCTCGCGCCCGGCACCGAGGTGATCGCGAGGGCCTGCCCGCTGTTCGTGCCGCTGGTGGAGGAAGGCTGGTTCGACCATCCCGCCACCCGCCTGGTGGCCGACGAGTACCTGGCCCCGCTGCGGGAGCGTGGCGTGGGGTCCCTGGTGCTGGGATGCACCCACTACCCGCTGCTCAAGCCGCTGCTGCAGCAGGTCATGGGACCGCCGGTGCGCCTGATCGACAGCGCGGAGGAGACCGCGCTCACCCTCGAGGGAGCGCTGGTGGCCGCCGGCCTCGAGGCCCCGGCCGGGGGAGCAGCGGCGACGCACCGGTTTGCCGTGAGCGACGATCCGGTTCGATTCCAGCAGGTGGGGGCGCGGTTTCTGGGAGGTCGATTGGGCCGGGCCGAGGTGGTTACTCTGGGAACCGGCTGAGCGTAACTCCCTGGGGAGTGGCCACCGCGTAGCGCAGCCCGTCGAGCCAGGCGCCCGGATTGAGATAGCGCTGCCCCGGTCGGGGCTCGGTCAGAGCCGGCCGGTGGGTGTGGCCCATCACCAGGAGCGCCACCTCGGGCTCCTCGGCCAGACGCTGCTCCGCCCAGATCCGCTGGCGGGCCGCCGCGGCATCGAGGATGGCCGCATCCCGGGTCGAATCTGCGAGGTGACTGCTGAACCGCTTCACCAGCCAGATCCCTGCGTCAGGGTGCATCAGGCCATAGAGGGCCGACGTGATCGGGTGTCGGGTGACCTTGTGGATGAGCCGGCCTCGCCAGTGGGCTTCGGCGACGCCGTCTCCGTGGATCGCCAGGACCGTCCGGTCGCCCAGCCGCAATCGGAGCTCCTGTGCCCCGAAGCGGATGCCCAGCTCGGATTCCCAGAAGGAGCCGCCCCAGCGGTCGTGATTGCCGCCGGTCATCCCCACCGGGATCCGCCGGGCCAGCTCGCCCAGCCGGGCGACCACGCGAACGCCGGCGCGCGGGATCACCCGCCGGTAGGAAAACCAGAAGTCGAACAGGTCGCCGTTGATCAGGAGTCCGTCGCCGAGGCGCTCCACCTGATCGAGGAAGGCGAGAAACGCCTCCTCCACCCGTTCGGGGACCGCGCCCAGATGCGAGTCCGAGACGATAACGAGCCGTTCCATGGGCATCGCACGAAGATAGGACCGGGAGGCGAGATGACACCAGATCTGCCGGGCGTCTCCGAGACGCGGGTCCGGGTGAATTACAGCGAGACCGACCAGATGGGAGTGGTCTACCACGCCCGCTACCTGGTCTGGCTCGACATCGCCCGGTGCGAGCATCTCCGCCGCACCGGCATCACGTACGGGGAGCTGGAACGGCGGGGGCTCCGGCTCGCCGTGGGCGACCTCCGGATCCGCTATCGGCAGCCGGCCCGCTACGATGACCTGGTCCGGGTCCGCTGCTGGGTTCGGGAGTGCGTCCCGCGCCGGATCATCTTCGGATACGCGGTGGACTGCCCCGACCGTGGGGCGCTGCTCGCCACCGCCGAGACCTCGATGATGGTACTGGGGGCGGATTTCAGCTGGGCCCGGCTCCCGGCCGACGTCGCGGCGCTGCTGCCGGCCTCGCCCGAGCCCCTCCGCCTCTTCTGAGCCCGGATCGGGACCGCTAAGATGCAGCCCATGCCCCGCATCCTGCCACTCGCACTGCTGCTGGCGACCGCGTGCGCCGGCGGTGGATTGGCTCCGCTGCCGCTGCCGGCCGGTCTCGCCCCGACATCGCCGGATCAGGCCGTCGCGTGGGCCCGATCGACCGTGCCGGCTGAAAACCGGGAAATCCGGTTCCGATTCCAGTTCCTCGACGAGCAGGGGTCGGCCAAGGGCAGGGGGCGGCTTCGGCTGGCGCTCCCGGACTCGGTCCGCTTCGACGTCGTCGGCCCCTTTGGAGCGGCACGCGCTGCTGCGTTTGTCGCCGGCGACACCGCGCTCTGGGCCGATCCCCAGGAGGACGTGCGGAAGCTGGTACCCAACTATCCCCTGTTCTGGGCGATGCTTGGGGTCGTCCGGAGCCCCGAGCCGGGCGCGACCGTGCGAAAGTTTGCAGACGGCACCATTACTGCTTGGCAATTCGTGGCAGGGGGGGATACTGTGGAGTACGTTCGGGAGACCGGACCCGCCAATCGTCTCATCGCCGAGGTTCGCCAGGACGGCAAACGACTGGGGCGGGTGGAGACGAAATTCGGTCCCGACGGGCTCCCGGCCAGTTCCCGGCTGATGGTGCCTAAACCGGCCGCGAAACTGGACTTGACCTTTTATCAGAATGAGAAGGCACGACCCTTTGCGCCGGATACCTGGACTCGCCCTGCTCCTCCTGAGCGCTAGCGCGCTCCCCCTGGGCGCGTGCCTCTACAAGTTCTCGGGTGGCGGCCTGCCGGCGAACATTCGCACCGTCGCCGTGGTCCCGTTCGACAACCTGACGCCGGAGCCGATTCTCACCCAGGAGATCACCCAGGCGGTGCGGGAGGCGGTGGAGCGCCGGCTGGGGCTGCGCCAGTCCGGCGAGGACCAGGCCGACGCGCTGGTGACCGGGATCGTGCGGCGCTACGATCCCGATCTGCCGCTGACGTTCACCGGGCAGACGGCCGACAACAAGGTGGAGGTCACCCGGCGGATGGTCCAGATCAGCCTCGACGTCAAGATCATGGACCAGAAGGCCAACAAGGTGCTCTGGGAGCGACAGGGGCTCACGGTCCAGGGAGAGTACGATCCCAACCAGGAAGCGCAGGGCCGCAAGAAGGCGCTGGCGAAGCTCATCACCGACATCGTGGAGGGAGCGCAATCCCAATGGTGACCGAAACGCGCCGGGGACGTCGCGGGGCGAGCACGCTGGGGTGCCTGGTGGCCGTGTTGCTGTTCATGGCCGTGCTCTACTATGGCGTGGACATCGGCAGGGTCTACTGGAATTACTACCGGCTGATCGATGAGATGGAAACCAGCGCGCGCTTTGCCCAGACCCAGCCGGACGACGCGATCCTCAAGCATCTCGTCGGCATCACGCAGGACCTGAGCCTTCCCGCCGAGGCCCAGCGATTCACTATCAGGCGCACCGAGCATCCCCCCATCGTGACCATCAAGACCAGGTACTCGGTGGACATCGATCTGCCGTTCAAGCGGAAGCGCATCACGCTCAATCCCTCGGTCGAAGTCCGCCAGTAGCGCGGATGCGCCCGAGCTCCCACAAGCTCCTGACGCCCGCGGCGGCCATCACCTGGCGCAAGGGCATCGCCGGCCGGCTGGTCTTCACCAACGGCGTGTTCGACCTGCTCCATCCCGGCCATGTCGAGTATCTCGAGGCGGCCCGGGCGCTGGGCGACCACCTGCTGGTGGCGGTAAATTCCGACCGCTCGGCGCGCGGCCTCGGCAAGGGCCCAGGCCGGCCGGTCGCCGGGGAGCAGGCCCGGTGCCGGGTGGTGGCGGCGCTCGAGGCCGTGGACCGGGTGGTTCTGTTCGACGCGCCGACCCCGCTCGACCTGATCGCCCGCCTCCAGCCCGACGTCCTGGTCAAAGGCGGAGACTACTCTCGGGATACCATCGTCGGCGCCGACCTGGTGGAGGCGGCCGGCGGAAGGGTCGTCACGATTCCGCTGCTGACCGGGTATTCCACTACCGCCCTCGTGGAGAAGAGCCGTGCCCCGAATTGATGGGCGATCCAACGACCAGCTCCGGCCCATCGTGCTCGAGCGCGGGGCCAATCCGTACGCCGAAGGCTCCTGTCTGATCCGGGCCGGCGGCACCCTGGTGCATTGCACCGCCAGCGTCGAGACCGGCGTACCGTCATTCAAGAAGGGCTCCGGGGAAGGCTGGGTCACCGCCGAGTACGCGATGCTCCCGCGCGCCACGCTGGAGCGGACCTCCCGCGAGCGCACCGGGCCCGGCGGCCGCAGCTCGGAGATCCAGCGGCTGATCGGGCGGTCGCTTCGGGCCGCGATGGGCACGATGGCCTTCGGCGAGTACACTATCCGGATCGACTGCGATGTGCTCCAGGCCGACGGCGGCACCCGCACCGCGGCGATCACCGGCGGCTGCGTGGCGCTGGCCGACGCCTGCGCCTGGCTGGCCGACCGCACCTCGCGGCCCACCGCGTTCGGCGCCCTGGTCGCGGCGATCTCGGTGGGCCTCGTGGAGGGTGAGGTGATGCTCGATCTCGCCTATGCGGAAGACAAGGACGCCGGCGTGGACGCCAACGTGGTGATGCGCGCGCCCGATGCATTCGTCGAAGTCCAGGGCACCGGCGAGAACGGGACCTTCTCGCGCGCCGAGCTCGACCTGGTGGTGGACCAGGCCCACCGCGGCATCGCCATGCTGTTCGACATCCAGCGGAAGGCGCTCGGCTGGTGAAGCTGCTCTTCGCGACGCGGAGCAAGGGCAAGCAGGACGAGGCCCGCCGGCTGTTCGAGGGATCCGGCATCGAGGTCGTCTTTCCCGACCAGGCGGGCATGCCGCCGAACAGCGACGAGGATCGCCTCGAGCTGGGAGATTCCTTCGCGGCCAACGCCCGCGCCAAGGCGGAATACTTCGCGAAGCAGACCGGCCTGCCCACCGTGGCGGACGACAGTGGCCTCGAAGTGCTCTCCCTGGGCGGTGAGCCGGGGGTCCGCTCCCGGCGCTGGGCCGGAGCCGAGGGAACCGAGGCGCAGGTCTCCGCCGCCAACAATGCGTACCTCCTCCAGCGGCTCCGTGGCGCGCCCGAGAACAAGCGCCGGGCCCGTTACCGCTGCATCCTGGTGCTGTACCGTACCCCCAAGGGCCTTCCGGAGACGTTCGAAAGCGCCTGTACCGGCCGGATCCTCGAGGAGACCCGCGGCACCGGGGGGTTCGGCTATGATCCCCTTTTCCTGAGCGACGATTTGGAGCGGACCTTCGGCGAGGCGAGCGGGCCGGAGAAAGACGCGGTCAGCCATCGGGGCCGGGCCATCGCGGCCCTCAGGGAAGCGCTCGACAAACCTTCTGCGAAGGGTCCGTCATGACCGATTCGGCCGTGCCCCCCAACCGACTGCGCCAGCGCCTCGGAACCGGCAAGACGGTCATCGGCACGATGTTGGTGGAAATCCGTCAACCCGCGATCATGACGATGCTCGCCAACGCCGGGCTCGACTTCGTCATCATCGACAACGAGCATGGCTCGTTCAACGTCGAGACCATCGCCGATCTGAGCCGGGCCGCCCGGGACCTGGGCGTGACACCGGTGGTGCGGATTCCCGAGCTGACTTATGCCCACGTGGCCCAGTCGCTCGATGGCGGGGCCCAGGCCATCATGCTGCCCCGGGTGACCGCGCGGGAGCAGGTGGAGGAGTGCGTCCGCTGCATGAAGTATCCGCCCCAGGGGCGCCGGGGCGCCGTACTCGCCCGCGGGCACACCGCCTTCCGCGGCGGGCCGCTGGCCGACACGCTGGCCGGCATGAATCGGGAGACTTTTCTGGTCATCCAGATCGAGACCGCGGAGGCGGTCGAGCGCCTGGACGATCTGCTGACTGTTCCGGGCGTGGACGCCGCCTTGGTCGGTCCCACCGACCTTTCGCTGGCGCTCGGTGTCCCGGGGAAGATGGACGACCCCAAGCTGGTCGGGGCGATCGAGCGGACCATGGCCGCGTGCGCGGCGCACGGGATCGTGCCGGCCATTCATACCAACGATCTGGCGATGACCGCGAGCTGGGCCCGGCGCGGGATGCGCATGGTGAGCATCAACAGCGAGGTGGGTCACCTGGTCGGCGCGGCCGGCCACGCCGTCCGAACCATCAAGGGCGAGAGCTAGCGCCGGTTTCCTCGGTCCAGGCCGACCCGCCCAATCGGGCCAGCAGGGCCCGGAAGCGGGGATCCGCCCGGAGCGGATCGTAGGCCGGGCGGGTTCGCAGCCACACCACGTCCGCCGAGCGGCCTTCCACCCCCCGGCTCAGCGCGTCGAGTGCCGCGTCGAATTCCTTTAGCCCGATCAGGATCTGCGCCTCGAGCACCGGAGAGACGTAGCGCTGCTCCGCGATCCGGGACAGCTGCGCCAGCCGTTCTCTGGCGTCGTCGGATCGTCCTGCCCGCGCCAGCGCCAGTCCGGACGCCGCGGTGATCTCGGGAGTCTCTCCGCCCAGTTGGGAGGCGCGGCTCAGCGCCGCCAGCGCGTCCTCGGCGCGGCCCAGCAGCGAGAGCGCCCGGCCCAGGAAGTAATAGAGCAGCGGAAAGTTCTCGTCGGTGACCAGCACATCGCGCCAGGTTCGCACCGCGGCCTCGAAGTCCCGCTGGAAGAATGGCACCAGGCCCAGGCTCAGGCTGATCACCGGTGACAGCGGGTCCAGCGCCCGGGCCCGCTCCAGCTCCGACCGCGCCTCGTCCCAGCGCTGGAGCGGCAGCAGCAGGTTCACCGCAAAGGCCTGCCGCACGCTCGCGGCGGTGGGGCTGGCGCTGAGGGCCCGGCGATAGGAACTCTCCGCCTCGATCCAGCGCCAGTGGTACAGCGCCTGGACGCTGGCGAGCGCTCCGTGGGCCTCGGCCAGACGGGAGTCGGTCTCGAGCGCCGTGCGAGCCGCGGCCTCGGCCTTCGGCATCACCACCTGGGGAGCTTCCGCGCCGTACACCCCCAGCGTGATGTACGACTCGGCCAGGGCCGCGGAGGCCAGGGCAAACCCGGGGTCCGCGTCGATGGCCTGGCGGAGATAGGTCAGGCTCTGCTGGAGGCCGCTCTCGGTGCGCGCATTCCAGCAGTGCCGGCCCCGGAGGTAGAGCTCGTAGGCGCGGGGGTTGTCGGTGCGCGCGGCCGGCAGGGAAGGGGAGCGGCCCAGAAAGGTGAGCTTGAGTGTGGCCAGGATCGCGGCGGCGATCTCGTCCTGAATGGCAAACGCGTCCCCCACCGGCCGTTCGAAACGCTCCGACCAGAGCTGGAGGCCGTCTTTCACATCGGTGAGCTGAGTGGTGATTCGCAGGCGCTGTCCGGCCCGGCGCACACTGCCTTCCAGGATGAGCTCCACCGCCAGCTTCCTGCCGATGGCGCGGACGTCCTCCATGGTTCCCTTGAAGGCAAAGGCCGAGGTGCGACCCACTACCCGGAGCCCCGGCAGCGTGCTGAGGGTGTGGATCAGCTCTTCGGTCAGCCCGTCGCTCAGGAACTCGGTGTCGGCTTCCTCGCTGAGGTTGGAAAACGGCAGCACCACCAGCGAGTGGCTCTTCGACGCCAGCGGGGCGGCCGCCGGCGCCCCGGTGGCCTGGAGGGCCTCGGCGAACGCCCGGGCGGTGGGAAAGCGATTCTCGGGGTCCTTGGCGAGCGCCCGGTTGAGCGCATCGTCGATGGCCGCCGGGACCATGATCTCCCGGGTAGAGAGGGTGGGCGCCCGTTCGACGGAAAGGCGCGCCATGATCGACTGGGCCGCGGTGCCGGCGAAGGGAGGGGCTCCGCTCAGCATCTCGAACACCATGCACCCGAGACTGTACTGGTCGCTCCGGCCGTCCAGCGCGGTGTCGCCGAACACCTGCTCCGGACTCATGTAGGTCGGCGTCCCGACGATGATACCCGTGCCGGTGATCTGCTCGGCCGCGGTCCCGGTCATGACCCGGGCGATGCCGAAATCGGCGATCAGCGCGTGCTCGGCCAGGAGCAGCACGTTCTCGGGCTTGATGTCCCGATGGATCACGCCCCGGGAATGGGCAAAATCGAGGGCGTCGGCGAGCTGGGAAGTGACCCGGAGCACCTCGGGCAGCGGCAGCCGGCCGGCTCGCTCGAGCCGCCCCCGGAGGGTCTCTTCTTCCAGGTAGGGCATGACGTAGTAGAGCAGGCCGTCGGCCTCGCCGGAATCGTAGAGCGGCAGGATGTGGGGGTGGTGCAGGCGGGCGGCGATCTCGATTTCCTTGAGGAACCGGTCCCGGCCTATCGCGGCGCCGATATCGGGCCGAAGCAGCTTGAGTGCCACCTCGCGGCCGTGTTTGAGGTCGCGGGCCAGGAATACATCGGCCATGCCGCCTCCGCCGATCCGGCGCTCGACGGCGTAGCGCCCCGCGAGGGCCACGGTAAGGCGTTCCTGAAACTCGGTCACGGGCTCAGGCCGGCGGTGGGCACGGCGGCAAAGGTATCGTTAGCTTCCCCGGTGGCAAAGTGCCCGGCCGAACAGCATCGCGGGGCGTAGCTCAGTCCGGTAGAGCGCCTGCTTTGGGAGCAGGAAGTCGTCGGTTCGAATCCGGCCGCCCCGATCGCCCGGTCGTCCCCCTAGGCCGGGCTTGGGCAAGTGCAAACCATCTGCTGCACCTTCGTTCCGCATACCCCTTGGTCCGGTAGGCAGGTAGTGGTCTGCCGCCCCTGTGCGTCGCACGTCGCAAGTAGACCCGCGACAGGCTGCCCGGGAACACAAAGCTCGCCGTAGCTCAGTTGAAAGTTTCCCCCGGCGTCGGTATTCGTTGCGCCGCCACAACCCGGTACGCAGATGTAGACGCGCGTCTGCACCCGGGAACCGGAGACCGGGGTCCCGTCGGTCCAGAGGACCCGACCGGCAAAGGAGAGATTCACCGACTGGAGTCCGGCGCCGGTCGGGTCGCCGCAGGCCGGCGCAGCCAGGAGCAGGGTCAGCAGAGCCGCGGCGCTCGGAGTGCGCAGATCCAGGAGCGTGACCCGTGAGCGCAATGAGCGCATGTGAGGTTCCTCTTCTTGATGGGTGACAGGTGCAAGCATAGGCGCTGAGGGTCAAGCAGAGGTCAAGCCATCAGCCAATCGCACTCGCCGACAGGGACGGCCGGGAAAGGCCCCTGGTGACAAACCACAAACACGTTGTCACTACGGGGTCAGACGATTATCGTAAGTCCTTACCGCGCCCGTAGCTCAGTTGGATAGAGCATCAGCCTTCTAAGCTGAGGGTCGTGCGTTCGAATCGCACCGGGCGCATCCGGATCTTTGCCATCACCTCCACCCCACTCATGATCCGGACCAGCCGGCTTCCGCTTATTCTGCTGGCGATCGGCGCCGGCCCCGCCGCCGCGCAGGGCGGCCCGCGGGAGCTCCAGGTCCCCCGGATCGAGCAGCGCCCGGTCATCGACGGGGTGCTCGACGACCCGATCTGGCGGCAGGCCGCCCGACTCACCCACTGGGTCCAGACCCGTCCCGGCGACAACGCCCCCGTCGCCGCGCCCACCGTGGCCTACGTCGCCTACGGCCGCGATGCTCTCTATATCGCCATCGAAGCCGCCGACGACCCCGCGCTCATGCGGTACCGCCTTCATGAGCGGGACGCCGTGGTCATGCAGGGCCAGGACTACGTGTCGATCCAGATCGACACCTTCAACGACCGGCGTCGCGCCTTCTACATCGCGGTCAACCCGCTGGGCATCCAGGGCGACGGCATCAAGATCGAGGGCGGTGAATTCTCCGAATGGGACGGGATCTTCGACACCGCCGGGAAGGTCGGCCCGGGCGGGTACGTGATCGAGATCGCGATTCCGTTCAAGTCGCTCCGTTTCCCGGCCGCGGCGCGGCAGCGCTGGGGATTCGCGCTGACCCGGAGCTACGGGCGCGACGGCATGGAGGATACGCCGTGGCCCCGCAATCGCGACCTCGGCTGCGACTTGTGCCAGATGATCACCCTCACCGGCCTCACGGACATCGGGGCCTCCCGCGACATCGAGGTAAACCCGGCCGTCGTGGGGCAGGTGGTCCACCAGCGGAAGGACATCGGGCGCCCGTTCGAGCCCCGGTCCACCAAGGGTCAGTTCGGCGTCAACGCCAAGGTAGGCCTGAGCTCCGGGCTGACGCTCGATGGCACCTGGAATCCCGATTTCTCCCAGGTCGAGGCCGACGCGGGGCAGCTCGAGATCAACAATCGTTTCGCGCTGTTTTTTCCCGAGAAGCGTCCCTTCTTCCTTGAATCGACCGACATCCTGGAATCGCGCTTTCCGATGCCGGGACAGTTCGTGGACTTCAACCCGCCGCCGATCAACCTGGTCTATACCCGCCGGATCGTCGATCCCGACGCCGGCCTCCGCCTCACCGGCAAGATGGGCCGGATCCGGATCGGCGCGATCACCGCGCTCGACGCCGCGGCGGACTACCAGTTCGAGGATCCCGTCGGCGGGTTGAGCCCCAAGGCGCTCGATCCGTATCCGGGCGAACGGGTCAAGGTCGGAGTGGCGCGGGGCAGGGTGGATATGCTCGCCGACGGGTTTCTGGGGGGCACGCTGACCGCGCGCGAATTCGGCGGGGGCCACCAGATCACCGGCGCGATCGATTCCCGGCTCCGCTTCGGGGCCAACACGATCTTCCGGCTCATCGCGGCCACCAGCACCACCCGCGAGCCCTCGGTGTACCCGGTGGTGCGGGACCGGTTGGCCTCGGCCCTAGGCAGCGGCCCCGCCTACCAGGCGGCGCTCGATTCGGTCCCGAGCGAAGTGGTCGGGCTCGACGGGGAGCATCGCTCGGGGCAGGGGCTCCAGTCCACCCTGGAGTACTCCAGCCGGCACTGGCTGATCGGGGCCGGGTACGATGATATCACGCCGGGGTTCGAGACCGCGCTCGGGTTCACGCCGCGCACCGATATCGCGATGGCCACGGGCCGGGTCGAGAACATCTATCGCTCATCGGGCTTTCTCCAGGAGATTCACACCCGGATCCGCGCCGAGAACGGCTATGCCCATGATCGGGATCGCCTCCTTAGTTTCGGGGAGCACACCGATTTCCTGCTGAGTCCGCAGGTGGACGTGTACGTTGCGGGCCCCAGTGACTTCGGCGTCGGCTACTCGAGGTACTTCATCCGGTTCGACGGCGTGAAGTTCTCCGGCCTGGACCGTTGGTACTTCTTCTTCGATTCGCAGGCCATCCGCCAGCTCGGTCTCAGCACCTTCTTTCGCTGGGGCGAGGAAGTGATCTACGAGGATGAGGTCGATCAGGGGCCCCCGCTTCCCAACTACTTCGTCTCCGCGACCATGTCCGCGGCGCTCCGCCCGGTTGCGGCGCTCCGGCTCGACCTGAGCCTGGCCGCCGCCCGGGTCTGGCGGCGCTCGGCCACCGCGGAACGCGCCAGCCGCTACGGCGAGTCCGCCATCCCGCGGGTTCGGGCGCTCTGGCAGCTGACTCCGCATTTCGGTCTCCGCCTGATCGGCGAGTATCGCTACGAGCGGTTCTACCGGACCGACGGAGCGCTGGCCAAGAAGCGCGACGCATTGTCTGCCGAGGGCCTCGCCACCTACCTGGTGCACCCGGGACAGAGCATACAGGTCGGGTGGAGCCGGCTGGCCTCCGGCGACCTCGACACCCCGATGCAGTCGTTCCGGAGCGGCGGTATCGCGAAGGTGTCCTACCTCTGGCGCTTCTGAGTGTGACCGCGCCCGCCCGAATCCTGCCGAACCGCGAAGAATTCCGCTCTCTGGTCCGGCTCGCACTCCCGGTCGTGATCGTCCAGGTCGGACTGATGATGATGGGAGTCGTCGACACCATCATGGTCGGGCGGGTCTCTCCCCAGGCGATCGGCTCGGTGGCGCTCGGCAATCTGTATTTCTTCACCGTGGCCGTGATCGGGATGGGCACGCTGATGGCCCTCGATCCGCTGGTATCCCAGGCGGTCGGGGCTGGCGACGAGGCCGGTGTCGCCCGAGGGCTCCAGCGGGGCATCCTCCTGGCCGCGGGCCTCAGCGTTCCCGCCTGCCTCGGCATGCTGCTGATTCGCCCCCTCCTGGCCGGGTCCGGCCAGCCCGCCGAGCTCATTCCCGGCGCCACCAGTTTTGCCCACCTGATGATCCCGGGCATGTTCCCGTTCTACCTGTTCATCGTCTTCCGCCAGACCCTGCAGGCGCTGGGCCGCTTGGCTCCCATCGTCTGGGTGACGGTCGGCGCCAACCTGGTGAACGCGCTGCTCGACTGGATGCTCATTTACGGGCACGCCGGCGCTCCGGCGCTGGGCGTCGCGGGTTCCGCCGTCGCTACCTCGATCAGCCGATGGGTGCTCGCCGTGGCGCTGCTGCTTGCCGGCTGGCACGAGCTGGGCCCGAGACTCCGGCCCTGGCGGCCGGAGTCCTTCGACCGCGGCGCGCTCGCGCGAATGCTCCGGCTGGGCCTGCCCATCGGCGCCCAGATGTGGCTGGAGTACGGCGTCTTCGCGCTGGTCGGCGCACTGATGGGCCGGATCGGGACTCTCGCGGTCGCGGCGCACCAGATCGCCCTCAACCTTTCTTCCATCGTGTTCATGGTGCCGCTCGGGATCGGGGCCGCCGCCGCGGTGCTGGTCGGGCAGGCGGTTGGCGCGGCCGATCTGCCGCGCGCCCGGCGCTCGGCGGTCGGCCCGCTCCTGGTCGGTGGAGGCTTCATGTGCGGCGTCGCGACCACGTTCGTCCTGGCGCCGGGGCTGCTGGCGCGGCTCTACACACCGGACCAGGGGGTGCTCGCGATCGCCCGGCGGCTCATCGTCCTGGGCGGTGCCTTCGCGACCTTCGATGGACTCCAGGCGGTCTGCATGGGGATCCTCCGCGGCATCGGAGACACCCAGGCGCCGGTGGTGCTCTGCATCCTGGGCTACTGGCTGGTAGGGGTCCCGGCCGCCCTGCTGCTGGGCTTTCACTTTCGGCTCGGACCGGCCGGGCTCTGGTGGGGCCTGGTCCTGGGCCTCGCGGTCACCGCCGTCGTGCTGCTGCTCCGGGTGCGCAGCCGGCTTGGGCGGACCCTCGCCCGAATCCTGATCGACCATCCGCCTCCCGAGCCGGGTAAGGCCTGACCCCGGGCGACGGTTATATTCCGGGCCCGACCCCGCCGCACTGGGAGCACCCATGTCCACCGAGACTCTGCCCGAGCCGGCCGTCGCCGATACCTTCCCGATCAACGGGACCGACTACATCGAGTTCTATGTCGGGAACGCCCGGCAATCCGCCAAATTCTATCAGGCCGTCTTTGGGTTCGATTGGCTCGCCTATCAGGGGCCGGAGACCGGGGTCCGGGGACGGGCCAGCTATCTCCTCCAGCAGGACAAGCTGCGGTTCGTACTCACCTCATCGCTGACCCCCGAGGGGGACATTGCGGCCCACGTCATGAAGCATGGCGACGGGGTTCGCGACCTGGCCTTCTGGGTGGATGATGCGCGGGAGGCCCACGCCAGGGCCGTCGAGCGGGGGGCGCGGTCGATGCTGGACCCGGAAGTCCGCGCCGACGAGCACGGCGAGGTGATCATCGGCGCGATCGCCACCTATGGAGACACCATCCACTCCATTGTCGAGCGGCGGAATTACCGGGGCCTGTTCCTTCCGGGCTTCCAGCCGGTGTCGTCGGAGTACCGGGCCAGGAGCACCGGGCTCATGTACGTCGATCACTGCGTGGGGAACGTCGAGCTGGGACGGATGAACGAATGGGTAGCGTACTACTCGAAGGTCCTCGGCTTCTTCAACCTGCTCTCCTTCGACGACAAGCAGATCTCCACCGAGTACTCCGCGCTGATGTCCAAGGTGATGTCCAACGGAAACGGCCGCATCAAGTTTCCGATCAACGAGCCGGCCGCGGGAAAGAAGAAGTCCCAGATCGACGAGTATCTCGAGTTCTACCGCGGCCCCGGGGTGCAGCACATCGCCATCGCCACCGACGACATCGTGAAGACGGTTCGTGACCTGAAGAGCCGGGGCCTCGAGTTCCTCACGGTTCCCGCCGTCTACTACGAAACCGTGCTGGCCCGGGTCGGCAAGATCGACGAGGACCTGGCCCCCCTGGCCGAGCTCGGCATCCTGGTGGACCGGGACGACGAGGGGTATCTCCTCCAGATCTTCACCAAGCCGGTGCAGGATCGTCCCACCCTGTTCTACGAAATCATCCAGCGGAAGGGCGCCAAGAGCTTCGGTGCCGGCAACTTCAAGGCGCTGTTCGAGGCGATCGAGCGGGAGCAGGCGGCGCGGGGTAATCTCTAGACCATGCCCGTCTATCACACCCTGGGCTCGATCCCCCGGAAGCGACACATTGCCTTCCGCAAGCCGGACGGCGGGCTCTACGCGGAACAGCTGGTCGGGAACGAGGGCTTCACCGGACCGTCCTCCCTCCTCTATCACGTCTACCCACCGACGACGGTGCTCGCGGTCCGTCGGCTCGCCGAGGTGCCGTGGGAAGCCGATCCGGACCGGACCCTCCGGCACCGGCATTTCCGGACCGCCGCCGTCGCGGAAGGCGGCAGCCCGACCCTGGGCCGGACGCCGCTGCTGTTCAATCAGGACATCGGCATGTCCTTCGTGCGGCCGACGGTCACCGATGCGCACTTCTACCGCAATGCACAGGCCGATGAAGTCGTGTACGTGAGTGAAGGCAGCGGGATCCTGGAGACCCAGTTCGGGGACCTTCCCTATCGGGAGGGCGACTACCTGGTTCTCCACCGCGGCATCCTGCACCGCTATCGGCTGGGCCCGGTCCCCCACCGGCTCCTGATCATGGAGAGCCGGGGATACGTGCGGACCCCCAAGCGGTACCGCAACGAATTCGGGCAGATCGTCGAGGGAGCACCCTACAGCGAGCGAGACTTCCGCCGGCCGCTGGAGCTCCGGACCCACGACCAGCGGGGCGAGTTTCCCGTGGTCATCAAGCAGTACGACGGTCTCAACGAGTACATCCTCGACCACCACCCCTGCGATGTGGTGGGCTGGGACGGAATGTTCTATCCCTGGGCCTTCAACATCCACGACTTCGAGCCGATCGTCGGGAAGGTGCATCAGCCACCCCCGGTCCATCAGACCTTCCAGGGCGACGGCTTCGTGATCTGCTCCTTCTGTCCCCGGCCCTACGATTTCCATCCGGAGGCCGTTCCGGCGCCGTACAACCACAGCAACGTCGACTCCGACGAAGTGCTCTACTACGCGAGCAGCGAATTCATGAGCCGCAAGGGGATCGAGTACGGGAGCATCACCCACCACCCCGACGGGATTCCCCACGGCCCCCACCCCGGCCGCGCCGAGGCGAGCATCGGCGCCAAGGAGACCAACGAGCTCGCGGTCATGATGGATTCGTTCCGCCCGCTCTCGGTGGCCCGGGCCGCGCTCCCGATCGAGGACCCGAAGTATTTCCGGTCCTGGGTGGAGGGCCAGACCGGGTTCAACCCCCCGACCTCCTGAACGTGCCCGCGCCATTCTATCACAGCATCACGGCGGGAGTCCGGATCACCGTCCGCCCGTCGTTCCTGACCGATCAGTCCCGCCCCGCGCTGGGACATTTCGTGTTCGGCTATGCGGTGCGCATCGAGAACGTGAGCCCGATGGCGGTCCGGCTCACCCACCGTCACTGGCGGATCCACGATTCGATCGGAGGTGGAGAAGACCAGGAAATCCAGGGCGAAGGCGTGGTGGGAGAACAGCCGAACGTCGCGCCGGGCGGGGTGTACGAATACCAGAGTTACTGCGTGCTGAAGAGCCCCTCGGGATCGATGGAGGGCGCGTACCGGTTCGAGCGCCCGGACGGAACGGCGTTCGCGGCCCGGATTCCCCGGTTCGCGCTGGATGCCGGCGCCGAAGCGGGCCGCTGATCGATCATTATGGTGATTTGACTAAATAGCAGTCCACGAGTGCCCTTGATTGGACAGCGGTTGACTGAGTTGGACATTACGCTAAATTGACGCCACATGCCTCTGGCGTCCCGTTGACTGAATTCCTGTCGGTAAAGCAGCTGGCCGAGCATCTCCAGGTATCCGAGAAGACCATCTATCGGATGCTTTGGCGCGGGGATCTTCCCGGGCACCGGGTCGGCGGGCAATGGCGGTTTTCGCGGTCCCAGGTGGACTACTGGCTGGACCTCCGCCTCGCTCGGCTCGCGCCGCCCGTCCTCCGCGAAATGAGCGGGATCGCCGAGACCGGCCCCGGTCCTCTCGGTAGTGCCTTGTCTCCGGGCAACGCCCTGATTCTCCTGCAACCCGGCTCCCCGGAAGCCGTGCTGCGCGCGTTCATTTCCGCGGTGGAGTTTCCCGAGCCGATCGACCAGGACGCGCTCGCCGCGCGGATTCTGGCCCGCGAGCAGCTGTCGTCCACGATCGTGGCGGAGGGTGTGGCGTTTTTCCACACGGCGCGATGGGAGAGCCGCGCCCTGATGCGCGCCAACCTGTTCGCCATCGGCCGACTGCCCGTCCGCACGGCGTTCGGCGCCCCCGAGGATCCCCCCGCCGATCTTCTCTTCCTGCTGCTGGCCCGCGACCCGCGCGATCACCTGACCATGCTGGCGGGCGCGGCCAGCCTGAGCCGGGTTCCCGGGCTCCTGGCCGGGATTCGTGCCGCCACGGACGGAGCCGAGGTCGTCGAACTGGTTCGCCGCAGCGATACGCGCCTGCCGGTCGAGCAGGAGTCCTGAGCCTCATGCAGCTCACCGTCCGGCAGGCGGCCACCTACTTCGGAGTCAGGGAAGACCAGGTCAGGCGCTGGATCACCAGCCGGGGCCTGCCGGTTCACCGAGCCAACGAACGCCTCCATCTCAACGCCATAGAGGTCTGGGAGTGGGCGGTCGAGCGCGGCATCCCGGTGTCCCGCAGCCTGCTGGACGAGGCACGACGCTCTCCGGAAGAGATTCCTCCCCTTCATGCGCTGCTCGCCGCCGGTGGCGTGCACCGGGACGTCGAGGGGGCCGACAAGAGCGCGGTGCTGGCCTCGATCGTCGGCCTGCTTCCCCTGCCCGGTGAGGTAGACCGGGAGCACCTCGTGGCCATCCTCGAGGCCCGGGAGGCCATGGGCTCGACGGGGGTGGGCCAGGGGATCGCCATTCCGCACGTGCGCAACCCGATCCTGCTCCACGTCGACCGCCCGATGGTCGCGTTGTTTCTGCTTCGCCACCCGGTCGATTTCGACTCGATCGATGCCCAGCCGGTTCACGCCATCTTCCTGGTGGTCAGCTCCAGCATCCCCGTGCACCTGCGGATCCTGGCGGAGCTGGGGTTCGCGCTTCGGGATCCTCGGCTGCGCGAGCTGCTTCGTGAGCGCGCCTCGAGCGAGGCGATCCTCTCCCAGATCGGTTCTCTGGCGACCGCGACGACCGCGCAGTACAGCACCCAGGCGCCTCCGGAGTGAGTTTCCTCGGCACCGGAATTCTGCTGATCCTCGTCGCGGGGGCCCTGCCGCTCGTCTTCCGGCAGTACCCTACGCAGTCCGATGCGGCCTTCCGGATCCTGATCCTCGGCGGCGTCGCCCTCGCCGCGGTGCCCGCGGTGCAGGTGCTGCTGGGCGCGTCAGTGCCGCCGGTGGTGTTTCAGACCACCCTGCCGGGAGGCCCCTGGGCCGCGGGGGTCGATTCGCTGTCGGCCTGGTTCGTCCTCCTGCTCTGCGTCGTGACCGCCGCGACCGCCTGCTTCGGCGTCACGTACCTGGCCGGGGAGCGATCCCACGGGAACGTTGCCTCGTCGCACGCATTGTTCTCCCTGCTGGTCGCCGCGATGCTGGGCGTATTCACCGGGCGTGCGGTGATGCCCTTCCTGCTGACCTGGGAGCTGATGGCGGTCAGCGCCTATTTCCTGATGCTCTTCGACCATCGGCGTGCCGAAGTGCGCCGGGCTGGAATGGTCTACCTGATCGTGACCCATGCCGGCACCCTGGCGCTTGTCGGGATGTTCTTGCTCTGGGGCCGCTCCGGTCAGGATCTGTCGTTCGCCAACCTGACCCCGGGCGCGGCGCGGGTGGTGGCTGGTGGGGCGCCGATCCTGTTGCTGGCGCTGGTTGGATTCGGTGCCAAGGCCGGAATATTCCCGCTTCATTTCTGGCTGCCCGGGGCGCACGCCGCGGCCCCCTCCCATGTCTCCGCGCTGCTCTCCGGGGTCATGATCAAGACCGGGATCTACGGCCTGCTCCGAGTCCTGATCCTCTTCGGGCCGCTCCCCAAGTGGTGGGGCTGGACGCTGCTGTTACTCGGACTGACCTCGGCCCTGTTCGGTGTCCGATGGGCCCTGAGTCAGCATGACCTGAAGCGCGCCTTGGCGTACAGCAGCGTGGACAATATCGGGATCATTCTCCTCGGGCTCGGGCTGGGCTCCCTGGGCAGCGCCTACCAGCGGCCCGCGCTCCTGCTCCTCGGCTTCGCCGGGGCCCTGTTGCATGCGATGAACCACGCCCTCTTCAAGAGCCTGCTCTTTCTCGGCGCCGGCGCCGTGGGGCACGCCACCGGCACCCGGCAAATCGACCGGCTGGGCGGCTTGGTGCGGTCGATGCCGCGGACCGCGTGGGCCTTCCTGCTCGGATCCGTCGCCATCATCGGGCTTCCCGGGCTCAACGGCTTCGTCGGCGAGTGGACTCTGGTGCGCGGGTTTCTCGCCGCGGGTGGCACTGCGGGATCGATCCGCTTCGCCGGCCTCGGCGTGGCCGCCGTTGGCCTGATCGGCGCCCTGACTCTTGCCTGTTTCCTTCGTCTCGGCAGCACCGTCTTCCTCGGGGTTCCCCGGGTTCCGGGTGTGGCGGCGGCCGCCGATGCGCCGGGTGGCATCGGGTTCGGAATGGCGCTGCTGGGTGTTCTCTGCCTCGGGGTCGGGCTCTTCCCCTCCGTCGCGGCGGTCCCGGCCGGTCGGGTCGCCGCGATGTTGATGCCCGGCCTGATCCCGGGGGAGATCGCGGCCGCGGTCACTGGTGCACCCACCCGGGCCATCACCGTGCTCGTGCTGAGTCTCCTGCTGGTCGGCGGGGTGGTGTGGGCCATCCGGCGCAGCGGCAGCCCTGGGGTTCCACCGCGAATTGGTGCTACGTGGGGATGCGCCTTCCCGGCCCCAAGCGGCCGCATGCAGTACACCGCAGCGTCATTCTCCGCTCCCCTGGCTCGCATGCTCGATGCGTCGGGAGCGGTGTCGACCGGTTCAGGCATGCCGGTGAGCGACTCCGACCGGGATGACCGCCTGCTGCGCGGCATCGTGGTCCCCGTCTGGGAACGCATCAAGACGATGGCCGGACGGCTCCGACCGATCCAGGATGGCCGGGTCACCACCTACCTGCAGTTCATTGTCGGCACGGTACTGGTTCTGTTGGCCTTTCTCTTCTTCGCGGGCATGGGTACGCCACCGTGACGCTGTTGGGGATTGGGCTCGGGATCATCCTGCTCGCCGGGCTGCTGGCCCGGGCGATGGAGCGGCGCAGCGGCATCGCCGATCGGGTATTCCGCTGGGGGATGCTCGCCGGCTGCCTCATGGGCACGGTCGCGGCGCTGCTGTCGCTCGCCGGCCCCGACGCCGCGGCGGAGCCCGGGTCCGGGTACGGCCTCGACCCGCTTTCGAGCTGGTTCGTTGCCATCGTTCTCGGCGTCGGCTCCAGCATTGCCGTCTATGGGACGCACTACATGGCGCACGAACGACCGGCTCGCGCGGTCGGCGCCGCCCACCTGTTCCTGTCCATTCTGCTGATCGCGCTGACCGGGGTCGTCACCGCGAGGAGCGTGGCCGCATTCCTGATCGCCTGGGAAGTGATGGCGATCGCGGCCTGGCTGCTGGTGATCTTCGAGCGGGAGCGCGCCGAGGTGCGTCGTGCCGGCTTCGTGTACCTGGCGCTCACCCACGTCAGCACGCTGGCGTTGTTCGGGATGTTCGCGGCCTGGGGCGGAGACGGCTCGTTCTCCGCGCTGGCGGCGGCGTCCGGGCAGCACCGGGCCCCCGCCGGGCTGATCCTCGTCCTGGGCCTGGTGGGATTCGGCATCAAGGCAGGCGCGGTACCGGGGCATATCTGGCTGCCGGGCGCTCACGCCGCGGCGCCATCGCACATCTCGGCGCTGCTCTCCGGCGTCATGCTCAAGGTCGGCATCTACGGCCTGTTCAGAATGCTCGTCCTGTCGGGCGAGCCCCCGGCCTGGTGGGGCTGGGTCGTTCTCCTGCTGGGTCTGGTCTCGGCGGTGCTCGGAGTGCTCTGGGCGCTCGCCCAGCACGACCTCAAGCGCCTCCTGGCGTATCACAGCGTCGAGAATATCGGAATCATCCTGATGGGTCTCGGGCTGGGAGCGCTCGGAAGCGCCTACCACCATCCTGCCGTCGCGCTGCTCGGCTATACCGGCGCGCTTCTGCATAGCCTGAACCACTCCCTGTTCAAGAGCCTGCTCTTCTTCGGTGCCGGCGCGATCGTGCGGGTCGCAGGAACCCGCGAAATTGACCGGCTGGGCGGACTGGCGCGGACCATGCCCCGGAGCGCGTGGGCCTTCCTGCTCGGCTCCATCGCCATCGTGGGATTGCCGCCCCTCAACGGGTTCGTCAGCGAATGGGTGGTCTTTCGCGGGCTTCTGGAGAGCGGCACGACGGCCGGCGCACTCCGGACCGCCAGTGTCCTGGCCGCGGGCCTTGCGCTGACCGGCGCGTTGGCGCTGGCCTGCTTCTCCAAGGTTCACGGCGTGATCTTTCTCGGCTCTCCGCGCCGCGAAGGGGTTCTCCGGCCCGGCGCCGAGCGGGGTTTGGTCGCCCCCCAGGTCGCGCTGGCGGGAGCCTGCCTCACCATTGGCGTGGCGCCGTTCCTGGTGGTTCCCCTGGCGGCGAGGCTCGGCGCCGGCATGGTGCCGGGCCCGCCGCTTCCCGATGCCCTGGCCGCCGTCACCAGCCCGGTCTCGGCCATTTCCTGGGTGGCGCTCGGCCTGTTGCTGCTCTCGGTGATCATCTGGCGCCTGCGCGCAACGGCCGTACCGCAAACGCGGCCGGGCCCGACGTGGGGCTGCGCGTTTCCTGGCGTGAGCGCCCGTACGCAGTATTCCGCGGCGAGCTACGCGGCTGGCCTCCTCGCCGCCTTCGGGGTGCTCTCTGGTACCCGGCGGACCACTGGTCCCGCCGGTCTTCAGGTCCACTCGACCGACCCGGTGATCGATTCGATCGGACGCCCGGTGTGGGACCGTTTGCGGAGCGCCGCGCTCGGTTTGCGGCGCTATCAGACCGCCCGGCTCTCCTGGTACCTGGTGTACGTCATTGCCGCCCTGTTCGGGCTGCTGGTCTATCTATGGCTGGTGGCCGCGGCATGAGCGCATTTCCCGTGATCCCTCTCCTCTTTCTGCTCGTCGTGCTGGTGATCGCGCCGGCCCTGCCGGGCATTGCCAATCGGACCAAATCCGCTCTGACCGGACGGAGAGGGGCTCCGATCCTCCAGCTCTATTCCGATCTCGCGAAGCTCTGGCGCAAAGGGGTGGTGTACAGCCGTACCACCACGCCCATCTTCCGGCTTGGTCCGATCGTCTCCCTCGCGGCCACCCTTGTCGCGGCCCTCCTGCTGCCCCTGAATGGTCGGGCCGCACTGGTGGCCTTCCCCGGAGACCTGGTGGCGTTCGCGGGGCTCCTGGGCTTGGGACGATTCGTGCTGGTTCTCGCCGCGATGGATACCGGCTCGAGTTTCGAAGGCATGGGCGCGAGCCGCGAGGTGACGGTTGCCGCCTTCGCCGAGCCCGCGCTGTTCCTCTGCTTCACGGTCCTGGTGCTGACCACCGGCCGCCTCGACATCTCGGGGATGCTCGGTCCGTCGCTGGCCAACGCATGGCCCGCGGCCGCTCCTTCCCTGGTGCTCGCCGGTGTGAGCCTGTTCATCGTGACCCTGGCCGAGACCTGCCGGGTCCCGGTGGACGACCCGCTCACCCACCTGGAGCTCACCATGATTCACGAGGTGATGGTCCTGGACCACAGCGGTCCCGACCTCGCGATGATCCTCTACGGCGGTGCCCTCAAGATGGCGCTCTTCGGCAGCCTCGTGGTCGGAGTGCTGGTACCCCGGGCCCACCATCCGGTCGGGCTGGCCGCCGCGGAGCTCGCGGTAGCGCTGGCGTTGGTGGCCGTCGCGGTCGGCGTGGTGGAGTCGGTCATGGCGCGGCTGCGGATGAATCGAGTTCCCCAGCTGCTGGTGGCGGCTTCGGCCCTGGCCGGATTTGCCCTCATTCTTCTGCTGCGCTGAGCCGGCCGATGCAACCGATCCATGACGTCATCCTGCTCCTCGTCGTGCTGACGAATTTCTGGGTGCTGGGTACCACCCGGCTGAGCGCGACGATCCGGGCGACCGCGGTGCAGGGAGCCCTCCTCGCGGCCCTGCCTATCGCGCTGTATCCCGGGTTTTCTCCCCACATCCTGGGACTGGCCGCCGGCACCTTCGCGGTGAAGGCAGTCCTCCTGCCGTACCTCATGTCGCGGGCCATCCGGGAGGCGGCCGTGCGGCGGGAGATCGAGCCCCTCATCGGATTCGCCGCCTCGATGCTCCTCGGTGCGGTAGCGGTGGCGCTCGCGTTCAGTGTCGCCCCCCGGCTTCCGCTGCCCGATCTCCCGACCCGCGTGCTGGTTCCGGTCTCCCTCTCGACTGTCGTGATCGGCTTACTTGTGCTCACCACCAGGAGCAAGGCGCTCACGCAGGTGGTCGGCTACCTCATCCTTGAGAACGGGATCTACGTGTTCGGGTTGAGCCAGGTTCAGCGGGTCCCGTTCCTGGTGGAGATCGGAGTGCTTCTGGACATCTTCGTCGGGGTGTTCATCATGGGTATCGTGGTGTTCCATATCAACCGGGAGTTCGATTCGCTCGACTCCACCCGGCTGACGGAACTGCGGGACTGATGCTGCTGCTCGGGCTGATCCTGCTGCCGGTGGGCGCCGGCCTCCTCGCCTACCTGAGCCCGACCGCCCGGGCTCGCAACGCGCTCCTCGTCGGCACCGCCGCTGCGCACACCGCCGGGGTCGCGCTCCTCTGGAGCCGCCCCGGGCTGGCGGCCGTGGGGGGGTGGCTTGCGGTCGATCCGCTCGGACTGACCGTGCTCACCGTCGTCAGTATCCTGTTCCTGGCCGTGAGCACCTACGCGGTGGGGTTCCTGGGTCTGGAGCGCCAGCGCGGCGGGCGGGTGTTCGTCACCGGCCTGCTCGGTTTCCTCGCCGCCGCCACGCTGGTCGGCCTAGCCCACCACCTGGCGCTGGTCTGGATCGGGATGGAGGCGACGACGCTGTCGCTCGCCCCGCTGGTCTTCCATCGTCACGACCGGCGCTCCCTCGAGGCGGTCTGGAAGTACCTGGTGCTCTCCTCGGTCGGGATCGGGTTGGCCCTGCTCGGCACCTTCTTCCTGGCCTCGGCACAGGTGCACGGCAGACCGCTGATCCTGGAAGACCTCATTCGGTACGCGGGCACCCTGCAGCCGGGGCTGCTCCGCGGCGGGTTCATCTTCCTGCTCGTCGGGTACGGAACCAAGATGGGCCTGGCTCCGCTGCACGCCTGGAAACCGGATACCTATGGCGAGGCGCCCAGTCTGGTGGCGGGGCTGATGGCGGGCGGACTGACCAGTTGCGCCTTCCTGGGCCTGGCGCGGACCGTCTCGATCATGACCGCGGCGGGCCAGTCCGGGTTCATGCGACCTCCGCTGCTGGCCCTCGGCATCGTCTCCATGGTCGTCAGCACCGCATTCATCATCGGCCAGACCGATTTGAAGCGCCTGCTGGCCTATTCCAGCGTGGAGCATATGGGCATCCTGGTGCTGGCCCTCGCCATCGGTGGGGTGGGGAGCTACGGGGCCATGCTCCATCTGGTGAACAACGGTCTCGCCAAGGGCCTCACGTTTCTGGCGATCGGCAACGTGGTGGTCTTCTATCGCACCTCGGAAGCCGCCGCGATCCGGGGCGTGCTGCAGCGGGCGCCCTGGACCGGGGTCCTGCTCATCGCCGGCCTCTTTGCGATCACCGGCTCGCCCCCGTTCGGGATGTTCATCAGCGAGCTCACCATTCTGGGCGCGGCGATTCGGGGCGGGTTCGTCTGGCTCGCGGTGATCATGATCGTGCTGCTGGCCGTCATTTTCGTCGGGATGGCCAAGATGGTCCTCGACGTGGCATACGACAAACCCGGGGAGAACAGTGAGCCGGCCTCCGAATCGCCGTCCCTGATCGCCGGGCCGCTGGTGCTCGGGCTGATCGTGCTCATGCTCGGGGTCTATCTTCCGGGGCCGCTCCGCGCCGTCCTCGGCGAGGCCGCACGGGCGCTGGGGGGCTCGGCACCATGAGCGCCTTCGACCAGCTCGGGCTGCGCAATCGCCGCGCGATTCCGCTCGCCCAGCTTCCGGACGAGCCCGTCGAGACGTTTCGTCACACCGTGACCGAAGCGGTCGGACGGGGCTGGCGCCTCGCCGCGTTCTTCGGCATGCCGGAGTCTCACGGCGCCACTCGCCTCATCGCCGTCCTCGCCAATGATCAGCGCGGGGAACTGGGCGCCACCAGTGCGGTCGTCACCGATCGCTACCCCGCGCTGGCGCCCGACTGCCCCGAGGCGGGATACTTCGAGCGGGAGGTCGCGGAGCAATGCGGAGTGACTCCCCTGGGGCACCCCGACCTCAAGCCGGTCCGTCGCCACCCGCCCGATCATCGGGCCGGCGGGCGCACCGCGGAGCCCTTCGACCGCGAGCGCTATCCGTTTCCGCCGGTCGGGGGTCAGGCGGTGCACGAGGTTGCCGTGGGTCCGGTCCACGCCGGCATCATCGAGCCCGGCCACTTCCGGTTCCAGGCGTATGGCGAGGAAGTGCTCCACCTCGAGATCATGCTGGGATACCAGCACCGGGGCGTCGAGGATCTCCTGGAGCGCCATGATCGGGACCGCGCGGTGCTGGTCGCGGAGTCCATCGCCGGCGACACGGTCATCGGTCACGCCGGCGCCTTCTGCAGCACGATCGAAGCGCTGGCCCGTTCCCGGAAGACGCCCCGGGCCCAGGCGATCCGGGGAATCGCGCTGGAGCTCGAGCGGCTGGCCAACCACATCGGCGATCTCGGCGCCATCGCCGGGGACATCGCCTACCAGCCGGCGGCGGCCTATTTCGGCCGGATGCGCGGCGAGTGCCTGAATGCCCTGATGACCGTGAGCGGCAACCGCTATGGCCGGGGCCTCATCCGGCCGGGCGGCACGCTGTTCGACCTGACGCCCGGCATGGTCGCCGAGCTCACCGACCGGCTGGAGCGCCTGCGGGACGAGCTCACGCCGGTGGCCGACCTGATGCTCGGCAACGCCTCGGTGCAGGCCCGATTGGAGGGGGTGGGCAAGCTGTCCCAGGCGACCGGACTCGAGCTCGGCGTGGTCGGTCCGGTCGCCCGGGCCTGCGATATCAGCCGGGACGTTCGCCACGATCATCCTTATGGGCTGTTCCGGTTTGCGCATGTGCCGGTCGCCACGGCCTGGGCCGGCGATGTGCTGGCCCGGACGCTGGTGCGCTGGCTCGAGGTGCAGCGCTCGCTCGATTTCGTCCTCGAGCAGATCGCAAGTTTGCCCAAGGGCGCCTGCCGGGTGGCCTGCGGCGCGCTGCATCCTGGGGAGATCGTGGTCTCGATGAGCGAGGGCTGGCGGGGCGAGATCGTCCATGTCGGTATCAGCGGAGACGATGGCCGGATTCGCCGCCACAAGGTGGTCGACCCGTCATTCCACAATTGGCCGGCGCTGGCGGCGGCGATGCCCGGCAATCAGATCTCCGACTTTCCCCTCTGCAACAAGAGCTTCAACCTCTCGTACGCGGGGCACGATCTCTGATGCTGGAATTCTTCCGGACTCGCCTGCAGCAGGGTACGCGCACCTCGCCGTTTCCCACGGGGGAGACGGAGTTCCCCGAGCGGTTCCGCGGGCGACCCCTGCTCGACGCGAGTCGCTGTCCCGAGGCCTGCCGCGAATGCCGGGAGTCCCTGCCGACGGAGCTGCTGGTCCTCGGTCAGGACGGCCGGCCCCGACTGGATGCCGGCGCGGCCCTCTTTGCGCCCGAAGAAGCGCTCGCATGCCCCCATGGAGCGATCAGGTTCACCACCGACTACCGGCTCGCCGCCCGGACGCGGGAGGCGTTGGTGACCTCGGAGGGAGAGATCGAATTGACTCAGGCCCTCGAGGCCGGGACCCGCAAGCTGTTCGGGCGGTCGTTGCGGCTCCGCTCGGTCGCTGCTGGAAGCTGCAACGGTTGCGAGGGGGAGCTGGTGGCGCTGGGCAACGTGGTGTTCGATCTGTCCCGGTTCGGCATTCAATTCGTGGCGAGTCCTCGCCACGCGGACGGGATGGTCGTCACCGGGGCGGTCAACCGGAACATGCAAGACGCGGTCTACCGGACCTACGAGGCGATCCCGGACCCGAGACTGGTGATCGCGGTCGGCGCCTGCGCGATCAACGGCGGCCCGTTCCGAGGCGGTGCCGAGGTGGGGGCTGGGGTCCCCTCCGACCTCCCGGTCGATCTCTGGGTGCCCGGTTGTCCGCCGCATCCGCTCACTGTCCTGGACGGGTTGTTACGGCTGCTGGGGCGGTTGGCGGACGGAACCCGGCAGCCGACCAGGAATGCGGCGCTGCCGGTGCGGGAGGACTGACATCGCGGGGCGTGACCTAAGGCTGTGCTCGAGCAGTACTTGACGTCCTTTCGGCCAGGTGCCACCGCGGTCTTCGTCCCCCCTTGTTTCCGCGCCTCGGTTCGTTACATTCGGCCTCCCCACCAAGTACCGCTCCGGCGTCGGAACTTGAAGCCGGGAATAGAGATGGGCGATCAAGACCGGCCTTGACTGGGGTGAATGAGCGGTTTACAATTGAGGGCTCCCGTACCAACGGGAGTGCAAGCACCACGCTCTTTGACAAGTGATGCGAACGGGAATCAGGATATGGAGTGCGGGTCCTTCGATCCGTGCACCGCACAAGAGGCGGGCACGGGGAGGACAACAATCTCTTAATCTGTGATTCGGACGACTGAGAACATCCAGTTGTTCGATCTTCGAGCTGTATTGAACTCATTGGAGAGTTTGATCCTGGCTCAGGACGAACGCTGGCGGCGTGCCTAACACATGCAAGTCGAACGGGGCCCGCAAGGGTTCAGTGGCGAACGGGTGCGTAACACGTGAAGAATTTGTCCAACGGCGGGGGATAGCCGGCCCAACGGCCGGGTAATACCGCGTACGACCCTCGGGGGGCATCCCCTGAAGGTGAAAGCCGCAAGGCGCCGATGGAGAACTTCGCGGCCTATCAGCTAGTTGGTGAGGTCATGGCTCACCAAGGCGACGACGGGTAGCTGGTCCGAGAGGATGACCAGCCACATTGGGACTGAGACACGGCCCAGACTCCTACGGGAGGCAGCAGTGG
>JBGPLG010000059.1:0-26943 GCA_041486305.1 Gemmatimonadota bacterium
CATCGCGCACCAGCTGATGCAGCGCATCTCGTTCCGCCGCGCCATGAAGCGGGCGGTGCAGAGCGCCATGCGGATGGGGGCGCAGGGCATCCGGGTGCGGGCAGGCGGACGGCTGGGCGGCGCGGAGATCGCGCGGACCGAGGGCTACCACGAGGGCCGGGTGCCGCTGCACACCCTGCGGGCCGACATCGACTACGCCACTAGCACCGCGAAGACCACCTACGGCACCATCGGCATCAAGGTCTGGATCTTCAAGGGCGAAGTGGTGGAAGACCTGACCGGCCGCACTTACAGCACGGGAACCTGACATGCTCGCGCCGAAGCGGATCAAGTTCCGCAAGACCTTCAAGGGCAAGACCCGGGGCATCGCCACGCGGGGCAATACCATCGCGTTCGGCGAGTTCGGGCTGATGTGCATGGAGCCGGGCTGGATCACCAACCGGCAGATCGAAGCTTCGCGGGTGGCCATGACCCGCGAGATGAAGCGCGGCGGCAAGGTGTGGATCCGGATCTTCCCGGACAAGCCGATCACCAAGAAGCCGGCCGAGACCCGCATGGGCAAGGGCAAGGGAAACCCCGAGGGCTGGGTGGCGGTGGTGAAGCCGGCCCGGATCCTCTTCGAGGTGGACGGCGTGACCGAGGAGCTGGCCAAGAAGGCCTTCGCGCTGGCCTCGGCCAAGCTGCCGCTCAAGACGCGGGTGGTACGCCGCGAGGAGATGTAGGGACATGGCCGAGATCAAGCGGAAGGACGCGGCGACCGCGCGCCGGGAGCAGACCGTCGAGGAGCTGGAGCGATCGCTGGCGGAGGCGCGGGAAGAGGAGTTCCGGCTCCGGTTCCGCTCCGCCACCGAGACGATCGACAACCCGATGCGGTTCCGGGCCCTGCGCCGCGACATCGCGCGGATCCAGACCGTGCTGCGCGAGAAGCAGGCTAACGGCTAACCGCCGGAGAATGGGACTATGACCGAACAGGCAACCAGCGAGCGCCGCCGGCGGAAGACCCGGATCGGTGTCGTCACCAGCGACAAGATGACGAAGACCGTCACGGTCGGGCTGGAGCGGCGCTTCGCCCACCCGGTGTACGGGAAGCAGATCACCCGCAGCAAGTCGGTCAAGGCGCGCAACGAGAAGGACGCGCGGCTGGGCGATACGGTCCGGATCATGGAGACCCGGCCCATCGCCAAGACCGTCTGCTGGCGGGTCGTCGAGGTCGTCGAGCGGGCCAAGTAAGGGAGCAGCGCCATGGTACAGCAGGAAACGATACTCAAGATCGCGGACAATTCCGGGGCCCGTCGGGCCCTGGTCATCCGCGTGCTCGGCGGCTCGCGCCGGCGCTACGCCGGGCTGGGCGACGTCGTGGTGGTGGCGGTGAAGGACGCGATCCCGACCGGCCAGGTCAAGAAGGGCGACGTGGCCAGGGCGGTGATCGTGCGGACCGCCAAGGAAACCCGCCGCAAGGACGGGACCTACATCCGCTTCGACGAGAACGCCGCCGTGCTGATCAACGATCAGGGCGAGCCCCGCGCGACCCGCATCTTCGGTCCCGTGGCGCGCGAGCTCCGGGAGAAGAAGTACATGAAGATCGTGTCGCTCGCGCCGGAGGTCATCTGACATGAAGCCGCTGGTCTACAAGAAGCGGAAGCGGGAGCGCAACCAGCCCGCGCCCCGGTTCAAGCTCCATGTCACCAAGGGCGACACCGTCCAGGTCATCTCGGGCGAGAACAAGGGCAAGCGCGCCCGGGTCCTCCGGGCCGATCCCCGGACCGGCCGGGTGACCCTCGAGGGCGTCAACATGGTCAAGCGCCACAGCAAGGCGACCCAGACCACCGAGGCGGGCATCATCGAGAAGCCGGCGCCGATCCATCACTCCAAGGTGATGCTGATCGACCCGAAGTCCGGCGCGCCCACCCGCGTAAAGCGCCGCATCGACAAGGACGGGACGGTGGAGCGCATCGCCCTCCGGTCCGGACAGCCGATTCCGAGGAGCCGGTAACCATGGCCGAGCAGATCAAAGAGACCAAGCCCGCGGCGCCCAAGGGGCCGCCCAAGGGCCCGCCCCCCAAGGGCAAGGACAAGGAGAAGAAGGGCGCGGGCGCCGGCGTCACCGATCCCGCGCCCAAGGTGCGGGAGGGAACCCCGCGGCTGCAGACCTTTTACATCGAGACGATCCGGCCCAAGCTGGCCAAGACGTTCGGGCTCAAGAACCCGCACGAGATCCCCCAGCTGGTGAAGATCGTGCTGAACGTGGGCATGGGCGAAGGGGCTAAGACCCCGAAGATGCTCGACGCAGTGGCCGAGGAGATGGGCATGATCACCGGCCAGAAGGCCGTGATCACCCGGGCCAAGAAGGCCATCGCCAACTTCAACCTGCGCGCCGGGCTGCCGGTCGGCGTCCGGGTGACGCTCCGCGGGCCCCGGATGTACGAGTTCCTGGACCGGTTCATCTCGCTCGCGCTGCCCCGGACCCGCGACTTCCGCGGCCTGCCCAGCAAGAGCTTCGACGGCTCGGGCAACTATACGTTCGGCATCAAGGAGCAGCTGATCTTCCCCGAGATCGACTACGACAAGGTCGAGAAGATCCACGGGATGGATATCACGATCGTGACCAGCACGAAGCGCGACGACCTCGCGATGGGGTTGCTCAAGGAGTTCGGCTGGCCGTTCCGGGGCGAGACGACCCCACAGAAGGTGGCGTAACCTATGGCAAAGACGTGTTGGATCGAGCGCGCCAAGCGCACCCCGAAATTTTCCACGCGGCGGGTCCGCCGGTGTCAGCGCTGCGGCCGGGTCCGCGCGGTGCTCAGGCGGTTCGGACTGTGCCGGATCTGTTTCCGCGAGCTCGCGCTGAAGGGGCATATCCCCGGCGTGCGCAAGGCCAGCTGGTGAGAGGGACGACAGCATGAGCATGACTGATCCAGTGGCGGATATGCTGACCCGCATCCGGAATGCCTGCATGGCGGGGCACCGGCGGGTCGACATCCCCCGTTCCAAGCTGAAGGCGGAGCTGGCGCGGATCCTGACCGACAACCACTTCATCGCGGACTTCAAGGTCCTCGACGACGGCGGTCGCGGCGTCCTGCGGCTCTATCTCAAGTACCACGCCGAGCGCCCGGTGATTCGCGAGCTCAGGCGGGTGTCGAGCCCCGGGCTCCGGCACTACGTCAAGTCGCGCGAAATCCCGCGGGTCCGCAACGGCCTCGGCATGGCGATCCTGTCCACGCCCAAGGGGCTGATGTCGGACCGGGACGCCCGCGCGGCCAACCTCGGCGGCGAGCTGCTCGCCGTGGTCTGGTAAGGGGGACCTATGTCGAGAATCGGCAAGCGCCCCGTGCCCATCCCCAAGGGAGTCACGCTGGCCATCGACGGGCAGACCGTCAAGGTCAAGGGCCCCAGGGGCGAGCTCTCGCGCACGGTACACCCCGAGATGCGTCTCGCCATGGAGGAAGGCCACCTGACGGTGACCCGCCCCAGCGAGGAGACCCGGCACAAGGCGCTGCACGGCCTCACCCGGACCCTCATCGCCAACATGGTCGAGGGTGTCGAGAAGGGGTACCAGAAGGTGCTGGAAATCCAGGGGGTCGGCTACAAGGCCGAGCTCAACAAGACCGGTCTCAATGTGGTGGTGGGGTATTCCCATCCGGTGACCTACAAGGCGCCCGAGGGGATCACCTTCGCGGTGGCCAACAATACCGTGGTTACGATCAGCGGCCCCAACAAGGAGCTGGTGGGACAGGTGGCCGCGGAAATTCGCCAGATCCGGCCGCCCGAGCCCTACAAGGGCAAGGGCATCCGCTACCAGGGCGAACGGGTCCGCCGCAAGGCCGGCAAGACAGGAGCCAAGTAAATGCGAGCCATTCATGCGCCCAAGACTCGTGAAGAGCGGCGCTACCGCCGCCACCTTCGGGTCCGGAAGCGGGTGTCGGGCACGGTGGAGCGGCCGCGCCTGGTCGTGTTCCGCTCGATCAAGCACGTGTACGCGCAGCTGGTGGACGATGCGCGCGGCGCCACCATCATGGGCGTGAGCGACGACAGCGAGGGGCTCCCCCTCGAGGGCAAGGGCAAAGTGGCCAAGGCCAAGGCGGTCGGGAAGCTGCTGGCGGAAAAGGCCAAGGCGGGCGGGTTCACGAAGGTCGTATTCGACCGGGGCGGTTACCGGTACCATGGTCGCGTGCAGGCCGTCGCAGACGGCGCCCGCGAAGGCGGATTGGAGTTCTAGCATGGCTGAGCGAGAAGCGGTAACCGACGCGCCCGCCCCCGAGGGCGCGGCAGAACCCACGACGACGGCGCCCGCGGAAGGCGGCGGCCGCCAGCGCGGTGGTCGGGGCGGCCGGGGCGGTGGTGGGGGCGGCGGCGGCGATCGGGGCGGGCGCGGCGGCGGACGGGGCCAGGGCGGCCCCCGCCGGGATCGCGGGCGCGACGAGGCGCAGAGCGAGTTCATCGAGAAGGTCGTGGACATCAACCGGGTGGCCAAGGTGGTGAAGGGCGGCCGGCGGTTCTCCTTCAACGCCCTGGTCGCGGTCGGAGACGGCAAGGGCCGGGTCGGCCTGGCCACCGGCAAGGCCAACGAAGTCTCCGAAGCGGTGCGGAAGGCGGTCGAGGCGGCCAAGCGGGGCATGGTGGAGATCCCGCGCACCGGGTCGACCATCCCGCACGAGATTCTGGGCAAGCACGGCGCCGGCGCGGTCCTGCTCAAGCCGGCGGCCACCGGTACCGGCGTCATCGCCGGCGGCCCGGTGCGCGCGGTCCTCGAGTGCTGCGGCATCACCGACATCCTGACCAAGAGCCTCGGGTCCAACAATCCGCACAACATGGTGCGGGCGACGATGGACGGACTCACCTCGCTGGTGTCGCACCGGCAGGCGGCCCGGGAGCGCCAGATCGATGCGGACCTGATCCCCTACCGCGCCCGGCAGGAGGTCTAGGCATGGGCCGGAATCCGGTAGTGGGCCGTCAGGGCCCCAAGATGTACTCGGCCACGATCCCGGCCGAAGCCAAGGCCAAGCGGATCAAGGTCAAGCAGATCCGCTCCGGGATCGGCCACGCGGACACCATGCGGCGGACCCTGCGTGCGCTGGGCCTCCAGCACCACCAGATGACGGTGGAGCTGCCCAACAACGCGTCGGTGCGGGGCATGCTGGTCAAGGTGCGGCATCTCGTCGAGGTGTCGCCGGCCAAGTAAGGGATCAGGCATCAGGACTCCGAACGTGCAATCCTGAATCCTGACCCCTGCAACGAAAAGGACGACGAAGCACATGACCGACAAGATCACGCTGTCCAACCTGCGCCCGGCCAAGGGCTCCCACCGCAACCGGAAGCGCATCGGTCGGGGGCCCGGGTCCGGACACGGCAAGACGTCCACCAAGGGCAACAAGGGCCACAAGGCCCGGACCGGCGGCTCGACCAATCCCGGCTTCGAGGGCGGCCAGATGCCGATGTTCCGGCGGCTGCCGAAGCGCGGATTCACCAATCCGTTCAAGGAAACCGCCCAGACGGTGAATCTCCGCGACCTGGGCAAGCTCGGCGTCACCGAGCTCAACCCCGAGACTCTGCACGCGGCCGGACTGGTGACCAAGCTGAACCAGCCGATCAAGCTCCTCGCCACCGGCGAGGCGGACCGGGCCTACTCGGTGCGCGGGGTCTCCATCTCCGCCTCCGCCCGGGCCAAGATCGAAGCGGCCGGCGGGAAGGTCGAGGCGTAAGTGACCGCCACTGCACCCAGGGGCCCCAGCTTCGGGATGGACGAGGAGCTCAAGCGGAAGCTGCTCTTCACGCTGCTGGCGGTGTTCATCTACCGCGTGGGCGCCCACATCGCGGCCCCCGGCGTCAACGTCGAAGCGCTGGTGGCCTTCATCCAGAACTCCGGGGCCGCGGGCTTCTTCCAGCTGTACGACACCCTGGGCGGCGGGCTCAACCGGGCTACCATCTTCGCCCTCGGCATCATGCCGTACATCTCGGCGTCGATCATCTTCCAGCTGGCCGGCGGCATCGTGGCCTCGGTCGGCAAGATGCAGAAGGACGAGGAGGGGCGGAAGAAGCTCACCCAGTGGACCCGGTACATGACGATCTTCATCGCCCTGTCCCAGGCCTACACCTTCACGCTGTTCACCGAGTCGATTCCCGGGGCCATCCTCCACCCCGGCTTCGCCTCGCGGCTCACCATGGTGTTCACGCTCACCGCGGGCGCCATCTTCGTGATGTGGCTGGGCGAGCAGATCACCGAGCGGGGCATCGGCAACGGCATGAGCCTCCTGATCGCCGTGTCGATCATGGAGCGGCTCTGGCCCGCCTCGATCCAGATGATTCGCTCGGTCAAGGATCACGTGATCAGCGGCGGTGGCGCGGTGCTCCTGGTGGTCCTGGCCATCGGGGCCATCGCCGCGGTGGTGGCAATGACCATCGCCGCGCGGCGGATCCCGATTCAGATCCCCCGGAAGGTCATGGGCCGCGGGCGCATTCGGGAGGGCCAGAAGACCTTCATCCCGATCCGGCTGATCACCGCCGGCGTCATGCCGATCGTCTTCGCCCAGACCATCATCATCTTCCCGGGCACCATCGCGAATTTCAGCAAGAAGCCCCTGCTGATGGACATTGCCGCGACGTTCGCGCCGGGCACCTTCTGGTACAGCCTGTCCTTCGGCATCATGGTGGTGCTGTTCAGTTACTTCTACACCTCCATCATCTTCAACTCGGTGGATCTGTCGGAGAACCTGAAGAAGCAGGGCGGCTTCATTCCGGGCGTGAAGCCCGGCGCCGCCACGGCCGACTACATCGACGCCGTCCTGTCCCGGGTCACGCTGCCGGGCGCCCTCTTCCTGGCCGCCATCGCGATCATCCCGATCATCGTGGCCAAGAAGGTCGGCTTCCAGGCAGTGTTCGGCGGCACCTCCATCCTGATTGTCGTCGGGGTGCTCCTCGACACGATCGCACAGGTGGAGCAGCATCGCACCCTCCGGAAGTACGACAGCTTCATGAAGACCGGGCGGGTGAAGTTCCGGGGGCGGCAGCAGCGGTTCATGTGAGGCGGCCAGCAGGCGGCGGCGAGCGGGGAGCGGCAAGCGGCGAGGGGTTCCTCCCGCTCCCCGCTCCCCGCTTCCCCTATCAGGGAGGCTGAATGGACATCCTGCTGCTGGGCCCTCCCGGCGCCGGCAAGGGCACCCAGGGCGCGCTTCTCGCCCGGCGCCTCGGCCTGCCCAAGATCGCGACCGGAGACCTGCTTCGGGAGGCCGTGGCCAACGCCACGCCGCTTGGCAACGAGGCCAAGGCGGTGATGGAGAGCGGGGCGCTGGTGAGCGACGACCTCATCATGCGGATCGTGCGGGAGGAGCTGAACCGGCCCTCCGCGGCGCGGGGCGTGGTGTTCGACGGCGTGGTGCGGACCATTCCCCAGGCCGAAGGCGTCGAGGGCCTCCTGCGGGACCTGGGCCGCAAGATGGACCAGGTGATCTTTTTCGATGTCACCGACCAGGAGATCCTGGGCCGCCTCGAGAAGCGCCGCGGCATCGAGGGGCGCGCCGACGACGATCCCAAGGCGGTGGCCCGGCGGCTCACTGCCTATCGCGAACAGACCGCCCCGGTACTCGAATGGTACCGCAAGCGGGGTGGAGTGGTGAAGATTCCTGCCGTGGGCGGCGTCGAGGAGATCGCCGCCCGAGTCAAGCAGGCACTGGGAGTTTAGGGAACGCCATGATCACGCTGAAGTCCCCGAAGGAAATCGACACCATGTCCCGGGCGGGCCGGATCGTCGGCGACACCCTGGAGCTGGTGCGTCGCGCGGTCAGGCCCGGTATTTCCACCGAGGAGCTGGACGCGAAAGCCGAGGCGTTCATTCGCAGCCATCCCGGCGCCACGCCGTCGTTCAAGGGCCTCTACGGCTTTCCCAAGACTCTCTGCGTGTCGATCAACGAGGAGATCGTCCACGGCATCCCCTCCAGCAGGCGGGTGCTCCGCGAGGGCAGCATCGTGAGCGTGGATGTCGGGGTCTGCGTGGGCGGCTTCCACGCCGACGCCGCGACCACCATCCCGGTGGGGGAAATCGCCCCCGAGGCGGCGCGGCTGCTCGACGCCACCCAGCAGGCCCTGGCCGCCGGCATCGCGGAGGCCCGGGTGGGCAACCATGTCGGCGACATCGGCCACGCGGTGCAGGCGGTGGCCGAGGCGGCCGGCTTCGGCGTGGTGCGGGAGCTGGTGGGACACGGCGTGGGACAACGCATGCACGAGGATCCCCAGGTGCCCAACCACGGCCAGCCGCACCGGGGTCCGCGGCTCCAGGCGGGGATGACCCTCGCAATCGAGCCCATGATCACCATGGGCGACTACTCCACCCGGCTGCTGGAAGACAAGTGGACCGTGGTGACCGCCGACGGCTCGCTTGCCGCGCACTTCGAGCACACGGTCGCCATCACCAAGGAAGGGCCCCGGATCCTCACCCAGAAGACGTCCTGATCAGGGCGCCTGTCCCGGCCGGTATCGCTTCACCACCGTCGCATCGACATCCTTGGCCAGGAACGCGACCGGCTTGAGCTCCCCTCTGGCGAACATCTCGCCCTGGTCCCCGTTCCAGGGCGATCCGGGCAGCTGGCTCTCTCCGTAGGCGAGCACCGAAAGCGCCCGCGGGACGGCTCCGAACTCCACCGCCAGGATCCAGCCGTCGCCGAAGCGGGCCGACAGTTTGCCGTCCGGGTCTTCCTGGAACCCCAGTACCCGGAAGCAGCCCAGGTCTCCACCGCAGCCGCCGACCGGCACGTCCTTTCCACCCACCCGGACCCGGTGCACTTCCCCCCAGGCTACGTCGAGTCCCCCGTACTTCTGGCGTACCTGTCCGATTGCGCCCCGGAACGCCGTCACCGCCCGCGCAGGGTCGGCCAGTCCGCGGGGAGTGCGCACCGGGTCGTCTGTGGTCCAGGGCACCGCGTAGGGGGTGACTCCCCGGCCCCCGGCCTGCAGGTAGCGGCGCCACCAGGCCTCGAAGAGGACCCCGCCCCTGGAATCCGGCGCCGCGCTGTTGTCCCATCGGGCCAGGATGTCCGCCGCCGCCGAGAGCGCGGTGTCCGCCGCGCTCCGCACCGCGGCCAGCAGGTCCGCCTTGACCCGGTCCGCGAGCAGCATGTGGTAGTTGTGCTTGAGCCGGACCACGTCTTCCAGGGTGAGATTCTTCGGGGCCGTCGTCAGCAGCTGCAGCGCCATCTGGCTCCTGAGGCTCAGGCTGGGCGGCGGGACCGTCACCGGCAGGCGGGCCGGATCCATCGGCTCCAGCAGGTTGGTGAAATGCGGGGGATCGTTCTCGTTGTGGAGGTATCCGCCCTTGGGGTTGAGCAGGTGGGGCAGGGAATCCCACGGCACATAGCGGGTCCAGACCTCCGCGGTGCGGGACACCGGCAGGGCCACGCTGTCTCCCGCGAAGGGATGGGGAAAGTCGGGCAGCGCGGCGTTCCAGACGTAGAAGATGTTTCCGGCCCGGTCGGCGTAGGTGAAGTTCGAGGTGGTCCGCGCGTTCATGCGCATCGCGGTCTTCCACTCCGCCAGCGAGGTGGCACGCATCATCCGGAGGAATTGTTCTCCGCCCCGGAACTCTCCTTCGCCGGCGGAGCGGAGCACGTAGGCCTTGCCACCGGTCCGCGCGATGACCGGTCCGATCGGGCTCTGCCAGTATTCCCTGGTCTCGGCGCTGAAGCCGGGACCGTTCCGGTACTCGGCCGTGACGGTCTCGCGCACCAGGGGCGCCACGGCGCCGTCCAGCAGGACCTGGTCGGTTGCGCCCGGCACGACGTCGAGGGCGTAGATGGCGTCGGAGGGAGAGCTGTTGTTGGTGGTGGACCAGCCGAGGTCGCGATTGAAGCCGCCGATCACGGCAAAGGGCCCGCCGATCCGGAAATCGCCGTAGAAATCGAGTACGCCGGGCACGGTGGCGTGGGCCTCGTAGTAACCCGCGTCCCAGGCCAGGTGAGGATTCCGCAGCAGGATGGCATGGTGCGACTTGGTGCGACTCGGCGCCAGGGCCCATGCGTTGGAGCCCTCGTTCGGGTCCGGCTCGGCCCCCTCGCCCTGGCCCGGCGCGGCGGGACGGGGCCCGGCGCCGGTGAGCCGCGCTACGAACCGGCGGGCCACCGCCACCGAGGGCGGCTCGACGTCGCGGGTGGCGACGTCGTACCCGGAGAAGTCCGCCGGAAAGCCCGGCACGAACGCCTCCCGGTGCAGCGCGACATAGCGGTTCACGCCCGCGGCGAATCCCTCGTACACGTCCCGGGTGGCCTGGTCCAGCCGGTAATACGAAGTCTGGGCCTGGGCCCGTCGCGGCAGGGCGAAGAAGTCGTCCTCGATGCTGTCGCGGCCGAACACCCGGGCCATCCCGCCCCGGGAACGGAGGATGCCCATTGCCACCATCGGGCCGTAATCCTCGAGCTGAATCCAGGCCAGGCCGTACCCGAATGCCTTGAGATCGTCGGCCCGGATGTGCGGGACGCCGTGGGCGGTGCGCAGGATCACGACCCGGGAGGAGAGATCGTTGGGGTCCGTCGTCTGCGCAGCCAGCGGCGCCCCGATGTACGCGACGAGGGTCCAGCCAGCCAGGATCGGTCTCATGAGGCGCTCACTTGGGTGAGGAGCCACGTGTGAATGGCGGGATTGCCCGCCACGATGCCGCCATGCGCCGGCCCGGCCCGGCGCCCGTCCAGGTCCGTCACGATTCCTCCCGCCTCGCGAATCAGGAGGATGCCCGCGGCGATGTCCCACGGCGCCAACACCAGCTCCCAGAATCCGTCGAGGCGGCCCGCGGCCACATCGGCCAAATCGATCGCAGCGGCGCCGGCGCGCCGTACCCCACTGGTGGCCGGGAGAATGCGCCGGAATTGGGCCAGGTAGGCGTCGAGCTCGTCCAGGTGTTTGAAGGGGTATCCGGTCCCCAGCAGCGCCCGTTCTGGATCGCTGATCTGGGACACCCGGAGCGCGGTGTTGCCCATCCACGCCCCGCGTCCCCGCACGGCGCCGTAGAGGCATTCGCGATTGACGTCGAGCACGACGCCCGCCTCGAGCTCGCCGTCGACTGCGAGGGCGATCGACACCGCGTACTGCGGATAGTCGTGAAGAAAGTTGGTGGTACCGTCGAGCGGATCGACGATCCACACCATCCCCTCGTTCCCGATCTCGGGGGACAGCTCCTCCCCCATCACCCTGGACCCCGGCAGGCCCCCGACCAGGATGTCCCGGATCAGCGACTCGGCATTCCGGTCGACCTCGGTGACCCAGTCGTTGTGGCCCTTGGAGACCCAGACCGGGGGAGCGTCGGGAGGTCGGTAGGTCGGTACGTCGGTAGCCTCGGGTTGGGTCGTTCCCGGCCTACCGACGTACCGACCTACCGACCTGATATACCCCCCCGCCCCCTCGGCAGCCTGTGCCGCCAAATGCAGTAAGTCCAAGGAAGAGTTCATCTTGCACGCCGAAAGGGAGATGGCTACCTTGCGTTAATGGACCGGATCTTTTCGGGAATTCAGCCGACCGGCGACCTTCACATCGGCAACTGGCTCGGCGCGGTCCGTAACTGGGTCGCTCTGCAGGAGCGATACGATTGCATCTACTGCGTGGTGGACCTCCACGCCGTCACCTTGCCATACGAAGTGTCCCAGCTCGCGGCGCGGACCCGGGACGTGGCCATCGGGCTCCTGGCCGCCGGGATCGACCCGGAGCGCGCCATCCTGTTCGTGCAGTCCATGGTGCCGGAGCACGCCGAGCTGAATTGGCTGTTCACCACGGTGGCGCCGCTCGGCGAGCTGGAGCGGATGACGCAGTTCAAAGATAAGACCGAAAAGCTGGAGAGCATTCCGGCCGGGATTCTGTGCTATCCGATTCTCCAGGCCGCGGACATCCTGCTCTATCGGGCCAACCGGGTTCCGGTGGGCGAGGACCAGCTCCAGCACCTGGAGCTGACCCGCGAAATCGCTCGGCGCTGGAACAATGCCTACGCCGCCGCCGCCCCTTATTTTCCCGAGCCCGAGGGGCTGGTTACGGTGGCCAAGCGGATTCGGGGGCTGGACGGGCAGGCCAAGATGTCGAAGAGCCTGGGGAACACCATCGGGCTTCTCGATACGCCGGACGAGATCTGGCAGAAGCTCCGGCCGGCGCCGACCGACCCGGCCCGGGTGACCCGGAAGGATCCCGGCAACCCCGACATCTGCAATATCTTCTCGCTGCACAAGTACTTTTCCACGGCCGAGACGGTGGCCGAGGTGAATGTGAAGTGCCGGACCGCCGGCTGGGGATGCCTCGACTGCAAGCGCCGGCTCGCCGACGCGATGATCGAGACCCTGGCCCCGATCCGCAAGCGGGCTGAAGAGCTGAAGCAGGATCCGGCCGCGGTGGACCGCGTGCTGGCCGACGGCGCCGAGCGGGCCCGGGCGATCGCCCGGGTCACGATCAAGGAAGCCAAGCAGCGGATGGGATTCTTCGGAGCGTCCTGATGGCAAGTGCCCCGATCGAACGGATCATCAAGGCGGCGGTGGAGCGCGGCGCGTCGGACCTTCACATCAAGGCCGGCGATCTGTTCCGCGCCCGCATCGACGGAAAACTGGTGCCGCTCACCAAGCAGCGGCTGACCCCCGAGCAGACCCGGGCCATCGCGCTCAAGCTGATGACCACGGACGAAGACCGGGGCCGCCTCGATACGCTGAAGGACTACGACTGTTCCTGGGGCATGCCCGGGGTGGGCCGCTTCCGGGTCAACATCCTCAGGCAGCGCTCTTCGTTCATGATCGTGATGCGGGTGATTCTCTTCGCGATTCCCACCCTGGAGCAGCTGGGCCTGCCCGAGGTGCTGGCGCGGCTCACCGAGAATCGGGCCGGGCTCATCCTGGTGACCGGCGTCACCGGCAGCGGAAAGACTTCGACCATCGCCGCCATGTTGCACCACATGAACCAGACCCAGCAGCGGCACATTGTCACCATCGAGAACCCGATCGAGTATCTGCACCGGGACCTGTCCTGCTCCATGACCCAGCGCGAGGTGGGGGTGGACACCGAATCGGTGAGCATCGGGCTGCGCTCGGCGCTGCGGCAGGACCCCGACGTGATTGTGGTGGGTGACGTGCGCGACCAGGACACCATCGACACGATCATGAAAGCGGCCGAGACCGGCCACCTGGTGCTGTCCGCCATCCCGACCCCCGATGTGATGACCACCATCGGCCAGGTGCTCGGCATGCTGCCTCACGAGGAGCGGGAAATCGGCCGGGTGCGGTTCTCGGAGGCCCTGCTGGCCATAGTGTCCCAGCAGCTGCTGCCCCGCGCGGACGGGAACGGGCGGGTGCCGGCGATGGAGATTCTCATTGCCAATCCGGCGATCCGCGAGTGCCTCAAGGATCCGGCCCGGGTCGTGGAGCTCCGCGCCCTGATGGCGGACGGCCACGGCAAGAGCGGGATGCAGACCTTCCAGCAGCACCTCGAGGAGCTGGTGGCCGCGGGAAGCATCTCGCCCGAGACCGCCAAGGCCGTCAGCGGCAGCGTGGAGCGAAAAGGGAAGGGCCGGAGGGGGTCCTCCGAGTAGTGTTCGGTCCCGAGTTGTCCTGCCTCGTCGTCGTCGGTGCGCAATGGGGCGACGAGGGCAAGGGGAAACTGGTGGACGTGCTGGCCGAAGATGCCGACGTCGTGGTCCGGTATCAGGGCGGAGCCAACGCCGGTCACACCGTGGTGGTGGGCGAGTCGCGGTTCATCCTCCGGCTGATTCCCTCCGGCATCCTCAATTCGCACGCGGTCTGCATCCTCGGCAATGGCGTGGTGGTCGATCCGGCCGCCTTGTTCGAGGAGCTGGAGGCCCTGGCCGCCCGGGGGATTTCCACCGAGGGACGGCTGCTCATCTCGGACCGGGCCCACCTGGTGATGCCCTACCACAAGCTGCTCGATCAGGCGGGCGAGCGGTCCCAGCACATCGGCACCACGGGGCGCGGCATCGGCCCCACCTACGAGGACAAGTACGGCCGCCGCGGCATCCGGGTGGCCGATCTCGTGGATCTGACGGACGCGGAACGGATGCTGGGGGACCGGATCGGCCGGGTCAACGACCTGCTGGCCCTGGCCGGCATGACCGAGCGGGTGTCGGTGGAGGAGCACGCAGCGCTGCTCCGCGCCATGGCCCCGCGGGTGCTCCCTCTCGCTACCGACACCGGGGAGTACATCTACAAGGCGCTCCGGGCCGGCCGGCGGGTGCTGCTCGAGGGCGCGCAGGGCGCGCTGCTCGACGTGGACCATGGCACCTACCCGTTCGTCACCTCCTCCAACACCACCGCGGGTGGCGCCAGCGTCGGGGCCGGCATCGGGCCCACCATGATCGACGGCGTGCTCGGCGTGGTGAAGGCGTACACCACGCGGGTTGGCAACGGGCCGCTCCCCACCCTCGCGGACCCGGAGGATGAGGAGCGGCTCCGCCAGCTGGGGGGGGAATTCGGCTCGGTGACCGGACGACCCCGGCGCTGCGGCTGGTTCGACGCGTCGGTGGTTCGCTACGCCGCCCGGGTCAACGGGCTCACGGCGCTCGCGGTGACCAAGCTCGACGTACTGGACAGCTTCGAGCGGGTCCTGGTGGGCACCGGGTACGAGCTCGACGGGAAATGCCGGGAGGAGATGCCGGCCGAGGTGAGCGTGCTGGACCGGGTCCGCCCGGTCTACGAGACGCTTGCAGGGTGGCGTACGCCGATCGGAGAGGCCCGCAGGCTCTCCGATCTGCCCCGGGGCGCCCGGACCTACCTCGACCGCCTGGAGGCGCTGGCCGGCGTCGAGGTGCGCTATGTGAGCGTGGGGACGCGGCGGGATCAGATCATCGACTGCAGAGGCTAAGAGGCGAGGACGCTACGACGCTACGGCGCTAAGAAAAGAGCCCCTCGGGAATCATTCCCGAGGGGCTCTTTGTTCCTAGCGTCGTAGCGTCGTAGCGCCTACTTCGACTGCAGGGTCCTGAAGTAGGTCGCGATGCCGACCTTGTTGAGCCACACCGGATCGATCTCGTAGACCCGGTTCTGCAGGTATCGCCCGGTGGTCGGGAAGTAGGGCGGCGGCGAAGAGATGCCGCACTTGTCGTAGGTATGCTGCTCGGCCCACCCCGACGAACTGGAGAAGGTCGGCGCGCCGACATCGTCCTGGATGATGCCGCCGCTGATCCGGACGCAGCCGCTCTTCGCGGTGGTGTTCGCGGCGCAGCGCTCGCCCGCGATGCTGGTACCGGCGTTATAGGTGATCGGATTCGAATACACATCCTCCCCGTAGAACTGCTTCAGGGTGAAGATGAACATGTGGTAGTTCTCGTTGTCCGGTGTGTCGTCGAACAGACCGACGGCCGTGCCGTTCACCCGGAACGGGTTTTGGATGTTGTTGTCGGCGATCGGCACCGCTTCCGGGGTCGTGACGCCGAGCACGTCGCCGGTCTCGGAGCAGTCGGAGCCGGGCGTAGTGGTATAGAGCATGTCGTCGGCCAGGGAGATGGCCCCGGTCGCGGCGAGGGTCACCCGGCCGCGGAGGCGGCCACTCACGGCCACCGGTCCGCGCACGTAGATCACGCCCTTGAAGTTCACGTTGCTCTGCAGCGGAATCAGGTACTGCTGATCGCCGGGGCGGATCGCCGCCAGCTGCGGGGGTACCGGGTAGGTGCCGGACCGCTTGAGCCACTTGCCCCGCATGCCGACGCCGTTGGGAGACGGCACGAAGTCGGCCGGGCCCGCGTAGGTGAGCGTGGAGTCGGGCGTCAGGGTATCGCCGGTCTGGGCCCGGAAGAGCCTTGGGTCGCCGCCCAGGTAGCAGCGGTGGCCGCCCTTGTTGAGCAGGGCCCGCACGCCGGCCTGTTTCTGCGCCAGCGTCATGACGGGGACGGTCCGGTTGAAGAACTGGGTCGCGGTGTAGAAGGTGCCCAGCGTATCGGCGCCGCAATTGGGCGACACCATGTTGGGATCGTTGTCGGTATCGGCGTTATGGAGCACGCCGCTCTCATCCCACGGCCACCGCTTGGCGGTGACGTAGGCCGGGATCCTGGTGTTGGCGCCGTTCGAATCCGCCCGGAACACCCGGAAGAACCCCTCGTTCGGATCGATGATGCCGTTGGCGTTGAGATCGATGGTGAGGAAATCGATCCTGATCGTGGGCGTGAAGGACGTCACGGCCGACACGGTGCCGTCGATGTCGTAGTCGCCGTTCACCGTGCTGGCGTCCTGGGCGTAGGTCCGGAGCTTGGCCAGGTCCGACGCCGCCGGCCACTTGACCGGCTGCACGCCTTCGGAATAACCCGCCTGGAAGTTCGCCCCGCTCTTGCCGGAAATGGTACCCACGACGGTCACCGGACCCATGAACAGGGTCTTGGGAGAGCCGCCGCAACTGATATAGATGCTCGCGTTGGAGTGCACCGGGCCGGCCGCGATTTCGCCGCAGGCGAACGTGATGCCCGAGTTGCTCCACTTGTTCATGGCGTAGGCAAAGCGGGACCACGACTCCTCGGAGAGCAGGAATCGCCGGACCGCCACGGCGCCCCGGGTGTCCTGAATGACCGAGAGCGCGCTGGCGTAGTTGCTCCCGTACTGACCGCTGGTGGCCGCGCCGCCGGTGCGTCCGCCGGTCCGGCCGGCGTACACCGACCGGGTGAACCCGGGGATGACCGCGCCGTTGGCGTCCAGCACCGCCCCGCTCGACTGCAGGGTGACGTACCCCGAGTCAGGCAGGAGGGTGTTGTTCCGGTTGAGGGAATCCCGCGCCAGCTCGGCGCCGCCGTCGGCCGACGCCTGCAGCGCCAGCTCCCGGTAGTGGAACTTGCTGGTGAGGGTTCCGGCGCTGGTCATCACGATGCCGCCCATGGCAAGCGCCGTCACGGCGATCGCGATGAGCAGAACCAGCACCAGCGCCATCCCGCGTTCATTGCGCAGCATGCGACTCATAGGACGCTCACGGAGAGAGAAACGGGCCGTCATGGCGCGACGACCGAGGCCTGTACCATCGTGGACACCGCCGGGGTGCAATCCTGGGCGCTGACCCCGAACTCGTAGTTGACGCCGGGAGTATTGCCCCCCAGCGCCATCACGTAGCTGGTTGCGCCCACGGTCTTGCCGAGGTTCATGACCGGGTCTTCCCATAGAGGCTGCCCGACCACGCGCCGATAGATCACGTATTGCCAGACGTCGACCTCACCGGCCTCCTGGTCGGGCGACGCCGCCCAGGACAGCACCACCCGGCCGCTGCCGGGAATGGTGTCCTGCACAGCGCTCAGGGTGCCGGGAGGGAACGGAGAGCGCCCGCAGACCGACGCGCTCGGCAGCCCGTTGTTGGGCAGGGCCACGACCGACGACACGTCGCGCAGCCGCTCGCTGGTGCCGGTCAGGCCGTTGGTGACCCGGAAGTTCATCCGGACCGCCTGGATGCTGTCCGGCCGGGTCGCGTTGGCCGAGTCGGTGGACGTCATCGAGCCGGTCAGCGGAACCCGGATCAGGGGGATGTTCGCCGAGGGGGTCAGCATCAGGGTGTCCGCGCCGCTGCCCAGGCGCCGGGCCAGGAAGAACTCGAAGAAGGGCTTGGTGCCCATCGGGAGGATGTTCCGGCTCACGATGTCGGCGGCCTGATCGTTGGTCCGCTCCCAGAGGATGTAGTCGTCGGTCCGGGCGGTGGTGCCGTCCAGGGCCAGCCAGAAGATGTGGGTCTCCGCCGGGCTCAACGAGCCGTTGGCCTGGCGGTAGGTCACCGGCGGATAGCTGAAGGTGGTGTTGGGCAGGGTCGCGGCCGAGCCCTGGGGCCAGGCGTCCACCGCGAAGTTGCTGACGTTGGGGTTGTAGTACACCGCCCAGCGGAAATTGGTGCTGTCGTTCTCGACGTAGTCGGTGTTGAAGGCGATCACGTCGTTGCCGCCGTACACCAGCATCGGCTGCAGTCCGGCGACCCCGGCGCCCAGCGTGCGCAACTCGCGCTCCACCTGGCTGATGGAGAACCGGGCGTTCTGGAGCGCGTCGAGCCGGCGGGAAGCATCGAGGAAGCTCTGGTTCTGGGAGCGGAAGAAGCTCACCGTGGCCCCCATGACTCCGACCAGGATGATCATGGTGATCAGCATCTCGATCAGGGTGAAGCCCGCGTCTCGCCGGCGGGTGGGCTGCTGCATGGTCATGGCCGGGCCCTCACAGTGGACAGTCGAACGGTGTCTTTCATGCCGGGCCAGGTGACCTGGACCGTGATCGTGGTCCGGTCCCGGGCCGGCGCGCCGGTCTGGTCGCGGGTGGTGACGGTGATCCGGCGCATGGACGAATAGCCCGGGAACCCCGTCGTGTCGGCGCCGCTGCCCGCGCCGTACAGCGTGGTCAGGGTGAAGTAGCGGGGGTCGGCACGAACCAGCTCGAGCCGCTCCTTCGCCACCGATGCCGCCACCGTCAAGGCGGTGGCCTTGGTGGTGCCGGACTGGAACGAGGCCATGTACCGCCCGAAAGTGGTGACGACGATCACGAGCATCACCATCGCGATCATCATCTCGATCAAGCTGATGCCACGCTTGTTCATCACGACCCCCGCCGCCAGCTTCCGCCGGTATAGGTGTACCAGGTCGTCCGGCCGGTCGAACGGACGATATCGAGCCCCCGGGCGTCCTCATTGGTGCCCTTGGCCACCCCGCGCGTGGTGTTGAGGAAGACCACGCCGGAGGTGTTGGCGCTGCCGTCGCGCCAGAAGGTGACCACCGTCAGCACATTGGTCGCCGCCGGGGCCGGAAGATCGGGCACGCCGTTCTGGTCGAACACCACGCCGTCGCTCAGCGAGAATCCGCGAATGCGTTCATCGCTGGTATAGGAGCCGTCGTCGTTCTTGTCCTCGAGGGTGCGGATCTGGCGATTGACCGCGTCGAAAGTGACCTGGACGTTGTGCTGGAGGCTGACCGCCAGACGCTGCGCGTACGCCAGGGTCATCGTGACGTTGCGCGCGTCCGCGTTGACCCGATAGCGCATGTAGTCCAGCCGGGGCAGCCCAAGGGCCGCCAGGATCGAGATCATCACGATGATGACCAGCATCTCGATCAGCGAAAAACCCCGTGTCGTTTTCCGGGACCAGGCCCGGGTCGTCCGTCCACCTCGAGACATCACTGTTTCTCCTTGCAGCGAGCGGGACTCCAAGGGTGCAAGCGGCGTGCTGACCGCCATCCCGTTTGACGGCCGAGCCGTCCCGAAGTGCCGCGATCGATGTAAAGCTAGCAAGGAACACGCCGTACGTGGCCCCACCTGAGACCGCTTGGTGCCACAACGCACTCCGCTCCAAGTGTCGCGCCCCCGCAACAGGCGGTGTCCTCGGAACACCCGGCACATTGCGGGTGTCGAGATTGCTTGCACCCCCCTACCGGCGCTCCTAAGTTTCAGAACCTCAAGATCTTCGCGCATACTCCTGCACCCTGGAAGTCATGGCTCAGACATCGGTAATGGACAAGCTGGTATCCCTCTGCAAGAGGCGTGGCTTCGTCTTTCAGTCGTCCGAGATCTATGGCGGACTGGGATCGGTGTGGGATTACGGTCCCTTGGGGGTCGAGCTCAAGCGCAACGTCAAGGATCTCTGGTGGCACACCATGGTCCGGGCCCGGGAGGATATCGAGGGCCTCGACGCGGCGATTCTCATGCACCCCAAGGTCTGGGAGGCCTCCGGCCATGTGGCCGGATTCACCGATCCACTGGTCGATTGCAAGACTTGCAAGGCCCGTTTTCGGGCGGACAAGCTGGGCGAGGCGGCCTGCCCCCAGAAGCCGTCGAAGCATCCGGGGGAACACACCACCTGCTCGCTGACCGAGCCCCGGATGTTCAACCTGATGTTCAAGACCGTCATGGGCCCGGTGGAGGAGTCGGGAAGCGTGGTGTATCTGCGCCCCGAAACCGCCCAGGGGATCTACGTCAACTACCTGAACGTCCTCCAGAGCTCCCGCCAGAAGATTCCCTTCGGCATCGCCCAGATCGGGAAGGCGTTCCGGAACGAGATCACCCCGGGGAATTTCATCTTCCGGACCCGGGAGTTCGAGCAGATGGAAATGCAGTTCTTCGTGAAGCCGGGCGAGGACACCGAATGGTTCGAGCGGTGGCGGGCCCTCCGGATGGCGTGGCACCAGGAGATCGGCCTCAATCCCGACAAGCTCCGCTGGCATGAGCACACGGCCGGCGAGCTGGCCCACTACGCCCGCGCCGCGTACGACATCGAGTACGAGTTTCCCTTCGGGTGGAACGAGATCGAGGGCATCCACAACCGGGGAGACTTCGATCTCACCAACCACCAGAATGCGTCAGGCAAGAAGCTGGAGTATTTCGACCAGGCCGCCAACACCCGCTACCTGCCCAATATCGTGGAGACCTCGGCCGGCGCCGACCGGGTGACTCTCACCCTGCTGGTGGACGCGTTCCGGGAGGAGCAGGTCGAGGGAGAAACCCGCACCGTGCTCGGATTCCATCCTTCGTTGGCGCCGATCAAGGCCGCGGTGCTCCCGCTGGTGAACAAGGACTCGATGCCGGAGATGGCCACCGAGCTGTTCAACGACCTCCGGAAGAAGTTTGCCTGCTTCTACGACGATGGCGGCGCCATCGGGCGTCGCTACCGGCGGATGGACGAGGTGGGTACTCCCTTCTGCGTCACCGTGGACGGTCAGACCGCCGGCGACCGGACGGTGACGATCCGGCATCGGGACAGCATGGCGCAGGACCGGATTGCGATCGACGCGGTGGCGGCGTATCTGGCCGAGAGGCTTGTATAGCGAGGAGGGAGGAGGGAGGAGGAAGCAGCTCCTCCCTCCTCCCTCTTCCCTGACGATGAGGCTATCTGATTTCGAGATGCTCGTCCGCCGCCAGGCCGCCGAGATTCCGGCGGAGTTCCTGGAGGGCATCGCCGAGATCGTGGTGTCGCCCCGGACCGTGCCGCATCCCGACCGGGAAGAGATCTGGACCCTGGGCGAGTGCATTCCGATCCCGGGAGACGACGGAGACCCCCGAAACCTCCAGAGCCGGGTGGTGCTGTACCACGGATCCTTCCAGGCCCTGGCGCGGGACGCCGGAGACTTCGACTGGACCGCCGAGGCTTGGGAGACCCTCACCCATGAAATCCGGCACCACGTGGAATGGAAGGCCCGGGTGCCTGACCTCGAGGCGCTCGACCGCGCCGCCGAGGCGAATTTCGCGCGGCAGGACGGCCAGCCGTTCGATCCGGCGTTCTACCGGGACGGGGTTCCGCTCCCCGGCGATGGCTGGCAGGTCGACGACGACGTATTCCTGGAGCAGCGCCTCGCGGCCCCGGCGCCCTCGGCTCGGTTCAAGTGGCAGGCGAGGGACTATGGCGTGACCCTCCCGGCGGATCTCACCCTCCCGGCCTTTCTGACGGTGGAGGGCGTCGCCCAACCGCCCCCGGGAGAGCTGATCCTGGTGCTGCAGCGGAAGGGCGGCTGGCTCCGGCTGTTTCAGAAGCCCAAGGTCTATGAAGCGGTGGTGGAGGTCAGGCCGGCGTCAGGGTAGCTTTGACCCCTCCGAGCGGGATGAGGGTGGGGCCGGTGCCGTACTCCAACAACTCAGGATGCAGATGATTCACGAAATCACCACCGCCCTTCCCGCCGCGGAGATCATCTCCCGTGCCAAGGCGTTCTTTTCCGAGCGGGTGCCCAACAACGCCGCGTACCCGGAAAAGGAGGGGCCGGCCTTCCTGAGCCTCCGCGGGCAGGGCGGGGAGGAAATCGCGCTCGCCGTGCTACCGGCCGCGGGAGGATCCCGGGTTCGGGCCTCAACGCTCTTCTTCGATCAGGCGGTAGAGCGGTTCCTCTCCACGCTGCCCGGCATGGCGGATGTCGCCTCGTGACCGCGCCGCTCGCGGTCCGGGTGACGGTGCTCGACACATGGGATGACATCTCGCTCACCCTCCCGGGCAACACCTCCATCGCCGACCTCAAGCGTACCGTGCTGGCTCGGTCGCGGGTTCGCCGGCCTCCCGCCGACTATGTCGTGAAGTACAACGGGGCGGAGCTGTACGAGCCGGGGAACACCCTCGCCAACGCCGGCGTCATGCCCAATAGCGCCCTCATCGTCCTCCGGCGGCGGCGCGCTCCGGTCCGGTAATTCCGCTCCCCAGGGTCTTCTCGCATCCGCGCTGCCTGGAGCACGATCCCGGTCGCGGCCATCCCGAATCCCCGGCCCGGCTCCGGGTTCTGCTCGACCGGCTGGCCCGGGAGGGCGTGCCGGTCGAGGGGTCGGAGGCCGCGCCGCTCGACCCGATTCTCCGGGTCCATTCCCGGGGCTACCTCGAGTTGCTCGCCGCCTTCGCCGAACGGGGTGGCGGGCCGCTCGACGCCGACACCGTGCTCAACCCCGCCAGCTGGGAGGCCGCCCTCGGAGCGGTCGGGGCCGCGCTGGCCGCCGTGACCCACGCCCACGCCACCGGCGCCGCGGGGTTCGCGGCCGTGCGCCCCCCCGGGCACCACGCTCTCCAGGCCCACGCGATGGGCTTCTGTCTCCTCGCCAATGCGGTGATCGCCGCGCGCCACGCCCAGAGCCTCGGACGGGGCCGGATCCTGATCGTCGATTGGGACGTCCACCACGGCAACGGCACCCAGGCCCTGGTGGAGCACGATCCGTCGATCCGGTTCGTCTCTTTGCACGAGTGGCCGGCCTATCCCGGTACCGGCGCGGCATCGGAGCGCGGCGTCGGCAACGTGTTCAATGTGCCCAGACCCGCGGGACTCCCCGCCGCGCGCTACGTCGGCGACCTCCGCCAGGCGGTGCTCCAGGCCACCGACCGGTGGACCCCGGATCTGATCCTCATCTCGGCGGGCTACGACAGCATGGCCGGGGACCCGCTGGGCGGGTTCACCCTGGAGCCGAATCACTATGCCGAGCTGGTGCAGGCGATTCGGGAACGGTGCCCGGCGGCGCCCATCGCCCTGGTGCTCGAAGGGGGGTACGCGCCGATCCGGGTGGCGGACGGGGTCGTGGCAACGCTCAAGGCGCTCGAATGATTTGACGGTCCTCCCGGCCCTCTCTATACTCAGCCCTCCTCTGGTCTCTGACCCCTGACTCCCTGGCCCCTGATGCTGCGCCTCCACGCCGAAATCCTCGAGCTCAAGACCCGTCACCCGTTCATCATCGCACGGGGGTCCCAGGACACCTACCGCACCGTGCTGGTGCGCCTGGTGGACCAGGAGGGGCTGGAGGGCTGGGGTGAGGCCGCGCCGCAGCGCTACTACGGCGAGACGCCCGAGACGGTGGTGGCCGCGCTGGACACCTACGCCACCGTGCTCCCCGCCGATCCGTCCCAGCTGGAGCAGGCCGAATCCCGTATGATCGAGGCCCTGCACGGGAACAACTCCGCGCGCGCGGCCCTCTCCGCCGCGCTGCACGACCTGGCGGCCAAGCGGCTGGGCATTCCGGTGCACCGGCTCTGGGGGCTCGACGCCGCCAAGTGCCCCGGCTCCACCTTCACCATCGGCATCGACACGCCGGACCGGATCCGGATGAAGGTCAAGGAGGCGGAGCAGTACCCCGTCCTCAAGGTCAAGCTCGGCACCCCGAACGACCGCGCCATCCTCACCGCCATCCGGGAGACCACCGCCAAGGAAATTCGGGTCGACGCCAACGCCGGCTGGACCCGGAAGCAGGCCATCCGGAGCCTGCCGATGCTGGAGGAGTTCGGCGTCACCGTGCTGGAGCAGCCGCTGGACCCGACCGACCTAGAGGGCCTGGCCGAGGTCACCCGCCACTCGAAGATTCCGGTCATCGCGGACGAGAGCTGCCTGGTCGCTTCCGACATTCCCGGTCTGGTCGGCAAGGTGGACGGCATCAACATCAAGCTGGCCAAGACCGGAAGCCTGCGGGAAGCGCTCCGGATGATCGCGGTCGCGCGGGCCCACCATATGATGGTGATGGTGGGCTGCATGATCGAGAGCTCGATCGGCATCACCGCGGCGGCCCAGGTCACCCCGCTGGTGGACATCTGCGACCTCGACGGCGCGGCGCTGCTGGCGCGGGACCCCTACGTCGGCGCCACCATCGACCAGGGGCAGCTCAAGCTGTCCGAAGCGCCGGGGCTCGGACTCTCGGTGAGATGACCGAGCGCACAGCCCAGGTCGCCCTCCCGCTCCCCCTCTTCGAGCCCTACACCTACAGCGTCCCCGAGACCCTGGCCGACCGCGTCGCGCCGGGGGCCCGGGTGGTGGTCCCGGTGCGCCAGCGCCAGCTGGTGGGAGTCGTAATGACGGTGGCTGATGTCGTTGCGAGCGGCGATGTCATTGCGAGCGAAGCGAAGCAATCCCCCTTCGCCCTCAAACCCATCCTCGCCGCTCCAGATCCCGAACCGGCCCTGACACCCGCATTGCTCAAGACCGCCGAGTGGATGGCGGGCTACTACGGCGCGCCGATCGGCCTCGCGCTCAAGGCCATGATCCCCGCACCGATGTGGGGCGCCTCCCGGGTGCTGATCCGGGTGGCCGGATCCGCACCCCGGGTCGGCGGACTCGCGGAGCAGCTGCTCGAATGGCTCGAGGGGCGGGGCGGGGAGGCTCCCCTGGACACCGCCGCCCGGCATTTCCGAAAGCCGCTCTGGGACGTGGCGGACCGGCTGGTCCGCGTCGGCGCCGCCGAGCTCCTGGTGGAACCGGCCGAGGCGGAGCCGGCGGGGCTGGTGGAGCGTCGGCTCGAGCTGGCGGGAGAGCCGCTCACCCTGATCGAGCGGGACACCCGGTTCGCGCGCTCGCCCCGGCAGCGCCGGCTCTATCAGACCCTGGAGGAGCTGGGCGGGTCCGCCCCGGTCAAGCACCTCAAGGACTCGCTCGGCATGAGCGACGCGGTCATCAAGGCGCTGGCCGGGTCCAGCCTGGCGCGGGTGGTGAAAGCGGAACGGATGCGGGATCCCTTCCTTGGCCAGCCCGGTACGCCACCTCCCGAGCATCTCACGCCCGAGCAGGCAGGGGTACTGGACCGCATCGACGGACTGGCTCCGGGCAGCGGCGCCCTGCTCTTCGGAGTGACGGGCAGCGGCAAGACCCTGGTGTATCTGCGCGCGGTTCGGCGGGCGCTCGAGGCGGGGCGCGGGGCGATCGTGCTGGTGCCGGAGATCGGGCTGACGCCCCAGATGGTGAGCCGGGTGCGCGGCATGTTCGGCAACGATGTGGCGGTGCTCCACAGCGGATTGTCCGACGGCGAGCGGGCCGACGCCTGGACCCTGCTCCGTCGCGGCGAGCGGCGGGTGGCGGTGGGGGCGCGCTCGGCGGTCTTTGCGCCTGTGAAAGACCTCGGCCTCATCGTGGTGGATGAGGAGCACGAGGCCAGCTACAAGAACGGCGAGGCGCCCCGGTACCATGTCCGCGACGTGGCGCGGGTCCGGGCCCGGCTGGAGGGGGCGCGCTTCGTCCTGGGGAGCGCGACACCGAGCCTGGAGACCTACAGTCAGTTTCGCAGGGTACGGCCCGCCTTGCCCGCCCTGCGCCTTCCGACCCGCATCGATTCGCGCCCGATGCCCCCCGTCGAAATCATCGACCTGCGTTCCGCCCGCAAGGTCATGACCGGGCACTCGGTTCCCTGGTCGGAGGCCCTGGACACCGCGCTGAATACGGTGATGAGCCGCGGCGAGCAGGCCATTCTGCTCTTGAACCGACGGGGCTATGCCGCGTTCGTGCAGTGTCCCGAGTGTGGGCTGGTCCCGGAGTGTCCCGACTGCAGCATCGCGCTCACCCTGCACCGGGTGCCGCCGGGGCTTCGGTGTCACTATTGCGGCAAGCACTACCCGGTCCCGGACCGGTGCGCCAACTGCGGCCACCCGGTCCAGCGGGCCCACGGTATCGGCACCCAGCAGCTCGAAGAATTGGTGGCGGCCCGGTTCCCCAAGGCCCGGCTGGCGCGGATGGACCTGGACACCACGTCCACCCGCTTCAGCCATCACCGGATTCTCGACCGGATCGAGAAGGGAGAGGTGGACATTCTTCTGGGCACCCAGATGATCGCCAAGGGGATGGACTTCCCCAACGTGACCCTGGTCGGCGTGGTGGACGCGGATACGGCGCTGCACCTGCCGGACTTCCGCGCCGGGGAGCGCACCTACCAGCTCCTGGCCCAGGTGGCGGGGCGCGCGGGGCGCGGGCCCAAGGGCGGCAAGGTGCTGGTGCAGACCCGGAGCCCGGATCACCCCGCGCTGAAATACGCGGCGAGTCACGACACCGAGGGATTCCTGGCGTACGAGGCAACGGAGCGGAAGAGCCCGCCCTATCCCCCGGAGATCAGTCTCCTGAACGTGGTGATCTCGGCGGAGCAGGAGAGTAAGGCGATGGAGGACGCGGTCGGCGTCGCGGACTGGCTCGAGAAGCTGATTGCCTCGCAGGGATTACCGCTCACGCTGCTGGGCCCGGCGCCGTGTCCGCTGACCCGGATCAAGGCCCGGTGGCGCTGGCACGTGCTGATCAAGGGGCCGAACGAGGAGATCGGGCGGGTGGTGCGCTACGCCGCGCCGCGGCTGGAGGGGAGCGGGAAGGCGCGGGTGGTGCTGGATCGGGATCCGGTGAGTTTGCTCTAGGAGCGCTATGAGTTGGTGGCGACCGTTCGGGCCTGAGGGCCAGGCGTTCAGTGGCTCGCCGCGATGTCATCGCACCTCGTAGCGAAGCTCCACCATGCCGTTCTTGTAGGCCTTGACCTCCGCCAAATGGAGGGCGATGTCCGTGTTGCGCTTCTCGAAGAATGGAATCCCATCACCAATCAAGATCGGCAGAATCGAATAGCGAATTTCGTCGACTAGCCCGAGACGAAGGCACTCGGCGGAGACCACACCGCCTCCGACAAACTAGATGGAACGAAACCTGGGCCGTAGGCGCCCATTCACGAACTGGGCGAGATCGCCGGAGTGGAACTCGATGGTATCCCGGATCCGTGGTAGATCGCGACTGGTGAGGACGAAGGTGGGTTTGTCGCCGTAGGGCCATCCCAACCCTCGAGCTTCAAATCGAAGCGCAGTCTCATAGGTTCG
>JBGPLG010000060.1:0-26115 GCA_041486305.1 Gemmatimonadota bacterium
CCTTCATCTTGTTCATCATCTTGCCGAACTCCGGGTCCGCCCCCGGAGTGGCGGTGGTCTTTTCCAGCTTCACCCCCGGGCTGTCGCCACCGACGGTGCCCTTGGCCATGGTCATCTTGTCCACGCCGAGCCCGCTGGCCATGGTGCCGAGCATCTGCTTGCTCTGGGCGAACTGCTTGAAGCCGTCGCGCCAGGCCACCGTCAGAATCACTTCCTTGGTCAGGGGTGGATGCTTGACCGGCTCGTACTTGCACTCGGTCTGCCGCGGGTCCGATTTCGGCTCGCTGCTGAGGGGCCCGAGCGCCGCCTCGATTTCGGCCCGGGGAATCAGTGAGCAGGGATCCCGCGGCTCGACCAGTGGCCCCGGGGCCTGGGCGGTGGCCGGCCCGGAGTTGTAGGGGAGCCGGGCGTCGAGCCGCTTGACGGCGAAACCGGCGAGCCGCACCGCGCCCACCAGGCCCGTGCGGCTCCCGCCGGTGTCGATGTCCAGGAAGGCGTCTCCCTTGAGCACGTGCAGGCTCCCCGGCCAGGCCCAGCGGGCCTCGTCCCAGTCCACGTCCGCCGTGTCCACCGCGGAGGCATTCCCCTTGAAGGCCTGGTCGATCAGCGGCGTGATCAGACCGACCGCCGCCATGGCCACCTTGCCGCCGTCGAACGACGCGTCGATGGTGAAGTTGCGACCGTCGTCGGCCTGGTAGTAACAGGTGGAGCTGGTGGGAGACGGCTTCCCGTCCCCGCCGACGCGATAGGGATCCGAGCGGAGGTGCCCGATCAGCTGCTCCGCCTCGGCGCGCGAGACCAGAGTGCAGGGATCCCTGGGGTCGGCGGCCCCCGCCGCGGCCTTCGCGGCGGCCGATTCCTCCCGGCCGCCCGCGCTGTCGGCGCCCTTGGCGCAGCCGTACACCAGCAGGAGTCCGGCGAGGGGGATGATGGTCGATCGAGTCATGACGGGCCTCCTAGCACTGGCGTACGAGAACCACCCGGCGATTCCGGGCGCGCCCCTCCAGGGTCTTGTTGTCCGCGATCGGCTTGGTCGGGCCGAATCCCGACGCGGTCACCCGAGCCGCGCTCATCCCGGGCTGGCCGATCACCGCCTCGCGCACCGCCTGGGCCCGCCGCTCCGAGAGAAGCTTGTTGGCCGCCGCGCCGCCGATACTGTCGGTGTGACCCTCCACCGTCACCACCCAGTCGGCATGCTGCCGCAACACGTCGGCCACTTCCTTGATCGTGGAGGCGGACGCGGGCTCGAGTTTGGCGCTGCCGAACCGGAAGTAGAATCCGTAGCTCGTGGCCCGGCACTCCTTGGACAACGCGGCCTCGAGCTTCTTGCCCGCATCGGGCGCCCGGGTCTCCACCGAACGGAGGATCAGGTGCCCGATGCCGTTGGGTGGGTACCGGCTCTCGCTCTTGACGACCCACGCAGCCGCGCTGTCGTCCAGGAACCAGACCTTGTGCTCCACCTGGACGCCTTTGAACACATTGACGAGCGTTCCGGTGGCAAGGATCGTGGGCAGCTCGCGTGGCACCCCGTCGATCATTACGCTGATCATCTGGGGTCCGCCCTCGGCGAGGGTTAGGATCCCGGTGTCCGTCACCCGCTCGCCATGGAGCCAGGACAGCATTTTCACCTCGGCTCGCCCATCCCGCTTGAGCCGCTGGAAGATGCGCCGGGACGCGAGCATCACTGTCCTGGGCCGGGTCCCGACCGTATCTCCCTGTGCCGTGCCCCAGGTGACCATGCGGGCGCCCAGGAATTCTCCGGGCGTGACCGGCTCCAGGATGTCGGGACGGGACAGGATCTTCCGCCCGCTGTCGGGATTGGCGATGGTGGTCTGGATCTGGGCCCCGGTCGAGTCCGCCGACCGGATCTCGATCCACATGTCCACGTCATTCTCGAACCAGGCATCCTTCACGGCGTAGCTCAGCACCACTCCGCCGCGAATGGGAATCAGATGGTCCCCCGCCTGTCGCGGCAGGGCGCCGAACACCAGCAGGGCGAGACCGGCCGCGGCCCATTTCACGGCTTGGGCCGTCCCGGGAGGCCGGGAATCGAGGGCATCGTGAGGGCCGTGTACCCTGCCGGCACCTCGAACATCGCGGCCGGCATCGCCTTGCGCTCGATTCTCACCGCTTCGAACGTAGCCTGGGTCGCTCCGGCCTTCTGCACGCTCAGCTTGAGCGGGAAGAATCCCGCCTTGAAGTCATTTGCCAACGCCGCGTACCCGGGGGAGGCGGCCCCGAGGGAGGCGCCGCCGAGCATGAAGAAGCCCAGGTCCTTGGCGACGCAGAAGTCCATCACCACGGCGTTGTCGCCCTTCATCTCGTAGTGCTCGCAGGAGTGTCCCGCCACGGTCTCCCGCTTTCCGGTCGGGGTGAATTGCGGCACGACCGGCTTGGTCGTCTTGTCGGGCCGCTTCTCGCCCAGCCTGTCCGCGACCGGCTTGAGCGCCTTGCCCATCGCCTTGTAATCCATCACCAGGTACTTCTTCTGGGCCGGCATCAGGGTAATGCTCTTGCCCTCGCTGTAGTCGGTGATCGTGGCGGCCTGGGTGCCGCCCGCCGAAATCTCCTGGCGGACCTTCTTCCCCTTGCTGTAGTAGGTGACATCCACCGCTTTCCCGCCGGTGGACATCCGGTACACCGCCGAACCCTCGAACTCGCGCTGGGCTGCCGCGCTCCGCGCGGAGCCGAGCAGGAGAATGGCGCCGAGCCCCATCCGGCAGACGTTCACGTACGGCCTCCTCACGGACAATCGGGATTGCACGCCTTCAGGTGGACCCGGGTGGAGACTTCGAACCCGGCGCCCTTGATCTTGTCCTGCCGCACCGTCTCGTCCACCACCAGCACCTTGCCGGCGTTCTTGACCGTGAAGGCGACGGGGGGCGGAGTCGCGTTGGCGTTGACGGCGCCGAACAAGCCGGTCAGCCCGCCCCGCAGCACCACATAGGCACCCTGATACGGGAAGGAGTTGGTGAGCACCACCGGAATCAGGGCCAGCGGGCTGGCGACGACCCAGATCACCTTGGCCGTGGCACCCTCGAAGTCGGTCCTGGCCTTCTCCACGTTGATGGAGAGCTTCCGGTCGATCAGGGTGCCTTCTACCGGGACGAGAAACGCTCCCGGACCGAGCGACGCGGCATAGGCGCCCTCGGTGTCTACGTAGGGGAGCGTGACCGGCATGATGGTCTTCTTCCGCACCACGGCCCCGTTCATGAGCTTCGGATTGAAGGCGCGGAGCGCGTCTTCCCAGATCCCGTACTTCGAGGCGCTGCCGACGAACTCGCCCTTCACCTTGGCCGCGTTGGTGGCCCCCTTGCCATACCGGACGGTGAGCTTGCCCGAGATCGCGATGTCGTAGGTCCACCAGACCTTGCCCGCGGCATTGGAGAACTCGACGTGCAGGTCGGCGTCGAAGGGGCCCTGGAACTTCTCGCAATAGCGGTCGAACAGATTGCCGGTGAACATGCCGGCCAGGTCGAAGAGCAGGCCGGGGATCATCGCCAGCCCGCTGCCCAGGCCCGCGGCCTTCTTCCCCAGACCATAGTCGTTGAGGGCGTCGGAGGCGGCCTTTCCGTTCTTGACGATCTGCGCGGTAACCAGCGAAAAAGTGGCGTTGTTCTTGAGCGCGGCGGGCAGCCCCGATTGGACCTTGTCCGCCAGCCAGTCCCTGAAGAAGCTCCCGGCGATCCCGATTGGCGTCCCGACGAGATTGAACAGCGCGGAGGCCAGCTTGAGCGCCTCGCCGGCGGCGTTGATCCGCTCGCAGGTGACCGACTCCTTGCCGCTGTCGATCAGTTTCTGGTTGAGCGCGATCCGCTCCTCCTCGCTCTGCTGGGTCCAGGCGGCGAGCTCGCTCAGCACCGGTGTCAGCGCCGGCTCCGCGGCGGGATACTTGGCCGCGATCTGGTCGATCGCGCCGACCGCCTTCTTGAACTGCGCCAGGTCGGCGGCCCGCTGGGCCAGGCGCTTCTTGAGCTGGCCGAGCTTCTGCACCGCGTCGTCCTTGGCCGGGGAGGCGGGGAGCGTGTCGATGAGCCGGCCCACGATCGCCACCGCGCTGTCCTCCACGTCTTGGAGATCCTCCCACTCGAGGCTGACCTCCGCGGCCATCGATTGCGTGGTCAGGACCTTGAAGCTGGCGGTGTCGCCGGCGGCACCGTCGGGCGCAATGGCGGTGACCCGGTAGAGCCCCGGCGTCACTGTGGCGGAGAATTGCACCGCGTAGTCCCCGTTGGTGGTCAGGGGCGCGGGCATGGTGCGAAGGGTGCCGTCCGGCAGCGTGATGCGGAGCTGAGCCGTCATCCGCTTGCCGTCGGCGGCGGTCGTCCCGGTCAACGCGACTCGGCCCCCGACCGGAGACCGGTTGGGGGAAATCTTGAGCGTGATCGGCATCGGGCCCTGGTTCTGGGCCCGGAGCATCACCGGCGCCGCCATTCCCAGGAACAAGCCCGCGAAGTACCAGCGCACGACGTCTCCTCGTGAGGGTCCCTAGTTAGTAATCGGGAAAGGCGAGCGCAAGAGGGCGTCGGAATTGACGCCATCCGAAGGGAGGATTGGTCCGGCTGGATCCGGCGGAGCGCAATACACCGCGCTCCGCCAGGCTCCGAACCGCCGGCTACGATCGTTCCAGCACCAGCACCTACTGCTCGGCCGACACGGTCAGGGTCGAACCGTCGGCCGAGACCCCAGCTGCGGCGCGAGCCTTAGTGCGCGCCGGGGGCCCGGGTCAAGGAGGCGACTGCGGATCACACCCCGATCGGACCTCTTCGATCCGCATCGCGGCGGGGAGCCCGCTGAAGTAGACGGTCAGCGGCCAGGGGCCGCACCGGGTCAGGCCCTTGGCATCGAACGTCACCTCGCTGTGGTCACGATTGTGCCTGACGCCCGAGGGCTCCAGGTGCGCCTCGAGGACCCTCAGGAGCTCGGGGTCGCTCCTGCTCCGGTCCAGGACCCACCTGGCGGCGGCCGGAGAGACATCCAGCCGCGCCAGCGCCGCAGAGTCCAGGGCCAGCCCGGCCCGGAGCAGCGCCAGGGTGGGCGCCCGGAATTGCTCGGAGTGGCCCGCGGGGGAATAGCGGGTGACCAGCGACCAGCCAAACCACCCCGCCGCGAGGAGGATGGCGGCCCCGAGGATGATCTGCTCTCTGCTTGCCTTGAACCTCACGTCTGGTCTTTCCAAAATGATATCGGCCCGACTCGGCGATGATCAGACCCGTTCGATGATGGTTGCCATGCCCTGCCCCACCCCGATGCACATGGTGCACAGGGCGTACTGGCCGCCGGTGGCTTCGAGCTCCCGCATGGCGGTGAGCAGGAGCCGGGCGCCGCTCATGCCCAGCGGATGGCCCAGCGCGATGGCGCCGCCGTTGGGATTCACCCGGGGATCGTCGTCGGCCAGCTTGAGCTCCCGGGTTACCGCCAGCGCCTGCGCCGCGAAGGCCTCGTTCAGCTCGATCACGCTCATCTGGTCCATGGTGAGCCCCGCCTTCCTGAGCGCGGCGCGGGACGCGGGGATCGGCCCGATGCCCATGACCCGCGGCTCCACCCCGGACACCGCGCTCGCGACGATCCGCGCCTTCGGGGTCAGCCCGTGCTCCTTGAGCCCGGCCTCCGACGCCACCAGCAGCGCCGCGGCGCCGTCGTTGAGCCCGGAGGAGTTCCCCGCCGTCACCGATCCCTTGCCGTCGGTGCGAAAGGCCGGCCTCAGCTTCGCCAGTCCTTCGAGGCTGCTATCCGGCCGGATGAATTCATCCTCGGCAAAGATTGCTTCGGCGCCCGCGGCGCCTCGCAATGACTTGTCATCGCGAGGGCGCGCAGCGCCCGTGGCAATCTCGACGATCTCCTCCTTGAACCGGCCCCGGGCCCGGGCCGCCGCGGCCCGCTGCTGCGAGCGCAGCGCGAACCGGTCCTGGTCCTCCCGCGAGATCCCGTGCCGCTCCGCCACGTTCTCCGCCGTCTGTCCCATCGAGTCGATCCCGTACTCCTCCCGCATCTTCGGATTCACGAACCGCCAGCCGAGCGAGGTGTCGAACAGCTCCTGGTTCCGGGCAAACGGCTGGCCCGCCTTGCTGAGGGCGTAGGGAGCGCGGGTCATCTGTTCCACACCGCCGGCGATATAGAGATCACCCTCGCCCAGCCGGGCGGCGCGAGCGGCGTTGACCACGGCGCTCATCCCGGACGCACAGAGCCGGTTCACCGTCTCGCCCGGTACCGTCACCGGCAGCCCGGCCAGGAGCAGGGCCATCCGCGCGACGTTGCGGTTGTCCTCGCCGGCCTGGTTGGCGCAGCCGAACACGACATCGGCGACGCCCTCCGGCTCGAGCAGAGGGTGCCGGAGCAGCAGGCTGCGGATGACGTGGGCGGCCAGATCGTCGGCGCGAACCCGGGAGAGGGATCCTCCCAGGCTGCCGATCGGAGTACGGACGCCGTCGATGAGGTACGCTACGTCCATGGGATGACTCGATTTCGCTTTGGCCTAACCTACGGAGCGGTGCTAATTTATATCGCTTTCTCCGGATCGGCACCGCATGAGTGAGGACAGCGTCCTATTCGAGGCGAGGGACGGGGTGGCCCACATCACCCTCAACCGCCCCGGCGTGCTCAACAGCTTCGACCGGCCCATGTCCGCCCGCCTGCAGGTGGTGCTGGCCGAGGTGGCGGCCGACCGTGGCCTCCGAGCCGCGTACCTGACCGGCGCCGGGCGGGCCTTCTGTGCCGGTCAGGACCTGGCCGAGGCGGCCCCCAAGGACGGCCCCCGGATGACCGACTTTGCCGGCCACGTCCGCCGGGTCTACAACCCGATCGTCACCGCCATCCGGAAGCTCGAGAAGCCGGTGGTGTGCGGCGTGAACGGCGTCGCCGCCGGCGCGGGGGCCAGCCTGGCGCTCGCCTGCGACCTGGTAATCGCCGCGGAAGAGGCCTGCTTCATCCAGGCCTTCATCAAGATCGGCCTGGTGCCGGATACCGGCGCCACCTACTTCCTCCCCCGCATCGCCGGAATGGCCCAGGCGGCGGCCCTGATGATGCTGGGCGAGCGGCTCCCGGCTCCCCGCGCGCTGGAGCTGGGCATGATCTACAAGGTCTGCACCCTGGAGCAGCTCGAGACCGTGGGCACCGGCCTCGCCGCCCAGCTCGCCACCCAGCCGACCTACGCGCTGGCCCTGATCAAGCAGATGCTGAACGCCTCCCTGCATAACACGCTCTCGCAGCAGCTCGAGATGGAGGCCGAGTACCAGGGACGCGCCGCGGCCAGCGCGGACTACCGGGAAGGGGTGGCGGCGTTTCTCGAGAAACGAAAGCCCTCCTTCACGGGAGCCTGACGTGCCCGCGCTGACGAAGGAAGCCACGATCGGCGTCCTCGGCGCCGGGGCGATGGGCAGCGGCATCGTCCAGGTGGCGGCCGCCGCCGGGCACCACGTCATGGTCACCGATGCCCAGGCCGAGACGCTGGAGAAGGCGGCGGACCGCCTGGCCAAGACCCTGGCGCGCCTGGTCGAGAAGGGCCGCATGGAGGCCGCCGCGTCGGCCGAGCTCCAGGAGCGGATCACCTGGGCGCCGGGGACCGCGGGAGAGTTTGCCATCTTCCGCCATTGCGACCTGGTCATTGAGGCGATCGCGGAAGACCTGCTCCTCAAGAAGGAGGCGTTCAAGGGCCTCGAGGCGGTCGTGGGCGACACCTGCATCCTGGCCACCAACACCTCGTCGCTCTCGGTCACCGCCATCGCGGGCGCGTGCCGGCTCCCGGAGCGGGTCGTGGGACTGCACTTCTTCAATCCCGCCCCCCTGCTCCCGCTGGTCGAGGTGGTTCCTGGACTCACCACGGCTCCGGACGTCGCCGGCATCGCCAAGGGCACCATGGGCCTCTGGGGCAAAACCACGGTCTCGGCGGCGGACACGCCGGGCTTCATTGTGAACCGCATCGCGCGGCCGTTCTATGGGGAGGCGCTGCGGATCTACGAGGAGGGCATCGCCGACAAGGCCACCATCGACTGGGCCATGAAGGAGATCGGCGGGTTCCGCATGGGGCCGTTCGAGCTGATGGACCTGATCGGCAACGACGTGAACCTGGCGGTGACCAATTCGATCTTCGCGGCCTTCCACTACGATCCCCGGTACCGGCCCTCGGTCACCCAGCAGCGCATGGTCGAAGCCAACCTCCTGGGCTGGAAAACCGGCCGCGGCCACTACGAGTACCGGGACGAGGCGGTCATGCCGCCCCCGGTGCGGAACGCGACGGTGGGCCGCGGCGTGGTGGACCGGATCCTGGCGATGTTGATCAACGAGGCCGCCGACGCGGTCTTCTGGAAGGTCGCCGAGCCCGACGACATCGAGCTGGCCATGACCAAGGGAGTGAACTATCCCAGGGGGCTGCTGCATTGGGCCGACGAAATCGGGCTGGCCGCGGTGCTGGCGCGCCTCACCGCGCTCCAGGAGGAGTATGGAGAGGACCGCTACCGCGGCAGCCCGCTGCTCAAGCGGATGGTCCGCGAGGGAAGGCGGTTCTACCCGTGACCGATGTCCAGTCACGCGCGGAGCACATCGTCGCCGGCATGGTGGCCAAGGATGAATTCAGTCGGTGGCTGGGAGTCGAGGTCACGGAGACCGGGCCGGCCCGCTGCGTCTGCCGGATGGTCGTGCGGGAGGAAATGGTCAACGGATTCGGCGTGGCCCACGGAGGCATCGTGTTCTCCCTGGCGGACAGCGCCTTCGCCTTCGCCTGCAATACCCAGGGACGCATCGCCATGAGCATCGAGAACGCGATCACCTATCCCATGCCGGTCCGCCCCGGAGACCGGCTCACCGCCGTGGCCTCCGAGGAGAGCGCCTCGCGCCGGCTGGGGTTCTACCGGGTGGACGTCACCAACCAGCGCCGGGAGACGGTCGCCCTGTTCCGGGGCACCGCCTACAAAACCTCGCAGGAGCATCCATGACCGCCACCGAGCCCGGCACCGGGTCATTGCGAGGCCCCAAGTGACCGCCAGCGAGTCATTGCGAGCCGGCCGATGACCGCTACCCAGTCATTGCGAGGCCCCACCGGGGCCGAAGCAATCTCCTGGGAGCGGGTCCTCTATCTCTCCCTGATTTCCCGGTTCCTCGACGACACCGAGGAGCAGACTCTGGTGCCCGAGAAGAAGGTGCTCTACCAGTTCTCGGCCCGGGGCCACGACGTGGCCCAGCTCATCCTGGGCCAGCACCTGACCCACCCCCACGACGGCGTGGGGGCCTACTACCGCTCCCGGCCGCTGCTGCTCTCGCTCGGCCTCTCCGTGGGCGACGCGTTCGCGGGACCCATGGGCAAGTCGGGCGGGTTCAGCGACGGCCGCGACATCGGCGTGGTGTGCAACCTCCCCAGCGACCCCGGCCCGGTGGTGCTGCCGATGTCGGGCGACGTGGGCTCGCAGTACACCCCCACGGCCGGCTGGGCCCAGGCCGTCCTCTACCATCGCGACGTGCTCCAGGACGCGAGCTGGCAAGGGGCGGTGGGATGCGTGTTAGGCGGCGAAGCCTCGGTGGCCACCAACGGGTTCTGGTCGGCGCTCACCATGGCCACCACCCTCGCGCTGCCGATGCTGTTCTACATCGAGGACAACGGCTACGGCATCTCGGTGCCGGGCCGGTTCCAGACCCCGGGCGGCAACATCGCCGCCAATCTCGCCTCGTTCCGGAATCTCCTGATCCGGGACGGCGACGGCTGCGACCCCGCCCAGGCGGCCCGCCTGATCGGTGAGGCAATCGGCCACGCCCGCGCCGGCCAGGGCCCCGCGCTGGTCCGGCTCACCCTGCCCCGGCTCTCGGGTCACTCGGGCCAGGACACCCAGGCCTACAAGGATCCCGGGCTGGTCGAACGGGAGCGGGCCGCCGATCCGCTGCCCCGGCTCTACCAGTTTCTCCGCGCCGGCGTGCTCACCGCCGAGCAGATTTCCGGCGTCGAGACCCGGGCCCGCCGGGACGCGGAAGCCGGGCTCCAGGAGGCGCTGGCCCGCCCCGAGCCCGACACCGCGAACGTGACCCGCTTCCGGGTGACCGAGCGCGACGGCGCCGGGAATCCCATTCTGCAGCGCCGGGGTGGCCTGGCTCCCGCCGGACATCGTTTCCCCGGCTTTACCCGGACCCCGGCGCCCGAAGGCGCCCGGATCAACATGCTGACCGCGATCCGGCGCACCCTGGACGCGGAGCTGCGCGGCAATACCAGGGTCTGCGTGTTCGGCGAGGACGTCGGACCCAAGGGCGGAGTCCACGCGGCCACCCTGGGCCTCCAGGACGCCTTCGGCGACCAGCGGGTCTTCGACACCTCGCTCTCCGAGGAGGGCATCATCGGGCGGGCGGTGGGCATGGCGCTGGCCGGGCTGATGCCGGTGCCCGAGATCCAGTTCCGCAAGTACGCCGATCCCGCCACCGAACAGCTCAACAACTGCGGCACCATGCGCTGGCGCACCAATAACCGGTTCGCCGCGCCGATCGTGGTGCGGATGCCGGGCGGCTACGCCCCGAAATGCGGCGACCCGTGGCACAGCGTCAACGGGGAGGTGCTCTGGGCCCACGCCGTGGGATGGCAGGTGGCGATTCCCTCGAACGCCGAGGACGCGGTAGGGCTGCTGCGGAGCGCCATGCGGGGGAACGACCCGGTGATCTTCTTCGAGCACCGGGCGCTGCTGGACGGGACCTGGGCTCGCCGCCCCTACCCGGGAGACGAATTCGTGGTCCCCTTCGGCCAGGCGCGGACCATCACCCAGGGCGACAGGCTCACCGTCGTCAGCTGGGGCGCCATGGTGGAGCGATGCGAGGCCGCGGTGAAGGAGTCGGGCTACGCGGTGGACCTGCTGGATCTCCGGACCGTGTCCCCGTGGGACCGGGAGGCGGTGCTGGCGTCGGTCCGAAGGACCCGCCGCTGTCTGATCGTCCACGAGGACACCCTGACGGCCGGATTCGGGGCCGAGATCAGCGCGGTCATCGCGGAAGCAGCGTTCCTGAGCCTGGACGCGCCGATTCAGCGGATGGCGATCCCCGATGTCCCGACGCCGTACAATGTGGCGCTGATGAACGCAGTATTGCCGCAGGCATCGGATATTGCGGCGCGCATGGTCGAGATCATCGAGTTCTGATCGGCCGGCCCTGGAGTCACCCGGCCGCTTGTTCCAACGCTTCCGCTCATCCCCGCATCGTACCGGCATGCCCGAGATACTGCTGGCCCTCATCGCCCTGGCGGCGGCCTCCCAGGCGCGCCCGCCCCTCAAGCTGGTCCGTGAATTCACCCTCGACGCCGCCACCGGGGTCAGCTTCGGAGTGATCAGCGACATCGACCTGGGTCCCGACGGGTCGATCGCCGCCGTCGACGGCGGTAACGGCGTCATCTACCGGTTCACGCCCGCCGGCAAGCTCCGCGATTCCCTGGGCCACAAGGGCCAGGGGCCCGGCGAATTCCTCACCTCGGCGGGGCTCGCGATCGGCCCCGGGGGGGAGGTGGCCCTGGCCGACATCCGGACCCGTCGCCTCACGATCTGGAACTTCGACGGCAAGCTCGAGGGCTCGGCGCCGGTCTCCGGAGGCATGCCGATCGCGCTGCTCTGGCGGGGCGCCGCACCGGTGCTCGGCGTCATGACGTTCGCACCCGGCGTGGGCCCGGAGGCGCGCTTTGCTCCGGTCACCGCGGGCGAGCAGGCGGTGCTGGGCAAGACCATCGCGGTGTTTCCCGACCCGCGCCAGGAGGATTTCCCCAGCGCCGTGACCTGCGGCATGTGCCGCCGGGCGCTTTCGGCCGACGGAACCCTCCTGGCCGCGGCCCCGGATACGATCTACCGGATCAGCGAGCTCGCCCCTGACGGCCGAGCCGTGCGGAACTGGATCCGGTCGGACGTGGGCGCCGGACGCCGGACCGACGAAGAAGTCGCCACGTTGGAAAAGCGGATCGCCGCGGGGCCCCCCGGCGCCCGGCCATTGCCCCCCGGGGTGTCTCCCCCGGTCATTCCCCGGAGAGACATCCGCTTCCGCCCCCGGGTCCAGGGCTTCGGGATCGACGCCTCGGGGAGATTGCTGGCACTGGTGAGCAACGCCGGTTCCACCAGTCCGGTCGTCGACGTGTTCGCGGGAGACGGGCGCTTCCTGGGCACCGTCACTCCCGCGGAACGGCTGACGGCGTTCGTGGTGCGGGGCCGCCGGGCCATCGGGCTCTCGGAATCGGCCGACGGAGAGCACGTCATCCACGTCTACCGGATCGAGTAGAGCGGCGCACCCCGAGGCAGTAAATTGGGGCATGGCCGATCCTACCGACGTCATTCTCCCGAGCGACCAGACCGAAGGCACCACCAACACCGTCGGCAAGTGGTTCAAGGCGGTCGGGGAGAGCGTCTCGCTCAATGACCCGCTGCTGGAGATCACCACCGACAAGGTGACGGTGGAAATCGCGGCGCCCGCGGCCGGTGTGCTGCTCGAAATCGTGAAGCCGGAGGGTGAGAGTGTCGAGCCGGGCGACGTGCTGGGGCGCATTGGTGATTCGGTCGCCGCGAGCCCCGCCGGTCCTCCCGACCGCCCGTCCGCCCGTCCGCCCGAGGTCCCGTCATTGCGAGGCCCGGAACCGGCCGCGGCAACCTCCGACGAGCTGTCCCCCGCGGTGCGCCGGCTGATCCAGGAGCGCGGCCTCGACCCGGCGCAGATCAAGGGGACCGGGCGCGGCGGCAGGATCTCGGTGCGGGACGTGGAAATGCACCTTGCGAGCGGGACAACGCTCCCGTCCTCCCGTCCTCCTGCCTTCCCGTCTTCCGGCCTCCCGTCGCGCATGGTCCCCCACTCTCCCATGCGGAGGAGCATTGCCGACCACATGGTCAGGAGCGTCGCCGCGGCGCCGCACGTTACCGCGGTGTTCGAGGCGGATCTGTCCCGGGTGCTGGCCCACCGCGAGGCCCAGGGAAAGACCGCCACCCTCACCGCCTATTTCGTGCGCGCCACGGTCGCGGCGCTGCAGGCGGTCCCCGAGGTCAACAGCCGCTGGCACGACCAGGGGCTCGAGCTGTTCGAGGACTGCAACATCGGCATCGCCACGGCGCTGGAACCGGAGGGGCTGATCGTGCCGGTGCTGCACCGGGCCCAGGCGCTCGATCTTCCGGAAACGGCCCGCCGCCTCGCGGACCTCACCGCCCGGGCCCGCGCCGGAAGGCTCGAGCCGCGGGAAGTTCAGGGCGGGACCTTCACCATCTCCAATCACGGGGTGAGCGGGTCGCTGTTCGCCGCGCCGATCATCATCAACCAGCCCCAATCCGCCATCCTGGGCATCGGCAAGCTCGAGCAACGGGTCACGCCGGCTCCAACCGGCTTCGTCGCCCGGCCGATGCTGTACGTCTCGCTGACGATCGATCACCGCGCCCTGGACGGCTTCCAGGCCAACGCGTTCCTCTCCGCCTGGGTCGAGGCCATCGAACGATGGACCTGACCGCGCCGCAGATCGGCGGAGTCGAGGCCATCCGCACTCCCGCGCTGGTGATCGACCTGGACGCCGTGAACGACAACATCTCGGCCACCCTCCGCCTCCTGGGCGGCCGGCCCGATCGGTGGCGCCCCCACCTCAAGACCGCCAAGCTCGCCCTGGTGATGAAGGCCCTGGTGGAGCGGGGCGTCCGCCAGGCCAAGTGCTCGACCACGCTGGAGCTGGAAACGGCCTGCAAGGTCGGGTATTCCGACGTGCTCCTGGCCTATCCGGTCACCGAGCCGCAGGCCGAGCTGGTTCGCCGCATCGCGACGGCCTATGCGGCGGTGAACATCTCGGTGCTGGTGGAGGACCCGGCGATGCTCGCGCCGTTCCGGGGCTCCACCGTGGGCATCTTCATCGATCTCAATCCGGGCATGGACCGCACCGGTCTGGACCTCGAGCGATACCCGGAGATCCTCGGGCTGGCGCGGGGAATCGGCGCGGCCCGGCTGCGCTACGCGGGCCTGCATTTCTACGATGGGCACGCCCACGGCTTCGAGCCCCGCGACGCGGAGCGCCTGGTGCATGCGGGCTACGACCGCCTGCTCGAGCTGGTCAGCCGGCTCCGGGCCGACGGGATCGCCACGCCCGAGGTGATCACCGCGGGAACGCCGGCCTTTCCCCATGCGCTCGCCTATCGCGGGTTCACCCAGGCGGGGGTGACCCACCGGACCTCGCCCGGCACGGTGGTCTACAACGACCGGAAGAGCCTGACCCAGCTCCCCGCCGATGCGGGTTATCGCCCGGCAGCACTGGTGCTGAGCACGGTGGTGAGCCATCCGTCGGCAGCGCGCTTCTGCGCCGATGCCGGCCACAAGGCGGTGTCGGCCGATGCCGGGGTGCCGACCTGCGAGGTCCTCGGCCATCCCGATTTCATCCCCCGGCAGCCGAACGAGGAACACCTCCCCGTCGACGTGATGAACGGCGCCCGGCTGCCGGCGCGCGGCGAGCGGCTCTGGCTCCTCCCCAGCCATGTCTGCCCAACCGTCAACAACTTCGATCACGCGGTGATCGTTGCCGGCGGCGCCGTGCGCGGCCTCGAGCGGGTGACGGCGCGCGGACGCCATGCCCCAATGGAATAGTACCGCCGGACCGGAGGATGGTATGCAAAGGATTCGAATGATGGTCGGCGTGACGCTGTTGGGACTCGGGGCCGCGGCGTTGCGGTTCCCCGAGGCAGGGAACCCCATCCCGGAATCCGCCAGGCTCCGCCGTCACTTTGCCGCCGTGGAGCGGGAGCTGCTGGCCCGGGACGCCTCGGCGCTCTCCCCGGCACAGCGAGCCGCGCGGAGGGAACAGGTCCGGCTGCTCCGGCGCTACGCGGCCGAAGGCAACTTTCCCCGAAACGAGTTCCTGCCCGGTCAGGTACCGTTCTTCCGGGACTCGCGCGGGAACCTCTGCGCGATGGCGTTCCTGGTCGCGGCCTCGGGCCGCGGGGATATCGTCGATCACGTGGTGCGGACCCGCAACAACGCCTACCTGCCCGAGCTGGCCGACGAGCCCGGCCTGGCGGAGTGGCTGGATCAGCACGGACTGACGCTCGCCGAGGCCGCGAGAATCCAGCCGACCTACGGCGGCATCGACCACAACCGGCACAACGATCCCACCGCGGGCTACGTCGCCGCGACCCTCGCGGCCGGGACCCTCTCCACCATCTCGATCATCTGGAATGCCCGGTCGATGGATCGCCTCGCGGGACACCGCGATCGGGGGCTCGGAGGGGTCGCCTTCGGAGCGGTGAGCCTGGGGCTGGGCCTCGCCTACGCCGGAGACGGAGATCGCCGCGGCGCGTTCGGGGTGGTCAATCTCGCGCTCGGCTCGACGGCGATGATCCTGGGTGTGCGGGCCTTGATGGCCAGGCCGACGCACGCGACCAGCAAGTCTTCCCGGCTCACCCTGGCGCCGGTCGCCAGGGCGGGGGCGCACCCCCGGCTCGGGTTCGGAGGCAGCTTCAGGTTCTGAGACCGTCCTGCCACGCCCCGGCCGATGAATCGGCCGGGGAATGGCTCCCAGAATCCCGCTTGAATTGGCTCTGTCTCACGGTCCCCCGCAATCGCAATATTGGCCTCCGGCATTCCCGCCCCGGTCCCACCCATCCCAACCCAGCTCGGGTATTGACGGCCGAAGCATTCCTCGATACATTACCTCATGGTTATGCAACTGAAGGGTTATGGACACCTGGCTCCCGGCCGCCTCGACGCGGTGTTCGCGGCGCTCGCGGATCCCACCCGCCGGGCCATCCTGACCCGCCTCGCCACCGGGGACGCCTCGGTCACCGAGCTGGCCGAGCCGTTCGAGATGACCCAGCCCGCCATCTCGAAGCACCTCAAGGTGCTGGAGCGCGCCGGGCTGGTGTCACGGGGCAAGGACGCCCAGCGGCGGCCCCGCTCGCTCGAGCCCGGGCCGCTCGCCGAAGCCAACGCGTGGCTGGAACGCTACCGCAAGGCCTGGGAGGCCAACTTCAGGCGCCTCGATGGCCTGCTCGAACGGATGAAGACCCACGAGAAGAATCGTGATCACGACAAGCGATAGAGGACACCCTCGATGAGCGGCCCCGAAAGCGTCACCCTCACCCTGCCCAGCGACCGCGAAGTCGCGCTGAGCCGCGTCCTCGATGCACCGCGCCGACTCGTCTTCGACGCCTGGACCAATCCGGAGCACGTGCCGCACTGGATGCTGGGCCCGGAGGGCTGGACCATGCCGGTCTGCGAGATCGATCTCCGCCCCGGCGGGTCCTGGCATTTCGTCTGGCGCAAGGCCGACGGCGCCGAGATGGACATGCGGGGCAAGTACCGGGAGGTTTCGCCGCCCGACCGGCTGGTCTCGACCGAGTCCTGGGGCCCGGAGTGGCCGGAGACGATCAACACCCTGACCCTGGTGGAGAAGGCCGGCACGACGACGGCCACGCTCACGATCCTCTACCCCTCGAAGGAAGCTCGCGACGCGGCCCTCAAGACCGGAATGAAGGAGGGGATGGCCCACGGCTTCGACCGCCTCGAGCGGCTGCTGGGAACGATGGTGTAGGCACTCACGGAAATGCCGGTCTCAACCTGAAAGGCAAGCGAGCAAGACATGGGAAGAATCACCCCGTTCCTCTGGTTCGACGGACAGGCCGAAGAGGCCACCCGCTTCTACGTCTCCATCTTCAAGAATTCGAAGGTCCTGAGCGTGATGCCGGGACCCGACGGGAAGGCGATGGGAACCACCTTCGAGATCGAGGGGCAGCAGTTCTACACCTTGAACGGAGGGCCCAAGTACAAGTTCACGCCGGCGATTTCCCTCTTCGTCAACTGCGAGACCCAGCCGGAGGTGGACGAGCTGTGGGAGAAGCTCCTCGCGGGGGGCGGCCGGCCGGATCACTGCGGCTGGCTCCAGGACAAGTACGGGCTCTCCTGGCAGATCATTCCCAGCGCGCTGCCCCGATTGATGGGAGACAAGGACCGGAGCAGGGCCGGCCGGGTTGTCCAAGCCATGTTGAAGATGGACAAGATCGACATCGCCGCGCTGCAGCGAGCCTACGACCAGGCCTAGGTCGTGACCAGGGACGAGGTGCTCTCCTGGCTCGAGAAACGGGGCTCTCGGCGGAACGTCGCGGGGATGGCGCGGTACGGCATCACCGCACGGCGGGCCTTCGGCGTGAGCATGGCCACCATGCTGTCGCTCCGGAAACGGCTGGGGAAGGACCATGCCCTGGCCCTCTCCCTGTGGGACACGGGGTGGCACGAGGCGAAAGTGCTGGCCGCGCTGGTGGACGAGCCGGCCCGGGTCACCCGTCGGCAAATGAATGCCTGGGCCGCCGGCTTCGAGAACTGGGCCGATTGCGATACGGTCTGCTTCCACCTGTTCGACAAGACTCCCTACGCCTGGGACAAGGCCCGCCAGTGGGCCGTATCCCGCCACGAGCTGGTCAAGCGGGCGGGCTTCGCACTCATGGCCTCGCTCGCGCTCCACGACAAGACGGCCCCTGACCGGAAGTTTTCCCCCTTTCTGCGTCTGATCGAGACGGGCGCCCAGGATCCGCGTAACTTCGTGAAGAAGGGGGTAAGTTGGGCCCTTCGCGGAACCGGGCACCGGAACCGGGCCATGCACGGGGCCGCGCTGAAACTGGCCCGGCGCCTGGCCCATTCGGAGGCGGCAGCGCCCCGCTGGGTCGGGAAGGACGCCCTCCGGGATCTCACCCGGCCGGCCATAATTCAGAGGGTGGCGCGCCGTGTCGATTCCGGCAGCGCTCGTTCGTCGAGTAGATAGACCAGGGTTCAAACTCAGGAGAATCGTCCCATGTTCGGCCTTCGCTACGCCCTCCGAAGTCTTTCCCGCGCAAAGGGTTTCACCGCCGCGGTGGTGCTGACCCTCGGCCTCGGCATCGGCGCCAACACGGCCATCTTCAGCGTGGTCCGGGGGGTGCTGCTCAAGCCCCTGCCCCACCGTGACGGCGGCCGGCTGGTATACCTCCGTCAGTCGTTCCAGGGTCCCGGGGGCGACGATATCGCCTTCTCGGTTCCCGAGATCAACGACTTCCGGGAATCGTCGAAGACCCTGGGCGGGATCGCGGAATACTCCCCGATCACCTTCACGATGGTCGAAAACGGTGAGGCCAAGCGCATCGATGTGGGCCTGATCACCGGCAACTACTTCTCGGTGATGGGCCTCTCGCCGGTGCTCGGCCGGGCCTTCACGGCGGGAGACGACGGACCGGGCGCGGCACCGGTAATGATGCTGACCTGGGACTACTGGCAGCACAGCTTCGGCGGCGACAGCGGCATCGTGGGGAAATCGCTGCACGTGAACGGCAAGGCGGTCCCGGTGGTGGGGGTGCTGCAGGCCGCGCCGGCCTTCCCCCAGCGGAATGACGCCCTGATGAACATGGTGAACAGCGAGCATCACATCTCGGCCATGATGGTCACCGGGCGCACCCACCGGATGACCCAGATGATCGCGCGGCTCGCGCCGGCGGTGACCGTGTCCCAGGCCCGCTCCGAAGTGGCGGACATCACCAACCGGCTCCACAAGGATTATCCCGAAGCCTATGACGCCGGATCGGGCTACAAGGTGACGCTCACGCCGTTCCAGGAGGTCATGGGCCAGAAGGCCAGGCTGACCCTCTGGCTCCTGATGGGCGCGGCGGCGTTCGTCCTGGTAATCGCCTGCGCCAACGTCACCAACCTGACCCTGATGCGCGGAGTCCGGCGGGAGCACGAGCTGGTGGTGCGGGCCGCGCTGGGCGCCGGCACCGCCCGGCTCCGTCGGCTGCTGCTCTCGGAGAACCTGGTGCTGGCGCTGCTGGGTGGCGGGTTAGGGCTGCTCATCGCCTTCGGCGGGGTGGGGATGCTGATTGCCTTTGCGGGGCGGATGAGCCCCCGCGCCGGCGAGATCCGGCTGGACGGTGTGGTGCTCGCCTTCACGCTCGGCCTCACCCTGCTGGTGGCGGTGCTGCTCTCCTACGCCCCCAGGCTGGCCAAGGAGAATGCCCTCAGCACTACCCTGGCCGCGGGGGGCAAGCGGACCACCGGCGGGGTCAAGCGGCAGCGGCTCCAGCAGACCTTGGTGGTGGCGCAGATCGCCGTCTCGGTGGTCCTGCTCACCGGCGCCGGCCTGCTGACCCGCACCATGCAACGGCTCAGCGTGGTGGATACCGGACTCACCGGCGGGAACCGGCTGACCCTCGAGGTGCCGCCCGACTACACCCAGCCGCACGAAAAATCGGTGGCCCTGTACGAGCAGATTCAGAGGCAGGTCGCCGCGCTGCCCGGCGTGAAGGCCGTGGGGCTCGGATCCACCGTGCCGCTCCGCTCCGAGCAGTTTGCCCTCGACATCAACGCCGAAGGGCGGACCCTGTCCCTCGGCGAGCCGCAGCCGCATGCCGAGGGACGCACCGCGAGTCCCGAATACTTCCGCACCGCCGGGATCCCCCTGCTCAAGGGAAGAGAGTTTCTCAGCACCGACCGCACCGGCTCCGGTCTCGTCGTCATCCTCAACAAGACCCTGGCCAACCGGCTCTTCCCCGGACAGGATGCGGTGGGCCGGCGCGTGGCCTGGACCGGCGAGGTGCTCAAGTTCACCGGCATCTCGGGAGACTGGCGCACCGTGGTCGGCGTGGTGGGAGACACCAAGGACGGCGGCCTCGACGCCGAGCGGGTCCCGGTGCTGTTCGCGCCGTTCGCGCAGGCCGAGGTGTTCGGCAGCAGCCTGACCATCGAGACGTCGGGAGACCCGGCGACCCTCGCGACGGCGGCCACCAAGGCAGTGCGCAGCGTGGCGCCGGAACAGCCCATCGAGAAGGTGCTCACCCTGGACCAGATCCGGGACGAGAGCGTGGCGCCGCGCCGCCTCAACGCGCTGCTGGTCGCATCGTTCGGCCTGCTGGCCGTGGTGATCGCGGCTGTGGGCATCGCCGGCGTGCTGGCGTTCTCGGTCAGCGCGCGCACCAACGAGATCGGCATCCGGATGACGCTGGGCGCCGATGCCGGCAAGGTCCAGCGCATGATCCTGGGCGAAGGCGGGGTGCTGCTGGCGCTGGGCCTTACCCTGGGCGTCGGGGGGGCGCTGCTCCTGTCCCGGCTGATCCGGGGCCTGCTCTTCGGCGTGGCGCCCCACGACCCCGCAACCCTCGCCGTCGTCGCGGTGGTCATGGCGGCGGTCGGGATCACCGCGTGCTGGATTCCGGCGGCGCGGGCGGCGCAGATCGATCCCGGCGTCGCGATCCGGGCCCAGTAAGCGGAGCGCTAGGGCCGCTTCGACCTCGCGAACGCCTCCATCCACGCTTCCGCCGATCGTTTGCCGGCGGCGGCCTGGTCCGGGGTCAGCTTGGATTGAACCAGGCGGAGAGTGTTCTGGAACCGCTGGTTTTTGCTTCACCTGGTTCCCAGGGATGCACCCTACCAGTGCGTACTCCATCCTCAGAACCCGTCATGTCGATTCGGGGAACCATCGTTCGTCGTGTTGATAGAGCCGCGGATTCACCCGGCTCGCCACGATCACACGACAGGAGAGATCGGCCATGCGGTTCCTGACCATCTACAAGGCGGATGAGAAACTGACCCGGCGCAACGAAGCCGGCGGGCCCCCCGACCCGCAGGAGTTTGCCCGGATGAACGCGCTGATCGAAGAAATGACCAAGGCCGGCACGCTGGAATCGACCGAGGGGTGCAAGCCGAGCGCCGGTGGCGCCCGGGTCCGGCTCCGAGACGGCAAGGCAACCGTCACCGATGGGCCCTTCACCGAGAGCAAGGAGCTGGTGGCCGGGTTCGCGATTCTCAATGCGAAATCGAAGGACGAGGCCATTGCGCTGACCAAGCGTTTTCTCAGTATTGCCGGGCCAGGTGAGGTCGAGATTCGGGCGCTCTACAGCGAGTCGGACTTCGCACCCCAGTAAGCCTTCCCGCGGAGGCGGCCAATGAAGAAGATGGCGACGGTCCGGGAGTATCTCGCCGCGGTGCCCGCCAGGCACCGTGCGGCGCTCGAAAAGGTGCGGCGGGCGGTGAAGTCCGCCGCGCCCGGCGCCACCGAGTACATCGGCTATGGAATGCCGATCTTCAAGTACCGGGACCGGAGGCTGGTCGCGATGGCGGCATTCACGAACCATTGCAGTCTCTTCCCCATGAGCAAGGCGGTGATCGCCGCCCTCAAGGACGAGCTCGGGAGACGCGAGACCTCGAAGGGGACCATTCGATTCCTGCCGGAAAAGCCCCTGTCCGACGCCCTGGTGAAGAAGATCGTCAGGGCGCGGATCAGGGAAAACGAGGCGAGGTGGCCTTCGGGGTAGCTGATGCCATCAGGTCCCGACTTCGGCCGGGGTCTTGGTGTGCTTGAGTTCCTGGCGCGACGGCGCCATGATTGACCCAATCACACGAAACGTAGGTTGCCGGTCGCGGTGACGGCGGCCGTTCGGATGATGCGGCCGGGATAGCCGCGAGGCGGACGTGCACATCCATTCAAGCCCGAACCTGATGGCTGCCTGCTACGGGGCAGGAGCGCTGTCCGCGCTGCTGTCGCGCTGGTCGGGCCGGCTGGCGCTGGGCGCGGGGCACCTGGCCGCGCTGGCGGGGGCTGTCGCCGGCGTCGGGGTTGCGCTCGGCGTGCTGCTCGGCGCCCCGGGTCAGGTCCTGATCCAGCCGCTCCCGGACCTCTTCCCATTCGCCCGGCTGTCGCTCTCGATCGACGGGCTCTCCGCCTACTTCCTGCTGGTCATTTCGTTGGTGGCCATCGCGGCGGCCATCTACGGCCCCGCCTATCTCCGGATCCACTCGCCCGACGCCGGTCCGGCGCGGCAGGGGGCCCAGGCGCTGGCGCTGAACGTCTTCCTGGCGGGCATGGCGTTCCTGTGCTGCGCCGGCGACGCCCTGACCTTCCTCCTCTGCTGGGAGGTCATGACACTCGCCAGCTACGTGCTGGTCGTTTCCGACGACCGGGACGGGGAGAATGCGCGGGCCGGCCTCCTCTACATGGTCATGGCCCACGGTGGAACGGCCCTGCTCCTGGTCGCCTTCCTGTCCATGACCGAGCGGGCCGGGACATTCGACTTCGCTGCCCTTCGCGAAGCGGCCGCCGGTCTCGACGCGCCGACCCGGACGACGCTGTTCTTCCTGGCGCTGGTGGGCTTCGCCACCAAGGCCGGAGTGGTCCCGCTCCACGTCTGGCTTCCTCGAGCGCACCCCGCGGCGCCGAGCCATGTGTCGGCGCTGATGTCGGGCGTCATGCTCAAGGTCGCGGTCTACGGAATCCTGCGCTTCGGCTTCGACCTGCTCGCCCCGACCGCCGGGCCGCTCCCGGCCTCCTGGGGATGGGCAGTGCTCATCCTGGGCACCGCCTCGGCCGTGCTCGGGGTGCTGTACGCGCTCCAGCAGCACGATCTCAAGCGCCTGCTCGCGTTCCACAGCGTCGAGAACATCGGGATCATTCTGATCGGGGTCGGACTGGCCATGATCCTGTGGCGCCGGGAGGGCGCCGGCGGCGTTCTCGCCACCGTGGCCCTGACGGCCGCGCTCCTTCACATCGTCAACCACGCGGCCTTCAAGGGCCTGCTGTTCCTCGGCGCGGGCAGCGTCCTCTCCCGCACCCACGTCCGGAACATGGAGGAGCTCGGCGGGCTCGCCCGACGCATGCCCTGGACGGCCGGGTTGTTCCTGCTGGGAGCCGTGGCGATCTCGGCCCTCCCGCCACTCAACGGATTCGTCAGCGAGTGGCTCACCTTCCAGGCCCTGCTGGGCGGCACCGGACTCTTCCACGGTCCCGCGGGGCTCGGCCTGGTCTTCTCCGCGGCAATGCTGGCGCTCACCGGAGGCCTCGCCGCGGCCTGCTTCGCAAAGGCGTTTGGCGTCACGTTCCTGGGTCGCCCGCGCAGCTCCCAGGCCGAGCGGGCCACCGAGGCGCCGCCGTCCATGCTCGCCGGCAAGGCCTGGCTCGGGGCGCTGTGCGTGGCCCTCGGGGTCGCGCCGGGGTACGCCATGCGGTTGCTCGACGCGCCGACGGCCGGACTGCTCCAGGGTCCCGGGGCGAGCGCCGTGGTCACGGCGCGGGGGCCCCTGGTTCTGTCGACGGGGCTGACGGCATCCGGGGCGGACGCCACGGCCATTTCGATGACCATGGTAGCCGCGCTTCTCGTCGCGCTCGCCGCGATGGCCTGGGTGCTGCGCCGCGGATTGCGGCGGGCCCCGCCGCAGCCGGCGCCGACCTGGACCTGCGGGATGACTCCCACGGCGCGGTTTGACTACACGGCCACGGCGTTTGCCAAGCCGTTGCGGCTCGTGTTCGCGGCGCTCTACCGCCCTCGCCGCGCTGTGCTCCGGGAAACGGCCGGAACGCCCTATGTGGTCCGGCGCATCCACTATGCCGGCGAGGTCGTGGACCTCGCCGAAACCCAGATCTACCACCGTGCCGAGCGGAGCATATCGGCGCTCTCCCAGGCCATTCGCGCCCGCAGCACCGGCCGCATCCATGGGTACATCGGATTCGTCCTCGGAGCCCTCTTCGTGGCGCTGTTGCTGTTCGGAGTGGGCCGATGAGCGGCGGCCAGGCGCCGGGGCTGCCGCTGCTGGAGATGGCCCTCCTCGTGCTGCTCGGGCCTCTCGTCACCGGCGCCATTCAGAAGGTCAAGGCCCGGCTTCAATGCCGGGAGGGGGCCGGCGTCCTGCAGCCCTATCGCGACCTCGCCAAGCTGTTCCGCAAGGGCACGGTCCAGGCGGACTCGACCTCGGGCCTCTTCCGATTAATACCGGTCTTAGTGCTGGCGGCCACGGCGGCGGCGGGCGCGCTGGTCCCGGTGGTCCAGGCCGGAACCTCCGCGGTCCCCCTGGGCGACGCGGTGCTGCTCCTCGGGCTGCTCGCGTTGGCCCGCTTCCTCACCGCGGTCGGCGCCCTCGATGCCGGGGGCGCCTTCGGCGGCATGGGGGCCTCGCGGGAGATGACGCTCGCGCCGCTGGTCGAGCCGGTCCTGATGATGGTGGTGTTCTCCACTGCGGTGGTCGCCGGAACGACCGAGCTCGGGTCCCTCGCGGCACAGCGGGGGACGTCGTGGGTCCTCGCCTGGCACGCCGCGGACTTCCTCGGGTTCGCGGCCATGCTGGTGCTGCTCCCGGCCGAGACCGGCCGCATCCCCGTGGATAACCCGGACACCCACCTCGAGCTCACGATGCTGCATGAAGGCATGCTGCTGGAGCACTCCGGGCCGGGGCTCGGCTGCATGGTACTCGCGGGACACACCCGACAGATCGTCACCCTCGCCCTGGTCTCGGCGCTCTTCTTCCCCTTCGGCCCGGTGGACCGGACCGACCCGGCGGGTCTCCTCCTGGGCCTCGGCGGCTTCGCGGGGAAGGTTCTGGTGCTGGTGATCTATCTCGCGCTGGTCGAATCGTCCTATGCCAAGCTCCGGCTCTTCCGGGTGCCGCAGTACCTGGGCATCGGCTTCGTGTGCGCCCTCACCGCGCTCGCCCTGAGGATCCTGTGAGCGCCGCGACGGTCCACACCATCATCGACGATCTCGGCGCGCTGCTGCTGTTCACCATGATCCTCATTCTCGCGGCCGGGCAGATCTATCGCGCGATCTACGCCGTGGCCGCCCAGTCGCTGCTCATCACCATCGCGGCAGCGACCCTGGCGAAGGCCACCGGGAACCGGGATCTCTGGGTGATCGCCGGCATCACCCTCAGCGTCAAGACCATCGTGCTGCCGTGGGTGCTGCACCGGGTCGTCCGGCGGATGAACGTCCGGCGCGAAGTGGAGCCGGTGATCCCGATCGCCGCCACGCTCGCCCTGGCGGTGTTGATCGTCGTGATGTCGTTCAACCTGAGCGCCCGGCTCGGCCCGGTGAACCAGGCGATCACCGGCAATGCGCTCCCGGTCGGCATCGCCCTGACCCTGCTCGGGGTGCTGGCCATGGCAACCGGCAGGACGGCGCTGACCCAGATGGTGGGCCTCTTCGCGTCAGAGAACGGCATCTTCTTCACCGCGATGGCGGTGACCCAGGGCATGCCGCTCATCATCGAGATCGGCGTGATCCTCGACGTCATCCTCGCGGCGCTGGTCATGGCGATCATGGTCCTCCGGGTCCGCTCGACGGTCGACGCCGACATCGCGGACCTGGACCGGCTCCGGGGGTGACCAGTGGCTGACACCCCGCTCTGGGTCCTGCCGGTGGTCCCCACCGTCACGGCGCTGCTCATGCTCACGACCCGCGACCGCCGCATGCTCTCGGCCCTCGACGTCGGCGGCTCGGCGGTCCTGGCGGCGCTCACGCTGATTCTCGCCCGCGCGGTGGCGGCGGGCGGGCCGCGGGCGTCGGGCGTCCTCCGGGTGGATGACCTCGGGCTGGTCTTCCTCCTCCTCGTCGTGGTCCTCGCCCTGGCGGTTTCGGTCTACACGGTGGGGTGGCTCAAGCAGGCGGTCGCGGTCGGCAACATGAAGGCCGAGTCCCTGCGATCCTACTTCGCGCTGGTGCACCTGTTCGTCGCCACGATGGTCGTGACGGTCCTCGCCGACAACCTGGGCGTCCTCTGGATCGCGATGGAGGGGACCACCATCACGTCGGCGGTCCTCATCGGCTACCACGGCCACCAGCACGGCCTCGAGGCGGCGTGGAAGTACATCATCGTGACGACCATCGGCATCTCGTTCGGCCTTTTCGGCACGGTGCTGGTCTACGCCGCCGCGGCCGCCCACGGGGGCGCCGACCCGACCGCGATGAGCTGGTCGGCGATCATGCGGGTGGCCCCGACGCTCGACCCCGGCATCGTCCGGATCGGCTTCATCTTCGTGGTGGTCGGCTATGGTACCAAGGCGGGACTCGCGCCGATGCACCTCTGGCTGCCCGACGCCCACAGCCAGGCGCCCACCCCGGTCTCGGCCCTGCTGTCGGGCGTCCTCATCAAGTGCGCGCTCCTGGGCATCATCCGGTTTCAGACCATCGCCGCCGCGGCGTGCGGCCCGGCGTTCCCGACGAAGGTGCTGCTCGTCTTCGGCCTCACCTCGGTTGTGGTGGCGACGCCGTTCATCCTGGCCCAGCACGATCTCAAGCGCCTGCTCGGCTATCACAGCGTCGAGCACGTCGGGATTGTCGCGCTCGGTCTTGGCTTCGGCGGACCCGTCGGAACGTACGGCGCTCTGTTGCACGTGGTGAACCACGGTGTGACCAAGGGCCTTGCGTTCTTCGCCGCAGGCAAGGC
>JBGPLG010000061.1:0-26063 GCA_041486305.1 Gemmatimonadota bacterium
CGAGGTCTTCCAGCCATTCGCGCAGTTGCATGGATCGCTCCCGGTGTCGGGCGGATCGGCCGAGCCCCGCACCGGCCTCGGGCAGGCCCTGCCCAAGGCGGCGCCGCGCCTCGGCGCGGGCCGCGGCTTCCGGCACGCCCCCCCGCCCCATGAGGTGAATGGTGTGCTCCTCGATCAGCGAGGCGAGCTCGGCGTCGGCGTCGGCGCCAGCCTGCTCCGGCCGCCGCACCGGGAGCTCGAAGGCGCGGGGAACCCCGGGCCGGATCTCGTCGGGTGTCATCGGGTGTCGAGGATCGCGGCCAGGGCCGCCACCGAGCTCTTGAGCGCGGCGGTCTCGGCCCGCAGATGGGCCTTCCCGGCCGCGGTCACGCTGTAATAGCGGGCCTTCCGGTTGTTCTCGGTGATGCCCCACGAGGCGCTGAGCAGCCGGCGCTCCTCCAGCCGATGCAGCGCCTGCAGCAGCGCGGCGGCCTCGATCTCGAACTGGCCCCGCGAGCCGTCGTCGATCCAGCGGGTGATCTCGAACCCGTGCTTGGGGCCGGTGGACAGGGCCTTGAGGACCAGAACGTCGAGGGTGCCTTTGAGGAGGGCCATGGCTCAGAGGTCAAGGTGAGGGTCAGGGGAAGCCGCGCTTCCACCAAGTTACTATGATAAGACGCTCGGGGGTGGCGAAAGGTTGCAGCCGGCCCGATGGAGCGGCATTCTTGCGTCATGAGAAACCCCTGGATCGTCCTGGTCGGCGCCTTCGCCCTGGCGGCCTGCGACCGCTCGGCCACCCTGGGCAGTCCCGCCGCCGCACCGGGCCTCTGGGCGCTCTACCAGCAGTCGCTCAAGAGCGCCAAGTACATCGATCTGACCCACACCATCACCCCGACGATCCCGGTCTGGCATGGATTCGGCCCCGCCACGTTCGGGCCGACCCTCAATCCGGAAACCGGGAAGCCGTACACCTATGCCCAGGACGGCTTCGAGGCCACCGCGTACCGGCTGACCACCGACCAGTACGGGACCCAGCTCGATCCACCGGCCCATTGGGCGCCGGAGTATCCCGGCATCGACGAGCTGCCCCCGACGTTCGCGGTCCGGCCCCTGGTGGTGATCTCCATCGTGGATTCGCTGGCCCGGCACCCGGGGTACCATCTGCAGGTGGCGGACATCGCGGAGTGGGAGCGCCGGAACGGCCGGATTCCCGAGGGCGCCGTGGTGATGGTGCGCTCCGACTGGTCCCGGCAGTGGCCCGACCCCGGACTGGCCACCAGGACGCCGTTCGCGGGCGTGTCGCTCGGCGCGCTCAAGTTCCTCCACCTCGAGCGCCACATCCTCTTCCACGGCCATGAGCCGCTCGACACCGACACCACCGCGACGCTCGAGGGCGAGTCATGGCTGATGCACCACGGGTATGCTCAGGCGGAGGGCGTGGCCAACCTCGATCAGGTGGCCGAGACCGGATGCCTCGTCACCATCGGCTACCCCAAGTTCGGCGGCGGGGTGGGGGGCTATGCGCGCTACGTGGCGGTCTGCCCCGCGACCTGGGGCCATGGCGTGTCGGTGGGCGAGGCGCCCGGGGCCCCCCTGCCCCGGAGCAACACGCCGCTGCAGTGGGACTCGGTGCGAGGGATGCGGGTCAGGCGGTAGGCCGCCCCGAGCTCGCCGACCTCAGGGAATCCCGAAGCAATAGAACAACCCGTCCCCGCCTGTGGCCCGGAGGTTCGCCAGGCCGCACCCGCGCGACGGATGGGCGGAGTTCCACGAGGTCGGATTCTGCCCGCCGCCCTGGCGGTCGAAATGGCCCACCCGCGCGCTCCCGTCGGCGGCACTGCTGGTCCAGTTCCCGCACGTCGTGTCGAGCGTGTCGGTCATCAGGGTGCCGTCCAGCGCCGACCCGGTGAGGATGTCGTGCTTGTTGGGAGTGTCGCCGCGCCCGTTCACCGTGTCGCCCTTCTCGGTGAGCGCGGTTCGCTTGTTCACGTGGGTGCTGTCGTGCAGCTCGGCCAGATCCTTCGCCACCAACGTCCCCTTGGCGTTGTACCAGGGCCCTTTTCCGATCCGGTCCCTCGCGTTGACCGGCGGTTTTCCGCTGGCGGTCTTGGCGCTGAGATAAGCCCGCCAGGTGAGTCCCCCGGCACCGACGGACCTGGCGAGCTGGGTGCAGTAGGCGTCGGCGCCCGACAGCCCGCCCAGATCGGCGCCGTTGCCGGGACCGACGCTGGTGATGAAGAAGCTCATGGTGCCGCGCTGGGCCCGCGCGAGCGGCGCGCCGAGCAGCAGCAGGGAGGCGAGCGCGGCGAGCGTCCTGGTCATGTTTCTCTCCGGGGAACGGTGATGCGATAATACTATCAGCAAATCAACGACAAGGGACCCGTGAGCATCAGGAAGAAGCCTCCAGAGAATCTCCGCGCGCAGCGGCTCATCGATCGTCTGCACGACGCCGCCGACCTGCTCGAATCGGTCGCCACGGACCGGGGACTGCTGGCCGAGGCGTCGCCGGAGGACCGGAGGCGCTTCCTGGACGCGGTCGGGAAGGTGTTTCACCCCGACGCGAAGACCCGCCGGCAACTGGTGAAGGCGACGGTGCGGCTGCGCAAGGCGGCCCGCATCGCCAAGGACGAGTCGACCCTCCGGCGAACCGGGATCCGGACCCTGCGGCGCCAGACCGTCTTCACCACCCCGAACGTGTTCCCGCCGGACGGGTTCGAGCCACAGGACCAGGATGCAGGCCCGGAGCCTGGCGAGGCCGTCGAGCCGGTGCACTGCTACATCTGCAAGCAGGACTACTCGGCGATCCATCACTTCTACGACTCCCTCTGCCCTTCCTGCGCCGAGCTCAACTTCGCCAAGCGCAGCGAGCTGGCCGATCTGCGGGGCCGGGTGGCCCTGCTGACCGGCGGGCGGGTCAAGATCGGCTACCAGGCCGGGCTCAAGCTGCTGCGCGCCGGGGCCCGGCTCATCGTCACCACCCGCTTTCCCCGCGATTCCGCGGCGCGCTATGCGCGGGAGCCGGACTTTGCCGAGTGGGGCGATCGGCTCGAGATCTTCGGGCTGGACCTGCGCCATACACCGAGCGTCGAGGCGTTCTGCCATGAACTGCTCGGCAGCCGGGACCGGCTCGACTTCATCATCAACAACGCCTGCCAGACCGTCCGCCGCCCGCCGAGCTTCTACGAGCACATGATGGCCCACGAGACCGCGTCGCTGCGGACCCTTCCGGAGGCGGTGCGCCGGCTGGTCGGGCCCTACGAGGGGCTGCGGGGCTACAACCTGCTGCAGGGTTCCGAGACCGCTCCCGCCGCGCTGGATCGCCGCCTCGGCGACATCGCGGGACTGACCCACGCGGCCCAGCTCTCCCAGGTACCGCTGCTGCCGGAGGAGCATGCCCCGGATGCGCGGCTCTTTCCGGAGGGCCGGCTGGACCAGGACCTTCAGCAGGTGGACCTGCGGGGGCGCAATTCGTGGCGGCTGCTGCTGGACGAGGTCAGCTCGGTCGAGCTCATGGAGGTGCAGCTGGTGAACGCCATCGCGCCCTTCGTCCTCAACGCCCGGCTCAAGCCGCTGATGATGCGCACGCCGGATCGCGACAAGCATATCGTGAACGTGTCCGCCGTCGAGGGGCAGTTCTACCGGAAGTACAAGACCACCCGGCACCCGCACACCAACATGGCCAAGGCGGCGCTCAACATGATGACCCGCACCTCGGCGACCGATTATCACCACGCCGGGATTCACATGAACAGCGTCGATACCGGCTGGGTGACCGACGAGGATCCGGTCGAGATCGCGGCGCGCAAGGTGGAGGAGCACCGCTTCCACCCGCCGTTGGACATCGTCGATGGGGCCGCGCGCATCGTCGATCCCATCATCTCGGGTATCAATACCGGCACGCACGTCTGGGGACAGTTCCTGAAGGATTATCGGCCCACCGACTGGTAGGCAGGGTTTCGCGAAGCGCTGGCGAGGACGGGCCGGCCGGGAGCTAGATTCAGTCCGGTTATCCCAACCGGAGAGATCTGGCATGTCCCTTCGCTCCCTCGCGCTGCTCGGGATCGCCCTCGCCGTTGCCCTGCCGGCACCGGCCCAGACCAGGGCGCCGTCGATGGCGGGGCGGTCCACGGTCTACGCCCCGCACGGAGTGATCGCCACCAGCCAGCCGCTGGCGACCTCGGCGGGGCTTGCCGTGCTCCAGCGGGGCGGGAACGCGATCGACGCCGCGGTTACCGCCGCTGCGGTGCTCAATCTGGTCGAGCCCCACATGACCGGGATCGGCGGGGACATGTTCGCGCTGTTCTGGTCGGCCCGGGAGAAGCGCCTGGTCGCTCTCAACGCCAGCGGCCGCTCGGGGTCCCTGATGACCCGGGAGGAGATGCTGAAGCGCGGCCGGGACCGGGTGCCCCTCTATGGCTCCGAGCCGATCACGGTGCCGGGCGCCCTGTCGGGCTGGGCCGCACTCCTGGAAAAATACGGGACCATCTCGCTGGCCCAGGCCCTGGCCCCGGCCATCCGGCTCGCCGAGGAAGGGTTTCCCGTCAGCCCGATCATCGCAGGACAATGGGCCGCCGCGGTGGAGCGCCTCGCCCGGGATTCAGGTGCCCGCGCGACCTACCTGATCGACGGCACCCGCGCGCCGAGGCCGGGCGAGTGGTTCCGCAATCCCGACCTGGCGGCATCCTTCCGCCTGATCGCGAAGGAGGGGCCCAAGGCGCTGTACGGCGGCGAGCTGGGCCGCCGCATCGTGGACCGGGTGAGGGAGCTGGGCGGGTTCCTCACCCTGCCGGACTTGGTCAATCAGAAAGTGGAATGGGTGACGCCGATCTCGGCGACCTTCCGCGGCCATACCGTGTGGGAGCTGCCGCCCAACAATCAGGGCATCGCGGTGCTCGAGATGCTGAAGATTCTCGAGCCCTACGATCTCAAGGCGATGGGGCACAATTCGCCGGCCTACCTGCACCACCTGATCGAAACCAAGAAGCTGGTCTACGCCGACCTGGCCCGCTGGATCGGGGATCCCGCCGCGATGACGGTGGACGTGAAGCGCCTGGTGGATCCCGGCTTCATCGCGGCGCGCCGGTCGCTCCTCGACGAGGCCCGGGCCGCCGAGCGGGTCGAGCCGGGCGCGGCCACGACGGCCAGCGAGACGATCTACTTGTCCGTGGCCGATTCGGCCGGCAACATGGTGTCGTTCATCAACAGCAACTACGAAGAGTTCGGATCGGCGGTGGTGGCACCGGGCACCGGATTCGTCCTCCACGACCGGGGGGCGGGATTCACCATGGATCCCGATCTGCCGAACACCGTCGGCCCCAACAAGCGTCCTTTTCATACCCTGATCCCGGGTTTCGTAACCCGCCCGGGCCCCACCGGCGAGCCGGAGCCATGGCTCGCCTTCGGTGTCATGGGCGGCTCGATCCAGCCGCAGGGACACGTCCAGGTCCTGCTCAACCTGCTGGAGTTCGGCATGGACCTTCAGGAAGCGCTCGACGCGCCGAGATTCCGGCATTTCTCGGGGCTGCAAGTGGGGCTCGAGGGCCCGATTTCCGATTCGGTGCGGGCGAGCCTGGAACGGATGGGGCATCGCATCGTGCTGCTGACCCCGGGGAACGCGGGAGGCGGGCAGGCCGTGATGCGGCTGCTGCGGGGCTGGGCCGCGGCGAGCGATCCGCGGAAAGACGGGATGGCGGCGGGATGGTGAAGCCGGGGTCGGCGGGGTACTCCGGCACCCCCCTGGCAAAGAAGCTCGGCATCAAGGACGAGGCCGCGGTCCTGGTTCTCAATGCGCCCCCGAACTACCAGGCCCTGGTGGCACCCCTGCCGCATGGCGTCCGGTTCGTGACCAGGGTGTCGGCAACCACCGATCTGATCCACGGGTTCTTCACCCGGAAGTCCGACCTTCAGAAATCGTTGTCCGATCTCCGGAGCAGGATCAAGCCGGATGCGGTGGTGTGGGTTTCGTGGCCGAAGAAGGCGTCGAAGGTGACCACCGACATCGTCGAGGATACCATCCGCGAGGTGGCGCTCCCTATGGGCTATGTCGACATCAAGGTTGCGGCGTTCGACGAGGTCTGGTCCGCGCTCAAGCTGGTCATCCGGAAAGCGCTGCGCTAGAGCCGGCCGGCCCATGCGCGAAGAGGGGTGAGTGCCGGCGGCACTCACCCCTCGCGCGCGCCTTCCGGGAAGACCCGCGGTGCTACGGCCGCGGCCGGGCCGAGGGCGGCAGGATGCCGTTGGCGCGAAGGTACATCGCCGCCTGGGCGTAGTGGTCGGCCCAGTCCTGGGCCAGCGCGATGACCGCGCGCGCCCGGGTGGCCTTGCGGCCGCCGAAGAAGGGCACCGAGTCGCCCAGCTGGGCGTCCTTGATCGCCCCGACCACCGTGCCGCAGTAGTCGAAGGATTTCCGCAGGCGCGCGACCAGATCGGCCTTGGGCGCGGTGGCGTTCGCGGCGGATTCCGTCGGGGTCGCCGCGCTACCGGCGATCGCGGCGCAGAGGGTCTCGTTCGACTCGGCCTCATGGGCCAGGATCTCGCCGAAGCTCATCTGGGCGGGTGACGGCTTGAAGCCGTACTTATCGGCCGGCATTGAGTCGGCGGCGCCCGGCATGTTCCGGGCGAACCGCGTGATGGTGGCTTTCATGGCCGAGGCGATGGCGCCTGGCTGATCCTGCGCCTGGCCCAGCGCCGGGGTAACAAGGCAGGCGGCGACGACGAGGCTCAACACACACTTCATGGAGAAGACTCCGCAGAGGGGGACCGCGAATCTAGCGCAGAATACGCCGGAGCGCCGGTCCGGCTACACGGCGACACCCGGCGGGAACCCCTCCGCCGTCCGCACCCGCCGCGCCTGCGCCACGTGCCGGCGTTCATGCGCCAGGGTGGCCGCGAACCATGCCGCCACATTGAGCCTGAGCCACCAGGCGCCCCGGGCCGAGCTCGGCGCCTTGATCCGGTCGAGCGCCAGGCCGTAGGCCCCGGTCATCGTCTGGCGGAAATCCTCCTGGGCATGGTGGAAGGCGTTGAGCACGACCGCCTTCGGCAGCGAAGATTGGGGCAGGAAGTTGGCCGGCGAGGGCATCGGCCGCTTCCCGGGTTGCTCCATGATCCGCACGAACCACCCGCCGATGGGCCCGTACCCGTAGGGCTCGTCTCCGGTCATGCCCTTCGCCCTGGCACTCTCCAGCGCGGGCTTGACCCGGCCCAGCATGAGCTCGGTGGTAATGGCAAGGTGCTGCATGCATTCCCCGATCGACCAGCGCCCCGGACCCGGCCGCCAGTTCCACTGCTCGTCCGACCGTGGCTCCAGCTCCAGCCTCACGTCCTGGTCCGCCAGGAACAGCTCGTTGAGCCATTCGTCCAGCTGGGTCCGCTGTGGCAACACCATCGCGTCCGTCCCTCCGGTAGTCCTCGCGTCTTAGCCTCCTAGCCTCTAATAAATGCCGAGATCCTTCCCCATTACGACCACACCCCCGTAGCCCCTCCGGATCTCGGCCAGCAGGTCGTCCTCGGTCGCACCCATGAGCATCTGGTGGTACAGCAGCAGGAGGCGAGGCCGCGCCCTGGTCGCCAGGGCGGCCAGCTCAGCCCCCGAAGTGTGGGCATCGGCGTGGTACTTCTGCCATTCCGGGGTGCGCTGGAGGAACCCCTTCGTCGCGTACGCTTCGTGCACCAGCACGTCGCATCCGTTGCACGCGCTCACCACCGCGTCGCTCGGGCGGGTGTCGCCCGAAATCACGATGCTTCGGTCCCGGGTATCGAACCGGTAGCCCAGGGCGTGCTTCCAGTTGGCGTGCGGGGTCTCGTAGGCCGTGACGGTCACGTTGCTGTCACGGTAGACCACGCCGTCGCTCACCTCGTGCGCGTCCACCATCCAGCCGTTCTCGCTGTGGGGCTGCAGGCCGGCGGTGCGATTCTCGATGTCGGCGCTATACGCTTCGGTCAGATGCAGGGCCATCGCCGACGTTCCAGGAGGTCCGTACAGCTGCAACGGCCCGCGTCGCTCCCGAATCCAGCCGGTGTGAATCACATCGGGCAGTCCGATCGTATGATCGGAGTGCAAATGGGTCAGGAAGACCACCCGGATCAGGCCCGGGTTCAGCGCCGCCACGCCGGATCGCCTGGCCTGCTCGGCACGGCGCATCACGCCCGCGCCGGCGTCCACCAGGTAGGCGGTGCCGTTGACCACGATGGCGACCCCGGGCCCGGAATGATCCGGATCGGGATTGGGAGTGCCGGTGCCAAGCATGACCACCTGGGTACCGGTCGCCTGAGAGAACGCCGTTCCAGGCAGTGCAACAAGCACCACCACACCACACAGGAGAAGCCACATGCTGCTCGGCATCGGACGGGGATACTTCGCGGGGTGGGGCACGCTGGCGCTCCTCAATGCGGGCATCGCGCAGGGCAAGAATCGCAGCGGGTTCAACTGGTTCCTGCTGTCGCTCCTGCTCGGACCGCTGGCGACGCTGTGTTTGGTGATCGTGGACAAGAAATGACGCGACGACGGTAAGACGCGATGACCCGATGACGCGATGACGCTACGTAACTGCCCCACGAGCGGGGTTCGCCGGTTCCGGATGTTCCTAGCGTCGTAGCGTCGTAGCGTCGTAGCGTCCTAGCATTCCTAGCGTCTTGCTCGCGCCGCCGCCACCAGGTCCTTCACCTCACGGAACAGAGTGGGGGCGTGGTACGGGATTCCGTCCTTGATGGTCCACTCCACTCCGCCGGTGTGCACCGTCTTCCCATCCACGATGCTCTCGGTCCCGGTGGGATAGAGCACCTTCAGATCCTCGAGCGGATTGCCGTTCACCACGAGGAGATCCGCCAGGTACCCGGGCCGGATCCGACCGATCCGGTCTTCCATCCCGAGGATCCGGGCGTTGTTCTGGGCCACGTGCTGCAGCACCTTGAGCGTCGGGAAGCCGGCCTCCTGCTGGAGCTCCAGCTCCCGGATCAGGCCAAAGCCGTACATCTGATAGATGAATCCCGCGTCCTCTCCCACGCCAATGAGCCCGCCGCGCCCCTCGAAGTCCCGGAGCGCCGCCATCCAGATCCGGTAGTTCTCCTTCCAGTACGCCTCGTCGGTCGAGCTCCAGCCGATGAAGTAGGATCCGTGATTTGCCGGGTTAGGCCGGAAGTACTCCTCGAGGGTCGGGTGCAGGTAGTCCCTGAACCAGGGCTGGTTCTGGGCCCGGGTCAGGTCCCGGCTGGCCTCGTAGATGTCCAGCGTGGGCACCCAGGCCACGTTGTTGTCCGCCATCGCCTGGAGCACCTTGCCCAGCCGCTCGGGATCGGCCTCGCGCCAGAGCCTGCCGGCCCAGCGGAACCGGTCGATCTCGTTTTCGTAGTTGTAGCTCGAGGGAAAGTGCTGCACCCCGTCGGCCAGCGCTGCGTCAGGGATGCCGTACCAGTGCTCGATGCTGCGGGTCCCGAACTTGATGTCGTCCCACGCGTTGGTTTCCTCCACCCCGGCGTGGTGGGCGATCGGCAGCCCCAGGGCGTGGGCCTCCTCCTCCATCGCCTGCATCAGATCGCGGTCGATGCCCACGATCTTGATGCCGTCGACCCCCAGCGCCTTGAGCTCCCGGACCCGGGCGCGGGCCTCGGCCGGCGTGTTGATCCCATGGCTTTCCACCGCGTCGCCGCCGCCGAACAGGCCATAGACCAGAATCCGGGGCGACACCACCGTGCCCGCGGCGCTCGATGCGCGCAGCTGCAGGGTCTTCCGGGTGAGGCTCCCCACGTCTCGTACCGTGGTGACCCCGCAGGCCAGCCAGAGCTTGAGCTCGTATTCCAGCGGCTGGGGGATGCCGCCCCGCGAATCCTGCACGTGGCCGTGGGCATTGATCAGCCCCGGCATGACGTACTTGCCGGTCGCGTCGATCTCCACGCTCGCGATCGGGCGCTTGGCCTGTCCCGCCTTGACGGCGACCGGATCGAGGGAAACCATGTCCGCGATGGTAGTGCCCTCGATCACGATGTCGTAGGGGCCCGAGGCCGGGGTGCCGTTGCCGGCGAGGACCATCGCGTTACGGATGACGTAGCGGGTGGGACGAACCCCCGATTGAACGCCGGTGGCACCCTGGGCGAGGGCACTCCCGGCCGTGACGGCCAGCGCGAGCGCTCCGAGCGCGGCCCTCACTTGATGGCCACGGTGAGCGCATGCCCGTCCAGCGGCTCGCCGGGCACCACGCCCAGGACCTGCGCCAGCGTCGGGGCCATGTCCACCGTGCGGGCGAACTGGGGATAGCGGCCCGGCTTGAACGGGGCGCCGTAGAAGAGAATGGGCACGTGGGTGTCCTGATTGTGGGGGGTGCCGTGCTGGGCCGCCAGGTAGCTGCTCCAGTAGCTTCCTTCGGTGAGCGTGATCACCGCCTCCACCGGCTCGTCCGGGGGAAACATCTGGACCCAGCGCCGGGCGATGTAGTCCTTCCCCAGCGCGGCCTTCGCCAGATCGGCCAGGCGATCGGCTCGCAGCACGCCGGGGATCCGCCGCGCCGTCGCGAGGAACGAATCCACCGCCATCCTGAGCTGGGCGGGCTTGACCTTCAGGGAATCGCGCTCAACCAGGAAGGCGCCGCTCTCGAGATCCACCGCATTGGCGTTCCCGCCGGTGGCCTGGATGACCCGCTGCGCGGCGAGCACCGCCGGGGTCACGTCCACCCGCATCGGGGCCGGGGTAATCCTGCCGTTGTTGAGCTCGGGAAACGGCTGCACGCCGTGATCCCCGGTCAGCGCGAAGATGATCCGGGTGGAGTCCCGCAGTTGGTAGAGCGAATCGATGAACCCGCCGATGATGCGATCCAGGCGCACCACCTGGTCGTGGATTTCACGGGAGTCGGGGCCGAAACGGTGGCCGATCAGGTCAGTGGCCGAGAAGGACACCGCCAGCACGTCGGTCTCGGATCCCTTGCCCAGGTCGAGCGCCGTGACTCCGGCCAGCGCGAGCTGAGCGCTCAGGTCGTCCATGAAGGGGAAGCCGGGATACTGGAGCGTCGCGGTGTCGCCGCTGGCGGAAAGCGGATAGGGAAACGTGAATCGCCGTCCCGACGACTCGATCGGCACGCTGTCCGGTTCCGCATAGTCGGCCGCCGGCAGGAGGAGATTCCACACCTTGCCGGCGCTGTCCGCGGGAATGTGCCGGGCGTTGAACGCCTTGACCCAATCGGGCAGCGTGTCCCTGTACCAGGAGCTGGTGGTGTAGCTGCGTCCCCCCCACCAGTACACGTTCTGTTTCGAGCGGCCGATCGGCAGAATCGCCCCCCGATCCTTGTAGGACACCGAAAGCGCCCGGGTCTTGGCGTCGGCCGCGGTGAGCCAGTCGGTGAGGGTGGTGCCGCGGAAGCGGAACGGAGACGCGCCCAGGTTGGTGGAGCCGATGAGCTTCGAGCCGGGGTCGTTCACCCCGGCGAGGTTCCGGGTGATCCCGGTGCTGCGGGGAAACCGGCCCGACATCGTGCTGGCATGCCCCGGCGCGGTCTCGGTGATGGCGTGGTCCTGGTGTCCGTTGGTGAAGAGGGCGCCGCCATCGAGCAGGCGCTTCAGCCCCCCGGTGAACTGGCTCCTCCAGCGGTCGAGGTAGTCCTCGCGCATCTGGTCCACGGTGATGAACACCAGCAGCGCCGGCCGGGGCGCCGGAGCCGTTGGGGTCGCCGGGCTCGCGAGCGGCGTGGTGCAGAAGAGGGCGCCGAGCAGCGAGCCGGTGAGCATGGGGCGGGGCAGATGCATGGGGTGAGAGCCGGGAATCGGGGAATCGAGGAGCCGGAGCGAGAGGGATAATACTGGATTCCGGCGGTCCCGGGCGAGCGCCGGGCGAGCCCCTCCCGGCGGGCTCGACCCGGCGCTATCATCGTCGCCTCCCCCTCGGGACGACCCATGCCACTTCACGCCCGCTGGCGGCCGTCACTTCTCTTGCCGGCCCTGCTGTTTCCGGCCCTGCTCGCTGCGCGCCAAGGCGACGCCCCCGGCAAGAAGCCGGGTAGGCTCTTTCGCGAAACCGAGCCCCTGGTCATGTGGCTGAGCTCGGACTTCAAGGCCGTCTTCCACGAGCGGGACTCCACCAGCACCAAGCAGTTCCCCGCCGCCCTCTGGTACCTGGGCGAGAAATCCGACACCGTGAAGCTCGACGTGCGGCTCTCGACCCGGGGCCACTACCGGCTCAAGGCCAGCTCCTGCTCGGTCCCCCCCCTCAAGGTCTGGTTCGACAAGGAAAAGACCAAGGGAACTCTGTTTGCCGGACAGGGGTCCCTCAAACTGAGCACCCATTGTCAGAAGGGGGATCGCTACGCCCAGAACGTGTACGTGGAATCCGCCGCCTACGGCATCTACAACGTGCTGACGTCGCTCAGCCTCAGGGCGCGCCTGGCGACCATCAACTGGCAGGACCTCAAGGACCCGGGGTTCGCGATCACTCGCCCGGGCTTCTGGGTGGAGGACGACGACGACATGGCCGCGCGGAACCGCGGCAAGGTCCTGATGCAGACCGGCGGGCACGCGGAGGAAATGGAATCACACCAGATGACGGTCACCGACCTGTTCCAGTACATGATCGGCAACACCGATTTTTCTCTGCTGATGCTGCACAATTATCGCATTGTACAGACCGACAGCTCGATGAATTTCTATCCGATGGCCTACGACTTCGACTGGTCCGGCCTGGTGTCGGCGCCCTACGCTCGGCCCGACTACCGGTTACCGATCAAGCGCGTCACCGACCGGCTCTACCGGGGCGGATGCCACAGCCTCGAGGAGCTGACCGAAACGGTGACGTTGTTCAAGGCGAAAAAGAACGATATCTACGGCGTGCTGCAGGGCATCAAGCAGCTGAGCCCGGACCGCCTCAAGGAGGCGACCGAATACCTGGACGAGTTCTTCAAGCTGATCGACGATCCGGGCAACGTGAAGCGGGAGTTCCGGCGGGTCTGCGACCGGTAGCGGGGAGCGGAATGCGACCGGGGCGGTTCCCGCGCCGGATTTACCGCTTCCCGCTCACCAGGCCTTCAAGGCCGTCCTCCTTGACCAGCGCGGTGAAACGCGGATCGGTCCGGAGCGGCGCGTACAGCGGATTGGTCACGATGAGCCGAAAGCGCCTGGGGCGCCGCTCCCGCAGCTTGACGACCCAGTCCATCGCCTTGGTCCAGTCGCCCAGCTGGGCGTAGAGCCCGACAATGCGCTCTTCCCGGAGCTGGGGCACGGTATCCTGGGGAATGCGGTACGGGGCCGACGCCGCGGCGAGCTGGGCGTCGAGCTGCCGGGTCAGGTCGGCCTTCCGGACCCGCTCGTAACCCGCCGCCCCGGCCCCGGCCAGCCCCCGGGCGTACTCCCCCGCCCCGGCCGTGTCCCCGCCCTCCCGCCGAACCGCGATGGCTTCGTCGAATCGATTCAAGCGCTCGAGGCTCTGGATCAGCCGGCGGCGGGGGCCGGGCACGGTCGGGTCGATCTCGAGCGCGTGCCGCAGGGCGATCGCGGCCGAATCGTACTTTCCCGCCCGCATGTAGAGATCTCCCAGGGTATTCAGTCCCGGCACGAACAGCTCGAGATCGGAGGCCCGCCGCGCCAACGCGACCGCAGAATCGACCCGGCCCCCGACCTCTCCCGTGACGATCGAGGTGAACTGGAGCACCTGGGCGTCGTGGCCCGCGAGCCGGAGGGCCGCAGCGGCGGCGCTTAGGGCGGCGGGCCAATCGTCGTCCAGATAGATCGCCTTGCTCAAGATGTTGATCCAGGGATCGCCGAGGGTGCTGTCCACCGCGAGGGCACGCGAAGCGGCCCACTGGGAGGAATCGACGAACTCGGCGAACGGCCTCCAACCCCGGAACGCGGAGACGAAGTAATAGGTGCCGAGCAGGCCCTGGGCCTGGCCGAAGCTCGGATCGATGGCCAGGGCCTGGCGGGCATAGTAGGCCGCGGAATCCATCAGGCCCTTGGCGTTTTCGGCGCCGAGGGGAACCCCCCGCAGCTCCAGCCGCCGGCCCCGGAGATACAGGTCGTAGGCCTCGGCGCTGGCGGTGGGCCGCCGGGCGATGGTGGCCTTCTCGCTGCCGGTGAGCTGGAGCCGGAGCGCATCGGAGATCATCCGCGCGATGTCGCCCTGCATCGAAGCCACGTCGGCCTTGTGCCGGGAGTAGCGCAACGGCAGCAGCAGGTCTCCCCCGGGAATCCGAAGCAGCTCGGCCCTGACCTCCACGGAGTCTCCGGTCTGGGAGAGGTCCCAGGTCAGCACCGCGCCGACCTTGAGGCGCTCTCCCAGCTCCAGGTTGTTGATCGAGGGCTGCTGGCGGCGGACCTGGGCCACCAGACTGGGCGCCGTCACCCGGAGCTGGGGCAGCCTCCGGAGCAGGTCGGCCACCGCGTCCTGGATCCCGTCGCTCAGGTAGGCCACCGAGCTGTCGGGTGCCGCCGGCGCGATCAGCAGCGAGCTGATGGCCTCCGCGCGGCCGAGACGCGCCATCCGGGTCACGGCGAAGAATGCGCCCGCCACCAGCAGCAGGCCCGCCGCGGCCCGTAACCAGATCCGCCGCGGCCGGGGCGAACCCAGCTGCGGCAGCGTCGGCATCGAACCGGTCGCGAGCATCTCAGCGAATTCGCCCGGAGTATCGAACCGCTTGGCCGGCTCCCGCTCCAGGGCCCGGGCCAGGGCGCTGTCCACTGCCGGGGGCACCGAGGGCTCCAGCGTGCGGACCCGGGGCGCGGCTTCAGCCAACCGCCGGGTCAGCATGGTGGTGACCGGTCCGGTGAACGGCGGCTGCCCGGTGAGCATCTCGAACAACATGCACGCTAGGGCGTACAGGTCGGCCCGGCCGTCGATGGTGTGCTCGCCGGTCACCTGCTCGGGGCTCATGTAGGCCGGCGTACCGAGCGCCACGCCGGGGCGGGTGATGGTGGCGCCGCCCGCCTCGTCCAGGGCCCGGGCGATGCCGAAATCCGCCACCACGGCGTGGCCGCCCGACAGCAGGATGTTTTCCGGCTTGATGTCCCGGTGGACTACGCCGTGCCGGTGGGCGTAGTCCAGCGCGTCGGCCACCTCCCGGGCCAGTCGCACCGCCTCCTCGACTCGGAGCCGTTTGTCCCGGGCGAGCCGGTCCCGGAGCGACTCGCCCTCGACGAACGGCATCACGTAATACGCCGAGGCCGGCTCGCCGGCCTCGGCGGCGATGGTACCGCTATCCAGCAGGGGAAGAATGTGGGGATGGTTGAGCCGGGCGGCGATGCCGATCTCGCGATCGAATCGCTCCACCCCGATCGAGCCGGACAGCTCGGGGCGGAGGACCTTGACGGCCACCAGGCGGCGGTGCCGCTGGTCTTCCGCCAGGTAGACCGTGGCCATGCCGCCGGTGCCGACCAGGCGATCGACGCGATAGCGGCCCGCGAGGGCCCGGGTGATGCGCTGGAGGCTATCGATCATCTTCGATCAGGAAAGATAGCGTTCCCGGATGATGCCGATATGATGGCGCTCGTGCCCGGCAATGATCCAGGCGAGGGCCCGCACGCTCACCGGCTTGTCGCTCGCGGTCCCCACCCGGGTCACCGCCTCGGCCGGGAGATGGCGGAGCAGGGCCAGGGTCGACGCCCGAACCACCCGGAGTTCTCCCAGGAGGTCGGCCACGGTCCGCCCGTTGGCGCCGGAGTTGGGCACCCAGGGGTCCTGGTCGAACCCGGGCAGCGAGATGGTATCTCCCCGCGCGATGCGGAGGGCCCGGTAGGAGAAGACCCGCTCCGCGTCGATCACGTGGCCCAGGACCTCCTTGAGGGTCCATTTCCCCGGCGCGTACGCGAAGCTCCCCCGGGTTTCCGGCACGCCGGAGAGCAGCGTCATGGTCTGCTCGCTCTGGGTTTCCAGCCCGCGCAGCAGATCCCCATCCGGGACCTTGGCGATGTAGGTACCGTAGTACGGGGCGTACTCGCCGCTGTCGGGACGGTCGTAGCGCGGAGTGGTCATGGCGCCTCGAATGGAAGTGTAAACGTCAGGGCCGCTGGACCCGCTCGAACCGGAGGTGGCGCACCCGGCCGGCCCAGAGCACCAGCCCGGTGACCTTGCCCTTGCGGTCCCGCTCGAAGCGGACGATGCCCGCGTCCCCGGCGGAGAATCCATCCCGGTACAGCGGTGTGAGTGGCACCGGGGCCTGCCAGCCCCGGACCGCCCGCAGGGTATCGCGAACCAGCCCGAGCCGGAGCCGCGCGTCGAGCTCGGGGCTCCGGTACTCGCCCGCCAGGGCGGCGAGCCCCGCGGAATCGGGCCGGGGCCGGTCCACCGCGAGGTATTCCACGGCGCGCGCGTTAGGCTGCTCGACCCGGAGCCGGGCAACGCCGCCCGCCGCCGGCGGCATCACCACCACAAGGGTGCGCTCGCTCCCGCGGTAGCGGAACTTCCCGGGCTCGATCGGGATCAGCGGCACGGTCCCGGCGCTGTCGGTCAGCGCGCCGTTCCGGACCGAGAGGATCAGCACCTGTTCGGTGCGCGGCGCGAACCAGGCGCCCGCCAAGGTGGTCAGCGCCGCGGGGGCGACCGGGACCGGCGCGGGATCGGGCGGCAGCTCGGCCAGCAGGGAACCCAGGACCAGCGCCGCGACCCGGTTGGCGATCTGGCCCGAATTGATGCTGCCGAGGTTGCAGAGCAGCGCCACCGCGATGCCCTGATCGGGGTAGCGGGCCAGCGCCGCGCGATAGCCGCCGGTGGAGCCGGTGTGGGAGATGGCCCGCAGGCCCCGGAAGCGGCCGACCCCGACGCCGAGTCCATAGTCCAGGACCGTTCCGTCGTTGAGGCGGCCCACCCGCTCCAGGGAATCGCGCACCGCGCCCCACGGCCCGGCGCCCGACTGGAGCGCGGCCTCCCACTTCAGAAAGTCCCCCACCGTCGTGAGCAGGCCGCCGCTGCCGATGACCCGGGTGAAGGGGTGGTCGTTCCGGAATCCGGTCGCCAGGGTGCCGGAATACGCCGAGGCCCGGCCGGGAACCACGGTCCGGTGATCTTCTCGCCAGCGGGTGTTTTCCATGCCGAGGGGCCGGAAGATCCGCGCGTCGGTGAAGGCCTCCAGCGACTTACCGCTGGCCCGTTCCAGCAACGTCGCCGCGACGATCAGGCCGGTGTTGCTGTATTCGTAGTCGTCGCCGGGGTCGAAGTTGAGCTCCCGAAGCCTCGACACCAGATCGAGCACTTCGGCGTTGGGGTGGTCCACTTCTCCCGCCGGGCGGCCCATCATCTCGTGCAGGGTGTAGCGATCGGGAATTCCGCTGGTGTGAGTCAGGAGATGCCGGATGGTGATGACCTTCCCGAAGCCCTTCACCTCGGGAATCCACCGGGAGATGTCGTCGTCGAGCTTGAGCACGCCGTCCATGGCGAGGAGCACGAGGCCCGCCGCGGTGAACTGCTTGGCCACCGAGCCGCTCTCCGAGATGGTGCCGGTGGTCCAGGCGGTGCCGGTTTCGAGATTGGCCATGCCGTAGGCGCGGCGCAGCATCGGCACCCCGTTGCGGTCCACGCCCACCGCGCAGCCCGGCGTGGTGGTCCGGCTCCACGGCGCGAAGACGGAATCGGCACCGCGCCGGAGGGCCGCGCTATCCATGACCTGGAACCCGGTTTCACCGGGTCCTCGCGTCCCGGATAGGAGCGCCGCCAACACGACGAGCCCGATCACGGCTTCGGCGCCTCCGGCAGCAGCGTCACCCGCACATAGCGGGACCGGTCGAGATACCGGCGGGCCGCGTCGCGGATCACCTCCGGCGTGAGCCGTTCCAGCTGCGGCGCCAGGGCGAACCGGGTCTCGGGATCTTCGCCTTCCCGGCGAGCGCCGGTCAGCAGCGAAAGCCACCACGCATTCTGGCGCAGGTCGGTCTCGCGGGACCGGGTGGAGGTCTCCTTGTACTTCGCCAGGTCGGCCGGCCGGGGACCGCTCGCCTTGAGCGTGTCGATCTGCGCGAAGACCGCGCCCACCAGCGACTCGGCCCGCTCCGGCGCCGAGCCGAAGCTGATGAAGACGGTGTACTCCCGCCTGGGGATCCGGGCCGCGGATCCGCTCACGCTCACGCTGTAGGTGCCGCCCAGCTCCTCGCGGAGCTCTTCGCGGAGCCGGATGTCGAGGATCGAGCCCAGCGCGTCGAGCGCGAATCGTTCCTCCCGCGAGGCGGTGGTGGGCCCGGTGAACACCAGCGCGGTCTGGCTCTTGGGCTCGATGCCCTTCCGCACGGTCCGCTCCACCACACCCGCCGGCCGGGTGATGCCCCGGTCCGAGGCCCGGTCGCCGGCGCCGCGCGACGGCAGGTTGCCGAGGTAGCGCTGCACCAGGGGCCGGATGGAATCGAGGTCGAAGGTGCCGACCAGGAAGAAGGTGAACCCCGCGGCATCCGTGAACCGGGCCCGGTAGAACTCCAGGGCCCGGCCCGGATTGATCTCGTCCACCATGGCCACGCTCACCGGCCGCGACCAGGGGTGGTGCTGCGCCAGGGTCACCGACAGGGTGTCCCGGAAGGCCACATCGGGACTGGCATTGCGGTTGGCCAGCGAGGACCGGACGTTCCCGAGGAAGGCTCCCACCGCGGCGCTGTCGAGCCGGGGCGCGGTGAAATGGAGATAGGCGAGCTGGAACAGCGTCTCCGCGTCCTTGGGAGACGCCCGGCCCGAGAGGCCCTGCTCGTACGAGCCGACGTAGGGCGAGACGCTCACCGCCTTCCCCGCCAGCTTCTTGCCGAGCTCCACCGCCGAGAACACGCCCAGCCCGGAGAGCGAGACCACCTGGGCCGCAAACTGGTTGCTCACCCGGACGCTGTCGTCCGAAAGGGACAGGCCGCCCGGGCTCACCGCCTGGAGGAGCAGCTCGTCGGCCTTGAAGTCGGTGGGCTTGAGCACGACGTGTACCCCGTTGGCGAGGGTCCACTCGACCGTGCCCATCGCGGTGTCCCGCCGCTCCGAAGTGATCGCCACCGCCGGCAGCAGGGCCGGGACCAGCGCCTCGGCGGACAACGTTTCCGCATAGGGGGCGATGTCGGCCCGCTTCACCGATGCGAAGAGACCCAGCAGGTCGGCCGCGGTCGGGAGTATGGTCCGGTTCTTCTCGGGTGCGTCCACCAGGATCACCGGCGCACCCTCGGCCAGCCATCCCCTCGCGACCGCATTGAGATCCGTGAGGGCAATGCCCGGGAGCACTGCCTTGGCCCGGGCGAACTCGTCGCTGATGCCCGGAATGGCGTGGCCGGTGAGGTAATGGTCCACGTACCCGTCAACCAGGCTGCCCGATTCGGTCTTGTCCCGCTCGGTGTAGGCCTGCTCGATGCCGCGCAGGTACTCGGCCCGGGTGCGGTCGAGCTCCGCCTGGGTAAAGCCGTGGCGGCCGGCCCGTTCCAGCTCGGTGAGCACCGCCTCGAGGCCCCGGCGGATGCCGCTGTCCGAAACCGCCGCCCCGAAGCTGAACGCCTCGACGCTCCGCACCAGCTCGCTTCGGCCCGCGCCGGCGCCGATGAAGGGCGGATTGGGTTTCTGGGTCAGCTCGTAGAGCCGCTGGTTCAGGATGCCGCTGGCGATCTCTTCCACCATTTCGCCGCGCCAGGCCCCCACCGTGCCGCGGACCCCGCTGGGCTTCTGGACGTAGACCGACACCGACGTGCTGGTGGCCTCGGGATCGGTGGCGATCGACACCTCGGGCCTCTGGTGCGGGGGAACCGCCGCCTTGGCGCGGGGCCGGGCCGCGCGCGCGCCGGGAACCGCGCCGAAGTGGGACTTGATGAGCGTCTCGATGCGGGCGGCGTCGAAGTCTCCCACCGCCACCACCGCCATCAGGTCCGGCCGGTACCAGTCGCCGTAGAACCGCCGGATCGCCGCGCGAATACATTTCTGGATGCATTCGGGGGTGCCAATCGGGAGTCGCACGGCGTAACGGGAGTCCCGGAACAGCACCGGGAGCTGCTGATCGAACATGCGCTGCCCCGCCCCGCGCCCCAGCCGCCACTCCTCCAGCACCACCCCGCGCTCCTTTTCCACTTCGGTGGAATCGAAGGTCACGCCGTGAGCCCAGTCCTCCAGAATGTCGAAGGCGCGGGTCACGATGTGGGCGCTGTCGGTGGGAACCTGAAGCTGGTACACGGTTTCATCGAACGAGGTGCCGGCGTTGAGGTCGGCACCGAACCGCATGCCGATCGACTCGATGTAGTTCACCAGCTCCTGCTTCTTGAACCGGGTGGTGCCGTTGAACGCCATGTGCTCGACGAAATGGGCCAGGCCGCGCTGATCCTCGTCTTCGAGAATGGAGCCGGCATTGACCACCAACCGCAGCTCGGCCCGCTTCTCAGGGCGATGGTTGACCCGGATGTAGTAGCGGATGCCGTTGGGAAGCTTGCCGATCGTGACCGCGGGGTCGACCGGCAGCATCGAGTCGGCGGGAGCCTGGGCGGCGAGGGGGGCGGCGAAGCACGCGGCTAAGAGGCTAAGACGCAAAGAGGCTAGGAAACTGCTGACCATGTTGCGGAGACTCCTTTGAGGCGGATCAGCGCTTGAAGAGCTGACCGAACCGCCGCTTGAATTCCGATTTTCTCGCCTCGGGGCCGTTGGCCTGGATTCCCCGGCAGCGCAGCGCCGCGTGACCATCCCACCCTTCGGGCCAGGACCGGAAAACCAGCATCCGGCACGCGGGACACCGCACCCGTCTCCCTACGACCTGGCCCACCGAAAGTTCTTCGGCGTTGACGATGACTCCCGCCGAGTCCAGCCGGGGGAGCAGGGAGCGCTGGGCGGGGCCGGGCTCCAGCGGCACGTCGCGCAGCAAGGCCTCGACCCCGAGGGCGAGCGCGTGGCTCAAGGTCTCCGGCTCGAGCTCGGGGTGGGCCGCGAGGAAGGCGTCCAGTCCCTTGCCCCGCTCGAGGTGCTCCAGCAGCAGCCGCACCGGGAGCCGGGTCCCCGCGAACACCGGGGTCCCGTTCCTTACCTCGGCGGTCCGGACGATCACCTGATACAGCGCGCGCACCGGTTCCTCCCCCAGGGCACAGGCATGCGAAGCTAACGCCCCCCGAGTGGCGGCGCAGCCCCGGCGCTCATAATTTTGCGGCGTCATGGAGACCCGGGCTCCCGTACTGGTGGAAGCGTGTGTCGACAGCCTCCTATCGGCCCGACGTGCCAGGGCCGGCGGGGCGCGGCGGCTGGAGCTCTGCGCCGATCTGGTGGAGGGCGGAACCACGCCCAGCTCGGGACTCATGGCCGTGGTGCGGGAGGAGGTCGCCATCCCGATTCATGCGCTGGTCCGCCCCCGGGGCGGCGACTTTCTCTATTCCACCGACGAGATCGCCGTCATGCTGGAGGACATTTCGGAGGCCCGCCGGATCGGGATGGCGGGGGTGGTGATCGGCGCCCTGACGCCGGAGGGACGGATCGACGAGCGGGTCACCCGCACCCTGGCCGATGCGGCGCGGCCCATGGCGGTGACGTTCCACCGGGCCTTCGACCTCACCGTGGACCCGAGGGAAGCCCTGGACACGCTGGCGCGGCTCGGCATCGAGCGGGTCCTGACCTCGGGCCAGGCCAACACCGCACGGGTGGGAATTCCGGTCCTCCGGGAGCTGGTGAGCCGGTCGGCCGGGAGGGTGACGGTGATGGCGGGCGGTGGGATCGACGAGTCCAACGCGCAGGAGATCATCCGCGAGACCGGCGTGACCGAGATCCACCTCCGGGGCGGCGGCGTCGAGGAAAGCGGAATGCACTTCCGCCGCCCCGGCGTGTTCATGGGAAAACCCTACCAGCCCGACGAGTACCGCCGCTCGGAAACCAGCGAGGCGCGGATCCGGGACGTGGTGCGCGCGGTCGGGTAGCCGCTCCCCGTTCCTGGTTCCCCGCTCCCCCGTTACGCCAGCCCGAGGTGCCTGAGCACCTCCGGTGGCGGCCCATCGAATCTCGGCAGCGCCACGTTCCCGAGGTACTGCAGGTCTCGCATCCCGGCCTCGGTGGTATAGAACCCGGTCGCCGTCAGGTCACGAACCAGATCGAAGAACCGCGCGGCGGCATGAAACTCCGGCTTGGCGTTGGGGAGATAGCAGATGTCATCGCAGACCCGGGTGCGCTCGTCCCGGGTAAGCCGGCTGAACGGCCGCCCGAATCGCTCCGTGCTCTCGGTGTTGAGCCAGGCCAGCCCGCCCCGGACGCGCACCAGGTCGCGCATCTGCCCATCGTAGGGAGCGCTCACGTATTCGTTGATATAGGCCGGCACGCCGACGGTGGAGGCGGCGGGGCTCTTCGCGTCGGCCGGGATGATGGTATCGCAGAGTACCGCCAGCGTGGCCAGCTCGTGGGCCGACAGCTTCCGGGGCCACGGCGCCTTCGGGTGCAGCAGGTCGGGGTCGGTCGGCGTGCCGCGCGGGCCGCTATGCACCGCGGGCGCGGCCTGACTCGGCGCGCCGGGCGTCTGCGGGGTCTGGACTGCGAGTGTGTTGGCAAGAATAGGCAGTCCCGTCGCTGCGACCATCGCCTTCACGGCCTCCCGGCGGTCCATGCCGACACCGTCAACCGCGCCCACAGATTTCACGGATTCCACAGATGAACCTGCTCCAGAAAGGTTGTCACCCTCGCTGTTGCTCTTGTTGTTGTCGTTGTTGGTTGAATCTGTGCCATCGGTGTAACCTGTGGGCACAGAGTCCGGGTCACGATCGTCGTTCATAGGTTCCCCTTTTTCAGCTCGTCCACCAGTCGATCCGAGGTCCGCCACGCCAGCGCCAGGATCGACAGCGTCGGGTTCTTGTCGGCATTGGAGACGAACGGCGCGCCGTCGGTCACGAAGAGATTCTTCACTTCCCACGACTGGCACCACTGGTTGAGCACCGAGGTCGACGCATCGGTGCCCATCCGGCAGGTCCCCACCTCGTGGATGATCTGCCCCCCCGCCGCGATCACCTTCGATCCATCGGTCTCCACCTTGTTGCCCACCACCGTGCCACCCATCGCCCCGATGATCTCGGAGAAGGTCTTCACCATGTGCGCCGCCTGCCGGGTCTCGTGGTCGGAAAACTTCCAGTGGAACCGGAGCACCGGAATGCCCCACTGGTCCACCACGTCGGGATCCAGCTCGCAGTAACAGTCCTCGTTGGGGATCATCTCCCCCCGTCCATCGAAGTACAGGAAGGAGCCGTAGAACCGGCGAGCCTCCTCCTTGTAGCGCTTGCCGTAGGCGCCGTTGGTATAGGCCTCGAGCCCGCCGAAGATGCCCGGGCCGGGCATCCCCCGCCCGCCGCCGAACTCGATGTGATAGCCGCGGGCAAACCCGAGCTTCCCGGCGAGCTGGTCCTGGTAGAGCCACCAGGGCATGTACATGTGCTCCCCGGAGGCGCCGTCCTGGTTGTGGGGTGGGCAATTCTCCAACGCCGGGATCTGGCCCGAGAGTCCGGCTCCCACGGTGTCCATCAGGTACTTGCCCACTAACCCGCTGGCGTTGGAGAGCCCGTTCGGAAACATTGCGCTCTTCGAGTTGAGCAGGAGCCTCGCGGTCTCGCAGGCGCTGGCGGCGAGCACCACCACGCGGGCGCGGGCGTGCCGGTCGGTGCGGGTGAGTTTGTCGATATAACTGACCCCGGTGGCCCGCCCGGTCGGGTCCACGGTCACCTCGCGCACCATCGCGTCGGGCACGATGTCGCAGTTCCCGGTGGCCAGCGCCGGGGGCAGGAGCACCGTGGTGGACTGGAAATTGGCCTTGATGGAGCAGCCGTTGCCGCACGGCGTGGCCCAGAAACAGGCCTGGCGGCTTCGCATCGATTCCGCCAGCACCCGCTGGGCGAGGCGGTTGCCGGGGTGCAGCTTTCGGGGTAGTGTATCGGCGTCCTGGCGTTTGGTCATGATCGCCAAGTGCGAGGGAATCACCGGGATGCCGATCGGATCGCAGGCCTTCTTGGTGAGCAGCTCCGGCGCACGCGGCGCGGGAGCCGGCATCAGCACGCCGGGCGGGGAGCCGGGCGTGTTCTCCAGGTCTTCGCTCCCGCCGAACACGCCCACCAGCATTTCGGTCTTGTCGTAGTAGGGCGCCAGGTCCTGATAGGTGATCGGCCAGTCGGCGCCGAGGCCGTCGCGGGTCTTCGGTTTGAAGTCATAGGGCCCCATGCGGAGCGAGATGCGGCCCCAGTGGTTGGTGCGGCCCCCCAGCATCCGGGCCCTCCACCAGGAGAAGCTGCTGCCCGGGGCGGTGGTGTAGGGCTCGCCCGGGACATTCCAGCCGCCGTCCACCGTCGCGTCGTAGAAGCCGAAGGGCTTGTCCCGCGTCCCGCCGCCCCGGAGCGGTGCCTCCCTCGGCAACTTGAACATCGGGGTCTCGCGCACCGGGTCGTAGGTCCGGCCGGCCTCGAGCACCAGCACCTTGAGGCCGGCCACCGCGAGCTGGTAGGCGGCCATGCCGCCACCGGCGCCGGAGCCGACGACGATCACGTCGTAGGTCGTCTGGGCCTTGGGGTTGCGCAAGAACACAGTATGGCTCCGGAAGAAGTTCTTAGCGTCTCAACGTCTTAGCGTCCCGACTCCTCCAGCAGCTCCGCCAGGTATTGCCCCCAGATCGCCGGTAAAGAGTGCGTCCCGTGGCCTCGGGTCCGGTCGCTGATGGGGATCAGGATATAGCGACCCCGGGCCACCTTGCCGATCTCCCGCTCCATCAGGCCGAGCTCGGGGGGATTCACCTGATCGTCGGCGGAGTTGATCGCGTAGAGCGGCGCCCTGATCTGGCCCAGGTGCGGGGACGGGTTGTATTCCCGGGACGCCTCGAACTGATAGATCATGTCGTTGGCGTCCTGCAGGGCCGCCGAGCGCGCCGTGCGGGCCGCGAGCGCGGAATCGGCGGCTGCCCTAGTGGGGAGGTCCTTCTGGTATTGCCGCGGGACGCTGGTCATCAGCAGCAGCACATGCACCGCATCCTTGAGTCCTCGCGGCTGGGCGGTGTATTCGCCGTGCTTCCATTCCGGATCGTCCTCGATCGCATCGAGAATCATCCGCCGCATCATCCGGTTCCGGCCCGCGATTTCCACCGGATTGCTGGCCAGCGGCATCAGCGCGTCCATGAAAGCGGGATAGGTATAGCCCCAGACCCAGGTGTGCATGGCGCCCATCGAGGTGCCCATCACCAGGCGGAGGTGATTCACCGCCAGATGCTCGGTGATCAGGCGATACTGCGCCTTCACCATGTCGTCGTAGGTGTATTGCGGGAACCGCATCCGCATGCCGTCGGAGGGCTTGCTCGACTTGCCGTGGCCGATGCCATCGGGGAGGATGATGAAGAACTTGGTCGCGTCGAGCAGCTGGCCCGGCCCGAAGAGCTGGCCGGCGAAGGTGGGAGACAGAAACCCTCGGCCGGTTCCCCCGGTGCCGTGCATGATCAGCACCGCGTTGGTGACCGTGCCGGCGGCGTCCTTCATCGGAGCGCCGATCGTGGTGTAGTGCAGCCGGAGCTCGGGGAGCGTCTCTCCGCTGGCGAAGGCGAAATCCCGGACCAGGAAGTCTCCCTCGACCGGCGCCGGGTAGGCGGCCGGCGCCTGCGCCGCGGCGAGGCGGGCGCCCCACAGGGCCGCCAGCACGGGACCGCGGAACCAGGGTCTCACCGGGGATCCCCCACGACGCGGGCCCGGACCAGCTTGTCGAGCCTGGGAAACGACGCGTCGAGATACGAATTGCCGCCCTGGAACATCGGGTCCTGCCGGCCGGCCCGCATGCCGCCGCCGGCATCGTCACCGTAACCGGAATAGAGCCGGTCGAGCACCTCCATGCCCTTCACCACCTGGCCCAGCGGCGAGAATCCCTGGGCGTCGAGCGCCGAGTTGTCCCGCAGGTTCACGAACAGCTGGGTGGTGCGCGTGTTAGGGCCCGTCATCGCGAACGCGAGGGTGCCCCGCTCGTTCTTCTTCCGCACCGAATCATCCGCGATGGGGCGGTATCGCCACCCATTCCAAACCGGCTGGGCGCCAGGTGGCCCGCCGGTCCCGACGCCGGGAATGCCGAACTGGGCAATGTCTCCCGCTCGGACCCGAAAGAAGCGCGAATCGTCGAAGTATCCCGACTTCACCAGCTGGTACAGGCGATCCGCTCCGGCCGGCGCCCAGTCGCGGTGGACCTCGACCAGGAATTTCCCCCGGCTGGTTTCGAC
>JBGPLG010000062.1:0-25932 GCA_041486305.1 Gemmatimonadota bacterium
GCCGGTACCTGCGCCATGCGGCGGTTGACGAGCCAGAAGGCTGCGCCCGCACCGACCAGGGCGCCGACTCCTGCCCCTACCAGCGCATCGATCATCGGCCGCTCCGTTTGAGCCACCCGCGGCGGCGGAACCAGATGTAAATGACCCCGCTGACCGCGGTCATGAAGCCCAGCACGGCGGGGTAGGCCCACCGGGTGTGGAGCTCCGGCATGAAGTCGAAGTTCATTCCGTAGACACCCACGATGAAGGTGAGCGGAAGGAAGAAGGCGGAGAAGATGGTGAGCACCCGCATGACTTCATTGGTCCGGTGCGAGGCTAGGGCCACATGCATCGAGAGAAGGTTGTGGATCTCCTCGAGCATCTGGTCGGCCCAGAAGTGGTAGCTCTCCGCGTTTTCCTTGAGGTCCTGGTAGACCGACTGCGAGCGCTCCCCGGTCGGCGTGAGCCGCTGGATGACGCTGTGGCTCTGCCACAACATCCGCTTGATCAGGCTCACCCGCCGCTTGAGCAGATGGATCTTCTGCAAGGACGGGGTCTTCAGCTTGGGACTGAACAGGCCTTCCTCGTAATGATCGAGGGCATCCTCGGCCTGCTGGAGGGGCCGTTCATAGGTGTCGAGGACCCCATTCCCCAGCGCGGCCAGCAGCGTCAGGGGTCCGCAGCCGGCGCCGGGCCCGCCGAACCGTTCCCGCAACGTCACCAGGAGGGGCAGATCGACCCGATGGATCGTGAGCGCCACGTCTGCCCGGAAGAAGATCGCGATCTTTCGGGTGAGCTCCTGGACCGTGCCGGCCGTGTCGGGGGCGGCCACGTCGTAGACCCGGAGGATCAGAAATGTGGTCTCGCCGAATCTCTCGTGCTTGGGCAGATGTTCGGGGTCGAGGCAATCCTGTACGATCGAGGCGGGAATGCCGTATTGCTTCGCGATGGCCTGGAGCTCTCCGACGCTCGGGGCCGTGACGTCCCTCCAGGTAAAGGGCGGCTCGCCAGTCTGGCAGACGGTGTGCTGCATCAGCGCCCGCGTCCGCTGTGGCTGCCGAGCAGGCGAACCGCCGCCATCGCCGCGCCGAAGCCGTTGTCGATATTGACCACCGTGACACCCGCCGCGCAGGAATTTAGCATGCCGAGCAGCGCCGCTACGCCGCCGAAGGACGCCCCGTAGCCCACGCTGGTGGGCACCGCGATCACCGGGGCGCCGACCAGTCCTCCGACTACACTCGGGAGGGCGCCCTCCATCCCCGCCACCACGACGACGACATCCGCGCGACGGAGCTGCTCCGAAGCCGCGAGAAGCCGGTGGATTCCCGCCACGCCCACATCGGTGAGCCGGGACACTCGCGCCCCCATGGCGACGGCGACCGACACCACCTCCTCGGATACCGGGAGGTCGCTGGTTCCCGCCGTCACCACCACTAGCTCTCCCGGAAGCGGTTCTTCACGGACCGCGCCGGGAAGCCAGGCGGTACGACCCAGCGCATTCCACTCCAGGGCCGGGAATCTTGTGCCCAGCGCCTGGGCCTGCTCGGGGGTGGTGCGGGTGCAAAGGAAAGTGCCGTGCGCGGCCGCCAGGCGTTCGCAGATCGCAACCGTCTGGTCGACCGGCTTGCCGGCGGCGAATACCACTTCCGGTTGGCCCTGGCGGAGCGCACGGTGATGGTCGAGCCGGGCGAACTCGAGATCCTCGGTCGGGAAATGGGTAAGCCGGTCGAGCGCGCCGGCCGGGGTGAGCCGACCCGCGGCAACCTCCGTGAGCAGCGTTTCCAGGCGGGCCCGGTTCACGCCGCCTGACAGGCCGGCTCGAGGTAGTTGCGGAAGATCGCCTCGGCCTCGACCATCGATTCCACCTGGAAGAGCCGTTCCCGCAGCTGCGCCGACGCGGGCAGCCCCCGGGTATACCAGCCGAGGTGCTTCCGGAATTCGATGACCGTGTGGCGCGAGTCTCCCTGGAGGCGCAAGGCGAGCCGCGCGTGGGTGAGCGCCACATCGAAGCGTTCGGCCGGGGTGGGCGCTGGCGGCACCGGCTCGCCCCGGAGCAGGGCGCGGCCGTCACGGAAGATCCATGGATTGCCGAACGAGCCTCGCCCCACCATGATCGCCGCGCAGCCGGTGTGGCGGTGCATCCGGAGGATGTCCGCGGACCTGGTTATGTCTCCATTGCCGATAACCGGGATCGAGAGCGCCTCCACCACTCGCGCGATTTCGTCCCAGTTGGCCTTTCCCTGGAACATCTGGGTCCGGGTCCGCGCGTGCAGGGTGAAGGCGCGCGCGCCGGCGTCCTGCATCCGGAGGGCGATTCCCACCGGATCGCGGGTCTGGTCGTTCCAGCCGCTTCGGGTCTTGACGGTGACCGGGATGTGGGTCGCTCCGCAGACGGCCCGGATGATCCGGTCGACTAGGTCCATGTCCCTGAGGCAGCCCGAGCCGCCATTCCGTTGTACCACCTTCTTGACCGGGCAGCCGAAATTGATATCGAGGAAGTCCGGCTGATACGCCTCCGTCACGATTGCGGCCGCGCGGGCCATCGCCTCGGGGTCGGCGCCGTAGATCTGCACCCCGACCGGGCGCTCCACCGGCTCGAATTCCGCCCCTTCGAGCGTCTTCCGGATCCCGCGGCGAATGGCTTCCGCGGAGAGGAACTCCGTCATCAGAATGTCGGCGCCGTAGCGACGACAAATCTGGCGGAAGGGCGCCTCGGAGACCCCGGCCATGGGAGCCAGGATCAGCGGGACGCCCTCGGCGGAGCAGAACGGTAAGCGCATGACAGAAACGTACTTGGCGCGGGTACGGGCGGCAATCCGGGCCGGGCGGAGGGGCTACCGCTCCTCGCCGGTCAGGCCTAGACTTTACGCCAGATGCACCTCCGCGATTTCCTGGATTCCAGCGCCATCAAACTCGACCTCACCTCCTCGACCAAGGACGAGGTGCTGGACGAGATGGTGTCCTTGGTGGGACTCGACGAGCGGTCCGCTCACCAATTGGGCCGGCTGCTCAAGCGCCGTGAGATGCTCGGCTCGACCGGAGTCGGCCGCGGTATCGCGATCCCCCACTGCCGCTCCCTCGCATTGAGCCGGCTCCGGCTTGCGTTCGGGGTTCATCGAGCCGGTCTGGAGTACGACGCGGTGGATCACAAGCCGGCCCACATCTTCTTCCTCATCGTGGCACCTCCTACCGAGGTGTCCAACCAGTATCTGCCGGTGCTGGGAAAGATTGCCCAGTTCGCACAAATGCCGGACGTGCCTGACCAGCTCAGGAATCTCATGGTCCCCGAACAGCTGTTTCAGCTCCTGAGCCAGAAAGGGGTATAAGGGAGGTGGGGCACAACTCGCAACTCGCCTCCTCGTAGCTACCGGTCCGGTTGGATGGCCTAACCCGGTCTATCCGTAACCAGTTGTCCCGTTGAGCGTTATACTCCCATACCTTCTTCGTGACAATCCGGCTCCAGACTTGCGCTCTGTGGCTGGAATATGTGTCGACCAGAATCCCCTCCGTTTCTCCTGCCGGCACCCGGAGCGCCCCGGCGCACCCTGGGGTTCACGGTCATCGAGATGCTGGCGGTGATGGTCATCATGGGAATCCTGGTAGGGCTGTCGATTCCCAAACTCCGTTCCGTCATCAATCAGGCGAAGACCGCCCGGGCCATCGGAGACATCAAGGCCATTCAGACCGACCTGATGTCGATTGAGGCCGGCGGTCAGGCACTTCCCCCGGACCTCGCGTCCATCGGCCGGGGCGCGTTGCTCGACCCATGGGGCAACCCGTACGTCTACTTCAAGTTCCCGCCGGGACCGAATCCCGGTGGAGCGCGCAAAGACCGTTTCCTGGTGCCGGTCAACTCCACCTTCGATCTCTACAGCCTTGGCCCCGACGGAAACAGCGCGCCACCGTTTACGGCCTCGTCGAGCCAGGACGATATCGTCCGCGCCAACGACGGGGGCTTCGTAGGACTGGCCCGGAACTTCTAGCGATGCTCGCGCCGCAGCTGCTTCGCACCCGTGTGGCCCGCCGGATCCTCGCGCTGTTTCTGGTGTGCGCGATCCTGCCGGTCGGAACCTTTGCCGTACTGGCGTACCGTCTCACCAGCGACCGCCTGCAGTCCGATGCGTGGAGCGCCCTCCGTCAGGACAGCAAGACCGCCGGCATGATCATCGTGGACCGGCTCCATGCCCTGGCGAGCGAGCTGGGATCGGAGGGCGTGCGTCCGTCGTATCGGGCGGTGGCGCTGCAGCGGGAGGACGGTCGCCTCGAGCCGCGGGTCGGCACGCTAGCCTCGGTGCCGGGATTGTCGAAGATCCAGGAAGCCCGGCTGTCCGCGGGCGAGCCGGTCATCGTGGTGGACACCGCGCTCGGCAGCCCCTGGATCTTCGTGGTCCTCCCCGCCACGGGTGGTCATTCCGGCTTCCCGCGGAGGTGGGGCATGGTCTCCCCCGCGACCCTGGTCGGCGAAGATCCGGGGATGAGTCCGGCCCCGGATGGCACGGAGCTCTGTGTCCTGGATGACACGGGTCGCGCCCTCTACTGCCCCACGACCGCCATGACCGTGGCGCTCGCGGCCGGGAACGCGGTCCAGAACGGGCCGCTGATCTGGGCGCGGGGCGATTCCACGTTCCTGATGGCTCGCTGGAGTCTCTTCCTCGCCGGCGGGTTTGCGGCTCCATCGTGGACCATCGCGCTCAGTATGCCGCAATCCACCGTCCTGGTGGCGCTGACCGCGTTCCGACGGACCTTTCTCCTGGGCGTGGCCCTCGCCACGGTGCTGGTCTTCTTCCTCAGCCATGTGCAGCTCCGCAAGCGCATGACCCCGCTCGCCGAGCTCGAGGCGGGCGTGCACCGATTGGGTGCCGGTGACTTCACGACCCCGGTGATGGTGCGGTCGGACGACGAATTCGAGCTCCTGGCGCGGTCCTTCAACGGCATGGCCTCCGATCTCCGGGACCAGTTCATGACCTTGAAGGCGCTCAGCGCGGTGGATGTCGCGGCTCTGGAAACCAGGTCGGCGGCGGCCATCGCGAGCGCGGCGCTGCAAAACGCGCCAGCCCTGCTCGGGGCGAGCCGCACGGCCGTGGCGTTCAGCTCCGGGGCCGCCTGGTCATGGACGCTGCTGTCGTTAGGAGCCGATGGTCGGGAGTCGAGCGAGGCGCGGTCCCGTCCCGCGCCCGGGGAAATTCTCCAGCTCGAGGCCGCCACCGACGCGCTCCACTTCGCGCCGGATGCTCCCGGCCACGGCTATTTCGACGGGGGGCACGCGCCCCGAGGGAGCCGGCGGGTGGTCTTTCCCCTCCGAGAGAATGGGCGGGTTCAGGCCGCCCTCATCATTTCCCGGGATGGTGCGGAATTTCCGCCTGCGATCCTGGCGCGAGCCAGACAGCTCGCGGATCAGCTCGCGGTCGGCCTCTCCAACGTGTCCCTCCTGGGCGAGCTCGACGCACTCAGCGACGGGTCGATGCTGGCGCTGGCGCGCACGATCGATGCGGCCTCACCCTGGACCGCGGGCCATTCGGAGCGAGTGACCCACGGTGCGATGGAAATCGCGCGGCGGCTCGGGTTCGACCGGTCGGCGCTCGACCGGCTTCGCCGCGGCGGCCTGCTGCACGACATCGGCAAGATCGGCGTGCCCGCGTCCATCCTCGACAAGCCCGGCCGCCTGACGCCCGAGGAACGAACCATCATCGAATCGCACCCGGTCATCGGCGCCGAGATCCTGAAGCCGATCGCGGCCTTCCATGAGCTGCGGCCTCTGGTGCTCTATCACCACGAGGTGCTCGACGGTTCCGGGTATCCCGACGGGCTTGTCGGGGACGCGATTCCCGGGCTGGTCCGGGTGCTCACGGTGGCGGACGTGTTCGACGCCCTGGTCTCGGATCGCCCCTACCGGGCGGGTCTCCAGCCGGCAGCGGCGCTTGCGATCCTCCGGAAAGACGCCGGAGTCAAATACGACGCCCGCGCGGTGAGCTGCCTCGAGGAGGCGGTGCGGGAGGGCTGGTCTGCCGTGGCCGTCGCCGGACCGGCCATGGACCGAACCCGGAGAAGCGCTCCACTTAATGCAGCCTCGACCGCGCTTTTGCGCGAACAGGTGTTTTCATGATCGAGGGGAGCCCCCTTGCCGCATAGCGCCATTTTCATTCCCCCCTCCTGGCGCGGTATTCGGGCCTGCACCAATCCGAGCAGCAATACTCAACCTATTGATTCTACGAGTGTTAGGTTCGACATACCGGATACGCCGACCTCCGGCGCTGGATTTGCTATGTCTTCTGCCTCATGCGCAGATTCTTTCGGCCTGCCGGCTTCGACCCGGGTTCAACTGGGCGTTCGGGTATCCAGGGATTTACCGTCATCGAGCTGCTCTCGGTGATGGTCATCATGGGTATTCTGGCGGGACTATCCTTGCCCAAGCTCTGGACGGTCATCAACCAGGCCAAGGTGGCCAAGGCCATCGGGGACATCAAGGCGATTCAGACCGATTTGATGTCGATCGAGGCCGGAGGCCAGCCGTTGCCGGCCAGCCTGGCCGCGATCGGCCGGGGGGGCATGCTGGATCCCTGGGGAAATCCATACGTGTATGACAAGTTCCCTCCGGGGCCGCCCCCGGGTGGAGCTCGCACCGATCGGTTCGGCGTCGTGACCAACTCGACGTTCGACCTCTACAGCATGGGTGTCGATGGGGGGAGCGCTCCGCCGCTCACCTCAGGCAACGGGCAGGATGATATCGCCAGGGCAGGCGACGGCGGATTCGTCGGCCTCGGCAGAAACTACTGATGAGGGACTCGAAATGACGGCCCCGAGAATACCCGGCAACGATCAGCCCATGGCGCACGCGCCCGCCGCCAAGCCGACGGGCACCGCCGGAGACGGCAACCTCGCCGAGCCGATGCCGCTGGATCAGTTCCTCGAAGGCGTGGCCAACATCTACGACCTGGCTCCCAAGGAGGTCGTGCCGGAAGCCCTGCCGCCCAAGCCAAAGCGGGCCCGGCCCACTTCCAAGCGAGTGCAACAGGCGCTGGCGGCGGGCGTGGCCCTGTCGCTGGTCACCTTCTTTGCGGTCAAACTGGGGAGCACGCAGGTGCAGGGTGCCCTGCCCGCGCCACTGCGGGGCGACTGGACCACCACCCATGCCGGCTACGAACACCGGATGATGAAGATCTCCGCCGGCGAGCTTGCCTTCCAGGTGGGAGCGGACAGCGATTCGGTGACGGTTCACAAGATCCAGCACGTCGTCCAGACGTCCCAGGGGGATGATACGACCAACTTCTCAGTCGACTACGAGGCCGACGGCGGAAGCGTCAACTGGCAGTTCCAGTACATCCGGCGGCCCAAGCCGACGATCCGGTTCACCCACCAAAAGGACCTGATTTGGACCCCGGCACCGGCGCCCAAGACCCGCTGATCACTCCCACTCGATGGTCGCGGGCGGCTTGCTGCTGACGTCATAGACGACGCGGTTCACGCCCTTCACTTCGTTGGCGATCCGATTGGAGATGTGCGCCAGCACATCCGGCGGGAAGGGATACCAGTCCGCCGTCATCCCGTCCCGGCTGGTGACCGCCCGCAACGCGACGGCTTGATCGTAGGTACGGAAGTCTCCCTGGACGCCAACGGAACGGATCGGCAGCAGGACCGAAAAGGCTTGCCAGATTTCGTCGTAGAGGCCGGCGGCGCGGATTTCCTCGATGTAGATCGAGTCCACCTGCCGAAGCGTGTCCAGCATCGGCTTGGTCACGTCGCCCAGGATCCGGATGGCGAGCCCGGGCCCCGGGAAGGGGTGCCTCCCCACCATTTCCTCCGGCAAGCCCAGCTCCCGACCCACCTGCCTGACTTCGTCCTTGAACAGCTCCCGCAACGGCTCGATGAGCTTGAACGGGAGCCGGTCGGGCAGTCCGCCCACGTTGTGGTGGGTCTTGATCGTCACCGACGGTCCGCCCATGGGAGAGGCCGACTCGATCACGTCGGGGTACAGGGTTCCCTGCACCAGGTAGCCGACATTGCCGCCCACCTTCGTGGCCTCTTCGGCGAAGACCTCGATGAATTCGTGCCCGATGATCCGGCGTTTCTGTTCCGGGTCGGAGACGCCGGCCAGCTTGGCGAGGAACCGCTCGCCGGCGTTCACCACCCGGAGATCGATTCCCAGGTGACGCCGGAAGGTCTGCTCCACCTGCTCCCGTTCGTGAAGGCGGAGCAGCCCGTGATCCACGAAGATGCAGGTAAGCCGGTTGTCCACCGCCCGGTGCACCAGGGCCGCCGCCACTGATGAATCGACTCCGCCGGACAGCCCGCAGATCACCCGGGTGGTCGGGCCGACCTCGCGCATGATCCTGGCGGTTTCGCTCTCGATGAAATGCCCGGCGGTCCAGTCGGCGGTGCATTTGCAGATCTCGAACAGAAAATTCGCGATAATCTCCCCTCCCCGAGGGGTATGGGCCACCTCGGGATGGAACTGCACCGCGTAGATCGGTTTGGCCTGGTGCTCGAATCCCGCCACCGGTGAGTTGCCGCTGGACGCGGTGGCCACGTAGCCCGGTGGCGGCGCATCCACATGATCCCCATGGCTCATCCAGCACTGAATCTCCTCACCCGGCGCAAAACCCTGGAACAGGCGCCCACCCAGCACCTTCACCATCGCCCGTCCGTATTCCTTGCGGCTTGCGCTCACCACCCTCGCCCCGGAAAGGTGAGCGATCAGCTGCATTCCGTAACAGAGTCCGAGCACCGGGATGCCAAGCTCGAGCAGCTCCCGGGGGGCGAGCGGGGCGCCGGCGTCGTAGACCGAGTTGGGGCCCCCGGAGAGGATGATGCCCTTGGGCCCCCACTCCCGAATCCACTCGAGGGAGCGGCTCGAGGGGTGGATCTCCGAATACACGTGCGCCTCGCGCACCCGGCGCGCGATGAGCTGGGTGAACTGGGACCCGTAGTCGAGAATCAGTATCCGGTCGTGGTGAATCACTGGCCGTCCTTTGTGTCGAAGCAGTCGGGGCGTTCGCCCCGCATCAGGTCCGCGAGTGTTTCCCGCTGGCGCGCCACGGCCCAGCGTCCCCCATCCACCAGGATCTCCGGGGCCCGGGGGCGCGCGTTGTAGGTCGAGCTCATGACGAACCCGTAGGCGCCCGCGCCGAGAATGGCGAGAACCTCCCCTTGCTCCACCTGCGGCAGCGCGCGCTCCAGCGCCAGGAAGTCCCCCGACTCGCAGATCGGGCCCACCACATCCACCGGCTTGATCGCCCTCGAGCGATCCGCCGCGACGACCACCTCGTGGTGCGCGTTATAGTGGCTGGGCCGCACCAGGTCGTTCATGCCGGCATCGACGACGACGAAATCCTTTCCTCCGGCATGCTTCCGATACAGCACCGTCGCGAGAAGCAGTCCGGCGCTTCCGACGAGATACCGCCCGGGCTCCAGGTGGAGCGCCAGGCCCAGCGGCGCGATCACCGGGCGAACCGCCTCGGCCAGCCGGGCCGGCTCGAGTGGAATCTCGTCGTTGTACTGGATGCCGAGGCCGCCGCCCAGGTCGATCGACCGCAGGGTGAGGATGCCGGCGCCCCGAACGGAGCGAACCAGGTCGGCCAGGGTACGAGCCCCCTTCACGTACGGGGCCGGATCGAGCAGCTGGCTGCCGACATGCATCGCGATGCCCGACAGCTCCATCCGGGGGTGGGCCGAGATCCGGCGTGCCGCTTCGACCACCTGATCGGCTGGGATGCCGAACTTGGCCGCCGCCGTGCCGGTGGTGATGAACGGATGGGTGTCCACGGTGATGTCGGGATTCACCCGGATGCCGGCCCGGACCCGCCGCTCTCCCGCGGCGGCGGTTCGGGCCAGCGCCTCCAGCTCCTCCAGCGATTCGATGTTGATCTGCCCGATGCCGGTAACGCAGGCTTCCGCCAGCTCGCCGGGGGTCTTGCCGACCCCGCTGAAGACGATCCGCTCCGGGGCAAACCCCGCGGCCAGCGCCCGCCGGAGCTCGCCGGTCGAGACGATGTCGCACCCCGCCCCGAGGTCGCGAAGCACCCGTAGCACCGCGAGGCACGCATTGGCTTTGACGGCATACTGGATCTGATGCGGCAACGGGGCCAGGGCGGCGGTCAGGGCGCTGTAGCGCCGCCGGATGGCGTCGGCGTTGTACACGTAGGCGGGAGTGCCGGCGCTCCGCGCGATTGCCTCGACCGACACCCCGCCAAACAGCAGCGCGCCGTCTCCGGCGCGCGTGAGGCCCGCATCGGCGAAGAGCCGCTCCTGCCGGCCATCGACTCCCGGCCGGGGCCCGATGTGCCCGGCAATCGTCATCAATAGGCCTTGGCCCAGACGACCTCGGCCGCGGCGGGCCTTCCGGTCCAGATGCAGGTCGTGGGAGCGACCGGAGAGCGGAACTCCTCGTCCGGAATCACCCGGATGGTCGCCTTGGTCTGCTCCTTGATTTCGGCCTCGACCGCGGGATCGCCGCACCATCCCGCATACACGAATCCGCCGGTGCCCTCGAGGAAGTCGATGAACTCCTGCTTCGACCTGGGGCCGCGGAGGGAGGCCGCCTCCCGGCGCGCCCTGGCGGCGGCGAAGAGCGCGTCCTGCATCCGGTCCATTTCCTTGAGCAGCCGTTCCGGGAGCCCGCCGGTCGGTACCGGCTCCTTGGGTCCCCCGGTACGCCGCGCCAGCATCACCGTCTGGTTGGCCAGATCCCGCGGGCCCAGCTCGAGCCGGAGCGGGACCCCGCGTCCCTCCCATTCGTAGTACTTGGCGCCCGGCTTCATGCCCTGTCGCCCGTCCACGTGGGTCCGAATGCCGGCGGCGCGGAGGTCTCGGGCCAGGATGTCGGAGGCGCCGAGAACTCGCGCCAGCTCCTCGTCGGTCTTCCAGATCGGCACGATGACCACCTGCCACTGCGCCAGCCGGGGCGGGCAGATCATCCCATTGTCGTCTCCGTGGGTCATGATCAGCCCCCCCACCAGCCGGGTCGAGACACCCCAGGACGTGCTCCACACATGATCCAGACCGCCCTCGGCGGTCTGGAAGGTGACGTCGAACGCCTTGGCGAAGTTCTGGCCCAGGTGGTGGCTCGTGCCCGCCTGCAGCGCCTTGTTGTCCTGCATCAGGGCCTCACAGGCGTAGGTCCGGAGCGCACCGGCGAATTTCTCGCTCTCCGTCTTGCGGCCGGTCAGGACCGGCATGGCCATCCACTGCTCCATGAAGGTCCGGTATACGCCAAGCATCCGGATCGCCTCGGCTTCAGCTTCCGGTTCCGTGGCATGGGCGGTATGGCCCTCCTGCCACAGGAACTCGGTGGTGCGGAGAAACAGCCGGGTCCGAAGCTCCCAGCGGACCACGTTGGCCCACTGGTTGATCAGGAGGGGGAGATCGCGCCAGCTCTGGATCCACTTGGAGAACATCGCGTAGATGATCGTCTCCGAAGTCGGGCGGATCACCAGCGGCTCTTCGAGCTCCTTGCCGCCGCCGTGGGTGACCACGGCGGTCTCCGGCGCGAACCCCTCGACGTGCTCGGCCTCCTTGTTCAGCAGGCTCTGGGGGATGAAGAGGGGGAAGTAGGCGTTCTGGTGGCCGGTCTCCTTGAACATCCGGTCCAGGGCATGTTGCATCTCTTCCCAAATGGCGTACCCGTTGGGCCGGATGACCATGCAGCCGCGCACCGGGCTGTAGTCTGCCAGCTCGGCCTTCATGATCAATTCGTTGTACCAGGCGCTGAAGTCCTGGGCCCGGGTGGTCAGGGCCTTGTTGTCAGCCATGTTTGGAGGAACCGTGAGGGGTAAGCGGTGAGCGGGCCGCGCCGCCACCGAGTTCCAGTGTCAGCAGAGCGGAGAGCTGCCCCAGCGGGACCTCCCGCTGCGAGCCCGCCGAGAGATCCTTGACCACCGCCGCATTCCGGGAGCGCTCTTCGGGTCCGAGCACGACGGCAAAGCGGGCCCGCCGCGAATCGGCCAGCTTGAGCTGCTTGCCCATCTTGTCGTCTCCCAGGGAATACTCGATCCGGAGACCCCCGTCGCGGAGATCGTGGGCGAGGCGGAGCGCCGCGGCGCGATCGTTCGGGGTCACCGCGACGACGAACACCTGGGCGCCGGTGGGCGCATCGGGCAGGAGCCCCCGCTCCTTGAGCAGTTCGGCGAGCACGACGTCTCCCATGCCGAAACCCAGCGCCGGGAGATCCACCCCGCCGATCTGCTCCAGGAGCTTGTCGTAGCGGCCGCCTCCGCAGATGGCCCGAAGCGACCGCTGCGCGTCGAACAGCTCGAAGACCGTGCCGGTGTAATACGCCAGTCCGCGTACGATCGTGAGGTCGAGGTCGATGAACTCGCCAAGCCCCATGGCCTCCAGAGCCGTCAGGGTTTCTTTAAGCGGCTGGCCGGCCGCCGCGGCGGCGGGAAAGCGCACCTCGAGGTCCGCCCAGGTCCGGATGTTCGGAAGGGATTCGAGCGCGGCGAGGCCGTCCTCCGGCACGCCGGCCTCGGCGAGCGCCCGGCGCCGCGGTGCGTATTCGGAGCGTCCCAGCTTGTCGAGCGCTTCGAAGGCCAGGCTCTTCCGCTCTGCACCCACCCCGATCTCCTCGAGGAGCACGGCAATCAGCCTGCGATCGGAGACCCGGACGCGGACGTCCGCCGCCGTGAGCCCGAGCGCCCGCATCACATCGATGGACAACGCGATGATCTCCGCATCGCCCAGCGGGCCGGGCTCGCCGATCAAATCGGCGTTGAGCTGGAAGTGCTCCCGCAGGCGGCCCCGCTGCTGGCGCTCGTACCGGAATAACTGGGGTATCGAGAACCAGCGGATCGGCTTGCGGAGCCCGTTGGCGCGCTCGGCCACCATCCGCGCCAGGGTCGGGGTCATCTCGGGGCGGAGCGCCACCTCGCGCCCGCCCTTGTCGGTGAAGTGATAGAGCTGGCCCATGATCTCCGGGCCGCTCTTGTCGGTGTAGAGGTCGAGGGCCTCCAGCGGCGGGCCGTCGTATTCCTCGAAGCCATAGCGGCGGCATACCCCGCGCATGGCCTCGAAGATGTGGGCCCGGAGGGCAAACTCCTCGGGGAAGAAGTCCCGGAATCCGGGCAGGGCCTGGTGCGCCATCGCCCTAAGATAATCGGCTTAAGCCCTGACCGATAATGACTTAAGGGCTGGCGGCCGGACCCTTCCGGAGCGGGTAGGCGCGCACATGCTCGACGTCGTCGGCGTCCTTCCAGACCCCGTAGACGGCAGCGGCCCCAATCGAGGTGGCGCGGAAACCGGACGGCATCGTCACCCGGCCAAGGAATCGGCCGGTCGAATCAATGACCGTATAGCGCTGAATCTTGTCGGCGCCCGAGCTGACTTGCTGGGCCCACAGATTCCCCTCCGGGTCCGCGAGCAATCCGGCGAAGAACGCGAACGTCGCGGGGTACTTGGCCTGGTCGATACGGGCGGTGAGCTGCTTCTTGATCGGCTCGGGCACGCTCCGCATCATCGGCTGGCCCTCCATCTGCGCACGCAACTCCTCTCGGTTCGCGGCGACGTCCTTCTCCGTGATGGTCGCAGGCTTCTCGGCGGCGCGGATCAGCCGCTTGAGCGAGCCATCGAGACCGCGGACTTCGATTTCCCAGGCATTGTTGGTGCCCACGTAGAATCGGTCGCCCCGGGCCGTCGCGACGAACTGCCGGCCGAGCGGCACCGGCGATGGCGCCGCCATCGATTGCCCGCCGAAGCTAACCGTCATCTGTTCCATCTCGGGGCCCGGGAAGTGCCCTACCGTGTCGCGCGGGCTCCCGTCGGGCCCGTAGCGGATCATTGTGATCGTGTCCCGAAAGATCCCCTCTCGGGCCGCGTTCATCTTGAAGGTTTGGGACATCCCGACAATGGAGCCATCGGCCAGCCAGCCCAGCGGGACCGCGAAATCGACCGAGCCGCTGATCGACACGAACCCGGAGCCGGTTGCTCCGAGCGAGAGCGACCGCCCAAAGCTCGCTTCCCGATCCAGCACGCTCAGGCGGCGCACCAGGATGTCCGAGACCATGACCGAATCGGCAGGACCGAGCCAGATCCCCACCAGGTTCTGATACTCGCCCGGCCCGCTTCCGGCGCGTCCCGAGGACTTGAGCTTCGCTCCGGCGGCGTCATAGACCCGCACCTCGTTGGTGCCGGCGTTGGCAATCGCGAGCCGCCCGTCGCTGAGGCGCACCGGGCCGAGCACATGATCCACGTCGCCGATATCGATCATGGGGCTGTCGGCCACCTTCCAGCCGCGATCGGCCGGCCAGGCGGGCCCGGTATTCTCGACAATCGAGATGCCCGCGCTGTCCCGGCTGGATGCCTTCCCGCCTCCGCCCCCGCCGCCGGCGCAAGCCAGGGCCCAGGGGCCCAGCCCCACCATCGCCACTCCGATCAGAATCCGCGTAGCCCGCATCGCCTGTTCCTCGGTCAGACTGGGGAGAGTCCCAGCGCTTCCATCACGTCGCCGACGGTGTGAAACGAGCCGGTGATCAGCACCGTTCCGGCGCCCTGCTGCACCTCGGCGAGTGCCTTGGTGAAATCCGGCTCGAGCCGCCACGCCCCGCGCGCCGGCGGGCGGTTGGGATCGTGGAGCCAGCGCCGCAGCCATTCCAGGTCCCACCGGCGCCCCTCCGCGCTCGGGGTGACGGTCAGGATGCCCCGATCCACCACCCGATCGAGCTGCACCAGCATCTCGGGCCAGGCCTTGTCTCCGAGAATGGAAACCAGCCCGTGCACCGGTCGGGGCGGGGCGAGCTCCTCCAGCGCCCGGCAAAGCGCCGCGACGCCATCGGGGTTGTGGGCCACATCGAATAGCCACTTGCCCCGCCGTTCCAGCCGTCCCGGCACCGTGGCGTCGGCGAAGCCGCGGGAGATCGCGGCCTCGTCGGGACGGTACTGCGACGGCAGCGCCTGGAGTACCGCGTAGGCCACCGCCGCATTCCGCTTCTGATGGCCACCCAGCAGCCCTAGGCTCCCCTGGTACACGGCGCCGGGGGAAACTTCGCGAATGTCGGCCACCGCCCCCGCTTCGAGCGAGCCGACCGCGAGCCCGGCCTCGGCGCGGAGCACCTCGACCAGGGCCGGGCGGGTCTCCCCGATGACGAATGGAGCGCCCGGCTTGGCGATCCAGGCCTTTTCCCGGGCGATCGCCTCGAGGGTCTCTCCCAGGTACTTCTGGTGATCCATCTCGATCTTGGTGACTACGCTCGCAATCGGACCCACCACGTTGGTGCTGTCCAGCCGCCCGCCCAGCCCCACTTCGATGACCGCGATCTCGGCGCCACGGGCCGCGAGGTCGGCGAACGCCATGGCGGTGGTAGTCTCGAAGAAGGTCGCCCCCAGCGTGTCCGCGAGTGGCTTGAGACGGGTCGTCCAGCTCGCCACCGCCGCCTCGCTGATCGGCACCTGGTCCACCATCACCCGCTCGCGGAATGAGACAAGATGGGGCGAAGTATAGGTGCCGACCCGGAATCCCGCCTCGCGCAGGGCGGCCGCCACCAGCGCGGTGACGCTTCCCTTCCCGTTGGTTCCGCCGACGTGGACGACCGGGATGAGCGTGTGGGGATCACCGATCTCCGCGAGCAGCGCGCGGGTGGTGTCCAGCCCAAACTTGATCTGGGTGATACGCGGGTACAGATACGCCAGCGCATCGGAGTAGGAGAGCACCATGGAAGGGAGGGCGGCCGCCCAACGGCGCGCCGCGACCGGCTAGAGCTCGGCCCCGACACCCTTGGGCGAGACGGACGGCGCCGCACCCTGGCCCAGCATGTGGCGAAGCAGCCGCGCGGTGGTTTCCCGGAGGGACCCGCGGGGAACGACTTCGTCGATCTGGCCGTGCTCCAGGAGAAACTCCGCGGTCTGGAAGCCCTCGGGCAGATCCTGCCCGATGGTCTGCTTGATCACCCGCTGCCCGGCAAATCCGATCACGGCGCCCGGCTCGGCCAGGATCGCGTCACCCTGCATGGCGAACGAGGCCGAGACCCCACCGGTGGTCGGGTTGGTGAGAACGGTGACAAAGGGAATCGCTTCGACCTTGAGCTGGCCGATCGCGGCGGAGGTCTTGGCCATCTGCATCAGCGACAGCACGCCCTCCTGCATCCGCGCCCCGCCGGAGGTGCACACCAGCACCAGGGGCAGGCGCTTCTCCGCCGAACGGCGGGCCAACCGGGCCACCTTCTCACCGACCACCGAACCCATCGATCCGCCCATGAAGCTGAAGTTCATGGCGCCGAGATGGTAGGGCAGGCCTTCCAGTCGACCGAATCCGGTGTAGATCGCGTCCGAGCCCCCCGCCTTCTTCTCAGCGGCGACCAGACGATCGCGATAGTTCTCGAAATTGAGCGGGTCTTGCGAGCGAAGCCCGGCGAAAAGCTCTCGCCAGGTGCCCGGATCGGTCATCAGCTCGACGTACTCCTCGGCGGTGAAACGCCGGTGGTGGCCACACTCGGTACAAACGTTGAGGGCCCGGTCGAAGCGTTCCCGGATGTCGACGTGGCCACAATTCTCACAGCGTTCCCAGGCATCCTTCGGAATCTCCAGCTTGGTCCGCTGGGAGATCCGGGGTTTGCGCTCCTTCTTGAACCACGCCATCACGGCCATAGGTCGAGGGTGGGGGTGCGGAGAAGCGCCGGCCTGCTCCCGAACGACCGATCAATCTGGCGCAATCCTTCGCACACCGCCAGTCCTTGACACGTAAGTCATTGTCATGTATCAGCATAGCCGCTCAGCCTGGAGTCCCAAGCCACCCGGAGGACCAGGCCAACTGCCAAGGCGCAGGACAGGAGAAACGACCCCCCGTAGGAAAAGAACGGGAGTGGGATGCCGGTGATCGGCATGACGTTGATGGTCATACCGACGTTCTCGAAGAGGTGGGTGAAGAACAGTCCCAGGATTCCGAACACGACCAGACTGGAGAACGGATCGGTGGCCCGGCGCGCCACCCGCAACAGGATCAGGAAGAACCAGAGGAAGAGTCCCAGGGCGGCAACCACCCCGATGAAGCCCAACTCCTCTCCTACGACGGCGAAGATGAAGTCGGTGTACTGCTCCGGAAGATAGGCCAGCCGTTTCTGGGGCCCGTTAAGGAACCCGGTGCCGAGGAGCCCGCCGGAGCCGATCGCCACCTTGGACTGGATGGCCTGGTACCCGGCATGCACCGGATCGCTCTCCGGATTGAGAAAGGTGATCAGCCGGTTCTGCTGGTAGGGCTTGAGACGGTTCCAGATCAGGATGGCCATCACGCCCATGGCCGAGTTGACCATGTAGATGAGCACTCCTTCGCTCACATAGGCGCGCCACAATACCAGAAGCAGGAACAGCAACAGCATCCAGGCGCCCCACCAGCGGGTGTCGGCCGCCAGCAGGAGACTCACGGCGGGAGAGGCGAGGAGCAACAGGAGCCGAGGGGACACCCCGCTCCAGAACAACATCGCGAACAGCACCCCGATGAATACGATGGCGCTCCCGAGGTCCGGTTGCGCCATGACCAGCAGCAGGGGGGCGCCGGCGATCAGCACCGGGGTGATGAGCCCGCGGAGTGTCCGGGGAGGGTCGCGCTGAGAGGAGAGGTATCGTGCCAGCAGAAAGATCGTGGCCAGCTTGGCTACCTCGACCGGCTGCCCGATACGGTGGGACCCGATGGCCAGCCAACTCTTGCTCCCGGCGGCGGTGCCCGCCCCCGTTCCAACGACCAGGGTGAGGGCCAGGAGCGCCAGTCCCAGGACGTAGAGCCCGGGTGCCGCCCATTCGAGAATCCGGAAGTTCACCCGGAAAACGATGGCCCCACCGACCACGCCGACTGCGAGCCAGACCAACTGCCGGATCCAGGCGCCGCGCGCCGCGACCGAGGGCACGTCGGTCTGGCCGGCCGAATACACCATCAGCACCCCGAACGCGGCGAGCGCCAGCACGACCAGCAGGAGCGGCCGGTCGAGCCCGTCGCGTCTCATCGCCCGGTGGTGTCCGGCGGCGCAGCGGTGCCGGTCACCGAATCTTCCAGCACCGGCACCCGGACCCTGGCCTTGAGGAGGGTGGAGTCCTTGGAGATCAGGTAGCGCTTGATCACCTGAACGACATAGGGAGCCACCGAGGCGCCACCGTGTCCGCCCAGCGATTCCATGATGCTGCCCACGATGATCTGGGGGTTGTTGGCCGGCGCATATCCGAGAAACCAGCCGTGGTCGGACCCCTTCTTGGAGCTTTGGGCGGTCCCGGTCTTGCCACAGACCTGCAGCTCGCGCCCGCCGCTCGCGGCCGCGGTACCGCTCTGCACCACTCGGCACAGCGCGACACGGAGGCCGATGAGCTGCGCGGGGGTGAGCCCGAGATTGCGGACGGCGCCGCCCTTCTGGCGCTCGACCAGATAGGGCGGCGCCGAGGTGCCGTCACCCGCCAGGGCGGCGTAGAACCGCATCATGTTGATGAGAGTCTGGGTGTTCTCGCCCTGGCCGATGGCCAGGTTGAGGGTGACCGCGTTGCTCCAGTTCCGGGGGCCGTACCGCTGGTTGTAGTACCCGACGTTGGCCGGCAGCATCGGCTTCGACTCGCTCCCGAGATCGATGCCGGTCCGATCGCTGAAGCCCAGGAGGTTGCCGTCTTCCAGCAAGTGGTCGAGCCCGAGCCTGAGGCCCAACTGGTAAAAATAGACGTCGCAGCTCGCGGTGATGGCCCCGGTGAGGTCAAGCGAGCCGTGGCCTTGCTTCTTCCAGCAGTGGATGAACCGGTTGCCGTACTGCAACCCGCCCCGGCAGGGCACCGGCATGTGGCTGTCGAAGTTCACGATGCCACGACGCAGCGCCATCACGGCGGTGGCCAGCTTGAAGGGGGATGCCGGAGGATAGGTGCCCCGGATGGCCCGATTGATCAGCGGCTTGGCGGGGTCGGTGTTGAGCGCGGCCCAGCGGGCGCTGGCGATGCCGCCAATGAAATCATTGGGATCGAAGGTCGGGGCGGAATAGAGGGCCAGGATCTGCCCGTCGGGAGTCATGGCCACCATGGCGCCCTTGATGCCCACCCGTCCGGCGGTCCACATGCTGTCCACGAACTGCTGCAGCGCCAGGTCGATCGTGGTGACAATCGGGGCGCCGGCGATCGGCGCGAGTGAGGGTGACGTCACCTGTTCCCGCACCATGCGGCCCCGCGCATCGACCTCGGTGTACTGCACCCCGTCCACCCCGCGGAGGATCGAATCGTACTGTTGTTCCAGCCCGTCGCGCCCCACGATCGAGCCCATCCGCGAGCCGGGGAAGCGCCCCCGGCTCAGCTCGTCCTCCGAGACCTCGCCGACGTAGCCCACCAGGTGCGCCACCGCCGAGCGGGATCCATAGACCCGCCGCGGCTCGGTCTGCACCACCAGGCCCGGCAGCAGGAAGCGGTGCTCCTCCAGCTTCGAGACGGTGGCGAAGTCCGCGCCGGTGAACACCAGGGCGGGCTGGTACTGCGCCGAGCGGAATCGGCGCACGATAAGGTCGGCCGTGCCGCTGTCCAGCGGCACGATCCCGCGAAGCCGTCCCAGCACCGCGCGCATCGTGTCCACCGACGGCGCGAACAGTTTGACCGTGTAGCCCGGCACGTTGTCCGCGATGACCAACTTGTTCCGATCCAGGATGGCCCCGCGGGGCGCGAGCAGCGGCACTTGCCGCAGCCGGTTCTTCTGGGATTGCATTCGATAGTCTTCGTACCCGACCACCTGGGCCCGGAAGAACGCCCCGGCCAGGAGCAGGAAGGTGATCGCCAGCACCGCCTGGGTGGCGGCCGAGCGGTCCCGAAGCCGTTCGCCGGGGGTGCTCATGCCTCGAGCCGGATGGCGAACCAGTCGCGCAGAATCAGCAGCAGCAGGATGCCGGCCACGGCGCTGGAGAGGGCCTGGAGCGGCGCCCAGACCAGGAGCCCGCTCGACAATTGAGCCGAGGGCGTGCCGCTGGCGACCAGAATGATCGCGTTGCGAACCCAGACTCCCGCCGCGAAGAGCCCCGCGTTGACCAGCACGTTGTCCGGAAAGAACACGGCCCTGCCCCACGCCGCGAGGTAGCCCACCACGGTGTTCGCCAGTGCCCCCGCCCCGAGGGATGCCGGGGTGAGCGCGTCGCTCACCATGCCGAAGACGAACCCGGCCAGCGCCGCGTACCCGGGGCGGGCCCGGATCGCGATGAGCATGAGCGCCAGAAAGAGGAAATCGGGCGCGGCGCGGCCGTCGAAGATCCGGGGCCGGACGTAGAAGTGGAGCGCCAGAAGGACGGCGAATCCAAGATAGAGACGGCCATCGCCGCGGCGCGAGCTCACGGCACCGCCTCCGGTCCCGCCGGGGTCCGGACGACCAGCGCGTGCGCCACGTGGCCGGGGTTGGCCATCGGCGCCAGGCGGTAGATCCGCTCGTAGCCCAGCTCCTCGCGGCGCACTCCCGCCACCCGGCCGATGGGAATACCCTTGGGATAGACGCCGCCGAGGCCCGACGTCATGACCAGCGTGCCGGCGGCCACGGTGTCCCGGTACGCCACGCCCCGGAACTCCAGGAACGTCTCGCTGGCGTCGGTGGTGGAGGAGGGGGCCACGATGCCCAGCGCGGAGCCGTCCTCGGTGACCGCGCTGACCCGGAAGTCGGGATGGGCCCAGGTCATGGCCACGGAGGTCCTGGCCCCGACGCTCACCAGCACGCCCAGGAGGCCCTCGGGCGAGACCACGGGATCGCCCGGCCGGATGCCGCTCCGGGCCCCGGCGCCGAGCAAGAGGGTGCGGCCCTCGGTCGGGCCGGTCTGGTGCAGCACTTCAGCGGGGACCGAGCTGGACCCCATGCGAGCCCGGAGCTCGAGCAGCCCGCGGAGGCGGGCGTTCTCGGCGGTGAGAGCGGCGATGGATTGCGCCACCAGCGCCACGGAATCCCGCTCGGCCTGGACCGCCTGAAAACGGTGACGGCTGGTGCGGCCCTCCTCGGCCTGGCGCTGAACCCAGAGAAGCGGGGAGAGAATGGAATCCCGGAGCCCCGCCGCGATGCCCTGGCTCCACCGGTCCGGCAGGGCGATCGCCGCGGTGGACAGCAGCAGACAGACCAGCAGAAGGAGGGTGTCGCTCCGTGAGGTGGCGCGGCCCGGAGCCCGAATCATGTCAGGAGGTGAGAACGCTCCGATACTTTTCGAAGTCGTCGAGGATCCGGCCGGTGCCCCGCACCACACAGGTCAGCGGGTCCTCGTCGACGTGGATCGGGAGACCGGTTTCCTGCTGGAGCAGAAGATCCAGGCCCCGGATCAGCGCCCCGCCGCCGGTCATGATGATACCCCGGTCCACGATGTCGCTGGCCAGCTCCGGCGGGGTGATTTCCAGGGCCCGACGCACCGCGTCCACCACCTGCTGGATCGGCTCCTGGATCGCCTCGCGAATCTCGCTCGAATGCACCCGGACGGTCTTCGGGATGCCGGAGACCAGGTCGCGCCCCTTCACTTCCATCTCGCGCTCCTCGCCGGTGGGGTAGGCGGAGCCGATCTTGATCTTGATCGCTTCGGCGGTGGGCTCGCCGACGAGGAGATTGTAGTTCTTGCGCATGAACTGCACGATCGCCTGGTCGAGCTCGTCTCCGCCGGTTCGGATCGAGGTATCCGACACGATGCCGGACAGCGCGATCACCGCGATTTCCGTGGTTCCCCCGCCGATATCGATGACCATGTTTCCCGTCGGCGTCTCCACCGGAAGGCCGACGCCGATGGCCGCCGCCATCGGCTCCGCCACCATGAGGACCTGCTTGGCTCCCGCCGTCTCGGCGGAATCGCGCACCGCGCGGCGTTCCACCTCTGTGATCCCCGAGGGGACACAGACGATGACCCGCGGCTTCACGCGGAAGAGATGTTTGTCGATGATGGTCTTGAGGAAGTAGCGCAACATCTTCTCGGTGACGTCGAAGTCCGCGATCACACCATCCTTCAGCGGCCGGACCGCGATGATGCCCTCGGGCGTGCGGCCGAGCATCCGCTTCGCCTCGAGCCCGATGCCTTTGATCTTTCCGGTGGATCGTTCCAGCGCCACGACCGACGGCTCGTTCAGCACGATGCCTTCGCCCTTGACGTAAATGAGGGTGTTGGCCGTGCCAAGATCGACAGCGATCTCGTTCGCCGGCAGCAGACTGAGGAATTTCCAGGATGAAAACAATGACACGGCGGCAACCGGAGTGAACTTGATGCTAACCTAATGGCAGGCTTGGACTTCTACAAGCGGGCAAAAGTACTGCCTTAGCCTCCCAGGCCGGTGCTCCCGAACCCGCCGGCCCCCCTCCCGGTCTCCGGCAGCACCTCGACCGTTCGGAATTCAGCCGGTTCGACCCGGGCGACGACGAGCTGGGCGATCCGCATCCCGCGGGTCACCTCGAATGGCTCCTGCCCGAGATTCACCAACGCCACTTTGAGCTCGCCCCGGTAATCGCTGTCGATCGTAGCCGGGGTGTTGGGAAGGGTGACCCCGTGCTTGAGCGCCAGGCCCGAGCGAGGGCGAATCTGGATCTCAAAGCCTTCGGGGATCGCCACGGCAAATCCGGTGGCGAAGAGCCGCCGACCTCCTGCCGGCAGGATTCCCGCCTCGGCGCTGCTGAGGTCAAAGCCGGCCGAGCCCGGAGTGGCGCGCGCCGGGAGGGGCAGGCCCGCGCCGTGGGGGAGGCGTTGGATCAGGATCTCAGTCATCGAGGTGGAGGCTATGACGCTAGGACGCTAAGACGGCTAGGAATCACTTAGCGTCGTAGCGTCTTAGCCTCGTAGCGTCTAGAGGACGCTCCCCACGTCCGCCAGCGGCAGCCCGAACGCCTCGGCCACCCCGGGGTAGACTACCTTCCCCTCGACCACGTTGAGCCCCAGCGCCAGCGCGCTATCGCCCTTGCAGGCCTGCCTCCAGCCCTGCTTGGCCAGCTTCTGGGCATAGGGCAGGGTGGCGTTGGTGAGCGCGAGCGTGGAGGTGCGGGGAACGCCGCCCGGCATGTTGGCTACGGCGTAGTGGAGGATGCCATCGACGAAATACGTCGGGTTCTCGTGGGTGGTCGGCTTGATGGTCTCGACGCATCCGCCCTGGTCCACCGCCACATCGACGATGACGGCGCCGGGCTGCATCCGTTTGAGGTCCGCACGAGTGATCAGGTGGGGCGCCTTGGCGCCCGGCAGCAGCACCGCGCCGATCACCAGATCGGCCCGCTCGATGGCCTCCATGATGTTGAACCGGTTGGAATAGATGGTCCGCACGTTGGCGGGGAGCACGTCGTCGAGGTAGCGGAGCCGATCCAGCGAGATATCCAGGATGATGACATTGGCGCCCAGCCCGGCCGCCATCTTGGCCGAGTTGATCCCCACCACGCCGCCGCCGATGATGGCCACCTTGGCCGGAGCAACGCCGGGAACGCCGCCGAGCAGCACCCCGCGCCCGCCGTGGACCTTCTCGAGGTACTTGGCCCCCTCCTGCACCGCCATCCGGCCGGCCACCTCGGACATGGGAGTCAAGAGCGGCAGCTCGCCGTTGGGGAGCTGAACCGTCTCGTACGCGATCGCGATTACCCCCGAGGCGATCACTGCCCGGGTCAGCTCTTCGGCTGCGGCGAAATGAAAGTAGGTGTAGATCACCTGGCCCTTCCGCATCCGGGGCCATTCCACCGCGATCGGCTCCTTCACCTTCATGATCATCTCGGCCTTGGCCCACACCTCGACGGCGGTGTCGAGGATCTTCGCGCCGGCCGACACGAACTGCTCGTCGCTGAACCCGCTGCCGAGGCCGGCGCCCTTTTCGACGTACACCGTGTGTCCACCGCCGACCAACAGCTCGCTGCCCGCCGGCACCAGGGCGATGCGGTTCTCGTTGGTCTTGATTTCCTTCGGAACGCCGATGATCATGTCGCGATCTCTGAGGTGAATGAGTGAACCGAGCTCAGGATGGCCCGCACCCGATCGGCCGGGTGCTCACCACGAAGTTGTCGAAATACCGTTCCTGCTCTTTGGGGGATCCTTCGTTCCAGTAGTTCTCCAGGAATACCGCATTCCAGCCGTACCCGGAATAGGCGCCCACCCAATCCAGCTGGTCTCTTCGCGCTTCGGGCTTGCCATCGATCCAGAGCTCGAACAATCCGTTCGAGCGACCGGGGTCATTGAGCCGGACGTGCACCTCGATGCAGCGCCACGCCGCGGCGGCCGGCAGGTCGAAGACCGGATCCGTGCTGCGTCCCTGGCCGAGCCAGTGCCATCGCGCGAAGTCATTGTATCTGGTGGAGACCACCCGCCCGCCCGGCCCCGTCCCGCTGGCCGGGTCGAGCACGAGGTAGCGCGCGCCGGGGCCGCCGCTCCATACGTGGGCAATGGCCGCCTGGGCCCAGGTGTCTGGCGAGGAGAACACCGTGGCCCGCGTCAGCTTCGCCCCGCCGCCCCCGGTCCACCCCGGCTCCAGGCGCAGCCATACCCGCCACCAGATCTCGGGGTACTGCGCGTCCTCACCCGCGACGGAGCGAAAATAGGCCTGGGGAGTCTTTCCAATCGCCAGGTGAAGGAATCCGACCGCCACCTGTCCCGCTTGAAACCGGGCCCGCATCCCGAATGAGCCGCCGACGCCCACACCGCCGGCGCGGACGAAGGAGCCGTTCCCCTGGGAGACCTCGAAATAGGACGAGGAGCGATCCTGCTCGAAGTCGTCGCACCAAAGCCACTCCGCTTTGGCGCCGGCACACTCGGCGGTCTCCTGGGCGAGGGCGCCGGTCACCCGGAACCCGGTTCCCGAACCAATGAGCAGCGCGAGGACCAGCTCGCGTTTCATCGGCTGCTTCCGTCGGGCCCGAGCCGGACCACGCTCCATCGCTCGGGTGTGAAGAGATCCGCGGCCAGCGCGGCCACCGCTTCCGATGTCACCGCGTCGATCTCCGCAAGCACCTCGTCGAGGCGCCGGTACCGATCGCGGTGCAGCACCATGCCCGCCAGCCGGTGCATCCGGCTGCTGGGGCTCTCCAGCGAGAGCATGACCTGCCCCTTGAGCTGCTGCCGTCCCCCCGCCAATTCCTCCGCGGGCAACCCTTCCCGCGCCAGACGGGCCAGCTCGTCGCGGATGGCGGACTCGGCGGCCGCCGCGCTCCCCGGCTGGGTGCCGACGTATACACCCACCATCCCGGCGCTCTGGAAAAGCTGCTGGAAAGCATACACGGCGTAGGCCAGGCCCAGCTCCTCGCGGATCCGCTGGAACAGGCGGCTCGACATCCCGCCGCCCAGCACATTGGTCAGGATGGCCAGGGCATAGCGGCGCGGGTCCCTGGCCCCGAACGTATCGGTGCCCAGGACGATATGGGTCTGGGCCGAGTCCCGGGACTCATCGAGCGCCGCGCCCCGGCTGGCCGGCAGCACCGCCACCGGCCCGCGGGCCGGCTCCAGATCTCCCTCGAACCAGCCCTCCCGCTCCAGCACGGTAAGCAGCTGGGCATGGTCCACGTGGCCGGCGGCGGCGATCACGCAGTTTCCGCGATAGTACCCCGCCCCATGCACCCCCACGAGGTCCGCTGCGGTGAGGCCGCCCACGCTGTCCGGGGTCCCGAGGATCGAATAGCCGTACGGATGGTCCGGCCAGAGTGTCCTGGCGTGCAGCTCGAACACCAGATCGTCCGGGGTGTCCTCCACGCCGCTGATCTCCTCGAGCACCACGTTCCGTTCCAGGTCCAGATCTTCGGCGCGGAGCAACGGGTGTCGCACCAGGTCGGTCAGGATCTCGACCGCCAGCGGGACGTCGGCGTCGAGGATGTGGGCCTGGTAGCTGGTGTGATCGCGGGAGGTGTAAGCATCGAGCGAGCCGCCCCGCACCTCGAGCTCCTGGGCGAGCTGCTTGGCGGTGCGGCGCTCGGTGCCCTTGAATACCAGGTGCTCGAGCAGATGGGCCACGCCCATCTTCTCGCGAGGTTCGTGCACACTGGCGGACCGGACCCAGATACCAACGGCGGCCGACCGCACACCCGGGAGCTTTTCCGAGAGCACGGTCAGGCCGTTGGCGGCAACGGAC
>JBGPLG010000063.1:0-25742 GCA_041486305.1 Gemmatimonadota bacterium
AACCGCGGTGAGCAACTGAGCCAGGGCCGCCGAGTCCAGAACGGCGCTGACCGCGGGAAGGTCCTTCTTCGACATCGCCGACTGGCAGTGCCGGATGATCTCATGTCCCGACGCATCACGGGTCCGGACAGTCTGAGCTCCAATGGGAACTGGGCCTGCGACGGCCAGGCCGGCGAGGAGGAGCCACGGATTCCTGAGCATGTCGGTTCGTCGTTTCCCGGTGGTCCGAGGGCGGGGTTGAGGGCCAAGGATAAGGGGAATTGGCGCGGTTCGATAGTCGTTTTGGAGGTGTCGCAATAGCTCTCTTATATGCCTCACGGGCGGCCTCGCCGACAGCACCGGGCTGCTCCGGCTGATCACCGCGCTCACGGAATCCGATGGATGACCGGCATCTACAAGACGGAGATGGTGACGCCGGCGGTCGGTCATTCCCTCAATGGAGGGTCACGCCCAGCAGCAGCGCAGGGACGAACCGACGTTTGGTAAAGGGCTCATAGTCGTTGGTCGTCACGACGACGGTCAGATCTCCGGTGAGCGTCAGGCTGACACCGCGGCTGACGCCGAGCGAAAGACCCGCGATCGCTCCCGCTTCCAGGCCGATCAGGGGATCGCCGTCGAGCTCATCGACATACGGACCCAGACGCCCGCCGTAGATCGGTCGGAGCCGCCGGCCCTCCGAGGGAGGCGGCGCGTAGCGAGCGTCCAGGAACGCCGACAAGCGCGGTCCGTCTTGAAAGCCCACGGCGCGTCCGCCGATGCCCAGCACCAGGCCCGAGGGAAGCCCCCACTGCCCGATCAGCTCTCCCCCGATCCCGGGATCCTGGTAGCCCGGATATCGGGCGATGGCCCGGTAGACCCCGATGCCGGCGCTCACGCCAATCCCCTGAGCCGCCAACGGGTTGACGATACCGGCCAGCAAGAGGCCGACGATGGCGAGGCGAGCGCGAGCGGCTGGTGCGGTCATGGGGTGGTCCTCCAGAGGCTGGTGCAGGATACCCTGGTACCGTCCCCTGAATGTGACTCGTCTGCTACGGCACTACCCTGATGGCCGGGTAGTAGTACACCCTCCGCACCCTGCCGTCCTGGACCTCGTACACCGAAAGCGACAACTGGATTCTGGGGCCTTCCGGCGTGTCGCGGGTGGACCGTTCCCAGGCCGACACCCAGCGATTGACGCCGCGAACCGACTCGAGGGTGGACGACGCGCTCGGGAAGGATTGAAAGTAGGACTCGAGACTGACTCGCAGCCCGGGCTGCCCGTGCACTTCCACGCGGGTGGAATCTCCGATGACGCTGATCCAGGAGATTCCCGTGTCGGCGAGGGCGAGGAGTCCGTCGAGGTCCTTGCGGTTGAACGCCTCCACGAATTGGCGCACCACGGCTTCCTGCGGGGTGGGAGCCTGGGCTCGGAGCGGCGCGCCCCCCGACAGGGTGCCGAGGGCGATGAGACCAAAGACGAGGATTGACCGGAGCATGGTTTCCCTGATGGGGCGGAGGGCGACCGCAAGATACCGCGGCCGGTTTCGCAATGCCGCAGCACGAAGTAGCTTCTCGGCCCATGTCCTGGCCGGCCTCCATCTTCAGCGCGCTGCTCACCGGCGTGCTCGGCATGTTCCTGAGCGGTTACATCGCGGCCCTCGCGGTGGACTGGTATCACATCTCGGGCCGGGAAGGCGCGTCGGGCTACTTCATCGTGTTCCTTGGGATGCTGGGCTTCGCCGTGGGGCTGGTCATCGGCCTGGTCGTGGCGCGCACGGTTGCGGGGGGCGCCCATCCCGGATTCCTTCGGGCCACCGGAGTCTCCTTCGCCCTGGTGGGAGGCCTCGGGCTCCTGAGCGGCGGCCTGGCCCGCGCCCTGGCCGATGTGCCGCCGACGCTGGACGGCGACACGCTGTTGCTTGCGGTCGAGGTGCGCTGGCCCGCCACGCGCATCGAGGCTCCCACCGCGGCGGGGGCTGACGAGCCGTCCCTGAGCCTCCATTCGATTCCCCGCTTTTCTCACACGGTACGGGCGTCGGAGAGCGGGCCGCTGTGGATGGAGGATGCCCACCTGGCCGACGGCCGCTGGGTGGTGCCCGGCGCGGTCGAGATCTTCACCAGCCGAGGCATCCGGATGCTGTCGGTGAACACCGGCGACAAGGCCACCCAGGGCTTCCAGGTGCCTCTGGCGGCCTTCCCCGGCCGGAAGGACCAGGAATGGAGTGAGTGGCTGCCGAAGTTCCGTCCCGGGGTGAAGGCCCCGCCGGACCTGCTCAGCTACCGGTTCCGGGCGGTCCGGGCGAGCCAGCCGATTCGGACCGAGATCGTCGGGCCGTTCGAAATCCTGACTTCCACCGGCGGCTTCTACCAGGATCAGCAAGACCAGCGGACCCGGTACGCCGCGGCGGCCACCTTCGGATTCCGTTACCGGGGCCAGCCACTCACCATCGAAGGGAAGATCAGCGCCACCGGCGACTCGACCGAGCGATTCGACCGGATCGACGACGTGGCCCTGGTGCCGGGACCCCGGACTGCCCTCCTGATCCATGCCGATCCGCCGTCCAGCTCGGGTTACCTCTACCTGGTTACCGAGGAAGGGGAACGCGCCCGGATCGAATATGTGACCGGTGGAAGCACCGGAACGAAGGGCCGGGTGCTGACCTCGGACACCGCCCGGTTCCGTGCCGCGGGCACGCCGACGGTGCGCGGCCGGATCGACCGGACCAGCTACCGGCACCCGGGCCTCTACCGCATCGGAAACGCCGTGGTCGACACCCGGCAGCTGTCGGTGCGCCATTTCACCATGGAGGACAAGGTCTACGACATTCCCTCGGTCCCGCCGCTCGGACTCTCGCCGGATGAGCGGAGCTTCGTGACCTACGGGACCGAGAGCGGCACGGAGCCGCCGCCCCTGCTGATCGTCACCGATGTCGTGGCCGACCGGATCTACACGCTGCCCATCGATCCGGCGCGGACCGCCTGGTCGAGCGGCGCCACTTCGTTCCGCTGCCGTGGCATGGCGACCTCTCGGTCGGCAACGATGGCCACTCCACCTACCGGTTGGACAAGGCGTCGGAGGCGCTGCGGGGCGCCCTGCTCGAGTTCCTGATCGCCGAGTTCAAGGCGGAGCGCCAGCCGGCGGATTCCGGCGCGTATGAGATTCCGGTGACGATCGCGGGGCACACCGTCAACGTGGCGTTCAGCTCGGATGGCGACTACGTGGCGGTCTCGACGGCGCAGGGCGGCGCCGACGACTCGGCGCTGGTGGCCACGATCGCGCAGGGGTTCGACGCGGTCCTCGCCACCGGCAAGTACGACACCCTGTTCGGGAAGTGAGGAGCGGCCTCACTTCCGGGTTCTCTCAGGGGCGATGGCCTTCGGTGTCGGCCAGCCGCCTGACCGCCGCGCGGGCGGCCGCCACCCGGGCCTGCAGCTCGGTATCCGCGTTCTTCCACAGGGCGATGAAGTCACGATAGTGGGCCGCGGCCTTCACACGGTCTCCCCGGGATTCGTACAGCGCGCCAAGCCGTTCCTGGGCGTAGGGCACCCGGACGGCGTCCATGATGACCCCCCAGTTGGGCGCCAGCACCCGCTCGTACATCACGATCGCCGAGTCGGTCCGGCCGGCGGCATCGAAGGTTCGGGCCAGGTCCCAGGGCAGGCAGGTGTTGCAGCTGCTCGCGGGCCAGCCGTCCGCCCCGGTATCGGCCGCGCGAAACTCGGCGAGCGCTTCGGGGTAGCGTCGCTCCGCCAGCAGCACTTCACCCGAGGCGGAGCGATAGGCCGACTCGAGCTGCCGGCGCCGGGCGGTGTCGGTGATTTCGCGACTGTATTCCGTAAGGAGGCTGCGGGCCCGCTCCGGGCGGCCGGCGGCGGCCAGGGCCTGCACCACCTGGAAATAGGGCCGCTCCGGTCTCGGGATCCCGGCCAGCGGCGAACGGGCGAGGGCCGCGTCCAGCTTCCGCAGCGCGACGTCCTTCGCACCTCGCAGCGTGGCGTCCACCCAGAGTCCCCAATCGGCGGTGGTGACGAGGCGCTGCGCAGGCGAACGCAACGAATCCGGACCGGCGACACTGGCGCTGTGCTGCTCCCAGTCGGCCACACGGCCCTCGCGCAGCGCCAGCACCGCCTTCCAGTTGGCGGCCAGGTTGCGGGTCGCAGGGTCGCTGGCTGTTCCCATGCTGTCGAGCTGGCGGCGGAACTCGTCGAGACGCCCCTCGTAGTAGAGCAGCTGCCGGGTGAGCTGCTGCGCCCGGGCGACATTCTGAACCCGCCGCTCGGCCAGCTCCGCGGCGGCTCGGGCCTCGGGCAGCCGGCCGGCGTTCACCAGGTTGGGAATGCGGTTGGTGTAGACGAACGCGGTGGTCGAGTCGGCGCGCATACCCATGATGTAGAGGGACTCGGCGCGGGCGAACTGCCGGCGGCTGGCGTACTGGATCGCGAGGTAATTCGTCGCCGCGCCGGTATCGCCGGCGTTCCCGATGGCCATCAGCGCCTCCCAGCCGGCGATCGCGGCGGCGCGGTCTCGGTGGGGCCCCCGGGTGAAGTAGGTAGCCTCGACGGTCAGGCGTTCCCGGTCGGTGAGCCGGCCGCGGAGCCGATAGGCTCGCTCCAGCGCCGAGTCGGACGTCGCTGGGGGCATCCCGGCGTTGACCAGTGCGGTGCCCAGCATGCGCCACCCCATGGCGAAAGTCGAGTCGAGTCGCACGGCCTCGCGCGCCAGCGCCGCCGACTTGGCCGGGTTCTGCTCGACGGCATTGGCCCGGAAGGCTTCGCTGTACTTGCGCAGCGCCTCCATGGAGCCGGTGGTGGCTTCGGCGAGCGGCACGGTGCCCTGCACCTTGCGGAGGGATTCCCCGGCCCGGGCCCGCAGCGCGCGGCTGACCTTGTCCATCGCGTCAATGAATCCCTGGGGACCGGTCCCGGTCGCCGTGAACGAGGCGATGCTGGCCAGTGAATCGACCGTGACGAGTCGCAGGGTGACGAAATACCCACCCGCCACGCCGCTCACTTCTCCGTCGATGATGGCCTTGACGCCCAGGCGGAGCGCGAGCTCCTGGGCCAGCGCCAGGTCCAGCCGGGTGGTGGTGGGCCGCTGGGCGAGCTGCAGCGTTGCGGCAATGGCGGTGGGGGGCACCAGCGAAATCACCGACGATTCGAGCAACCCCTGCCGGACCGCGTCGCTGGCGACCCGGCCGAGGGTCGAGTCCGCGTTAGTGACCCGGAAATCGGTGAGCAGGATGGGCTCCTGCTGGTGAAGCTTGCCGGCGGCCATCAGCGAGGCCGCCGGGCCGATGCCCAGCGCTCGCAGCACCATGAACCCGATCACGATCAGCACGAACCCGCCCACCGCCATCGCGCCGCCGCGGACGGTCCGCCGCCAGCTCAGGTGCGGGCTCGCCTCGAGGGCGGTGAGCAGAATCACGGGGAGGCCGAGCGCCATCAGGATCAGGGCGCCGGGGAACACCCATTCGGGAAGCCCGATGAGCCGGGTGGCCAGCCGCGCGGCGGCGGTGACGACGACGAACGCCGCCGCATAGAGCGCGAGGGCCCCGACGGTCATCCCGGGCGCGGGAGTCCGCGCTGCCGGTGGGGCGGCCGGCAGGGTTCCGCTGGAGACGGTTTCGAGTGCGTGAGAGAGATCGGCGGCCGTCTGGGGGCGATCGTCGGGCGCCTTGGCGAGGCAACGCATGACCAGGTCGGCCAGCAGCGGCGGCGTATCGGGCCGCAGCTCCCGCAGCGGGGGCGGCGGCTCGGTCAGGTGGGCCGCGAGGATCCGGGCCGGGGTCCGATCGTGGAAGGGTGGCCGGCCGGTGAGGAGTTCGTAGGCCATGCATCCGAACGCGTAGATGTCGGCCCGGTGGTCGGTGTCGGCGTCTCCCGCCGCCTGCTCCGGCGCCATGTAGGCCGGGGTTCCGATCGAGGTACCGACCCGGGTGAGGCTGTCCGCCGCGGACTCCGCCCGGGAGGCGGACAGCGCCTTCGCGATGCCGAAGTCGGTGACGACGGCGGTGCCGTGCGAGAGGAGCACGTTATCGGGCTTGATGTCCCGATGGACCACGCCGTGCTGGTGGGCGTAGCCCAGGGCGCGGGCCACGTCGCGCAGGATGCCGATGACCTCGGGCGCGGGAAGCGGGCCCTGGCCCAGACGGGCCCGGAGCGATTCGCCCTCGACGTACGGCATGGTGAAATAGGGGAGGCCGTTGGTGTCGCCCGCCGAGAGCAGCGGCACGATGTTGGCCTGCTGCAGCGACGCGGCGAGCTGAATCTCGCGCTCGAACCGCTCGGCGTTGACGCCGGCCGACCGCTCGGGCGAGAGCACCTTGATGACGACCTGGCGGCGCAGCCGAGTCTCGGTGGCCAGGAAGACCCGGGACATGCCCCCACCTCCGAGCTCGCGCTCGAGATGGTAGCTGCCGGCGAGAGTGTTCTGGAGCTGGTCCCGGAGGTCGTTCACCCGGGAATTCTAGCCTTTCGGATGGCCTTTCCGGCCAGGGCGCCGGTGGGCATGCCGTCCGCGACCGCCGCGCTGCCGTTCACGAACACCCAGCGCATTCCGATCGAAAGCTTCTCCGGCTCCAGGTAGGTGGCCTGCTCGCGAATGGTCCTCGGATCGAAGACGATCACGTCCGCGAAGTACCCCTCCTTGAGCTGTCCCCGCTCCGGGAGCCCGTACACCTCGGCCACCTGGCCCGATGACGCCTGGACCATCCTCTCCATGGTGATGACCGGCTTGTCGAGCACGTAGCGGCGGATTTTCCGGGGAAAGGTCCCGTAGAGGCGGGGATGGCCGCCGGAGCCGTCCGAGCTGGTCATGACGTACGGGTCCTTCATGAAGGTCTCGATGTCCTGCTCGGTCATGTTGAACGACGCGACGCCCATGTCTCCCACCGTGCGGATCAGCTCGAGCGCAGCCTCCACCGCGCCCACGCCCTTCAGAGCGGCAACCTGCTTCAGGGTCTTGCCCACGAACTGGCGCGCCGCCACGCCGCCGCCGATCAGGAGGATGGTGCTGTCCCCGCCGCGGCGGCGGAGGTTCTCGCGCATTTCGACCAGCAGCTTCTCCCGGGTGGGCGGATCGGCGATCCGCAGCTTGAGCGAGTCCCGTCCTCCGGACTCGGCCCATCGCGGCACCAGCGACGCCACCAGGCTGGTGCCGCTCGCGGTCCAGGGATACTGGTCGGCCACGACCATGTGGCCGGCGGCACGCTCGGCGCGCATGAGGGCCAGGACGCTGTCGGCGTAGCCCCAGACGTCGACGCCGAGCGCCTTCACGTGGCCGATGTTGGTGGTGAGGCCGGTCTCCCGCCCGATCCGGATGGCCTCGCGCACCGAGTTGAGGAGCCCAATGGTGTAGGAGCTCTCGTCGCGCTGGTGGGTGTCGTAGACCCCGCCGTAGGGCGTGGCGCCCTTGAGGACGGCGATCACCTCGTCGGTGGTGGCGTAGGACTGCGGGGCGTAGAAGAGCCCGGAGCCGACGCCGAACGCCCCCTCGCGCATCGCGTGGGCGATCAGGTGCTTCATGGAATCGATCTGCGCCGGCGTGGCGGGAGCGGAGGAGCTGCCCAGGACGCGCACCCGCGCCGTCCCGAACCCGGCGAGCGCGTAGGTGTTGGTCCCGATACCCAGCCGTTCCGATTCACCGAGCACCCGGGCGACGTCGAGCGGCCCGCGGCCGTCGGCGCCGAGCACGACGGTGGTGACGCCCTGCATCAGGGCGCCGGGGTTCCTCCGGCGCTCCTGGCTCAGGTTGGGGAGTCCCTCGAAGGAGTGGGTATGAGGATCGATGAACCCCGGGGAAACGATGAGGCCGGTGGCGTCGATCGTCTGCTTGGAGACCATCCCGGCCCGGGCCGCATCGCCGAGGAAGACGATCCGGTCGCCCCTGATTCCCACGTCGACGTGCCGGGCCGGGCCGCCGGAGCCGTCGTAGACGCTCCCGTTCCGGATCAGGACGTCCACGGAGTCCGCGGGACGGGCGGCGAGGAGCAGGAGGGAGAGGAGCACGGGCGTCGGCCTGCCGGGTGAGGGATTCGAGGGGAAGATCGGGGGGGGGACCCGGAGGAGGGAAGGGTGGGATTCAACCTCCGTTCACGGCGGCTTCATCCCAGGTTCATGTCCGAAACGATACACTGCCGGGTGTTGACAGGCCGGAGCATCGCAGCCAGGAGGACCGCCAGCAGGCGGCCCCCGTGGCTGTGCCCGTCTCGTACCCGACACCGGAGCGTCGATGACCACCGAACTCGAGACCTTCTCCTACGACGATGCAATCGTCAGGAAGTTCCTCTGGGCCACATTCATCTGGGGCCTGGTAGGAATGTCGGTCGGCCTGCTGATCGCCCTGCTGCTGGCTCGTCCCGACCTGACGGCGGGCGTCCCGTGGCTCAGCTTCGGGCGGCTCCGGCCGCTGCACACCAACGCGGTGATCTTCGCCTTCGCGGGGAACGCCTTCTTCACCGGGGCCTACTATTCGACCCAGCGGCTGCTCAAGACCCGGATGTTCTCCGACCGGCTGAGCAACATCCACTTTTGGGGCTGGCAGCTGATCATCGTGGCGGCGGCGCTCACCCTGCCGCTTGGCTTCACCCAGGCCAAGGAATATGCCGAGCTGGAATGGCCCATCGACATCGCCATCGCGGTGGTCTGGGTCATCTTCGCGGTGAATTTCTTCGGCACCATCGCCCGGCGGCGGGAGCGCCACCTGTACGTGGCGCTCTGGTTCTACATCGCCAGCATCGTGACGGTGGCCGTCCTGCACATCTTCAACAACCTCTCGATTCCCGCCGGATGGCTCAAGAGCTACTCGATCTACGCCGGGGTCCAGGACGCGTTCATGCAATGGTGGTACGGGCACAACGCGGTGGCGTTCTTCCTGACCACCCCGTTCCTGGGGCTGATGTACTACTTCCTGCCCAAGGCCGCCGAACGCCCGGTGTACAGCTACCGCCTGTCGATCCTGCACTTTTGGACCATCGTTTTCCTCTACATCTGGGCCGGGCCGCACCACCTCCACTACACCGCGCTCCCGGAGTGGGCCTCGACCCTCGGGATGGTCTTTTCGATCATGCTGTGGATGCCCTCCTGGGGCGGCATGATCAACGGCCTGCTGACGCTGCGCGGGGCGTGGAAGAAGGTGGTCGAGGATCCGATCCTCAAGTTCTTCGTCGTGGCCGTCACCTGCTATGGCATGGCGACGTTCGAAGGGCCGATGCTCTCGGTGAAGAGCGTCAACGCGCTGGCCCACTACACCGACTGGATCATCGCCCATGTCCATACCGGCACCCTGGGCTGGAACGGGTTCCTCACCTTCGGCATGATCTACTGGCTGGCTCCCCGGCTCTTCCAGACCAGGCTCCACAGCGTGAAGCTGGCCGAGTGGCATTTCTGGCTCGCCACCTTCGGCATGATCCTCTATGCCACTGCGATCTACAGCGCCGGGCTGACCCAGGGGCTCATGTGGCGCGCGTTCGACGAGACCGGGCGGCTGCAGTTTCCCGACTTCATCGAGACGACGATGAAGCTGATGCCGATGTACTGGGTCCGCGCCGCGGGCGGCGCGATGTACCTCACCGGCATGATCATGTTCGGCTACAACGTGTTCCGGACCTGGAAGTCGCGCCCGGCCCGCTACGAGGTGCCCGAGATGAAGGCCGCGCCGCTTTCCAGGGTCTACGCCGAGGCGCCCGGGCACGGTGCTCCCGCCCCGGCCGGCGCCCTGGCCCGGTTCACCCGCGCGGCCTGGCACCGGACCTGGGAGCGGCTGCCGGTCACCTTCACGGTGATGGTGGTGGTGGCGGTGATCGTCGCGTCGCTGTTCGAGATCATCCCGACCTTCCTGATCCGCTCGAACGTCCCGTCCATCGCGTCGGTCAAGCCGTACACGCCCCTCGAACTCGCGGGGCGCGATCTCTACATCCGGGAGGGCTGCTTCAACTGCCATTCCCAGATGATCCGGCCGCTCCGCCACGAGACCGAGCGCTACGGGGAGTACTCCAAGCCCGGCGAATTCGTCTACGACCATCCCTTCCTCTGGGGCTCCCGCCGGATCGGCCCCGACCTGGCCCGGGAGGGCGGCAAGTACCCCGATCTCTGGCATGTCCGGCACATGGAGAATCCCCGGGCCATCACGCCGAGGTCCATCATGCCGGTGTACCGGTGGATGCTGAATAACCGGCTCGACTTCGACGGGATTCAGCGGCGAGTGGACGTGATGGCGATGCTGGGCGTGCCCTACGGCAACGCCATCGGCCGCGCCCCCGAGATGGCGCGGGAGCAGGCCCGGAGCATCGCGGCCAGCATCGAGTCCCAGGGTGGCCCGAAGGGGCTCGGCGACAAGGAGATCGTGGCCATGGTGGCATACCTCCAGCGCCTCGGCCGGGACATCCACGCGGCCCCGGCAGTCGCGCGCGCCGGCGCGGGAGGGAACTGACATGCAGCTCTCGGAAATCATGAGCCACGCCGGCCTGGCCCTCTATGCCGAGGTGGGCCTCGTCATCTTCTTCCTCGTCTTCGTGGCGGTGGCGTTCCGGGTGCTGTCGCCCTCACGCAAGGCGGCTTACGCCGCCGCCTCCCGCATGCCGCTCGATGACGAGCACCCGGTCACGCCGCGCCACGGAGACCAGCCATGACCCCCGAACGCGACTCCGACCGTCTCCTCGAGCACGACTACGACGGCATCCAGGAATACGACAATCCGATGCCGAGGTGGTGGCTGTGGGTCTTCTATGCCTGCATCCTCTACGCGGTCCTCTACGTCGCCAACGTTCCGGGGATCGGGCCGGGGGCCGGGCGGCTGGCCGACTACCGGCACGACATGGCCATCGCCGATTCGGTGGTGGCCAGCAACGACCCGCTCCGGTCGGTCACCGAGGCCACCCTCTTGTCGGTGGCCGGGGACCCGGCCCAGCACGCGCTGGGGCAGGCGACGTTCAGCTCCACGTGCTCTCCCTGCCACCGGGCCGACGCCGGCGGCAACATCGGGCCCAATCTCACCGACGCGTGGTGGCTCCACGGCGGCAAGCCGATGGACATCCTGAAGACGGTCAACGAGGGAGTGCTGGCCAAGGGCATGCCGGCTTGGGGGAAGCTGCTGAAGCCGGCCCAGCTCCTGGCGGTGGTGGGGTATGTGACCACACTTTCGGGCAGTAACCCGAAGGACCCCAAGCCGCCCCAAGGGGTCCGCGCCGATTCCGTGGCCAGGTAGGCGAGGAGTTCTGACGAGATGAGCAGCGCAGCCGGGCCGGCCGGCGCTCCGCTTCCGGTCCTCTCCACGCTCAACGTGGACGGCTCGCGCCGCTACATCCGGCCCAAGCCTTCCGCCGGGAAGTTCCTCAGCCGGCGGCAGGTCGTGGCCTACGCGCTGATGTTCGTGTTCTTCATCGTCCCCTACCTCCGGATGGGCGGGAAGCCGCTCATCCTGCTCGACCTGCCCCGCCGGAAGTTCGACCTCTTCGGCACCACGTTTCTCCCGACCGACACTCTGCTCTTCATGCTCCTCTTCGTGAGCGTGGCGATCGGCATCTTCCTGCTCACCGCGCTCCTCGGCCGGGTCTGGTGCGGGTGGGCCTGCCCGCAGACAGTCTACCTGGAGTTTCTGTACCGCCCCCTCGAGCGCCTGCTCGAAGGCGGCCGGACCGGGACGCTTCGCATCGACCAGGCGAAGCGGCTTTCGGCCAGGCGGCTGCTCAAGTACGCGGTGTACCTCGCGCTGGCGCTGTTCCTGGCCCACACCTTCCTCGCCTATTTCGTCGGCGTGGACCAGCTGGCCCACTGGGTGCGGGGCTCTCCGTTTGAGCACCCGACCTCGTTTCTCGTCATGGCCGGCACCACCGCCCTGATCTTCTTCGACTTTACCTGGTTCCGGGAACAGACCTGCCTGGTCGCCTGCCCCTACGGCCGGCTCCAGTCGGTGCTGCTGGACCGCCAGTCGCTGATCGTGGGGTACGACTATCGCCGGGGCGAGCCGCGGGGAAAGCACATCAAGGACCGCCCGGCCGCCTCCGGTGACTGCATCGACTGCCAGGCCTGCGTCGTCACCTGTCCCACCGGCATCGACATCCGGGACGGATTGCAGATGGAGTGCATTCACTGCACCCAGTGCGCCGATGCCTGCGACGCCGTCATGACCAAGATCGGGAAGCCGACCGGGCTCATTCGCTACAGCAGCCGGGACGTTCTCGAGGGCAGGCCGAAACACCTGCTGCGCCCGCGGGTGGTGCTCTACCCGCTCGCGCTCCTCGTGGCGCTCGGCCTCCTGGGGTACAACCTGGCCATCCGGCAGGACGCTGAGGTGACGATTCTCCGGGGCATCGGGGCGCCGTTCACCTTCGAAGCCGACGGCAGGGTCGTGAACCAGATCCGGGTCAAGGTCCGGAACCGGGAGGAGCGCGACCGCGCCTACCGGATCGAGCTGCTTGGCGCCGATCGCGCCCAGCTCGTCGCGCCCAGCAATCCGCTGGCGGTCGGCGCGGGGCAGACCGCGACCACCACCGTGTTCGTGGTCCTCGCGCCGGAAGAGTTCCACGACGGCGAACGGCACGTCACCTTCCGGATCCGGAACGGCGCCGGGTTCGCGGGAGACTTCTCCTACGAGCTGGTTGGGCCGGAGCGGGAAGCGCACGAGGAGGGCCGCCGGCCGTGACCGACTCGTCGGGACGCCGGTGGCCCTGGGGCATCGCGGCGGTGCTGGCCATTACCGTGGTGGGGAACGCGCTCATCTACTGGGAAGCCAACGATGCCGACGCGGCGGCCGTGGAGCCCGACTACTACCGCAAGGCGGTGGAGTGGGACTCGACCTTGGCCCAGGGCGAGCGCAACCGGGTGCTGGGGTGGAGCGTCGAGGCCGACCTGGGCCCGCGGGAGCCGAACGGCGGGCGGACCGTGCGGGTCAGGCTGCGCGACGCCGCCGGCGTTCCGGTGTCCGGCGCCGCGGTGGGCCTCACCGCCATTCACAACACCTACGCCTCGCAACCGGTCGAGGCCCGCTCGGTCACCGATACGGCGGGTGATGCCCGCATGGACGTGCCGCTCGGTCACCACGGTCTCTGGGAGCTCCGGCTGGTCATAACCCGCGGCGCCGACCGCTACACCGCCACCCTTCGACGCGATACCGCATCGCCGGACCGGGCCCCGTGACGGCCCTCATCGGAACCATTCTGGTGTCGAGCCTCCTGGGCAGTCCCCATTGCGCCGCCATGTGCGGCGGCCTGGCCTGCTTCTACGCCGCCGAGCCCGGAAGCCGCCAACACCGTCTGGCGCTCCTGGCTTACAATGGCGGCCGGCTCGTGTCGTACGCGCTGCTCGGCGCGCTGGCGGGATCGCTGGGCGCCGGAGTCAACACCGCGGGGCGCGTGGCGGGGGCGGCACGGCCGGCGGCGGTGCTGGCCGGCGTCCTCATGGTCGCATGGGGCGGGGTGACGATCCTCCGCGCCCTGGGCGCGAGACTCCCCCGCCTTCCGGGGCCGGGGCCGGCGCGGCACCTCCTGTCCCGCGCGCTCGCGCGGATGCAGCGGCGGCCGCCGGCGTTCCGCGCCGCCGCCCTGGGGCTGCTGACCACCCTGCTGCCGTGCGGTTGGCTGTACGTCTTCGTCGCCACGGCCGGAGGAACCGGCTCGCCCTGGCGGGGCGCGCTGGTGATGGCGGTCTTCTGGCTGGGTACCGTTCCCATGATGGCGGGACTGGGCCTCGCGCTGCAGCGATTGAGCGGGCCGCTCCGGCAGCGGCTGCCGGTGGTGACCGCCGCGGTGCTGGTCGTGATCGGATTGCTCACGGTCGCCGGCAGGCTCGGCGGCCTCGGAGCCCCGGAGCGGGTCGCCCAGGCGCATGACCACCGTTGAGCCGGTGCTCGCCGCCTCCGGCGTCGAGTGCATCCACTGCGGCCTCCCGGTGCCGAGCGGCCTGGTCGAGGACGGCCGGGCCGAGCAGTTCTGCTGCGGGGGCTGCGAGACCGCGTGGCACCTGATCCATGCCAGCGGCCTGGCCCGCTACTATTCGCTCCCCGAACGACGCACCGCCCCGGTCCATTCCAGCGGTGACACCTTCGCCGAATTCGATCACGATGTCTTCCACGCCCTCTACGTCACCCGCCTCCCCGGCGGTCTCTCGCGAACCGAGCTGTATCTGGAGGGGGTACACTGCGCCTCGTGCGTCTGGCTGGTGGAGCGAGTACCGCTCGCGATTCCCGGCGTAGCGTTCGCCGAGCTCGACGTGCCCCGCTCGATGGTGCGGGTGGACTGGGATCCGTCCGCCGTTGCGCTCTCCCGCATCGCCCGGTACCTCGATACGCTGGGCTACCGCCCGCACCCGCATCGCGGGCTCCGCACCGACGAGCTCCGGCGCGCGGAAGATCGCCGCATGCTGCTCCACATCGGTGTGGCCGGCGCGCTGGCCGGCAACGTGATGCTGGTGGCGCTGGCGCTCTATTCCGGCTGGTTCTCGGGCATGGAGCCCGGAACCGAGCGCTACTTCCGCTGGGTGAGCCTCGGCCTCACCGCGCCGGCGCTGCTGTGGCCGGGCCGGGTCTTCTTCCGGGGCGCCTGGGCGTCGCTCCGGGCGCGGGCCCTGCACATGGATGTTCCGGTGGCGATCGCGCTGAGCGCCGGCTTCCTGCGTGGGGCGGTCAATACGCTGCGGGACGCCGGGCCGGTCTATTTCGACGGGGTCGCCACGCTGATCTTCCTCCTGCTGGTCGGCCGCTTCCTCCAGCATCGGGCCCAGCGCGCCGCCACAAGCTCTACCGAGCTCCTGCTCTCAATGGCGCCGTCGAACGCCAGAGTTCGAGACGCCGGAGATGCTCTGCCTCGCGAGATTCCGACCGGGGCGGTGATGCCGGGCATGCTGCTCGAGGTGTGGGCCGGCGAGACCATCGCCGCGGATGGGCTGGTGGAGGAAGGCCGGTCCACCCTCGACCTCTCGCTGCTCTCGGGCGAGTCGCGGCCGGTCGAGACCGGTGCGGGAGCGCGGGTGTTCGCGGGCACCGTCAACCGGACCGGCACCCTGCTCGTGCGGGTGGACGCCACCGGAGAGGAAAGCCGGCTGGGCCGGCTGCTCAAGGAAGTCGAGGCCGGCGCCCGGCGGCGCGCACCGATGGTGAAGCTGGCCGACCGACTGACTGCGGGTTTCGTCGGCGTGGTGCTGGCGCTGGCCGTGATCACCTGGGCTTACTGGATGACGGCCAATCCGGCCCGGGCGCTCGACAACGCCATCGCGCTGCTGATCGTGACCTGCCCCTGCGCCCTGGCCCTGGCGACACCGCTTGCAGTCACCGTGGCTGTGGGCCGGGCGGCCCGGGCCGGTATCCTCATCAAGAGTGGCGAATCGCTCGAAGCGCTGGCCCGGCCGGGACTGCTCATCCTCGACAAGACCGGCACGGTGACCCTTGGACGCACCACCTTGGTCTCCTGGACCGGAGAGGAGTGGGTCAAGCCACTGGTCCTCGCGCTCGAGGCGCATTCGGCCCATGCGCTCGCGGCCGGCTTCCGCGAAGCGTGGCCCGGCCTGGCGATCCCGGACGCCCGCGAGGTGGTCTCGACCGGAGGAGGCGGTGTTAAGGGCCGGGTGAACGGTCGGCGGATCGCGGTGGGCTCGCCGGCGTTCATCCGGCCCCGGCTCCAGGTGGACGCGGCGCCGGACGCCGTGCGGGAGGATCTCACCCCGGTCTGGGTGATGGTGGACGGCCGGTTGGCCGCGCGGGCCGGATTCGGCGACCCGATACGGGCCGACGCGCCTCGAGTGCTGGCCGGCCTTCGGTCCCGGGGGATGCGCCTCCGCCTGCTCTCGGGCGACGACCCCGGGGTGGTCGCCGCGGTCGGCGCGCGCACCGGATTCGTCCCGGCCGACTGTCGCGGCGGCGCCTCGCCGGAGCAAAAGCTCGCCGCGATCGAGGCCGCGGTGCGCCGCGAGCCGGTGGTGATGGTGGGCGACGGCGTGAACGACGCCGCGGCCATCGCGCGCGCGACGGTGGGAGTAGCGGTGCGGGGCGGGGCGGAGGCCTCGCTCGCGGCGGCGGACGTCTACCTCGCGGCCGGGCTCCCTGGCCTGGCGCCGCTGCTGGACGGCGCCGCCCGCACCCTGCGGGTGATCCGGCGGAACATCGGCTTTTCGCTGCTGTACAACGTGGCCGGCGCCGTCCTGGCCGTGACCGGCATCATCAATCCGCTCATCGCGGCGATCATGATGCCGGTCAGCTCGCTGACGGTGGTCCTGGCCTCGTGGCGGAGCCGGACCTTCGAGGGAGGCCCGGAATGAGCGTCCTGTATCTGGTGGTTCCGGTGGCCCTGCTGCTGGTAGCCGCGGCACTGGCGGCCTTCGCGTGGGCGGCGCGGCGGGGACAGTTCGACGATCTCACGACCCCGGCCGTACGGGCCCTGCAGGACGACAGCGAGAAGCCCCCCGCCGACCCGCGCCCTACTGACTGACCACTTCGCTGACCTGAATCACCGGCGTGATGTCGGTGTACTTCGGTATGTCGGCCATTGCAGGTCCGCTTCACTGTCAGCGGTTGGAATATCCCAATTCTTCGGCGAGCTCCGCCACCTGCTCCGCGTGCCGCGCGTCGTGATGCGCGGCGAACTCGACCCAGGCGCGGAGGGTCAGGGGTCCGATCAGGATGTGAGGATGCACGACTCCATCCAGCGCCGTCGCGTCGGTGGCCAGAAAGGCCGCCTTGAGGGCGGCCCGGGCCTGGGCAAGCTGCTCCAGCGCCGCCTCCGGCGAGAGCGTGCCGGTGGGGCGGACCCGCTCCGGCGCCTCGACGCGCTCGTCCCGCCCGCGGATCCGGGCCGCCTTTCCGGGCGTCATCCGTGCCTCGGCCAGCTGCCCGGGTGTGGCGCTGAGCGGCTCGGCGCTCTTCACGGCGAGGGCTTTCGCCACGCCGGTGTCGATGCGTGCCACGTGCTCCACGATCTCGGCGACCGACCAACGGTCCGGTCCCGGCCGCTCGGCCTGACGGGGGCCGGGCACCCGCGACACCTGGGCAAGGAAGGCGGCGCGCTCGCGATCCAGGAGCGCGAGGACGTCGGCGTTCGAGAGTCGACTCATCCCCGGCCTCCGATCGCCTGCCGGGTGAAATCCGAAAGTACCATCGTCCCGCTTATCGCCGCGCGTGCGGCCAGCAGATCTTCCCATCCCTCGGTTCCGGCCCAGAATATTTCCTTGAGCCTTCGCACCGCCGCCGGGTTGTATCCGGCCAGCTTCTTCGCGAACGCCTCGACCCGGTAATCCAGGGCCGGCAGCGTGTCCAGCAGCTCCGCGTACAACCCCACGCCCTGGGCCCACTCGGCACTCCGCCAATCGGCGTCCACCGCCATCGCCGAGTAGGCGGCGAGACCGATCTTCTTCTCGATGACCGGCCCCACCACGAACGGGCCGATGCCCACCGCGAGCTCGCTCAGCTTCAGCGCCGCCTCCGGCGTCGCCAGCGCATAGTCCGACGCGGCCACCAGCCCGATCCCTCCGCCCGCCGTCTTGCCCTGGACCCGGGTCACCACGAAACAAGGGCAGCGGATCATCGCGAGGATCAGCCGGCCGAACCCCGAAAAGAACCGCTTGCCCTCCTCCGGGCTGGTGACCGCCTTGAACTCGTCGAACGATGCCCCGGCGCAGAAGGGACCGGTCCCCTCGCTCCGGAGCACGATCACCCGTGTGTCCGGCTCCTTGCCGACCCAGGTGATGGTCTCCGCCATCCGGGCCAGGAGCGCGCGGGGCAGCGAGTTGCTCTTGGGATGTCCGAACCGGATGGTGGCGACACCATCGACCACCTGGGACTGAACGGTGCCGGCATCGAGCAGCGACGGATCTGCCTTGGGCTCGCTCACGGGGCCAATCCTTATTCCTGTGGGGCAATCGGAGTATATTTCAATATACCGTAAGTGCTTGCCGAGTAAGCGGATCGGAATCGGGAGCAGGGATGACCCCAGCAGACGACGCCGCCCGGATGGAGGCCTTCGAGGCCCGCATCGCCCGGGGCGAAACCATCGAGCCCAAGGACTGGATGCCGGAGCGCTACCGGAAACAGCTGGTGCGCATGATGTCTCAGCACGCCCATTCGGAGGTGGTGGGGATGCTGCCGGAGGGAAACTGGCTCACCCGGGCGCCCAGTCTGCGCCGGAAGATCTCCCTCCTCGCCAAGGTGCAGGACGAAGCCGGCCACGGGCTCTACATCTATTGCGGCACCGAGACCCTGGGCGTGGACCGCGACGACCTGGTCAGCCAGCTCCTGGCCGGGGCGGCCAAGTACTCCAGCATCTTCAACTATCCCACGCTCTCCTGGGCCGACATGGGCGCCATCGGCTGGCTGGTGGACGGCGCCGCGATCGTGAATCAGACCGCGCTGGCCAAGGCCTCGTTCGGCCCCTACGCTCGCGCGATGATCCGGATCTGCAAGGAAGAGAACTTCCACAAGCGGCAGGGCTATGAGATCATGGCCACCCTGTCGGCCGGCACGCCGGCCCAGAGGGTCATGGCGCAGGACGCGGTCAACCGCTGGTGGTGGCCCTCGCTCATGATGTTCGGCCCCAGCGACAAGGACTCCCCGAACAGCGCGGAGCTGCTGAAGTGGAAGGTGAAGCAGAAGGGGAACGACGAGCTGCGCCAGCGCTTCATCAACCTGACCATCCCCCAGGGCACCGCCATCGGTCTCACGTTTCCCGATCCGCTGCTCCACCACGACCCGGCCTCGGGTGACTGGATCCCCGGGCCGATCGACTGGGCCGAATTCCACCAGGTGATCTCGGGCAACGGGCCGATGAACCGGGAACGGCTGGCCGCCCGCAACCAGGCCCATGACGAAGGCGCCTGGGTGCGTGACGCGGCGGAGGCCTACGCGGCCAAGCACGCCACCCGGAGCCAGGAGGCGGCGTGAAGCTCTGGGAAGTATTCACCCAGGCGGGGCATGGCGCGCCCCACGAGCACGCCGGCAGCGTGCACGCGCCGGACGCCGAGCTGGCGCTCCAGAACGCCCGTGACGTGTACACCCGCCGCGGCGAGGCGGTCAACATCTGGGTGGTGCCCTCGGAGGCGATCACCGCCTCCACTCCGGAAGAGGCGGGACCGTTCTTCGATCCCGGCAACGACAAGCCGTACCGACACCCGCAGTTCTACAAGGTGCCGCGGGGGATGAAGTCCGAGTGAGCGGGGGAGCAGGAGTCAGGATGCCGGGGGCGGAGACCGCCCTGTCGGAGTATCTCCTGCGGCTGGGGGATGACCGGCTGGTTCTGGGCCATCGCCTCTCCGAGTGGTGCGGACACGGGCCGATCCTCGAGGAAGACATCGCCACCGCCAACATCGCGCTCGATCTGCTGGGCCAGGCGGCCATCTTCCTGCGCATGGCGGGCCAGGCCGAAGGCGTGGGGAAGGACGAAGACGCGCTGGCCTACTGGCGCGACGAGAATCAGTTCCGGAACGCGTCGATTGCCGAGCTGCCGAGGGGCGACTTCGGCTTCACGATCCTGCGGCAATTCCTGTTCAGCGCCTGGAGTTTTCATCACCTCCAGGCCCTCTCGGCGTCCTCCAACACCGAGCTCGGCGCCGTTGCGGCGAAGGCGCTCAAGGAGACCCGCTACCACGTGAGGCACAGCAGCGAATGGGTGCTGCGCCTGGGCGATGGCACCGCGGAGAGCCATGGCCGGATGCAGCGCGCAATGGACGAGCTGTGGCCGTGGAGCGGGGAGCTCGCCTGGCAGGACGCGGTCGACCTGGAGCTGCGGAAGACCGGCGTCGCGCCCGATCTCGAGGCGCTCCGGGCGCCCTGGGAAGCGATGGTGCGGGACGTCGCGGGACGGGCGACGCTCACGGTTCCGTCGGGGCCGATGCGGATGTCGCGGGGCAGGCAAGGGCAGCACACCGAGCACCTGGGGCACCTGCTGGCGGAGATGCAGATCGTGGCCCGGTCGCATCCGGGGGCCAAGTGGTGAGGATCGCCACGGGCCCTCCGGGCCCTCGCGATGACGACGCGCCCGCCACGGGCCGTCGCGACGACCCGTCATTGCGAGGCCGCGAGGCGGCCGAAGCAATCTCCATCCTCGAAACGGTCAAGGATCCCGAGGTGCCGGTCCTGTCCGTCGTCGAGCTCGGCGTGGTGCGGCGGGTGGACGTTTCCGGTACCGCGGTCACCGTCACCATCACTCCCACCTACTCGGGCTGCCCCGCGCTCCACGCCATCGAGCAGGACATCGAGTCGGCGCTCCGGGCCGGCGGGTTCGAGCGGGTCACCATCCTCACCGAGTACGCGCCGGCCTGGACCACGGAGTGGATGAGCGAACCAGCCCGGGAAAAGCTCCGCGCCTACGGCATCGCGCCGCCGGGGCACCTCACCGCGCAGGACCTGGTGCCGCTCGGTGCCACGGTCCGGACCGTCTCCTGCCCGTTCTGCGGGAGTACCAACACCTCGCTCGAGAGCGAGTTCGGGCCCACCGCCTGCAAGTCACTCCACGCCTGCCACGCCTGCCACCAGCCCTTCGAGCACTTCAAGACGTTCTGACGGCTCAGGCCGGTTCGGCGTGGTCCACGACCCAGCGGCCGACGCTGCCGCAGACCGAGCACCCCGCCCTGGAATCGCCATAGAGAATCACGTCGACGTCATTGTCGCAGGACGGGCAATGGGCCTTGACGGTCTCCAGGGTGGTGAGCGGGATGCCGTTGCGGACGATGCGGCGCACCATCGCGCTGGGCTCCTCGGCGCCCAGCGGACACATGTTGCCGGTGCAATGGTCGCCGATCTCGAGGCAGATGAGCTCGGAGTCGAGCACCGAGGCATGCCCTTCGGCCGCGGGAGCCTCGGAGATGAGGACCCGGACCGGACGGTCGCAGGCGCTGCAGAACAGCTGGTGGTTCTTCATGCTGGCCTCCCCATCGAAGTGTCGCGACGGCGCCGGGGGATTCCCGCGCGCCGGTTCAGGTCAAGGGAATGACCTCGGCATCGCCCAGCAGGCGTCGGGCAACCCGCTGTCCCGCCTCGGTCGACATGCCGAAGACGGCGGTCGCCGCCGCGTCGGCGTTCATGCAATCGCCGCCGAGCACCGTGACGCTGCGCACCGGCGTACGGCGCGGCGCGGCGGTGCGCGGATCGATCAGGTGGTGGTACCGGACTCCCCGCCACTGGAAGAACCGCTCGTAGTCGCCCGAGGTGGTCACGGCGCGATCGGCCACGCTGAGCCGGCCGGCCAGCCGGTCGAGCTGGTGGGGATCGCGGATCCCGACCTCCCAGGGCGCGCCATCGGGGGCGTGCCCGAGCGCGTAGAGATCCCCGCCCACCGTGACGATGGCGTGGGCAACGCCCTGCCGGCGAAGCGCCGTCACCGCGCGGTCGATCCCGTACCCCTTGGCGATGCCGCCGAGGTCGAGGTGGATGTCGCGGTCGTCGAACCGGACCCTGGCCCGCGCTCCCCGCCTCGCCACGTCGACCTTGCGCCAGAACCCGCGCGAGGCCAGCCGCTCCACCGCGCCGGCCGGCGGCGGCAGCCGGCGATGGAGGACGTCCCACAGCTCCGAGGCGGAGCCGAGGGCGGGATCGAAATTGCCGTCGCTCACCGACGACCACCGCAGCGCCGCCTCGATCACCAGCGCCGTCTCGGCCGAGATGTCGATGGCCTCGGCCCCGGCGCCCAGGTTGGCGCGGCCGATGTCGGAGCCGGCCTGGAAGCGGGTCATGGTCCGTTCCACCCACAGGAGCTCCGCCAGCGCGGCGTCGATCGCGGCCTCCGCGAGCCGCTCGTCCCGGTGCGCCACCTGCACCTCGGCGATGGTTCCCATCAACGGGAAGGAGCGCCTGACCAGCGGCATCCGGCGCCGCAGGCCAAGCGGCATCGACAGTGCGACGAACATGCCGGTGCCGATGGCGAGGAATTCCCGCCGGGTCGGATGACGCCGGAATCGATCAGTCCGCATGGTGCTCTCCTTCTGCTTCGTGACGCCCGCACGAGCCGGTGCATCCGGCGCAGTGGCCGGTGCACCCGCGGTGCGGGAACAGCCCGTACAGGACGAACAGACCGGCGCCCAGCGCGATGGCGATGATGGTCTGGCTCATGGCGCGCTCCCCATTCCGGCAAACCCCATGAATGCCATCGACAGGCACGACGCGATCACCAGCACCAGGCCCATGCGGCGCGCGATCACCGGCACGTCCGCCACTTCGATCCGCTCGCGGATCGACGCCATCAGCGACAGCGCGAGGGTGAGCCCCAGCCCGGCGCCGATGGCGAACACCAGCGACTCGACCAGGTTGTAGTGGCGCGAGGTCTGGAAGAGCGCCAGGCCGAGGATGGCGCAATTGGTGGTGATCAAGGGGAGGTAGATCCCCAGCTGCCGGAAGAGGATCGGGAAGTGCTTCTTGACCGCCATCTCGACGATCTGCACTCCCGAGGCGATCACCACGATGAACGCGATGGTCCGCAGGAACGGCGTCTGGGTCAGGATGTAGGTGTTGAGGACCCACGCGCCCACGGCGGTCAGCAGCAGCACGAATGTGTTGGCCAGCCCCAGGCGCCACGCCGTCTCGATCTTCGCGGTCACCCCGAAGAAGGAGCACAACCCGAGAAACATCACCAGAGTAAAGTTGTTGACCAGCAGCGTCGAGACGAAGATCCAGGCCAGGTTGCTCATCCGAGCCTCCCGGCCCGGCGGCGGCGGGCCTCGATGATGAACGCCAGTCCGAGCAGCGCGATGCCGAGGGTGAGGAAGCCGCCCGGAGGCATCACCATGAACACCCAGGGCTCGAAGCGGGGCCCGAAGACGTCGTGGTTCAGCAGGGAGCCGCGGCCGAGTAGCTCCCGGATCGCGCTCAGCAGGGCCAGCGACAGGGTGAACCCCATGCCCATCCCGAACCCATCGGCCACCGCCCGCAGCGGCCCGACCTTGGCCGCGAAGGCCTCGGCGCGGCCGAGCAGCAGGCAGTTGGCCACGATCAGCGGCATGAACGGCCCCAGCGCCTTGCTGATCACCGGGAAGGTGGCCGCCAGAATCAGATCGGCCAGCGTCACGAAGGTGGCGATGATCAGGATGTAGGACGTGATCCGCACCTCGTGCGCGATATACTTGCGGAACAGCGACACCATCAGCCCGGAGCCGACCAGGACGAACAGCGTCGCCACGCCCATCGCGATCCCGTTGGCCAGCGTGTTGGTGACGGCCATGGTGGGGCACATTCCCAGGAACTGCACCAGGACCGGATTCTCCCGCGAGATGCCGCGCCAGATGTCGGCGGCCAGCGATGCCGGCGGCGGGGCGCCCGGCACGAATGCGGGGGTTCCGGACGGCGGGGCCGAGGCGGTGGTGGTCACCGGGCTCCGCTCCGATCCCACGCCTCGAGCAGCGGACGCCACCGGGCCACGGCGTGGTTGATGATCCGGATCACCGCGCGGGACGAGATGGTCGCCCCGGTGATGGTCTGGACCTCGCTGGGCGGTTTCCCGGCACGGCCCTTGACCCCGAGCAGTGGGGCAAGGCGCCCGACGAATTGCCGGCCGAATGCGGTGTCGCGCTCGATCTTGTCGCCTAGTCCCGGCGTCTCCTTCTGGTCGAGCACCTTGAATCCGATCAGCGTGCCGGTCTCTGGATCGAACCCGATCATCAGCGTCAGCAGTTCCTGGAATCCGGGCTCGGCGGCGGTGACGGCCACCCCCAGGCGCTTGCCCGAGGCATCGAACCCGACGAACGCCTTGGGGATGTTGGCCAGGTCGGCCTTGACGGGGGCCGTGCGGGTGAGCGCGTCGTTGACGAGGTAGAGCGTGTCCCAGCGGGCCGGCGCCTTGAGCACCTCCCGCACCGCCGCATTCGCCTGCTGGGCGGCGTACTCCCGGACGGCGGGCAGGGTCACCTTGTACACCGTCACCACCAGCCACCCCGACATCGCGCCGGCCAGCGCCAGCGTCAGCAGCAGCCGCCAGGTCGGCGTGCCCTTGCCCGGCGTAACCGCGGCGGGCGTCCCGTGATGGTGCGTCACGGTCATGCGGCCACCCGCCCCCCGGTGCCGAACACCCGCGGCTGCGTGGCGCGGTTGATGAACGGCACCAGCGCGTTCATGAAGAGGATGGCGTACATCACGCCCTCGGGCAGACCGCCCCAGATTCGGATCACCACGACCAGCAGGCCGATCCCGACGGCGAACAGCCAGCGGCCCCGATTGGTGACCGGGGACGTGACCAGGTCGGTGGCCATGTAGACGGCGCCGAGCATCAGCCCGCCGGAGAAGAGCATGAAGAGGGCATCGGGCCGCCGCGGATCGATCAGGTGGATCACCGCGCTGAACAGGGCGACCGTGATCAGGATGCCGGCCGGGATCCGCCAGTTGAGGTAGCGCTTGATGGCCAGAAAGATCCCGCCGGCCAGAATCACCAGCGCGGCCGTCTCGCCCAGCGATCCGCCGGTGTCGCCGAACACCAGGTGGATCAGCTCGGTGCCTTTCCCCTCGAACTTGAGGAGGCCAAGCGGCGTCGCCGAAGTGATCGCGTCGGGACTGGGATGGGTGAACGGGAAGGCGAAGAGATCGCCCTTGAGCCCCCAGAATCCGCCGCCGGGCACCGGCCAGGTGGTGATCGCCACGGGAAACGCGGCCTGGAGGAACGCCCTCCCGACCAGCGCCGGATTGAAGACGTTCTGGCCCAGGCCGCCCCAGACCAGCTTGCCGAAGCCGATGCCGAACGCCCCGCCGAGGAAGGCCATCCAGAGCGGTAACCCGGCCGGAAGCGACAGTCCGAGCAGCAGCCCGGTAATCATGGCGGAGCCGTCGGCGACGGTGCCGCCGCGCCCGATGGCGCGCTCGGTGAGCAGGGCCCCCAGAGTGGCGGTGGCGATGACCAGCAGGGCGCTGACCCCGAAGAACCAGGCCGCCGCGGCGATGACCGGCACCAGCGCCCCGACCACGTTCCACATGATCACCGGGGTCGAGTCCTGGGAGCGGACGTGCGGCGACGCGGTGACGATCAGCTTCGGCGCGAGCGGCGGGCTCATGGGGTCCCGGCCCGGGCCCGTCGGAGCGCCAGCTTGCCGGCCTGGAACATCTGGGCCAGCGGGATGTTCGACGGGCAGACGTAGGCGCAGGAGCCGCACAGCATGCAGTCGGCGAGATGCTGCTCCGCCATGTCGTCCCACCGCGCCACCCGGGCGAAGTCTCCCAGCAGTGACGGGTTGAGGAAGACCGGGCAGGCCTCGAGACAGCGGCCGCAGTGAATGCAGGGATAGACCTTGTCGAGGCGGGTCTCGTGGCGTTCGAGCACGACCACGCCGGTCGTTCCCTTGAGCACCGGCGCGTCCAGGTTGGCCTGCGCCTGCCCCATCATCGGGCCGCCGAGGATCACCTCGGCCGCATCGGCCGTGACCCCGTCACAGAAGGCCAGCAGGTCCCGCAGCTTGGTGCCCACCGGCACGATCAGGTTGGCCGGACGGCGGAGGCCGTGGCCCGACACGGTCACGATCCGCTCGATCAGCGGCAGGCCGGTCTCGAACACCTCCCCGATCGCGGCCACCGAGCCGACGTTCTGCACCACCACGCCGACGCTCACCGGGAGCTTCCCCGACGGTACCTCGATCCCGGTCACCGTCTGGATCAGCATCTTCTCGGCGCCCTGCGGGTATTTCACCGTGAGCGGCAGGATGGTGATGTCGAGGTCGGACGGGAGCGCCTGCCGCAGCGCGGCGATCGCATCGGGCTTGTTCCGCTCCACGCCCACCACGCACTTGTTCACCCGCATCGCGTGCATCATCACCCGGATCCCGAACAGCACCCGCGCCGGGTACTCGGCCATGGTGCGATGATCGGAGGTGAGGTAGGG
>JBGPLG010000064.1:0-25718 GCA_041486305.1 Gemmatimonadota bacterium
AGCGCCGGCTCGGGGAGTAGTGTCGTCCCGTCGTCGGACACCAGCCCGAGCACGTGCATGCCCGCCGCCGGCCGCTGCAGGATCGCCATCCGCAGCCGCGCCGGCCGCGCAAACCGGAGCCCGCTGGGTTGGAACTCCACACCGCCTACGAGGCCGCCCGACAAGGGCAGCTTCCGCACCATGGTCACCGGGGTCATTCGGATCAATGTGGGCGCGGCCAGCGCCCCGACCGGCACGATGAACGTGTAGGTCACTCCGGCCGTCGAGGTGGCGGTGATGCTGCCGCCTTCCACGCCGATCGTCGCCGACGCCGCCGTGGCGGCCTCGGTGCTGATCCGCGGACCCGGGTCGGTCACCGCCAGGACGGCGGTGCCGGTCTTCCCGTCCATCAGCGCGCTGATCGTCACGCTGCCGGCCCCCACGCCGATCACCAGCCCGGTGGACGACACCGTGGCCAGGGCCTGGCTGCTACTGCCCCAGGCGACGGTCTTCCCCGTCATGATCGCCCCGTTCTGATCCCTGACCGTGGCCGTGAGCTGCAGCGTGTCGGTGATGAACAGGGGAGCGCTGGCCGGACTCACCTCCACCGTCGTCGCGACCGGCGCGGGAGGCGGCGGCGGGGACGGATTGGTGGTCCCCCCACCCCCGCATCCCGACACAACCACTGCAGCCAGGAATCCGAGCCCCACCCTCCGAGTCCCGCGAATCGGCAACATGAGAGATCCTCCCGCCCGGGTGACTGGTCTCGGCCACTCCTGCCTGAGTAGCAAACGGCCGATCCGGGCGGTATTCTCACCGGAGCTTCAGGAGCCATCCCCTGCTCATCCTGGCACTTACCCTCGTCATCCAATCGCCCCCGCCCCGCGATACGGCCATCGCGCGCTTTCGTACGGCGGTAACCGACGCCATTCGGGCCGTCGAAGCCGACAGCGCGCCCCGGCTGGAGCGCCTCTGGCAGAGTCGGGCCGGCCATGATCAGGCGGCGCTCCTCGGCCTCGCCACTCTGTTCCGGCTGCGCTACGACTACCCATCCGCCGAGCGGGTGTATGGCTTGCTCGACGGCCGGGCGTCCAGCCACCTGAGTCCCACCCACCTCTACGCCGTCCTTGGACTCGGCCTCTCCCGGGCGGCCCGATTCGAATTCGCGACCGCCTTCCCCACGCTGGATTCCGCCCGCGCCGAGGCCGACGCGCTGGGCGACGCTCGCGCGGGCGTCGAAGCGCGGCTGGCGCTCGCGGTCCTCGCGGCCCGCAGCCAGGGGCTCGATTCCGCCCGCGCCATTCTGGAGCGCGCCGCGACCCTCGCGCCGGGTGACAGCCTGCTCTGGGCCCGGACCCTCTGCGCCCAGGGTGCGATCCTCCGGGGCCAGGACCTTCGCCGAGCCGATACGCTCTCGGCCCGAGGCCTCCGGGTGGCGCTGGCCACGGCCAATCGCCGCGTGATCGGTGGGTGCCTGATCGCGACGGCGCAGGTCCAGGAGGCCCAGGGATTCCAGGACATTTCCGGAAACACCTTCTTCCGGGCGAGGGATACCCTGCGGAGCGCCCGGGACCTCTATGCCCTCGCGAGCGTGGACCAGTGGCTGGCCTTCGGGGCGATTCAGTTCGCGGCCAATTTCTGGGCCGGCAGGAGCTACGCCCTCGAGGCCATTTCCGAGGGGCGCCGCACCGGAAATGCAGCCGCGGAGGCGTGGGCGCGGCTCAACCTGGCCCAGCTCGCCGCGCGATTCGGCGACGTCCCGGTGGCGCTGGCCTACTCCGATACCGCGGAGACGCTCTTCACCAGGATCGGCGACCGGCTCGGTCTCGTAGCGCTGGCCGGCGTCAGAGGCCAGACGGCCTTGCTGGACCGGCGACCGGCGGAGGCGTTGACGGCGTTTCGGACCGTGGACAGCCTCAGTGCTCTCCTCGGGATCACCAACGCGCGGGCCGGCAATGCCCTGCAGATGGCGGTCGCCCTGCGGCTCCGGGGGAGCCTGGACGAGAGCGCGAAGTACCTCTCCACCGCCGACGACGCGGCGCGGCGGTTCCGGATCCCCGGCATCCAGAACGATGTCCGATACGAGCAAGGACTGCTGTCGCTCGCACGAGGAGCCTGGGATGAGGCCGCCGCGTCCTTGGCGTCGTTCATCGAGCACAATGGCGACCGGCCCTGGCACCTGAATCTCGACGCCAATGTGCGCCGGGCCGAAGCGCTGGCCCACGCCGGCCGGTTCGAGGAAGCGGAGGCGGCATTCGACGCCGGCGTGATTTCACTCGCGCGACGGCGCTACACCGGGATCTACAACAACCGCGAGGGCCAGCTGGCCCTGCTCCAGTCCCGCCGCTACGACGTGGATCCCGAGCTGGGGGTTGCCACCACTGTCAACCTCTTTGCCAGGGCCGGACACACGCTGTCGGCATTTCGGATTGCGGAGGCATGGCGGGGTCACTACCTGCTCAGCAAGATCATCCGGATCCGCGGGGTCGGGAACCGGCCGGTGTCGGACTCGGCCGCCAGCGTCTTCCTGCCCGACGCGGATGACATCGCCGCCCTCCCCGCCCGGCTGCCCGAGTCGACGGCGCTGCTCATGTACGTCACCGGCCGCGGCGAGCCGACCACGCTCTTCGTGGTGACCCGAGACGGGGTTTCGGCGAGCACGCTCGCGCCGTCGGACTCCCTGATCGGGCCGATCGGCCGTTTCAGCGCCTCGCTTGAGGGTGGCTCTCCCGCGCGCCAGCTCGCGGCCAGCCTGGCCCGGCAGGTCTTCGGACCCGCCCTCGACGGCCTCGCCCCCGCGGTCACCCAGCTGCTGATCGTTCCGGACGGCCCGCTCTACCGCGTCCCCTTCGATGCGCTCGTCCTGGCCGGCGGCAAGCTCCTGGTCGAACGCTACGCCACGGCACTCGCGCCGTCGACCCGCCTCGCGGCCCGTTGGTGGACCGCGCCGCCGGCCCCGCCCGGACGTCGCACGGTGATCTTCGGCGACCCCACCTTCCGTCCCGAGGTGAACCTGCCGCGCTTGCGGAGCTCCGGCGACGAGGCCCGGGAGATCGCCGGGCTCGAGGCGTCCCCCGCCCTGCTGCTCCGCGACGACGCCAGCGAGCGGGCCCTCAAGACCCGTCTCACCGGCGCCGCTATCCTCCACCTTGCGACCCATGCCGAGGTCTCGGACCAGGGACTCCTGACCAGCGGCCTGGAGCTGGCCCCCGGCAACGGGGAAGACGGCCATGTCGGCGTGAATGAGATTGCCGGCCTCGGACTCCTGGACGCGCTGGTGGTCCTGTCCGGTTGCCGCACGGTGGGAGGCGCGGTGGTGAATGGTGAGGGTCTCCAGGGACTCACCACTCCGTTTCTGGAGGCCGGCGCGCGGACCATTGTCGCCACCCAGTGGGCGGTCGGTGACCGGACCATGGCGACGCTGATGGGGGGGTTCTATCGTGCGCTGGCGCGGGGAACCCCGGTGGGGGCCGCGCTGCGCGAGGCGAAACTGGCGGCACTGCGACAGGGAGCCTCGACCCGCGTCTGGGCGTCGCTCGCCCTGGTGGGAGACCCGGCCCTGCGGCCCAACGTGTTCTGAGTTACCGGCCCAGCACGATTCTCCTGGGCGTTGAGCGCCGCTCGGCGCCGCCGCCCAGCCTGGCCGCGACGGTCCAGAGGGCCGGGCCCGGTGCAAACGACTGGGCGGAGAAGAGCACCGTGGTATCCGAGGTCTCGGCCCGGAACGCGACCGCCCCGTCCGGCGTGAGAATCTCGACCGTATAGCCCTGCGCGCCGGCCACCGGGCTCCAGACGAGCCGGCCGCCCGGCACGACCGTATCGCCCTCCGCCGGCCCCAGCAGAACTACCGAGGAGCCCGGACCCCGGAGCGGCTCCGGACTTCCCGGAATGGACGCCCGCCACACCAGTCCGCCTCCAACGGCCGCCAGCACCGCGGCGGCGATCAGCCACCTTCGGCTCCGGACCGCTGGCCGGGGCCGCGCGCCGGCGATCTCCCGCAGAAACTCGTACTCGGCCCTGGCCCGAGGATCGGCCAGGACCCGGTCGAGGGCCTCGAGCCGCTCCGCTCCAGTGAGCCGATCTTCGGCCAGGGCCTCGATGGTCTCGAGCGTCATGGCCGGCTCGCCCCCATCGACCCGGCGCCGGTCGGTCAACTGCCGGTAGCGTTCGCGCAGCGTTCCGTCGTCCATGGTCAGCTCGCGCCTCCCCCGCTCAGGATGCCCTTCAAGTCCGCCAGTCCGCGATACAGCAGATTCCGGGTCTTCGCCTCACTCCACCCAGTGAGCGCGGCCATCTCGCCCCGGCTCTTCCCTTCCAGGTGGAGGCGAACCGCGATTCGACGCTCGGTCAGCAATCCATCCAGCGCCCGGCCCAGTGCGGCCACCTGGGCGGCTTCATCGTCGGCCGGCTCGCTGCCGCGGGCCTGCAGGGTCTCGCTCACCACCTCGAGGGCGACCGGCTTCCCCAGCGGACCGGAGCGGCGGCGGCGAAGCAGATCGAGCGCCGCCGACATCGCCGCGCGGTACACATATGACGCGGAATCGGCCGGGTTTTTCTCACTGGGCCGCTGCAGGGCGCGCCAGAGGCGGATTCGGATATCTTGAACAACCTCCTCGATATCCGCGCCGGCGAGCCCGTGCCGCAGGGCGGCTCGGCGAATCAGGCCTCCCCAGCGCTCCACCGCGGCTTCGATTGCGAGGGAGAACGGCTCAGCCGGTGAGACCACATCGGAATCCATACGGTAAGGTATCAGCGTTACATTTCGGAGGAACAACCGAAGGATGGACCGATGGCCATCGCGGAAGGCAGGGCTCTCCCGTTCGTCGGGCCCGAGCACATCGACGTGGCGGTGCTCGAGTCGTTTCCCTACGACGGGCCGGAGCAGGAGATCGTCACCGAAACCGGCGAGTTCACCGCCGTCTGCCCCTACAGTGGATTACCCGATTTTGCCCGACTGACGATCACCTACGTGCCTAACGGCCGCTGCGTCGAGCTCAAGAGCCTCAAGTACTACGTCACCAGCTATCGGAGTGTCGGCATCTTCCAGGAGCACGCCACGGCGCGCATCGCCGAGGACCTCTTCCGTTGCCTGGCTCCCGGCCGCCTGTCGGTGAAAACCGTCTACAACACCCGTGGCGGCTTCGATACCACCTGTACCGTGACCCTGCCTACGGCTTGACCACCCCGGCCGGCGTGCCGCGGTCCACGATGGTGCCGTCGCCGAGCATGCCGAGGTCATTCCGGCCCCAGCAATAGACCACCCCGCCGACCGACCGGCCGCAGGTGTGCTCCCCACCCGGGAGGATCGTCGCCCAGACCAGGCCGCCGAGCGTTGCCGTTGGAACCGAGCGAGACGTCAGGGTCCCATCCCCGACTTGGCCGTTGGCGTTGAGTCCCCAGCAGAACGCAGCTCCCGCCGCCGTCAGACCACAGCTGGTAGCCTCTCCCAAGGCGATTGATGTAAAGGTCAATCCGCCGGCCACAGCGGTGGGAACTGTCTGCCCCGCGACATTCCCCGTCCCGAGCACACCGAACTGTCCGCTCCCCCAGCAGAAGCCCGCCCCCGAGGTGGCCACCGCGCAGGTGTGGGCGCCACCGGCGGAGATTCCGGAAAAAGTCAGGGAGCTCACCACGGAGGTCGGGACCAAGCGATTCGTCACGGTCCCGTCGCCGAGGCGGCCATTCGCGTTGGCGCCCCAGCACAGCGCGGTACCGTCGGTGGCCACTCCGCAGGTGTGAGCCAGCCCGGCGCTCAGCATCCTGAACAGCCGGCCTCCCGAAACGGGGGTCGGAACCGACTGGTCGTTCTGGTTGCCGCCACCGAGACGGCCGGATGCCCCCAGGCCCCAGCAGTAGGCGGAACCGTCCGCCAGCAGCCCGCAGGTGTGGTCCTGGGCCGTGACAATGGAGGTGAACTTCAGGCCGCCCGACACCAGGACGGGTTGGGTTTCCGCGACCAGCGTACCATCGCCGAGCTGCCCCGAAGTGTTGTCGCCCCAGCAATAGGCGGTCCCGTCAGTAATCAGTCCACAAGTATGGACGAAACCCGCGCTGATGGCCGTGAAGACCAGGCCCCCGCTGACCGGGGTCGGAACGTCCACATCGATGAGACCGCCGTTGCCGATTTGCCCGAACTCGTTGGATCCCCAACAATAGGCCTTGCCGGCGGCGTCCAGTCCGCACGAGTGATCCTCTCCGGGGTCGACCACCGCTACCGGGAACCCTACGCCGGCTGCATTGAACGTGATTGTTGGAACGCCGGTCCGGGTCGCCGTCAGGGTATTGGTGCCAGGGATGAGGCCGAGAGTCCAGCCGCCGACCGTCGCGACACCCTGGGGGTTGGTCGGGGCCGCGCCGCCGGTGACGCTTCCGCCTCCGGTGGCCGCGGTGAACGTGACGACCACGCCCGGCACCGGGTTTCCAAAGGCGTCGGTGAGCTTGGCGGCGGGTGGCACCGGGGTCGCTCCGCCGACGGTTGCGTTCTGGGCATCGCCGGCCACCAGCGTGAGGATGGCGGGAGGACCCAGGATGCCGGTGGCGGTAAAGGTCACCGTCGTGGACGGAAGGGCAGTGCTGGCCGCGGTGAGCGTGTTCAGGCCTACCACCGTCCCGAGAGTCCAGCTGGTGAGCGCGGCGACGCCGGATGCATTGGTGAGGCCGGTGCCGGCCACCATCGAGCCGCCTCCGCTCGCCACCGTGAAGGTCACCGGGACGTTGGGCACCGGATTGGCCGAGCCGTCGGTCACCAGCACGGCAGGGGCGATGGCCACGCTGGTTCCGGCGTTCGCGGTCTGGAAGTTCCCCGCCGACGCCGCCATCGTGGTGGCGACGCCGGGACCGACGGTGATCGGGTTGGCGGTGGCGGATTGGAGGCCGGCGGCGTCGAACCGGATGGTGCGCACCCCGGCCGGGCCGCTCAACCCGAGGTTGGTGAAGGTGGCCTTGCCGGTGGCATCGGTCCGCGCCTCGAGCGTGCCGATCAGGGCTCCACCCTGACTGGCCAATACGGCCAGGATCTGGCGGCCCTGGTCGGCCACCGGATTGCCGGAGGCGTCCTGCACTTGGATGGCGGGTTGCGGTGCCAGCGCCACGCCGCTCTGCGCTGCGGCGGCAGGCGCCACGGCCAGGGCCAGCCGCGCGGGAACCGGCTGCGGCTCGGTGGTCTTGCACGCTGTACCGGCGCCCAGAAGGGTCCCCAGCATCACGAGGCGAAAACGGGTCGTGGCCATCCAGCACCTTTCGTGACCGACATGGTACCGTGAGCGAAACATGCCTCAGGGATATTACAATTGTACCGCACAAACCGCAGCGATCCGGGCTCTCATTGGAAGGCGCTCCCCGTGGCGACAGACTCCCTCTCGGTAACCGACAACCGCACCGGCAAGACGTACGAGCTGCCGATCTCCGAAGGCACCATCAAGGCGATCGACCTGCGCCAGATCAGGACCGGGGAGGACGATTTCGGCCTGATGACGTACGACCCCGCCTTCATGAACACCGCCGCCTGCAAGAGCGCGATCACCTACATCGACGGCGACAAGGGCATCCTGCGGTACCGGGGCTATCCCATCGAGCAGCTGGCCGAGCAGGCCACCTTCCTCGAGGTGGCCTACCTGCTGGCCAGCGGGGAGTTGCCCACCCGGCCCCAGCTCGACAAGTGGGAGAACGACATCAAGTTTCATACCTACGTCCATACCAACGTCATCAAGTTCCTGGAAGGGTTCCGGTACGACGCCCATCCCATGGGCATGCTGCTCGGCACCGTGGGCGCCATGTCCACGTTCTACCCCGACGCCAAGCACATCGAGGATCCGGCCAATCGGTACATCCAGCGGGTCCGGCTGATGGCCAAGATGCCCACCATCGCGGCCTTCGCCTTCCGCCATTCCCGCGGGCTGCCCTACGAGTTCCCCCGGAACGACCTGGCGTACATCGGGAACTACGTCAACATGATGTTCTCGATCGGCGGCAAGCACGAGCCCAACAAGGTGCTCCAGCGGGCCCTCGAAATCCTGCTCATCCTGCATGCCGACCACGAGCAGAACTGCTCCACCAGTGCGGTCCGCAGCGTCGGCTCGTCGCATGTGGATCCGTTCTCGGCCATTTCGGCGGGCATCGCGGCGCTCTACGGTCCGCTGCACGGCGGGGCCAACGAGGCGGTGCTGGAGATGCTGGCGGAGATCGGTGACAAGAAGAACATCCCCGCCTTCATCGAGAAGGTGAAGAAGGGCGAGGGCCGCCTGATGGGGTTCGGGCACCGGGTCTACAAGTCGTACGACCCGCGGGCCAAGCTGATCAAGCAGGTGGCGGACCAGGTATTCGCCGAAACCGGCCTCAATCCCAAGCTCGAGATCGCGCTGGAGCTGGAGCGGATCGCACTCTCGGACGAGTATTTCATCAAGCGGAAGCTCTACCCCAACGTCGATTTCTATTCGGGACTGATTTACCAGGCGATGGGCTATCCCACCGATTATTTCACGGTGTTGTTCTCGGTCGGCCGGCTGCCCGGGTGGCTGGCCCAGTGGGAAGAGATGCTGATCGACAAGGACCAGAAGATCGCCCGCCCGCGGCAGATCTTCACCGGCGCCGACGAGCGGGCCTTCGTGCCGATCGCGAATCGGAAGTAGGCGGCGATCCCGGGGTCAACCACCGGCCGTCAACCTGGACAATTCGTGGCTGAAGGGATGAGTCGAGATCCGGTCGCCCTCGCCCGCGAACTCCTCGCGTTCAACACCATCAACCCCCCGGGAAACGAAGCGGAGTGTGTCCGGCACCTGGGACACATCCTCGAGGACGCGGGTTTCACCGCCCGGTACTACGATTTCGCGGAGCGGCGCACCTCGGTCGTCGCCACCCTGCCCGGCACCGGCCCCAGGCCTTCCATCTGCTTCACGGGGCACCTCGACACCGTCCCGCTCGGGGCGGCGCCGTGGACCCGCGACCCCTTTGGCGGCGAAGTAGTCGGAGACCGGCTCTATGGCCGCGGGGCATCGGATATGAAGGGCGCGGTGGCGGCGATGGTGGTCATGGCGGAACGGGTGGCCCGGTTGCCGCGGCGATCCGCGGGCCTCACCCTGGTGCTCACCGCCGGAGAGGAGACCTCCTGCCAGGGCGCGAGCCACCTGGCGAACACGGCCGGTGCGCTCACGCCGGCCGGCGCCCTGGTGGTGGGAGAGCCCACCGGAAACGCGCCCGTCATTGCCCACAAGGGATGCGTCCGCTTTGCGATCACCACTCGGGGAGTGACCGCCCACGCGTCCATGCCGGAGGCTGGCGACAACGCCATCTACAAGGCGGCCGGCATCGTCACCCGGCTCCGCACCCTGAAATTCGGCGTGCCGAGCCATCCGCTGCTGGGCCCTCCGACCCTGAACGTCGGAACGATCGAGGGTGGCATGAACATCAACTCGGTCCCCGACCGGGCCCGGATCGGTGTGGACATTCGCCTGCTCCCCGGTCAAACCGAGGACGGGATCCGGCGTCAGCTGCTGGAGGCCTGCGGGGAGAGTACCGAGATCGAGCGGCTGGAGGGCGCCGGAAGCGTCGAGACCGACTCCGGGCACCCGTGGGTCCGCGAGGTGGTCGGTCTGGCCGGGGCAACTCCCCGGGGGGCGCCCTACTTCACCGATGCCTCCGTCCTGACTCCGGCCCTGGGCAATGTGCCGACCGTCATACTCGGGCCCGGCGAGGCGGCGATGGCGCACAAGACCGATGAATACTGTCATGTGTCCAAGCTGGAGGCCGCGGTGGAGCTGTACGTCAGGATTGCGGAATCGTGGTGCGGGAGGGCCGATTAGGGCGCCTCGAGGCCGGCCATCAGGCGCAGCACCGCGTCCTCCGATGCCGCGTCGCGGGACACTTCACCCACCAGCTTGCCCGTGCGGAGCGCCAGGATCCGGTCCGACAGACTCAACAGCTCGGGAAGCTCGCTGGAGATGAGGAGGATGCCGGCGCCCTGGGCCGCCAGCTCGCCGATCAGGGCATGGATCTCCGCCTTGGCCGCGACATCGACGCCCCGGGTCGGCTCGTCGAGAATCAGGATCCGTGAGCTCGCCGCCAGCCACCGTGCCAGCACGATCTTCTGCTGGTTCCCCCCCGACAGCCCGGCCGCGGCCGCATCGAGCGCCGAGGCCCGAATGGCCAGCCGGTCAACGAACCGGCCCGCCAGCGCGCGTTCCTCCCGCCGCCGAACCCAGGTCAGCCGGGACAGACGGTGGAGTACCGGCAGCGAGATGTTGTGGAGCCCGCTCTCCTGGGCCACGATGCCTTGCCGCTTCCGGTCTTCCGGAACGAGTCCCAGGCCAAGCCGGATGGCATCGCGAGGGTTCCGGATCTTCACCGCGGCGCCCCGCACCCGGATCACGCCGCTCGCCGCGGGGGGGAGGCCGAACAATGATGCGGCCAGCTCGGAGCGGCCAGCGCCGACCAGGCCGGCGAGCCCAACCACCTCGCCGGCACGCAGGGAAAAAGAGACCCCGGAAAACTTTCCCGGCAGGGAGAGGTGGTCGACCCGAAGCAGCTCTTCACCGAGCGGACCCTCGTCCGGGCGGGGGAAGTACTCCGCCAGCGGTCGCCCGATCATCAGCCGGATCAGCTCCGCCTCGGTCAGCGACCCGGCGGGGATGGTGGCCACGTGGCGGCCATCGCGAAGCACCGTCACCGTATCGCAGAGGCGGAACACCTCGGGCATCCGGTGCGACACGTAGATGCAGGTGGTGCCTCGCGCCCTGAGCCGGCCGAACAGGTCGAAGAGCTGCTCCGATTCGGCCTGGCTGAGGCTGCTGGTGGGCTCGTCAAATACGATGATGCCGGCGCCGCCTCCCACCGCCTGGGCGATCTGCACCATCTGCTGCTGGGCGAGGGACAGCCGCCCCACCGGGGCGCGCACGTCGAGCCGCAGGCCGATCTGGTCCAGCATCGCGGTGGCGCGCCGCTCGGTTTCCTGCTGTGATACCAGTCCGTTCCGGGACGGGAGCGAGCCCAGGCAGAGGTTGTCCGCCACCGAGAGATTCTCACAGAAGGCCAGCTCCTGGTGCACCATGCCGACGCCGGCCCGCAACGCGTCGCCCGGGCTCCCGAACCGCACTTCCCGCCCCCGGATCACGAGCCGACCCTGGTCGGGCGCGTGAATCCCGGCCAGGATCCTTCCCAGGGTACTCTTCCCCGCCCCGTTCTCGCCGCAGATCGCGTGGCAGGAGCCGGCCTCCACCGACAGCGACACGTCCGAGAGCGCCAGCGCACCCGGAAACCGCTTGGTGATTCCCTCGAATCGTACCGCCGGCTGGGCCACGTACCGCTATCGCTTGAGGTATTCAGGCGGCACGTCGGTGAATCCCCAGTCCCGGAGCTGCCGGGCCCACACACCCAGATTCTCCTTGGTCACCCGGACCAGCTCCATCGGAATCATCACCGGGACGTCTTTCTTGAAGTGCAGCTTGTCCACGATGGTGCGGACCCCCACGTTGCCCCATTCGTACACCGACTGCGCCAGCAGCACCGGCACCACGCCCTTGTCGACGTACTCGAGCTGGGCCGGCAGGGCGTCCACCGATGCCACCTTGATGCGCGCGGGATTCAAGTCGGTGATGAGGGTCCGGGTGAACAGGGCCCAGCCGCCGATCATCGCCCAGCCGGTGATGTCGGGATACGCGTTGCCGGCCCGGATCACCTCGGCCGCCGCGTCCTGGGGGGTCTCGATATGATTGAACACCCCCGCGATCTGGATCCCGGGGTACTTGGCGGCCTCGTCCTTGGCGCCCTGCACCCGGTGCTGGAGGTTGGGCGCATTCTGGTTCCCGGCCAGGATGGCCACCTTCCCCTTCCCATTCAGCAACTTTGCCAGCTCGGCCATCGTCTGGGCGCCGGTCTTGGTGTCGTCCACGCCGTAGTAGGCAAACCGCTTCGACTGGGGGGCGTCGCTGTCGAACGTCATCACCGGCACGCCCCGGTCCACCGCGTCGTTGATCGCGCCGGTCACCTTGCCGGCGTCGCTGCAGGAGATCAGGATCGCATCGGCGCCGTCGTTCACCGCCTGCTGGATCCGCTGGGCCTGGATCTGTCCGTCCTCCTGCGGAGGGGTCAGCCACACCACCTCCACCGTGAGGTGCAGCGAATCGGAGAGCTGCTTCGCGGCCGCCTCCGCGCCGGTGCGCGAGGCCAGGAACACCGGGTTGGTCGAGCTCTTCGCGATCATCGCGATGGTGATCTTCCCGGCGTCCTTCGCCGGGCCGCCCGGCCGGGCGTCGGGACCCCTGGCGCAGGCGAAGGCCGCCGCGATGATCGTGGCCAGTACCGCCGGTCTCGCGAATGCCCGCATGGTCATGTCTCCGGGTTAGGGGGTGGAGCCCGCCCGGCGTCGCCGGCCCGGCTCGACAGCCGCCGGGCGGTGAGCCGGGTGCTCCACTGGTCCACCACGACCGCGGCGATGATCGCGCAGCCGATGACGATCCACTCGTTGTTCTGATCGAAGTGCAGGGTCCGGATCGACTGCCGGATGAGCACGATCAGCAGCGCCCCCAGCATCGCACCCACGGCGCTGCCCCTCCCGCCCAGCAGGCTGGCGCCGCCGACAACCGCGGAGGCGATCACGTACAGCTCGTAGCCCTGGGCATCGCCCGAGGAGGCGGAGCCGTAGAAGCTGGCGCCGAGAAACGCGGCCAGCCCGGCCAGCAGCCCCGAGACCGCGAACACCCCGGCCTGGATCCGGCGCAGCGGCAGCCCGGCAAACCGGCTGGCCTCGAGGTTGCCGCCGAAGGCGAACACGTGGCGTCCCATCACGGTCCGCTTGAGGTAGACGGTGCCCAGCGCGGCCATGACCAGCATGGCGAGCATCGGCACCGGGTAGAGGCCCTCGGGAAGCCCCAGGGAGGCCTTGGCGACCCGGGTGAGCTGCTCCGGCACCAGGATACTCTCCGCCTTGCTCGCCACGAACGCCACGCCGCGCAGCATCCACATGGTGCCCAGCGTGATGATGAACGGATGGACCCGGAGCCCGGTGATCAGGACGCCGTTGAACAGCCCCGCCAGGAGGCCCACGCCCAGGCAGACCGACAGCCCGAGCAGGGCCGTCGGGAGCGCGGGGAGCGGACCCGCCGCGCGGAGCAGGAGCGCCATGCAAACCCCGGCCAGCGCATAGATCGATCCCACCGAAAGATCGATCCCGCCCGAGATGATCACCACCGTGGCGCCGATCGCCATGATCGCGAAAAAGCTGGCGTCGGTTCCGGTTTGAATCAGGGTATGTGAGTTCCAGAAGTTGTTGACCGCGAGTCCGGTCTGGCGATCGGGGTGCGAGCCGGCCAGCAGCGAGAGCGCCAGCGTCATCAGCACCAGAACGATCACCAGGCCGGCTTCCTGGGAGGCGAGCAGCCGCTTCACAGGCGCGCCGCCGCGAACGCCGCGCGGAACCGCCGGTAGATCGGCTCGTACCCGCGATGCCGGTCCGGATCGGGAATCTCCGTGGCCCCGCGGGACTGGGTGGCGAGCGTGGCAACCGCCAGATCGGGAAATGCGCCCGCCCCGACCGCGGCCAGCAGCGCCGCGCCATAGGCCGGTCCCTCGTCCCGGTTCGCCGTGCTCACCGGCAGTCCATAGACCTCGGCCTGAAGGCGGCGAATGAACGGGCTGCGCGCACCGCCGCCGGTCAGCAGCACCCGCGACGGAGACAGTCCGATCTCCTGGAGAATCGAGAGCGAGTCCCGCAGCGCGAAGGCGACACCCTCGAGCACCGCGCGGGTCAGGTGGGCCCGCGTATGGGACAGGCTGAGACCCAGAAACGCCCCCCGGGCCGCCGCGTCCCGATGCGGGGTGCGCTCGCCCTGAAGATACGGCAGGAAGGTCACTCCCTCGGCGCCGGCCGGAACCCGGGCCGCTTCCTCGTCGAGAATCCGGTCGGCCCGGTCCGAGTCGGCGAGCTCCCTCGCGAATTGATCCCGGAACCAGGCAAACGCACCCCCCGCCGAAAGCACCACGCCCATGACGTACCAGACCCGGGGCACCACGTGGCAGAAGGTGTGGGCCCGGAGCCGCGGATCCACCAGGGGCGCCGCGGTGGGCGCCAGCACCGTTCCGGACGTGCCCCAGCTCGCCACGGCTTCACCGGGGGTAATGGCGCCGACACCGGCGGCGCCGCAGGCATTGTCCGCTCCGCCGCCCACCACCGGCGTTCCCGGCGCGAGGCCGGTCGTCGCAGCCGCACCGGCGGTTACCCGGCCGTGGACCTCCCCCGAGCCATGGACGTCGGGCAACAGAGCCGGCGCGAGGCCCACCGCATCGAGGATTTCCCGGCTCCAGCGCAGCCGGGCCGGATCGTACAGCAGCGTGCCGGAAGCGTCGGACGGCTCGGTGGAGAGGACGCCGGTCAGTCGGAACCGGATGAAATCCTTGGCCAGCAGCACGGTGGCCAGCCGGCCGAAGGCCGCGGGCTCGTGGTTCCGGAGCCAGAGCACTTTGGGCAAGGTGAATCCCTCGAGCGCGGGATTGGAGACCCAGTCCCGGAGCCGCTCTTCCCCACCGGCCGCCGCGGTGATTTCCGCGCACTCCGCCGTGGTCCGGCCGTCGCACCAGAGCAGCGCGGGGCGGATCACGGCGCCGGCCCGGTCCAGGAACACCGACGAATGCATCTGGCCCGAGATGCCAACGGCGGCGACCCGCGCGCCGGGCTGCTGCGCAAATACCGAGCGCACCGAGGCGAGGGTCGCCGCCCACCAGGCTTCGGGATCCTGTTCGGCCCAACCCGGCCGCGGGGTGGACATCGTGAGGGGTGTGGTCGCGGCCGCCGTCACGCTGCCCGCCAGGGACACCAGCATGGCCTTGACGCCGCTGGTCCCGACGTCGAGGCCGAGGAAGACGTCGGCCACGGCCTACCGGACGCCCAGGAGCAGCTCCATCGTGAGCTGGTCGAGACGCTCGTAGGCGTAGCCTTTCGCGCGGATCGCCGGGAGGTCGAAGGCCTGGTCCCGGAACGCCCTCGCCGATGCCGCCGAATACCTAACCCGCTCGCCGCTGCCCGCGCCCCGGGCACGCAGCTCTTCCAGCAGCGCCTGAATCCCGGCATCGGCGTTGAATCGCGCGGCCTTTTCCTTGAGGATGAGATAGGTGCGCATGCTCCCCGCGGCGAAGTCCCACACCCCGTCCGCGTCCTCGGTGCGATAGGCGTGGCTGTCGAAGTGCCGCATGCCGTTCCAGCCGGCGTCTTCCAGCAGCTTGACCAGGAAGAAGGCGCCCTTCAGGTCTTCGCTGCCGAAGCGGAGGTCCTGATCGAACCGGCCCGGCTTCTGGCCGTTGAGATCGATGTGGAAGAGCTTGCCCGCTTCCATCGCCTGAGCCACGCCGTGGGTGAAGTCGAGTCCCGCCATCTGGTCGTGGGCCACTTCGGGGTTGAGCCCCACCATGTCCGGATGGTCCAGCGTGTAGATGAAGGCCAGCATGTGACCGATGGTCGGGAGATAGATGTCTCCCCGTGGCTCATTGGGCTTGGGCTCCAGCGCGAACCGCAGCTCGTATTTCTGGGCCCGGACATACTCGCAGAGGAAGTTGACCGCGTCCCGGAACCACTTGATGGCTTCCTGGGCATCCTTCCCGGCGTTGGTCTCGGCCCCCTCGCGGCCGCCCCAGACCACGTAGGTCACCGCGCCCAGCTCGACGCCGAGATCGATGGCGCGCATGGATTTCTGAAGGGCGTAGGCGCGCACCCGGCGGTCGTTGCTGGTGAAGGCGCCGTCCCGGAAGGCGGGGTCGCTGAAGAGATTGGTGGTCGCCATGGGGACCTTCATCCCGGTGGCCGCCAGCGTCGCCTTGAACTCCCGGACGATGCGATCCCCTTCCGCGGCGGAGGCGTCGCGCGGCACCAGGTCGTTGTCGTGCAGGTTCACGCCGTAAGCGCCCAGCGTCGCCAGCTTCTCGACGATGCGCCCCGGAGCAATGACCGGGCGCACGGCATCGCCGAAGGGATCCCGGCCCGGGTTCCCCACGGTCCACAGCCCGAAGGTGAAGTGGTGCTCGGGCCGAGGGACATATCCGGTCATGAAGCGATCACTCCTGAATGCCACGGGGACGTGCTATCATCTTGTCACCTTGTCAACTTACATCCCGCCGCACGCCGTGGAAGGGGACTGACCCGTGACCTGGGAAGAGCGGTGGCACCCGCTCCGCCGGGAATGGGTGATCGTCTCGGCCCACCGCAACCACCGCCCCTGGCAGGGCGAGCTGGCCGCGGACGCCACCCCGGTGTTGCCGCCCCACGCGCCGGGCTGCTACCTCTGTCCCGGCAACGCCCGGGTCTCCGGCATCCGGAACCCGGCCTACCCCGGCATCTTCGTCTTCGACAACGACCATCCCTGCGTAGGGCCCGGCGCACCGGCCCGGCCGCCTCAGACCGCGGGCCAGTATCGCAGCCGGCCGGCCCGGGGACTTTCCCGCGTGGTCTGCTTCACCCCGCGGCACGATCTCACCCTCGCCCGGCTCGAGCCGGGCCGGTTCACCGAGCTCCTGACCACACTCCAGGAGCAGTATCGCGACCTGGGCGCCCGGGAGGAAATCGCCCACGTCCTGGTGTTCGAGAACAAGGGACCGGTCGTCGGGGTCAGCAATCCCCACCCCCATTGCCAGATCTACGCGACCAATTTCGTGTTCCGCACCATCGAGCTCGAGGCCGAGGCCCAGGCGGGGCATTTCGCGCAGCAGGGACGGCCGCTGTTCCAGGACATCATCCACGATGAGGAGACCGATGGGCGGAGACTCCTGGCGGCGCGGACCCACGCGCTCGCCTTCGTGCCCTACTTTGCCCGGTATCCCTACGAGACGATCGTAGTGCCCCGCGCCACCCATCGGAGCCTGGCCGATCTGTCTCCCGCGGAGCTCACTGATTTCGGCGCGGTGCTGCGCGACGTGCTGGTCCGGCTGGAGAACCTCTGGCGGATGCCGCTGCCCTATGTCATGACGCTGCACCAGGCCCCCACCGACGGCGCGGCCTACCCGGGCTTCCATTTCTATGTCGAGATTGCGCCGCCGCTCCGGAAGCCCGGCCTCCGGAAGTATCTCGCCGGCCCCGAGCTGGGCGGGGGCAACTTCCTCCAGGACGCCGCGCCCGAGGCCATGGCCGACGAGCTCCGCGCCGTGCCCGCCGAGCACTACCTGGGTGAGGCTCCGAGTGCCTGACCCGAGCTCGCTGCTCGAGCCCATCCTCGCGGTGCACGCCGCCATTCGCGCCGCGGTGGTTCTGGCCTGCGAGCAGACCGCCCCGGCTCGGCTACAAGGGGTCGCCGCCGACGGCGAGGGCGACACCATCTATGCCATCGACAAGGTGAGCGAACGGGTGCTGCTTGCGGGTCTGGAGGAGGTTGCCGTCGACGCTCCCCTCTGCCTGGTCGCGGAGGGTCTCGACGGCGGGAGCCTGACCCTCCCAGCGGGAACCCGGGACGCCGATTGTGTCTGGAGGGTGCTGGTAGATCCGATCGACGGCACCCGCGGGCTGATGTATCAGAAACGGAGTGCCTGGGTCCTGACGGGCGTGGCGCCCAACCGGGGGCCGGGCGCCCGTCTCTCAGACATCGTCCTCGCGGTGCAGACCGAGATCCCGCTGGTCAAGCAGCATCTCTCCGATCAGCTCTGGGCCTTCCGGGGCGGCCCGGTGGTCGGGCGGCGCCACAACCGCCTCACCGGGCAGGACCAGCCGCTGACCGTGGCGCCCTCTTCAGCCACCACCATCGCCCACGGCTACGCCTCGGTGGTGCGCTTCTTCCCCGGCGCGCGCGATGTGCTGGCGGCGATCGATGACGAGATCGCGGCGGCGCTGGCGCCCGCCGTTCCCGGCAAGGCGGCGTGCTTCGAGGACCAGTACGCCTCCACCGGAGGCCAGCTCTACGAGCTGATGGCGGGCCACGATCGCTTCATAGCCGATCTGCGTCCGCTGGTGAGCGCCGGGCTCTGCTGCCACCCCTACGACCTCTGCACCATGCTGATCGCCCGGGAGCTCGGCGTGATCCTGACCGGCGCGGGTGGCGCGCCGCTGGACGCCCCATTCGACCTGGAGACCGACGTGGCCTGGATCGGGTACGCCAATCCCGCGCTTCGGGCGGCCGTCGAGCCGGTGCTGCGGCGCGCGCTTCAGCGTCGCGGCCTCACCAGCGGCCCGTGAGCGTGCGCAGTCGCGAGCCGTCCGAGGTCGCCGGGACGGACCTGGGGGCCTGGTTCCAGCCCGGGCTGGACCGCCTGGCCGCGCTGAGAACCGACCCGGATCCCCGGATTCCCCGCTTCTTCTCCCCGAATAACCCGCTGTACCTGGCCCGCGCGCCGGGCCGGCTCGACGTCATGGGCGGCATCGCCGACTACAGCGGGGCCCAGGTGCTGGAGCTGCCGCTCGATCGCTCGACCCTGGTCTGGGCCCAGCGGCAGAGGGCGACGCGCTGCGACCTCGCCACCCGGCGCGGCGGCCGGTGGGAAACCTTCGGCATCGAGCTGGAACCGCTCACCGGCGGAATCCTGCGCGAGCCGCGCGCGCTCGGGGAATGGTTCGCCACGAGACCGGAGGAACGCTGGGCCGCGTACCTCGTCGGCGTGGTCCAGCGCTGCCTGCGAGCCGGCCCGCCTCCCACGGCGGGAATCCGTCTCCTGGTCGACTCCTCGGTCCCCGAAGGCAAGGGCGTCGCGTCTTCTGCGGCGCTGGAGGTCGCGGCGATGACGGCGGTCGCGGCCTGCCTCGGCCTGACGATGACGCCGACGGAGCTGGCCACCGAGTGCCAGTGGGTGGAGAATCACATCGTCGGCGCGCCCTGCGGCATCATGGACCAGATGACCAGCGCCTGTGGACTGGAGAATCGGCTGCTGCTGCTGCGCTGCCAGCCCGGGACCGTCGAGGGGAACCTCGAGATACCCGCGGGCTACCGCTTCTTCGGCATCGACTCCGGCATCCGGCACGACGTGTCAGGGGCGGACTACGGGACCGTACGCACCGCAGCGTTCATGGGCTACCGGATCATCGCCGGCCTGGCCGGGCTTGCCCTCCCGGAAGACCCCCTCTGGCACGGCTACCTTGCGAACCTGTCCCCGGAAGAATTCCGGCATCGCTTCGAGCATTCGCTGCCGGAGCAAATGGACGGCGCGGATTTTCTGAAGCGCTACGGTGGCCTCACCGATCCCGTGACGAAGGTATCGCCGGACCGCCGCTACCCGGTGCGCCAGGCCACTGCCCACCCGATCGGGGAGCAGGCCCGAGTCGCGCGATTCACCGAGCTGCTCGGCCGCCTCCCGGACCATCCCACCCTCGCCGCGGAGTTGGGCGAACTGATGTACGCGTCGCACCAGAGTTACGGACGCTGTGGTCTGGGCAGCAGCGGCACCGACCGCCTAGTCGAGCTGGTCGCCGAGGCCGGTCCGAAACGCGGACTGTACGGAGCCAAGATCACCGGAGGTGGGAGCGGCGGGACGGTGGCGGTGTTCGGATGGGCGGGCGCCGCGGGTGTGGTGGACCAGATCGCGGCCCGATACGCGATGGAAACCGGCCGGCACGCGGAAGTCTTCGATCGGTCCGGGCCGGGTGCGACCGAGACCGGCGTGCTGCAGGTCGTCTAGCCGAGGCATCGCGCTGCCGCCGCCACCGCGCGATCGACATCCTCCGCCGTGGTGCGCCAATTGGACACCGAGACCCGCATGCAGCGCTGGCCGCCCCACGTGGTCCCGGTAAAGAAGGCCTCTCCTGTCGCATTGATCGCCGCGATGACCTCATCGGTCTTGCGGTCGTGGTCCGCCGCGGTGGCCCCGGGCCGGGGATCGTAGAATCGCACCAGCCCCTGGTTGATTCGCGGCGCGCAGATCACGCGGGCATTCGGCAGCGCGCCGATGCGGGTGACAATGTCGAAGGCGTGGCGGCAGCACCGCGCCACCAGATCGGCGATGCCCGACCTCCCCAGCTCCCGCAGAGCGGCATAGGTCGCGAAGCCGCGGGCCCGGCGCGAGTGCTCCGGAGTCCAGTCGAGCTGGTCCCGCGCCTCGTCCGCGTGGATCAGATAACTCGCGCGGTGCTCCATGCCGGCGCGGTGGTTTTCCGGATGCGCCACGAAGGCATACCCCCTGTCGTAGGGCACATTGAGCCACTTGTGGCCGTCGGTGGCCCAGGAGTCGGCCCGCTCGGCGCCCCCGAGCAGATGGCGCAGCTCGGGCACCGCATTGCACCAGAGCCCCATCGCGCCGTCGATGTGCACCCAGGCTCCGGCTCGCCCCGGAACGCGCGGCTGTCCCAGTCGAGCCAGGTGGCGATGCGCGCCGCGCGCGGAACCTCCCCGTGGTCGAGGAAGAGCCGATAGGCGCGCTCCCGAGAGCTGAACAGGGTATCGGCGTCGCTGAGCCACCAGGAGGCCAGGCCGAGGATCTCGTGGCCCTCCGCTGTCTCGCCCTGTTCAAGGGAACGACGCGCGGAGCGGGCGGCGGCGTTCCAGTCGCCCTTGGCGATCGCGGCGCGGGCCGCCTCAATCAGGGCCGCCTCAATCAGGGGAGCACTCATGATACGACCCGACGGCCTGCAGAATCGTGAGCGGTGTGGGGAGGCGTGTGAGCGTGAGGGTCTGCCGCGTCAAGTCTCCACCGGCACGGCAACACCGCCATTCCCGTTCCCCGCCACCGGCGCCTCCACCGGCAGCTCGCCTTCGAGATACGTATACCCCTCCAGCCCCGCCACGTAGTCCGCGATGAACCCGTTGGCTTCCTGGCGCGACAGCTCCGGCGCGTTCGACACCTTGCGCCGGAAGGTCTGCAGCAGGTCCGAGGCGTGGAACTGCACGTAGTTGAGGACCTCGGTGACGGTGTCTCCGTGCACCATGTCGGTGATCTCGTACCCCTTCTCGGTCACCCGGATGTGCACCGCGTTGGTGTCCCCGAACAGGTTGTGCAGGTCGCCCAGGATCTCCTGATAGGCGCCGGTCAGGAAGATCCCCAGGATGTACGGCTCGCCCTCGCGGAAGGGATGCAGCTCCAGGCACGGCTTGCCCTTCCGCCCGCCGGCAAAGCGGTCGATGACCCCGTCGGAGTCGCAGGTGATGTCCTGCAGCGTGCCGCGCCGGATCGGCTCCTCGTCGAGCCGGTGCACCGGCATGATCGGGAAGATCTGGTCGATGGCCCAGTTGTCCGGCAGCGACTGGAACACCGAGAAGTTGCAGAAGTAACGGTCCACCAGCGTGGCCTCGAGGTGGGTCGAGATCTCGAGGTAGTTGGCCTTGTCGTGAGCGATCAGCGCCGCCAGCGCGTTCATGGTGGCCAGGTAGAATTGCTCGATGTCGGCCATGTCCCGGATGGTGATCGCGTCGCTGGCGAACAGCTCCTGGAGCCGCTCCTTGGCGAACACCGCGTCGTGGAACGCCTCTTCCACCCGGTCCAGGGACAAAGCCTCCAGATTCTCCTTGAGCTCGACCAGCACCGAGGGCGGGTCCTCGCGGAGCGCGGGGATGATCGGCTCGGTCAGCGCCTCCACATCGGTCACGTTGATCAGCAGCAGCGCATGGTGGGCGGTCAGCGCCCGCCCCGATTCGGAGATGATGTGGGGCATCGGCTGCTTGAACTGCTTGCACACCGTTCCCAGCAGGTACACCACGTCGTTGGCGTACTCCCGCGTGGTGTAGTTCATGCTGGCGGGCCGGGTCGTCTTGGAGCCCTCGTAGTCCACGCCCAGGCCGCCGCCCACGTCCACGTGGGTGAGCTCGAAGCCCATCTCCCGGATCTCGACGTAGTAGCGGCCCACCTCTTCCAGCCCCGCCTTGATGAACCGGATGTCGGTGATCTGGCTGCCGAGGTGGAAGTGCACCAGCTTGAGCAGGTCCTTCTTGCCGGCCGTCTCCAGCTTGTCGAGCAGCTTCATCAGCTCCACGGCGCCCAGCCCGAACTTGGATTTCTCGCCGCCGCTCTTGGCCCAGCGGCCGGCGCCCTCGGTGGCCAGCTTGATGCGGACGCCGAGGTTCGGGGTGACTCCCATCTCGTCGGCCACCCGGAGCACCGTGTCGAGCTCGCCCACCTGCTCCAGCACGATGAACACCTGGTGGCCCAGCCGCTGGCCCATCAGGGCCAGCCGCATGAACTCCTCGTCCTTGTACCCGTTGCAGACGATCAGGTGGTCGGTCCGCTCGGCCAGGCCGAGCACCGCCTGGAGCTCCGGCTTGCTGCCGCACTCGAGGCCGACGCCGAAGGGACTCCCGAACGCGACGATCTCTTCCACCACGTGGCGTTGCTGGTTCACCTTGATCGGGTAGACCGAGGTGTAGGTCCCGCCGTAGCCGGTTTCCTCGATCGCCCGGGCGAACTCGGTGGCGAGCGATGCGATCCGGGCCTTGAGGATGTCGGAGAAGCGGAGCAGGAGCGGCAGCCCGATGCCCTGGGCGTTGAGATCGAGCGCCAGCCGGTAGAGGTCGATGGCCCGGTCACCCGCCTGGTCCGGATGGACGGTGACGTGGCCCTCGGCGTTGGTCCGGAAATAGCCCAGGCCCCAGCCCCGCATGTTGTAGAGCTTCTCGGCGTCCTTGATGGACCAGTGGTTGTTCGAGATCGTGGGGCTCCCGTTGGACACTCATTGTCATTGCGAGGCCCAGCATGGGCCGAAGCAACCTCAATTCTAACGCACGGACCGGCGCCACAGAAGCGGCGGCGGGCTAGATTCTCCCAATGAGCCCCGGTTCCCGTCTCCGCGTCGCCATCACCGGCGCCTCCGGCCTGATCGGATCGATGCTGGTGCCCGCGCTCGCCGCCGCCGGTCACCAGGTAATCCGCATCGTCCGGAAGCCCCCCGGCCCGGGAGAAATCCGCTGGGACCCGGCGGGTGCCGGCCTCGATCCCAAGGCGCTCAGCGGCATCGACGCGGTGGTCCACCTCGCCGGTGAGAACATCGCCGAGGGCCGCTGGACCGAGGCCCGCAAGCGCGCCATCCTCGACAGCCGGAAGCTGGGCACCCGACTCATCGCCGAGGCGGTGGTCCGATCCCCCAACGGCCCCCGGACCCTGATCAGCGCTTCCGCCATCGGGATCTATGGAGATCGGGGTGACGAGGAGCTGACCGAGGCCGGTCCACCGGGCTCGGGGTTCCTTCCCGAGGTGTGCATCGCATGGGAAGCCGCCACCGCGCCCGCGGCCGATGCGGGCAGACGGGTGGTGCGGGTCCGTACCGGCCTGGTCCTGAGCACCGCCGGCGGTCTGCTCCAGCGAATGCTGCTTCCCTTCCGGCTCGGTGTGGGCGGCCGGCTGGGTGACGGGCGCCAGTGGATGAGCTGGATCGCCGGGGCGGATCTGGTCGGCGTGTTCCGGCATGTCCTCGAGGGCGCCATCAGCGGGCCAGTCAACGCGGTGGCTCCGGGCGCGGTGCGAAACCGGGAGTTCACCGCGGCGCTGGGCAAGGCGTTGCACCGGCCGACAGTCCTCCCGGTGCCGAGTCTGGCGATCCGGATGTTATTCGGCCAGATGGGTGAGGAGGCCATCCTCGGGAGTGCCCACGTGCTGCCGGAGGTGCTGGAGCGGACCGGGTTCCAGTTCCGGTTCCCTGCCCTGGACACAGCGCTGGCCCACGAGTTGAGTGCGGGCAAATGAGTAAGGCCGTCGTGCTGCTCAGCGGCGGCCTCGACTCCGCGACCACCCTCGCCATCGCGAAGGCCGACGGGTTCGAGCCCTGCGCGCTGAGCTTCCGCTACGGGCAGCGCCACGCCGTGGAGCTCGACGCCGCGCGGAAGGTGGCGGCGCAGCTCGGGGCGGTGGAGCACCGCATCGTGGACATCGACCTCCGCTCCTTCGGCGGCTCGGCGCTCACCGCCGACATCCCGGTCCCCACCACACCCTCCGAGGGGATTCCCGTCACCTACGTCCCCGCGCGCAACACCATCTTCCTCTCGTTTGCCCTGGCCTGGTGCGAGGTACTCCCGGCAGCACACATCTTCATCGGCGTCAACGCGGTGGACTACAGCGGCTATCCCGACTGCCGGCCCGAATTCATCCGCGCCTTCGAGGCCCTGGCCAACCTGGCTACCCGGGCGGGGGTGGAGGGCGGGGCCAGGTTCACGGTGCACGCGCCACTCATCGCGATGAGCAAGGAGGCGATCATCCGGCGCGGCCTGGCGCTGGGCGTAGACTATTCGCTCACCAGGAGCTGCTACGCGCCCGACGCCGAGGGGCGGGCCTGCGGCCAGTGCGACTCCTGCCGAATCCGGCTCAAGGGCTTTGCGGAGTTGGGGATTCCGGATCCGGGACGCTATGCCGGGCGGGAGTGAGCCTCCGGCGGCCGATCGCCCACTGAGGTCCGTGGGTCCCGGTGAAGACAGTTCAGAAAAAATTACCGCCCAGACATATGTCGCCGGAGGGATAGTCCGGCCAATCGGTTGCTTCGGTGGCCCCCCTACCCCTCCGGCTCCCACTTCCCGCTCAGCTCCTGCCACATCCGCTTCACCGCCGACTGCCCCATCATGTAGTCGAAGTTGGCCTTGTAGAACGCATCGCCGTGGGAAAACTTCTCGCCGAACGTGGAGAGATCGACCTTCGCGCGGAGCTCCTCGGCGCTCATCCCCTCGTGCCACGCCGCCCGCGCCTGGCGCTCGATCGATTCGAGCACCTCGGCTACCGAGACCAGATAGGTCTTGTCGTGCATCGGCGCACCGTGTCCCGGCACGATCGTGCCGATATCCATGCCGGCGAGGCGGCGCAGCACCCGGACCCATTCGCCGATGTAGGACTGAGTGGCGAAGGGCCAGGGAGAGACCAGCAGGTCTCCGGTGAGCAGCGTCTGGCTGTCGGGGACCCAGGCCACCAGGTCCCCGGCGGTGTTGCCGCGGCCCAGAAAACGGAGTGACACGATCCGGCCCCCAAGGTCCAGGTCCAGCGAGCTATCCACCGGGACGTCCACGCCGCGGTAGCACATCCTGTCACACTCGGCGAGCTGGCCGTCCACCGCCTCGAGGAACCGGCCCAGCCGCTCCTTCACCGTGGGCGTGAGCGGGGTGCCGTCGGGCCGCGTGCCGTTGGCGAGCTGTTCTCGCAGCTGCTTCGAATCCCCCATCAGGTCGCTCTTGCAGCTGTCGCCCCGGAACTTCTCCCGCCGCTCCTCCATAAGCCGCGCGGTGAACGGATGGGCGATCACCCGGACGCCGGGCCAGGCCTCGGCAAACTCGGCGGCCCCGGCCCAGTGATCGTCGTGCCAGTGCGACACCACGAGGTACTTCACCGGCTTCGGGGTGATCCGCTTCAGGTCGGCGATGATGGCCCGGGTGATGAGCGGGTGGTGGCCGGCGTCGAAGACCAGCACCGCCTCCCGTCCGATCACCGCGATGATGTTGCTGCTGACCACGGGGTTGAGCCGCTTCTCAACGAAGGCGTAGGTGTCGTCACTCACCTTCATGACCTGGTAGTCGAACGGTCCGTCGGAAGCGGCTGGAGCCTTGGCAGCGGTGAGGAGGACGATTGCGAAGCGGCAGCGCCGAGTAATGCGGAGGAGCAAGGTCCCGCCCGGTGAGGTCTACCTATTCATACGTGGGCGACTGGGATTCCCACCGGACCGGATGCCCCCTCGGGAGGCAACCGGTCCGATGGCTCATGGGAGATTCTGAGTGATCGAGGCGCTGGTCTCCGACAACTTCTTCATGAGGTTGGAGAGTGTCTCCAGCGCCCTGGACCGGCGATCCATGAGCATTGGAGCCTCCGCACGTACCGCGCTCAATGCCGCAGCTTCGGTCAGCTCCTGCATCTGCGCCTCGCGGGCGGCCTCCTGAGCAATCCAGGCGCGCGTG
>JBGPLG010000065.1:0-24997 GCA_041486305.1 Gemmatimonadota bacterium
CATTCTCAAGGAATACATCGCCCGGGGTACCTACATCTTCCCGGCCGAGCCGTCGCTGCGCCTGATCGCCGACAGCTTCCGCTTCGTGATCGAGGAAGCGATGAGCTTCAATCCGATCTCGATCAGCGGCTACCACATGCGGGAGGCGGGGGCCACCGCGGTGCAGGAGGTGGCCTTCACCCTTGCCAATGCCTGCGAGTACGTGTCCCGGGCCATCGCGCGGGGTCTCCGCATCGGGGAGTTCGGCCCCCGGTTGAGCTTCTTCTTCGCCGCGCACAACGACATGTTCGAGGAGGCGGCCAAGTTCCGCGCGGCGCGGCGCCTCTGGGCCCGCCTGGCCCGGGAACGCTTCGGGGCCGACGATGCCACCTGCAAGCTGCGCTTTCACACCCAGACCGGCGGCGTGACGCTGCAGGCACAGCAGCCGCTCAACAACGTCGTCCGGGTCGCGGTCCAGGCGCTCGCGGCCACCCTGGGCGGCACCCAGTCGCTCCACACCAACGGGTACGACGAGGCGTTGGCGCTGCCCTCCGCCGGCGCGGCGACGCTGGCGCTCCGGACCCAGCAAATTCTGGCGTATGAGAGCGGTCTCGACCGCACCGTGGACCCGCTGGCCGGGAGCTATTACGTGGAGGCGCTCACCGACCGGATCGAAGCGGAGGCGCGCGCTCTGATCGAGGAGGTCGACGCGCGCGGCGGGGCGGCCCGGGCCATCGAACTGGGCTTCTTCCAGGAGCGGATTGCCGAGAGCAGCTATGCCCTGCAGAAGGCGGTCGAGGCGGGCGAAGTCACCGTGGTCGGCGTAAATCGCTTTACCAGCCAGGAGCCGCCGGCCCCGATCGAGGTGCCCAACTACGGCGCGCTCGAAGCACGGCAGAAGGCGGCGGTGATCGCCGCCCGGAGTCGGCGGGAGCCCGGCGCGGTGGATGCGGCGCTCACCACGCTCGAGGCCGCGGCGCGGAGCGACGACCCGCTGATGCCCGCGATCTTGAGCGCGGTGCGGACTCGCGCCACCCTCGGAGAAATCAGCGACCGGCTTCGGGTGGTCTGGGGCCACTACAAGGCATGACACCGGTTTCGCACCATCTCCGAGTGCCGCGCACCGCCCGATACCTGACCCTGGGAGACATCGAGAGCGCGGAGGAGGTATGGTTCCTCCTGCACGGCTACGGGATGCTGGCCGAGTCCTTCCTGCGCTGGTTCGAGCCGGTGGTTCGGCCCGGCCGGCTCCTGGTGGCGCCGGAGGCTCTCTCCCGTTCCTATTTCGAGGAGAACGGGGCGCGCCGAGTGGGGGCCTCGTGGATGACCAAGGAGGACCGTGACACCGAAATCGAGGACTACGTGCGGTACCTCGAGCTGCTGGCCGAGCGGGTGCTGGCCGGTATCGCCGCGCGGCCCAGGGTAGAGGTGCACGGTTTTTCCCAGGGCACCGCCACCGCGTGCCGGTGGGTGGCGTTCGGCCACCGGCGGGTGGACCGTCTCATCCTCTGGGGTGGCGGAGTACCGCCCGACCTGCCGCTCGACCGATTCGGGCCGGTGCTCAGCCAGGCCGGGCTCGAAATTGCCATCGGCACGCGCGACACCTTCATTTCGGAGGCGGAGGTGGACCGGGAGCAGGCCCGCCTGGCGGCCGCGGGACTCACACCGCTCGTCCACCGGTTTGACGGGGGCCACCGGGTCGACGCCGCGACGCTCCGGACCCTTACCGCGGAGGCACCATGAACGCCCAGGCCCAATCGATCGCGGGGATTCTGGTCCGGGAGCTGACCACGCTCAAGAAGGAAGTGGAAGCCTACCCCTCGGATGCCGATCTCTGGCGGCTGCCGCCCGGGATCAGCAATTCCGGCGGCACCCTGGTGCTGCATCTGGCGGGGAACCTGTCGCACTACATCGGCGCCATACTCGGACGAACCGGGTACGTCCGGCAACGGGACGCGGAATTCTCCGCCCGGGGCCTCAGCCGCGGCGAGCTGGTCAGGCTGGTGGACGAAACCATCGCCGCGGTGGAGCGGACCTTCCGGAACATCGGCCCGGCGGAGCTGGCGATGGAATTCCCGGAGCCGGTGGCCAAGGTGGAGGTCAACACCGGAGACTTCCTGGTCCACCTGGCCAGCCACCTGGCCTACCACCTCGGCCAGGTGGACTACCATCGCCGTCTGGTTACCGGAAACAACACTGCGGTCGGCGCGGTGGCGCCGGGCCGGCTTCGCTCGGCCAAACCGGTGGTCTAGCCCGGCTCAGCTGCCGAGCGCATCCCGGACGGCCTGTCCCAATTCGTCGAGCCCCACCGGCTTCCGGAGGACCGTCCTGACCCCCGCGGCGCGCATCCGCTCCGGGTCGAACTCCTCGACGAACCCAGTCAGCATGATGACCGGGATGTCCGCACGGATGCCGGTCAGCGCGGTGGCCAGGTCGAGGCCGGTCATGCCCGGCATGGTGAAATCGGTCACCACCAGATCGAATGTCCCGGGATCGCTTCGGAACCGGCCGAGGGCGCGAATCGGATCGGTTTCCGGGGTAACCCGATAGTCGAGTGCCAGAAGGCACCTCTCGCCCAGCCGGGCAAGGGAGGCCTGATCGTCCACGTACAGGATTCGTTCGCCGGCGCCGTGCGGAGCGGCGGCCGACTCGACGGCCCCGGAGGGGGCATCCGTCGCGAGCGTGGGGAAGAAGCACCGCATGGTGGTGCCCCGTCCCAACTCACTCTCCAGAACAATCGCGCCCTGGTGATCGTGCATGATTGCCCGGACCACCGCCAGCCCGAGTCCGCTTCCGGAGCCGGGCGCCCTGGTGGTGAAGAACGGCTCGAAGATGCGAGCGCGGTGCGCCGGATCGATCCCGGTCCCGGTGTCCTGGACGGAAAGCAGGCTGTAGGGTCCCTCGCGGAGGTCGGGATTTGCTCGTGCGACGCTGTCGCGAACGAAGATCGGCGCCACACCGATCCGGAGGGTGCCCCCTCCCGGCATCGCATGGGCGGCGTTCATCGCCAGATTCATCAGCACCTGAAACACCGCGGTCTCGTCGGCTGACACCGATTGGGGGGTGTCGGGCAGCGTCAGATTGACCGAAACGGTGGCCGGAATGGCCGCGCGAAGCAGGGACTGGGCGGAGCGGACCGTGTGCACGAGATCGAGGGGGTGCCGCTCCGGGGTCTTGCGGCGGCTGAACGTGAGGATCCGTTCGACCAGTTGGCGGCCGTGCTGCGTCGCGTCGAGAATCTCGGCCAGGTCGTCGAGCGCTTCGGGTTGCCCCTTGAGCGCGGGCCGGAGCATCTCGGCCAGTCCCACGATCGCGCCCAACAGGTTGTTGAAGTCGTGCGCGATTCCGGCCGCGAGGGTCCCCACCGCCTCCATCTTCTGGGCTTGCCGGAGTTGCTCCTCGAGCAGCCGCAGCTCCCTCTCCGCGTTCCGGCGGGCGCTGATGTCCACGATGGAGCTAAGGGTGAACAGGCCATCGGCTGTCGCGACGGGAGTCAGACCGATTTCGACCGGAACCTCCGAGCCATCCTTGCGCCGCCCGAGGAGCTCGCGTCCCGCGCCCATCGCCCGTACTTTGGGATCGACCGCAAACCCGGCGCGAACGCCCTGGTGGCCGCCGCGCAGCCGTTGGGGAACCAGGAGCTCGATCGACTGGCCCAAGAGCTCCTCGCGGGGATAGCCGAAGATCCGCTCGATTTCGCGATTGACCAAGACCATGCGCCCCTCGCGGTCCACCATGAGGAGACCGCTCGGCGCCGAATCCACCGCCGCCCGGAGCCGTCCTTCACTCTCCCACCCCGGAGCATCGGCCATTCTCAAGGCTCGCTTTCTGTCCCGGGCTGGCTCTCCGGCAGTGGTTGGCTGGTTGAACCTCGCGACCACATTATAATGCCACAATGTTCGAATTCACAGGCTCACGTCACAATCAGGGGGCCCGCAGACGCGAATGAATGAACGGACTGGGATTGCCCGGCGCGGCTTCCTTGCCACGCTGGGGGCGCTGACAGGGTGGGGAGTCCTCCGGCCGAAGACGGCGAGTGCCTCGCTGGAGTCCGGACTCCTCGCCGCTCCGGTGCAGGGGGGCTGGGACATGTCGTGGCTCGAGGGTCTCAAGGGAAAGCACCGGCAGGTATTCGACATGAGCAACCTGGAGATCGGCCTCCTGGTGGTCCGCAACTGGTACGAGGCCCACCAGACGGTCTATGGATTGCACGGCGCTCCGGAGCTCAATGCGGTGGTCGGGATCGGCGGGCACGCATTTCCCTTCAACGCGAGCGATGCGCTGTACCAGAAATTCCCGATCGGGGAGCTCTGGAAGGTCAACGATCCGGACACCGGGAAGCCGGCCACCCGCAACATCTTTCTCGACGGCGGGAAGACCCCGATGGAGAAGGAGAGCACGGTGCACGCGCTGCAGGCGCGGGGCGCCATCTTCTGGCAGTGCAACAACGCCCTGCACGGGGTCGCGGCGCGGATCGGTGCGGCTGTGAAGCGGGAGGAGCCGGAAGTCTACGCCGAGCTGCGGCCGGCGCTCAACCCCGGGGTGATCCTGGTGCCGGCCCACACCATGCTGATCGGCCTGGCGCAGGAACACGGCTGCGCCTACGAATCCGTTTGAGGAGGATGGCATGACCCGAATCTTTGTTCTGGCCGTCGCGGCGGCCGCCGCGGCTCCGCAACTCGGCGCCCAGGCGCCCCTTCCGCCGGCCGGCCAGCAGATTGCCGGGGCGGTGCTGCCGCTCCCGGTGGACCAGCGCGCCCTGGCCACGGTCATGGGGTATGGGGCCGACGGCAAGCTTGCCGTGATCCGGAAGGGAACCGGGGACATGATCTGCCTGGCGAGTGATCCCAAGCAGAAGGAATTCCACGCCGCCTGTTACCACAACGACATGGAGCCCTTCATGGCGCGGGGCCGGGCGCTCCGCGCGTCGGGAGTGACCGGCGGCCAGGTGGACACCGTACGGTTCCGCGAGGTCAAGGAGGGGAAGCTGAAGTTGCCGAAGGGCCCCTCGGCGATGTTCCAGATTTTCGGTGACGGGTACGACGCGGTCAAGAATGAGGTGGAGAAACCCAGTCTGCTCTATGTCGTGTATATCCCGTTCTCCACCGGAAAGACCACCGGTCTTCCGGAGAAGCCATATGGGAAGGCGCCCTGGGTGATGTTTCCCGGTACCCCCAAGGCGCACATCATGTTCACGCCGGGGATGTAGAGATTTTCCGGGGCGACTGGCTACAATCCGACGCCCAACCCGGCGCGCAGCATGGCGTAGCCGGAAGAAGACCACTTGAGGACCCGGAGGTATTGCGCGCCCAGATCGGCGGTAAGGCGGCGGTTGAGCCGGAGGAGGACTCCCGCGCCGCCGCCATAGGTGACATTGATCTTGACGCCGGTGCACTCCACGGTGCAGATCAGCCGGCCCGCGCCCACCCGGCCGGCGGCGTAGAGGGCCACGCCGTTCCCGGTTGCCACCACCACCCGTGGCTCGACAAAGGCCTCGGCGCGGGCCTTGCCCAGCTTGTTTTCGGGAAACTGGGCCGCCACGCCGACGCCCAAGGAAAAGCGCGAGACGGTGTAGCGGAGCTGGGCCTCGAGGCCCAGCCGGGTCTTGGGATCAAACGTGGGGTTGGGGTCGGTGGCGGGCCACAGCGCAACCGCTCCCTGCAGCGAAAAGGGCTGCACCGATTGGGCCGCGGCCGCCGCTGGGAGGGCGAGCAGCAGGACTCCCGCGATCGCGAGCGGACGTCCGAAACGAGTCATGTTACGCTCCAGGGAGAGTTCCGGTGGGGCAGGGTTTCGAAACCCCGGCCTCGGGTCAAAGGTACCCTCGGCGGTCCCGCCCGGGCCACGGTGGCTTGACGGGGTTGGTGGCTGCCCGGTCTATTGCAATGGTGAACTCCCTTCGGCATATCCTCTTTGTCCTGTACGTTGCGGTGGTGGTCGTGGTCTTTCTGGTTCCGGTGCCGACCCTGCCGATTTGGGTACCGCATCAGCTCGACAAGATGGTCCATTTCGGGATCTTTCTGGGGTTCGCGCTGCTGCTCCACCTGGACCGACGCCCGACGCTCGGGCTAACGCTGTTGGTGTCGCTGGTGTTCGCGGGAGCTATCGAGCTGGTACAGTCCCTGCTGCCCTACCGGAGCGGGGATTGGCGGGATTTCGCTGCCGGGGCCGCAGGGGCGGGGGTGGGGGTGGTGCTTACGCTGTTGGTCGCCCGCAAACCCGCGGCGGCGGAACCTCGACCGTGAGTCGGGGTCGGTACCGATGGGCCGCCGGGAGTCGGGGGAGCTTGGCTCCTGGTATTTCTTCGGTCGACTGCCTCCGAGCCGATGAATCTCGGGCGTATCCTGCCGTAACTCACGACTGCGGCCTTTATCGCAAGATTGAGAAAGAGTGGATCTCACGTTGGGCCACCCCAGAGGTCGCCGGTTGCCCCGGAGGGACTCCTCCTGGTCTTGAAAGAGGAGATCATGCTCCGGGGGTGAGAGCTTCAGGGTCGCCTCTCGGGAGGCACACAGTATCTCGCCCACCCCGCGACGCCGGAGTGCGAAACGTCACGGAAGGTTCGGATACCCTCCCCGGAGGTGGGGCGTTGAGAGAAAGGAAGCGGGCGCAGCTCGAACGTGGCGTGGAGGCGTTGTGAATCCCCAAGCAGCGGCACCCCCCCCGGGACGCGCCCAGCGCTGATGCCGTCCTATCTGATTATTTTGGCCGTCTTCGCCGCCTTGGCACTACTCGGCAGGCGCGTCGAGGGAAGTTGGATTGCCCCGGCCACCATCTGGCCGATCGCCTGGGGCAGTTACGCCGCCGGGGCCTTGGCCTATGTCGGAGAGGCTCAGCGCATTGTGCCCGCGCTGCTCTGGATTCTGCTCAGTTGCACAGTGTTCCTGGCGGGCGCCGTGGTTTCGCGAATCGTTGCACCGGCGGCACCGTTGCGGGTCGTGTCGCCCGCCCCGTCGGAGCGGTTTCCCTGGCTCGGCCGAATCACCCTGGCGTTGTCGGCAGCGGGGTTTCTGGCGGTGCTGAGTGAGATCAGGGCCACTGGATTCGGGCTGGCTGACTTGCTCTCGTTCGCGACCCTGACTCGCCTTGCCGCCGCTTCACGTGCTGCCTTCACTTTTGGGGAACAGGAGCAGGGCTTGGTTGCGCGCCTCCTCCTCGTACTGGCGTATACCGGGCCGCTGTTCGGAGGTGTGTACCTCGTGTCGGCCCGACGGTGGCGGGAGAGGGTGTTGGGACTCGCTCCGCTTGTCGCAGTTACCCTTGTCGGCTTTGTTCACGGCTCCAGGATGGGTGTATTGTTCGGCGGTTCGTTCTGGCTCGCCGCGTATCTTTCCGGTCGGTTGCTCAGCACCTCCGGGGACCGTAGGGCCGCAACTCGCCTCTTCGCTGTCGTCGCCGCGTTCGCACTTGTCTTGTTCGTGGGCCTTTCGACCGCAGTTCAGTACGCCCGGTACTTCGTCGGAAACCAGAAGACCACCGCTCTAATCATCGCCGATCCCTTCGGTTTCGTTCCGGCGTTCGCCCAATGGTTTGATGCCTCCGGATTCAAGGGAAGCGACCTTTCCGCAGGGTTCTACAGCTTCGAGCGGCTGGGTCGCATGCTGGGACTCGACCGTCCAGCGTTTCCGTCGGTGGACGTTGGCTTTACAACGTCGAACGTCTACACGGTGTTTCGCGCCCTGATTGAAGACTTTGGAAGCCTAGGTTCTCTGGTGGTCGTCGGCGCCGTGGGTCTTCTGGGGTCGTGGTCGTACCGCAGGGTCGTTGCGGGCCGCAGCACCTGGGTCGCCGCCCTCTCCCTTACCTACGCGTTCATCTTCACCAGTATGGCTCTGAGTCCGTTCTCATACACCGGACCCGCCTTCGGGGCCACCGTGTTCACATGCTACGTCACCCTCGCTGCACGTCCTCGGGGGAGCTGGGCGGCAATCCTCAATGGGCTCTCGCCCTTGCCGGGCCAATGGTCACGGGGGTGACCGACCGCGCCGGCGGGCGACTGCGGCTGCTAATGCCCCATACGGTGCTGTCGTCATTTATCCGCGCCGATATTGACATGCTGCGCACGGTTCACGATGTGCGGTTGGTGCCCTGCCGGTCGCTTGGCGAAATCCTCCAGAGCGTGGTGCGAGCCTCAAGCTGCGACGCCGTAGTGTGCTGGTTTGGCAGTACGCGGTATTTGCCCCTCGCGGCCTCCGCTCGGATGATGGGCCGAAAGGTGGTGATCATCAGCGGCGGCTACGACGTCGCCGCTATGCCGGCCCTCGACTACGGCAACATGTATCACCGCTGGAGCCGCATGCTGGGCCGAGCGCTCTTCCGGCTTGCCGATGCGGTCGCCTCGATTTCGGCATCGGCGGCCGAGGAAGCGCGGGTCAACGCAGGGGTCGACACCACTCATTCGCGGGTGATATACCTCGGGCTCGATCCGGCGCTCGGCGCCGAGGCACCGGCCTTCGCCGACAAGGATGCGCTGGTCTTGACGGTGGGTCATGCGGACCAGAGCAGCATTGTGCGGAAGGGGATTCTCACGGCGGTGCGGATTGCACGGCTGCTTCCCGACGTCCAGTTCGTCGTTGCCGGGCCAGCCCAACCGCAAGCGATGCGCATCCTCGAGGCCGAGGCGGGACCCAATGTCCGGTTTGAAGGCGCAGTGAGCTGGACCCGGCTCTGCGAGTTGTTCTCCGCGGCGCAGGTGTACGTCCAGCCGAGTCGACACGAGGCCTTCGGCTATTCGGTCGCCGAGGCGATGCTTCACAATTGCCTGCCGGTCGTGACACGATGTTTTTCGTTACCTGAGGTGGTCGGAGGAGCGGGATTGTACGTGGAGGTCGCCGACGACCTAGTCGCTTGGGCCTCCGCGATCCGCACTGCCTTGAACGCGCCGATGTTGTCCGAGCAGCCCCGCGCGCGCGTTCTCACGATGTTCCCCGCCGAACGGCGTCGGGGCCAGCTGCTGCAGTTGCTCAGCGACGTCTGTGAAGGAGGTGCAGATGGACCAGGAGGGTGAGTCGTTCAGTGCAACCGGTCCCACGACGCCGCTGTCGGTCGCCAATTTCATGCTCCGCCACCGGCGGGTCTTGGTGGGGCTGCCGGCGCTGGCCTTCGTCTTCTCGCTATCTCTTTCGGTCGCGTTCGGTGTCGGGTACGCCAGCCGGTCCAGTTTCGTCCCGCAACCGCGAGAGTCCGCGGGCTCGCGCATTTCTGCTCTCGCCGCGCAATTCGCCCTCATTGCAGGCGGTCCCGGTACCAGTGAATCGGTCGAATTCTACGCCCAGCTCTTGCGATCGCGGGAACTGCTGACCCAGGCGGCGCGGTCGATTTACGTGTTACCGCCCACCGGTGCCGCCACCGACTCGGCGCGGGGGACGCTGGTGGATTTCTGGAAACCCCCCGGTCGGGAGCCCGATACACGGATGCGGACGGCGGTGGCTCGGCTCGACCGGCAAGTAGAGATCAGCACGTCGCGGGATGCGAACACGGTCACCTTGGTGACCCGGGCGGAGTCGCCGGCGTTGGCGGTCCAAATCAACCGACGCCTGCTCGAACTGGTCGGTGAGTTCAATTTGCAGAAGCGCCAGTCACGGGCGGCGGCCGAGCGGCGGTTTGCTTCGGACCGCCTCCAAGGGGCGCAGGCGGAGCTGGAGGCGGCCGAATCGACCCAGCGCCGGTTTCTGGAGCAGAACCGGGAGTATCAGTCCTCCCCCCAATTGCGATTCGAGGCGGCGCGCTTGGAGAGGAGGGTGAATCTTCGGCAGGAAGTGGCCCTTGCCCTGGCGCAGTCTTACGAACAGGCCCGCATCGATGAGGTGCGGGACACCCCGGTCATCACGGTGGTCGACCGGCCGGAGTTTTCCATTCGGCGGGCCCGGAGTCGGCTGCTGGATGCGATCGTTTGGGCGCTGGTCGGCGGCTTGTTCGCCTTCGGGCTCGCGCTGGGGGTGGAATACCTTTCCCGGGAGCGTGGCGAGGGGAACGATGTGTACCGGGAGTTCAGAGAGTTGACCGGAGCCACCATCGTCGGGCGGCTGGCTCGTCACCTCCGAGGAGAGGGGCGAAAGCCAGCCGGAAGCGAGTGACCGAACCCGTCCGAGCGCGTTGGACGTGGGTGGGATGGCGGCCTTTCGGCCACGCCGCGTCTCTCCGCGACTATGGCGTCACGTTCGTGGCGGAGTTCGCGACTCTGGCGGCCGGGCTCCTCGTACTACGGCTGGCGGCATGGCGCTGGGGGCCTACCGGTTTCGGTGAGTACGTGCTGGTTCGTCGGACCCTGTCGCTGCTCCAGCTGCCAATTCTCTGCAACATGGGAACCGCCATCTCACGTTACGTGGCGATGAGTGGAGCGGGGGGAGGGGGCGCGCGCTCTTCCCGGCAGACCTATCTGGTGGGGGCGACGGCTGTCGCCGCCAGCGCAACCCTCGTTGCCAGCCTGCTGCTCATCGCCGCGGCAAAGCCGGGCGCTGCGCTCCTGTTCGGTAGTCCGCGCTATGCGCCGTTGATGCGGGTGGTGGCGTTCGCCTTGCCCGGTATCATTCTGCATGGCGTTGCGTACGGATACTTCCGGGGTCGTCTGCAGATGCTCGCCGCCAACGCGTTACAGATCGTAAACCTCGGCGTCGTTCCGGTCGCGGTCTTCGCCATACCGCGCCTCTCGGTCTTGCAGACCGTGACCCTGTTGGCGATGGGCTGGAACCTCGTGACGCTGGCGGCCCTCTTGCCACTGCTCTGGGCGGCTGCCCAAGAAGGCCAGGCCGGACTGGCGGCGGCGGTCCGGGAGTTGCTTCGATACGGATTGCCCCGGGTGCCCGGGGAGTTCGCGTTGGCGGCGCTGTTTTCACTGCCGACGACGGTCGCGGCTCACTTCGGAGGCGTAGAACAGGCAGGGTTTATTGGCCTGGGGGTGTCCCTCCTATCTCTGGTCGGATCGATGTTCTCTCCGCTGGGCCAGATCGTATTGCCTTCGGCTAGCGCGATGGCCGCACGGGGGGAGATCGCCGCGCTTGGGAAAGGGGTATGGCGGCTGTGGCTGGCCAGTGTCGCCGCCGCGGGGGTGATGGTCGTCATTCTCGGGGTCGGGGCGCGGCCGCTCATCACGCTGTACGTTGGCGCGGCGTTCCTACCGGCGGTGCCCATGGTGCGACTTCTGTTGCTCGCCGGGATCCCGCATGTGACGTACGTTGTGCTGCGGAATGTGCTGGACGCGCTGGACACGCGCCCGCGCAATGCGAAGAACTTGATACTCGCGCTCGCGCTCTTCGGTGCGATCGCACTGGCGGTCGGCCGCTCCGCGGCGGTCGCGGGCGCCCTGGTGGCGGCGATTGCCCTGCTTGGGCTGCTTAGCCTCCGTGACGCGCGCTCGTTGCTCTCTGGCGGTGCCTAGGGGCGTCCCACCATGAGCCTGCCCCAGGTCTCCGTCATCGTTCCCTGCCGCAACGAAGGCCGGTTCATCGGGGAGTGTCTCGAGTCCATTCTGGGAAACGACTACCCCACCGACCGCATGGAGGTGCTGGTCGTGGACGGTATGAGCACCGACGGCACCCGGGAACGGGTCGAGACATTGGCAGCCCGATATGCGAACGTCCGGCTGCTGGCGAACCGGCGCCGGATCACGCCTGCGGCGCTCAATCTCGGGATTCGCGCGGCGTCCGGAGATTACCTGTTGTGGATGAGCGCGCACAACACCTACGATCCGGGGTACATCCGTAATTGCGTCGAGTATGCCCGACGCTACGGGGCCGATAACACCGGCGGGCGAATCGTCACGGTGCCACGTGACGCCACGATGTTGGCTCCGTTCATCATCGCCGCGTTGACCCACTTCTTCGGAGTGGGCGGATCTGCATTCCGGGTCCCTTCAACTGAGCCGCGGTGGGTGGACACCGTATTTGGGGGCTGCTACCGTCGCGATGTATTCGAGCGGATCGGGCTGTTCAATGAAGAACTCCGCCGTGGCCAGGACATGGAGTTCAATCTGCGGCTTAAGCGAGCCGGGCTGCGCACCCTTCTAGTGCCCTCGGTTCAGAGCGTCTATCACGCGCGCTCACGGTTCTGGGAGTTTATCCAACATAACTGGACCAACGGGGTATGGGCGGTGTTGCCGTTTCTGTACGTGTCGCGCCCGCCGGTGGGATGGAGGCACTTGGTTCCCCTTGCGTTTGTCTCGTCGCTGACGATTGGTGTCGCCCTCAGTTTTTTGGCTCCGCATGGCTGGCGCGTCCTGGCCTTGATCGGCGGAGCCTACCTGGCGGCGGCCTGCGTCGCGTCGTTCGACGTGGCCCGGCGGCTCGGCGAATGTCGCTACGCCGTCGTCATGCCTGTCGTCTTTCTCTCCCTGCACCTCAGTTATGGTCTTGGGAGTCTATGGGGCATGGTATGCCTCTGCGGCCGGCTACTGCGCCGAGTCTCGGGGCCGGTGGTCGCCGGGGAGGGCTAGACCGGGCGCTTCACGGCGCTGACGTACAGCACCTTGAAGCCCCGGACCGGACCCACGCCCTGCGCGATTCGCGGTTCGACCGGGGCGAATCGAGGTGGCAGCTCCGGCGGAAGTTCTGATAGCCGCCCGTAGACGATTCGTTTGAGGCGCGCGCGCCCACGGAGGGTCGCGGGGACGAGGCCGATCCTCTCGATCAACTGCCGTATGAGGCCGATGGCGACGGCTTTGAACCTCGCAACCGGATCGGAAGCGGGTGGATCCACTGGAAAGGCCCCTTGGACCGAAACGTCGAACTCCAGTGCGCCAAGCGCAGTACGGAACTCATCGGCGGTGTGGTAGTGCGCGCTGTGTGGGCTGGCGATGAAATCCGGGCGTTCGGGGTTTGCATTCACGAAGAGCACCGTGCCCCCCGGCCGAACTACCCGGGCGATCTCAGCGAAGCCCGCAGACATATCCCGCACGTAATAGGACGCCTCGAAGAACAAGACCACGTCAATGGTAGCATTCCGAAGCGGTACCGCATCAGCGGAGAAACGGACCAGTGGAAACCGTGCCCCGTAGTGTGCCTGAGCCGCCTCGAGCAGTGAAGAGGAGAAGTCGCCTCCGATCAGCAAGCGTGCGTGAGAAGCGACGAGCCCCAACCCGTTTCCGCCGCCGCAGGCGATTTCGAGCACCCGCCGGCCCGAAGACAGTTCGGCCCCCGTCGCATAGCGGGTGTACATCATGCTCGCCCCCTCGGCGGTGACAGGGGTGCCCGTAGTTTCAGTGACGTCTTCGAAACGCGGAGCGTTTGCGCGGCCGGTTGCCATGCGGGTACTCCGGAGAGGCAGTGGGGAGGTCCGCGTCTCGTGTCTTGAACGCGGTAACCCGGTGCGCTAGCATTCGGTCTGGCGCCAGCGCTCCGCTGGCACGCAGCGCCAATTGTAGCGGTGCCCGGTCGGGGCCGCCACCGGAGCGGTTGCCCCGAACGAAGTGATCCCTAGCCCTGAGGACGTGGAGGGTCTAGATGTTGGCGTCCCGCGCCGTCCCCTTTTTCAACTACAAAGAGGCCTTCTCCCGCCAGGAAGCGGACTTCGTCCGCATATTCCGCGACGTGCTGCGCCGTGGCGCATTCATCATGCAGAAGGACCTGGAACAGTTCGAGGCCCGGCTGGCCACGTACCTCGGGGTCAAGTACGCCTTGGGCCTCGCCAACTGCACCGACGCGCTGATGATCGCGCTGCGGGCGGCTGGGGTCGGCCCGAGCGACGAGGTGATCTTCCCGTCGCACACCATGGTGGCGTCGCCGTCGGCCGTGTTCTTCGTGGGCGCAACGCCGGTTGCGGTGGACTGCGGCCCCGACCACCTCATCGACCCGGACGGCATCGAGCGGGCCATCACCAAGAAGACCAGGGCGATCATGCCGGTGCAGCTGAACGGCCGCACGGCGAACATGGACGCCATCACCACCATCGCCAGGAAGCACGGCCTGATCATCGTCGAGGACTCGGCCCAAGGGCTCGGCTCGAAGTTCAAGGGGAAGTTCGCCGGCACCTTCGGCGTGGCGGGTACCTTCAGCTTCTATCCGGCCAAGATCCTCGGCTGCCTCGGCGATGGCGGCGCCTTGGTGACCGACGACGATGAGGTGGCGCGTCAGGCCAGGCTGTACCGCGACCACGGCCGCAACGCGCAGACCGGCGAGGTAGAGCAGTGGGGGCTCAACTCGCGCCTCGACAACCTCCAAGCAGCGATCCTCGACTTCGAGTTTAAGGACTATCAGACTATCATCGATCGCCGCCGCGGCATTGCGTCACTTTACCAGCAGGAGCTGGGTGACCTGAAGCAGTTGACCCTGCCGCCGGCGCCGGGGAGCGATCCGGATCACTACGACACCTTCCAGAACTACGAGATCGAGGCGGACCGCCGCGACGAGCTCAAGGTGTTCCTGAAGGACCGCGGCATCGGTACCCTGATCCAGTGGGGCGGCAAGGCGGTACACCAGTTCCGTTCCCTCGGCTTCAAGATCTCGCTGCCCAACACCGAGCGGATGTTCCAGCGCTGCCTCATGATCCCGATGAACCTCACGGTGAGCGACGCCGACGCGCGCTACGTGGCCGGGGTGATTCGCGAGTTCTACGGGTGCTGACGGCCGCGGTGCCAGAGGGCCCTATCGACAGCCGCGCGCTGGCGAAGAAGATTCGCATCCACGCCCTCCACATGACGAGCCGGGGCGGCAGTTCGCACATCGGCTCCGTGCTGTCGATGGCGGACATCGTCGCGGTGCTCTACGGCGGGGTGCTGCGCGTGGACCCGAAGGACTCCAAGTGGCCCGCCCGTGACCGGTTCATCCTATCCAAGGGCCATGCCGGCGCCGGGGTGTACGCCGCCCTCGCCGAGCGCGGTTTCATGCCGGTCGAGAAGCTCAAGACCTACTACCAAGACGGCTCGGAGCTCTGCGGCCACGTGTCGCACAAGGGGGTCCCGGGCGTCGAACTTTCCACCGGCTCCCTCGGCCACGGATTGTCGGTCGGGGCGGGGATGGCCCTGGGCGCGAAGCGCGACGGCGCTTCGCTCCGGGTCTTCGTGCTTCTGAGCGACGGCGAGTGCGACGAGGGGTCCAACTGGGAGGCCATCCTGTTCGCCGGCCATCACCGGCTCGACAACCTCGTCGCGGTGGTGGACTACAACAAGATCCAGAGCCTCGCGTCGGTGCCCGAGACGCTGGCGTTGGAGCCCTTTACCAACAAGTGGTGCGCCTTCGGATGGACGGTCGTCGAGTGCGACGGCCACGACCACGACGCGTTGCGCGGCGTGCTCGGCGGCGTGCCGGCCCGCGCCGGGGCCCCAACGGTGGTGCTGTGCCACACCACCAAGGGGAAGGGCGTATCGTTCATGGAGAACACGGTGCTCTGGCACTACCGCACCGCGAAAGGCGACGAGTTCGACCGCGCCCTGGCAGAGCTGGAGGCGCGGTGAGGGACGCATTTGTCGCCCGGCTGGTGCGCCTCGCCGAGGCTGACCCGCGACTCTTTCTCATCACCGGCGACCTGGGCTTCGGAGTGCTGACCAAGTTCGAGGCAGCGCGGCCGGCCCAGTTTCTCAACGCCGGCGTCGCCGAGTCCAACATGACGGGGCTGGCCACAGGACTGGCGCTGAGCGGGCGGGTGGTCTTTACCTATTCCATCGCGAACTTCCCGACCTTGCGCTGCCTCGAGCAAGTGCGTAACGACGCCGCCTATCACGAGGCCGACGTGAAGGTGGTCGCTATCGGCGGCGGGTTCAGTTACGGGGCGCTGGGGATGTCGCACCACGCCACCGAGGACCTTGCCATCCTCCGGGCCATCCCGGGGATCACGGTGGTCGCGCCAGGCTGTCTCTGGGAAGTCGAAGAGGCGACCGAGGCTATCGCCGCCACCCCCGGGGTCTGCTACCTGCGGCTCGACAAGTCGAGCGCGGGGCGCACCAACCGGCCCAGGGAGGCGTTCGCGCTGGGGAAGATCCGCACCCTGCGTGAAGGGACCGACCTGGCGCTGGCGGCGACCGGCGGCATCCTCGGCGTGGCGCTGGCGGCCGCCGAGACGCTGGCCGCCGAGGGGATCCGGGCGCGCGTGCTGAGTGTGCATACCCTGCGCCCGTTCGATGAGGAGACGGTGTTCCGGGCCTGCCGCGAGACGGGTGGCCTGATCACGCTCGAAGAGCACGTGGTAGACGGCGGGCTGGGAGGGCTGGTGGCGGAGACGTGTCTCGAGGCGGGTGTGGTGCCGCGGGCATTCCATCGCATCGGCCTGCGCGCGGGATTCTCGTCCATTGTGGGGTCGCAGGAGTATCTGCGAACCCGCTACGGCATGGACGCCGAGGCGGTGGTAGCGCGGGCACGGGCCATGGTGCGGTCCCGGGCGGCGGCGGGCGAGGCCCGATGAAGCGGCTCCTCGACCTGATCGCGGCCGTCGTCGGCCTGGTGGCAAGCAGCGTGATCCTCGTTCCGGTGATGATCGCCGTGTGGCTCCAGGACCGGCATTCTCCGTTTTACATCGCGCTGCGAGCAGGGGCGGACGGGAAGCCCTTCCAGATGGTCAAGCTCCGGTCCATGAAGGTGCTCGCCGACAAGACGGGAGTCGTATCGACTGCCGGCGATGACCCCCGCATCACCGCGCTAGGGCGATTCGTACGGCTTTGGAAGCTGGATGAACTCACCCAACTCTGGAACGTGTTGAAGGGTGATATGAGCCTGGTCGGCCCGCGGCCTCAGGTTCTACAGGAGGTCGCATTGTACACTGCGGAGGAACGCGGCCTCCTCTCGGTGCGGCCCGGCATCACGGACTTGGCGTCCATTGTTTTCGCGGACGAAGGTGAGATCCTGCGAGGGAGCCCTGACCCCGATCTGCGGTACAACCGGGTCATTCGACCCTGGAAATCGCGTCTTGGCTTGCTCTATGTGCGGCGTGGGATGCGCCTGGGCATCGACATCCGCGTGGTTTATCTCACGATGCTGAATGCAGTCTCCCGCGGCAGGGCGCTCGCTGCTGTGGAAACACTGGTGGGCGAACTGGGAGGCGACGAGGAACTCCAGAGGGTGGCTCGGCGTCTCGAGCCTTTGCGCGAGGCGCCCCCGCCAGGCGGGTGAACGGCCACGCCACCGCGATGGACGGCAGCCGCACGAGCGAATCTAGCCTGCTAGATAAGAATGGCTTGATATCCAATCACGGCGCTCGGGTTTGTGACTTACTCCTCGGTACCCACCACCATCGGGACCGACCTACCTAGGACATGTTATAGGTTGCGCGATCCGGAGAATCTCATCACTGTTCCTGTCTTGGCTGAAGTGTCGTCCTCCCCCCCCGGCTGCGAGCCGCATCTGACCACAGAGAACCGGGACACCTCGAACCTCGGACTCCGGAACCGCCACTTCCTGGTTCTGGACCTGCTGCTCCTCTCAGCAACGGTCTTCGTCTCCTACCTGATTCGCTTTGAAGGGCTCGAATGGGGCCCCGGGCAGGGGCGGGCCGCGCTCTGGTACCTCGCGCTCGCCCTCCCAATCAAGATCGCGATCTTTCACCAGGCCGGCCTCTACCGCCGGCTCTGGAGCTTTGCCAGCGTCCTCGAAGTCGAGCGCATCCTGAAGGTGACGGCGGTAACCGGACTCCTTTCCCTCGGGATCGGCGCCGCGGTCATTCCCGGCTTGGGGCTTTCCCCCGGGCGGGTTCCCCTGTCCGTTCTCCTCCTCGATGCGCTGCTCACCACCGGGTGCGTCGCGCTGCCGCGCATCGCGGCTCGGCTCCTGGCCTCGCGGCAGAGCGCCCGGCGCCGACTCACCGAGCGTCGCGATACCGCCCGCCGGGCGCTGATCGCCGGGGCCGGGGCGTCAGGCGCCATGATCGTCAAGGAACTGCGGGCTAACCCGCAGGTCGGCTTGAACCCGGTCGGTTTCCTGGACGATGACCCCGCCAAGCTGGGCAACCGCCTGCTCGACCTGCCGGTCCTGGGCCCGCTCTCCCAACTCGTGGAGGTAGCGGCCGAACTCCGAATCGAGAAACTGATCATCGCAATGCCCCGGGCACCGGGTACCGTGATCCGCGACCTGGTTCGCGTGGCGAGCGCGGCACGGATCAAGACGCGTACCATCCCCGGAATGTTCGACATCATCTCCGGCCGGGTCGGCGTCAGCAACTTGCGCCGGGTCGAGATCCAGGATCTGCTTCGGCGCGAGCCGGTGACCACCGATCTCGAAGCGGTACGCCGGCTCACGGCCGGCCAGACCGTGCTGGTGACCGGTGCCGGCGGCTCCATCGGAAGCGAGCTCTGCCGCCAAGCCTCTCTGCTGGGCCCGAGGCGCATCGTTCTGCTGGGCCGGGGTGAAAACTCCATCTTCGATATCCACCACGAGCTGCAGGATCAGTTCCCCAACATCCAGTTCGCCCCGGTAATCGCCGACATCCGCGATCGGGGCAGGCTGGCCCGGATCTTCGAAACTTTCGAGCCGGTGTCCGTGTTCCATGCCGCCGCGCACAAGCACGTTCCCCTGATGGAATGCAACCTGCCCGAGGCCATCACCAACAATGTGCTGGGCACCCGGAACCTGGTCGAGGTGGCGGCGCAATCCCGAGTCGAGCACCTGGTGTTCATCTCGACCGACAAGGCGGTGCGCCCCACCAGCGTCATGGGCGCCAGCAAACGGGTGGCGGAGCAAATCGTCCAGATGGCGGCCGAGGAGCTGGGCCGGAACTTCATGGCGGTGCGGTTCGGCAATGTGCTGGGGTCGCGGAGCAGCGTGGTGCCCATCTTTCTCAAACAGATCGCCGCTGGTGGCCCCGTCATGGTCACCCATCCCGAAATGCGCCGCTATTTCATGACCATTCCGGAAGCGGTCCAGCTGGTACTCCAGGCGGGGGCGTTGGGCCGGGGCGGGGAGGTCTTCGTCCTCGATATGGGTGAGCCGGTCAAGATCGTGGATCTCGCCACTGACCTCATCCGGCTTTCCGGCAAGGAAATCGGGAAGGACATAGAGATTCGCTATTCCGGCATCCGGCCCGGCGAGAAGCTCTACGAAGAGGTGTTCTTCGGCGCCGAGCACGCGGTGCCGACTGAGCATCCCAAGGTGCTGCGGGCTCGCAATGCCGAGCTCCCACCCGGGATTGCGTTTGGAATCAGCGAGCTAGTTGCCGCCGCCCAGGCGGGGTGGCCGGATGAAGAGCTGCGCCGCATTCTCCGCCGGCTGGTGCCGGACTACGACCCGCGCCAGGCGGGGGCCCGGGCGCAGGAGCCGGCCGAGACCGCCGCTACTTCCTGATGGCTACAATGAGTACCGTGACCAGGCTGGTAACGATCGAAGCGAGAGTGGCCGCGACCGCAAGGGTATTCTTGTTAGGATTCTCCACTTTCTCCGGGACAAACACCCGCGCTCCCGCCAGCGGTTTGGGCTGACCGTCCGGCAACACCAAGAACCGCCGCCGGATGCTCTGAACCCTCCCGCTCGGCTGGGTCACGTAGGCCCGGCCTCCATCCGCCGTCCGGGAAAGCCCGCCCGCGGCCGCCACGTAGAAGTTGAGGTGTCGTCCCGGCACGTAGGCCACCGCGACCGGCGCGTTGACGGCTCCCCCCACCATCACCACCGGATTGTATTCCGGGATGACCAGCGAATCCCCGCCGAAGAGGATCAGGTTGTCCCGGAAGCTGCTGTCCGCCAGCACCCGGGGTAGATCGATCCCGATGTGCCCATTGCGGTCGGTGGCCCGGAAGAACGCTCCCCCGGCGGCGTAGGCCGTGGGGGTGAGCCCTCCGGCGCGATGCAGGACATCGGTAATCCGGTCGGTGGTGGTCCTGAGCGCATACCGCCCCGGAAACCTGACCTGTCCCGATATCACCACGGTGCGCTGGAGTTCCCAGCCGGGCTGCCGCAGAACCAGCACGTTGTCGTAGGGCTGGAGCGGCGTCTCCGCCGCTCCCTTTGCCATTGCGGCAAGGCCGGGGGGGCCGAGGTAGCTGCCCTCGCCGCCGCGCTCGAACAGGTAGGTGGAATCGAGCGGCACCCGGATGGTCGTCGCGACCTCTCCGTGGGACCGGTCCACCGGAAGCCGGGCAATTTCCGCCTCCCGCAGATCGGCGTCCTCGGTCAGGCCGCTCACCTGCAGGATGGCGTCGCGCAGGGTCATGCCCTCCCGGAACGGCAGCCGCCCCGGCGATCGCACCGCGCCGGTCAGGGCAACGTAGCGCGCCGGCCGGAAGTCGCTCCGCGCGAAGACCTGGATCTCGTCTTCATCCGCCAGCGGCAGATCCCGGACCAGGGTCCCCGAGCTGTCCGTGAACGCCGAGCGTAGTTGGATGCGGGTCGAGTCCGGCTGGAGCCGGGACACCAGAATCTGGCCCTGGTAGAAATCCGGCTTGGGGCCGCCCGCCAGGCGGAGCGCTTCGGAGAGCCTCATTCCGGGCGTATATCCCAGCGGCCCGGTGACCCAGACGTTCCCGGTCAGCGTCACGAAGCCGCGGCGTTTCGGAGCCACCTCGAAGATGGTCACCGCATCGTCCGGCTCCAGGCTGAACGGAGGCCCCCCGCCGTCGGCGAATTGATCCGGCCCCAGCTCGATTACCACCCGGTCCTTCCCGTCCCGCACCCGGGCCGCCGGCGGGAGGATCCGGTTGATCTGCACCCGGCGGCGCAGCGCGTCTGCCTCGAACCCGCCGGCAAACTGGAGCAGCTCCCGAAGACTTTCGCCCGGCTTGAGCTCGTAGATTGCCGGGCGCACCACCCGCCCGCCAATCGAGACCCGAGCCCCCTTGACCGGAGTGAAGACGACGTCCCCGGTCTCCAGCCGGATGTCGTGGGCGCTGTTGCCCCGGAGCAGATAGTCGTAGAGATCGAGGGAATCCACCAGCGCGCCGCCGCGGCGGATCTCGACCCGGCGGAAGTTTCCGTTTTCAGCCGGTCCGCCCGCCGCATAGAGCGCGGTGAGCACCGTGCCCGCTGCGGAGATCTGGTAGGACCCCGGCCGGAGGACATCCCCCACCACGTAGATCTGGCTGGTCCGGAGCCGCGCCACGGTTACCTGAAACCGGGTCGTGGCACTGGGGCCCCGGCGCACCCCGGAGTACACCCGACCCAGCCGGTCGTATAGCAGGTCCTCGAGCTGGGCCAGGCGCAGGTTGGCCACGTAAAGCTGGCCCACCTGGGGAATGACCACGAAGCCCTCGCGGGTTACCTCGAGGGTATGGGCCAATTCGACGTCTCCGGTCAGGATCAGAACCAGCACGTCGCCGGGCCCCAGCCGGTAGTTGGAGTCTACCGGTCCACTGAGCGTCGGTTGGAACTGACTGCTGGCCCTCTGGAAGACCTCGGCGCCGAAGAGCCTCAACCCCCCCGCAGTGTTCTGATTCGGAACCGTTCCGGCGTCGGCGGCCGGGCTCTCGAGATCCGCTGAGCTGGCGACACCGAGCAGGCGTACTGCTTCCAGGACCTTAGCGTCCGGCCGCGCCGTCTTCGAGGTGTCGGCGCCGGTGAGGTAGGCATCGAGGAGATCTTCCGGATATCCCGCCGCCCGGAGGCGCGCCCGTACCTGATCGGGGGTCAGCCCGGAGGCCCCGATCCGCTGGCGGAGTTGGGCGGTCAGGTCAGGTCGGGTCTGCAGCAACCGCCGCGCCTGATCGGGCGTCGGCTCCTGCGCTTCGGCAGTGGTTGCGGCCCCGACGAGGATCAGCGCCGCGAGGATCGAGCGAAGGGAAGGCAGGTGCGCGGCGCGGAGCATCGTGGAGGAAGATGCCAGCCGACTCCATTCAGGTCAAGAATTCGGGCGCGGGGTCAATCAGGGGGTAATGCGTGGTGGGTCCGGAATCCGATCGTGGCGGACAGCCGGGCCTCCAGCCGATCGAGGGACTTCCCCCGCTGGTGGTCGGCGTTGGTGGTATGGTGCAATCCCGCCACCGCGCTCAAACCTACCGGGCCCGGTTGCCCGCTTACCCCGACCCCCACCCGCCAGGTGGTGCGCACGGTACCGATGAGCCACTCGGGCGTGGCCGTGAGGTTGGCGCCGGTGGGAAACGGCCGGTCCAGCGCTCCCTCCCCCTGGAGGAGCACATTGGCCTCGGGAGTTACCAGCCAGCTCCCTCGCACCGGAACAGTGAGGGCCAGGGAAAAGAGCCCGTTGTCGGGGAAGTTGCGCCCGATCCCCACGCCGCCGTCGGTAAAGTTCTCGGCCGGGTTGAGGGTTTCGAACGCCAGGCTGGACGCCATGGTGTAGCTGGCCCGCCACCCCATTGCCGCCCCCATCGGCCCGGACGCGGCCAGACTCAGCGCCCACCGGTTGGGGCGCGGGGTCTCGCCGGCGGCCCGATTGGTCTGGTGCAGGCGCCAGTCGTCAATGACCCCCTGCCCCTCCAGCAGGAGTCCGCGGGTGGGGCGCCATTGCGCGTCGCCGCCGATCATCGAGTTCCGGCGGGTGTCCCGGCCGAACTGGTCCCCGAAGATGAAGAGGAGGAGCGGATTCCGGGTGGCCGGCTCGAACTCCAACTCCCGCCCCGCCGCCACCACACTCTCCCACAGCGCTAGGGTGAGGTTTTTCCGCACCGCAACATCGAGGCGGTGGGTCACGAAGTAGCGATGGATTACGTTGCCGTCGGTATCCTGCTCGTCCCGGAGCTGGGTGCCGAAGGTGCGAAAGCGAAAGCTCCGGGGACCCGCCTCGAAGGACAGATCGGTCCGCGGGTAGCCGTAGTTGCTGACGCTGAGGCCCGGCAACGCCGAGGGCCCCCAGTTGCGGTCGAGCTGGCCGAACTGGATCAGGCCCCAGCGGAACTGCGCGCTGACGTACCCCTCAATGAACCGGTAGGCGACGTGCCGGTTCCGCTGCACCGAGTCGCTCACCCAGTCGGGGTCGAGCTTCAGCCGGTTTTCCGCCGCCGCGCGGCTGGCCAGGATGAGCGGTCCAAAGCGCGCCGAGAATTCCGATTCGAAGTACGGTCGAACCCCTCCGGCGCCCCCGGGCTGCAGCAGATCCCGCCGCGCGTGGGTAAACGCCTGGATGCCGCCCCGAGGCGCGATGGCCCACCACGACTCGGTGGGAGGATCGGCGAATTCGCGCCGCAGCCGCGCGGCCACCCGGCCGCTCGCCGAGGTGGAATCGAGTCTGGCCTCGTCGATGGCGCGCACCAGATCGCTCCGCCGGAAAGGACGGATCAATGGCGAAGGGTCGCGGATGTCTCCTCGAGCTATGAGGTGTTCGACCAATGGAAGCCGGGGGTCGTCGAGCGGAATGAAGGGCGAGGCTTGGGCGGCGAGCGGTCCGCAAGCGACAAGCGTGAGGAGGCCACCTGCCCAGAGCGAACCGAGGTTACGAAGCACTACGGGATGGGGTCGAGTAAGTTGGCCCCGTCGAATCTCCAAGCGCCGCCCTCACGCCGGACCGCGCCTTGGAACCGGGCGCTCTTCCGCCGGTCCACGCCGAAGTCTCCCCGCCAGGTGAAGGACACGGTAAAGCTCGCTTCTCCCCGGTCGTCGTTGGGCGTGAAATCCTCGATCGGCCCCAGAACCGCCGTGGGACCGAAGTCCTTGACCAGCTTGAGCAGTCGCTCGCGCCGGCCGAGGTCGCCGGCCCTGGCCTCGGGCAGCAGTGACGCCAGCGCGGAGGTCTTGCGGTCGTTGATTGCCGCGACGATGCGGCCCGCCCCGTCCGCGATGGCGGCGCCGGCGCGGGCGCGTTCCTCGGCGGGATCCCGCGGCGGCGCCTTGGGTGCCGCCGCTTCGGGAGCTGCTGCCGGAGGCGGTGGCGCCGGCGGGGCGGATGGTGGAACCACCGGCGGGGCCGGTGGCAGGGCGGCGATCACCGCCGTCGGAGTGGAATCGGCCTTCGCCGGGTTGGTGCGGCGGGCCGCGGCGCTGTCCCGACGGGATCCTCGAGCCGGAGTCGATTCGAACTGAAGAATGGGGGCCGGTTTGGCGAACCCCGGCTCCGGCGGGGCGGCCGGTGGTAGCGGGCGAGCGGGCAGCTCGTTCGCGTCGATGAAGACGAAGGCCGGGACCTGGGCCGAGGCCGGCCGGGTCTGCAGCATCCAGGTTGCGTTGACACCGGTGAGCGCCATCGAGCCGAGCAGGGCCTGGAAGAGAGTCCGCTTCCGCCGTCGGAGCGTTTCCCGCTGGCGCCGGTCGGCCTCCTCGAGCTCGGGCTCGTATTTCATGGGCGGCGGTACGGTTCCGGGGACCGTCACCGCCTTACCGTAGGGCCCGGCCTGGGGAAGCAGCCACAGCGGCGGCCGGATCAGGTAGTGCCGTTCCTGTACCATGGCCCGGCCCAGCAGGACACCGATGATCACCAGGAGGATGAGGGATACCCCCGCTCCCACCGCGGGAAGAACCGATGGGCCGTCGGTCCGGCCGCGGTCCACCTCATCGAGATACAGCAGGCCGCTGTCCGGCTGTTCCGCCGCCACCCGAGCCCGCACCAGGTACGCGCCGCCCTCCTGGGGGAGGTCGTCGGTGCGGATGAGGACCCCGGTCGCATCGCTCGCATCGATGAGGCGGTAGAGCCCGCGCGCTGCCGTTGGAGAGGTCGAACGCAGCTCGACTATGTCGCCCTGGATGCGCACCTCGCCCGGGCCGAGCCGGGCTCGGTTTGCCTTGACGTCCGCGATCCAGGTGTGCGTCGGTTGAGGCGCAGCGCCGGACACCAGCGAAGCGGCCAGGAGCAGGAGAACGGAAGACGAACGGGCCATCGGAGAAAAGTTATCCTCTCGGGCCCTCAAGGCCCAAGGTACCGGCGAGCTTGAACCGACCCCCCCAGGGGGCTAAGTTTCTGATTTGTCGCCGCTTAGCTCACTTGGATCCACATGCCGACCTACGAGTATCGCTGCCCCCAGGGGCATGAATTCGAGCTGTTGCAGAAAATGACCGGCCGGGTGCGGGCTAGGTGTCCGACCTGCGGCCGGTTGGCCGCGCGACAGATTTCCGGAGGCGCCGGGTTCATTTTCAAGGGCTCGGGCTTCTATATCACCGACTATGGGAAGGACGGCAAGGGCCCCCGAAAGAACCCGGAGGGGGAATCCAAGCCCGAGTCCACCCCGGCCAAGAAGGACGAGGCGGCCGCCAAGCCCGCCGCCGGCGGGCCGACCCCCAAGAGTGAGAAGCCG
>JBGPLG010000066.1:0-24470 GCA_041486305.1 Gemmatimonadota bacterium
AATGGGTGGCGGTGCGCGGGCATATCTGCTGGGAGAGTACGCGGGCAGCGCGGGGGAACCCAGCGAAGTCCGCGATCCGTACGGGGCCGAGCTGGAACAGTACCGGGAAACCCAGCGCGAACTGGCGGCTATGATCCCCGTCGTCCTTTCGCGAGTCTCGGGGGCGTGATGGACACCGGCGGATCGACGCGGGTGTACGCCCTCCTCGGAGACCCGGTGGCGCACTCTCTGTCACCGGCCATGCAGAACGCGGCCTTCCGCGCGCTCGGGCTCGACGCCGTCTACGTGGCGCTCCGGTGCAGCGAACCCTCACTGGGCGGCATCATGGAGGCTCTGCTCCGGCAGGGCGGGGGCGGCAACGTGACCGTTCCGCACAAGGAGGCCGCGGCGGCCGCGCTCTCCGCGCGAGGAGGCTGTGACCTGCCCGTCTGCAACACCTTCTGGAGCGAGAACGGAGTGGCTCGGTGCGCCGAGACCGACAGCGAGGGCATTCTCGCGGCCCTGGCCCGGCTGGGTTCTCCCGCCGGGCCATGGTGTCTGATCGGCACCGGCGGGAGCGCGCGCGCCGCGGTGCGAGCGGCCCTGCGGGCCGGCGTCGGCATCGCGGTACGGTCCCGGAGCACCGAGCGAGCGGCCCGGCTGCGCGCTGCGGCGGCGGAGTCGGGCGTCTCCGCGGTCGACCCGACGGCCTGCCCGGTGATCATCAACTGCACGCCGCTGGGGCTCACCGAGGCCGACCCGCTTCCCGTCCATCCCGGCGACGTGCCGGCGGCGCGCGCGGCGCTCGACCTGGTGTACCGCCGCGGGGAAACCGAATGGGTGCGAGCCATGCGGGCCGCGGGTTCGGTGGCAGCCGACGGCCGCGAAGCGCTGGTCGAGCAGGGGGCGGCGGCGTTCGAGCGGTGGTACCCCAAGCGGCCCGCGCCGCGCGAGGTGATGCGGGCCGCCGTCCGTGCCGCACTGGCCTGAGCTCGCCGCCGGGTTCGGGGCGGTGGAGCGCTGGCTCCTGCCGGCTGAATGCCTGGTGTGCCACTCCGGACTGCCGCTTACCCGGCACGATCCGCTGATCTGTCCGCCCTGCGCCGCCCGTTGGCATCCCCTCGGCCAGCCCCGCTGCAGCCGCTGTGGTCAGCCGCTCACGCCGGGCATCGACTGCCGGTTGTGCCATGGGTGGCCTCCGGGGCTGAACGGCGTAGCCAGCGCCGTCTGGCTGGATCAGGGGGCCCGCCGCGCGGTGCATCTCCTCAAGTACGACGGATGGTGGCGGGTCGCCCAGGTCATGGCCGACACGGTGCGGCGTCTGGCGCCCCCGCCGGCCGGTTCGACGCTGGTACCGATCCCGCTGGGCGCCACGCGGCTCTCGACCCGGGGTTATAATCAGAGCGCCGTACTCGCGGACGCGCTCGGAAAACTGATGGGTCTGCCCGTGGCGCCTGACGCGATCCGGCGGCGCCGCGAGACCACCACCCAGACCGCGCTGACGCCGGAAGAGCGCCGGGCCAACTTGGCCGGCGCATTCGAGGCCGCCGGTGCTCCGCCGGCCAACCCGGTGCTGGTGGACGACGTGTTCACCACTGGCGCCACACTCGCGGAGGCCGCAATGGCCCTGCTCACCGCGGGCGCCCGCCGGGTTTCCGCCGTGACGTTTGCGAGAGCCCAGCGCCCTCTGGCGGATGCCGCCGCAGCGCTCACTTTGGGTCCTTCACCATTCCGACGGAGACGGGAATGACCAAGCGGGTTGCCATCAATGGATTCGGGCGCATCGGCCGCAACGTGCTTCGGGTGGCCAGCCTGGGCGGGGCCGCCGATCTCGAATTCGTCGCCGTGAACGATCTCACCGACACCAAGACCCTGGGCCACCTGCTCAAGTACGATTCGGTGCACGGCCGATTCCCCGGAACCGTCGAGCCTCATCCCGACGGGATGCACGTCAATGGCAAGATCGTCAGGGTCTTTTCGGAAAAGGATCCCGCCCGGCTTCCCTGGACAGACCTGGGCGTCGACTACGTGCTCGAGTCGACCGGCCATTTCACCGATCGCGATGGCGCGGCCAAGCACCTCGCCGCGGGCGCTCGGAAAGTGGTCATCTCCTCCCCGGGAAAGAAGGAAGACATCACGATCGTCTACGGCGTCAACCACGCCAAGTACGATCCTGCAGCACATCACGTCATTTCCAACGCCAGCTGCACCACCAACTGCCTGGTGCCGGTCGTGAAGGTGATCCGGGAAGCCTTCGGGTTCGTCCGCGGCTTCATGACCACGGTGCACGCCTACACCAACGACCAGAACATCCTCGATCTGCCGCACAAGGATCTCCGGCGGGCCCGCGCCGCGGCAATGTCCATCATCCCCACCACCACCGGCGCCGCCAAGGCGACCGCGCTGGTGATCCCCGAGCTGAAAGGAAAGATCGACGGCGTGGCGCTGCGGGTCCCGACCGCCGACGTATCGCTGGTGGATCTGACCTGTATCGTCGAGAAGACCACCACCGCCAACGATGTGAACGCCGCGTTCCGGGCGGCGGCGGCGGGCGCCCTCAAGGGCGTGCTGGCCGTCTGCGACGAGCCGCTGGTCTCGGTCGATTTCACCGGGAACCTGATGTCGAGCACGGTCGATTCCCAGCTCACCACGGTGCTCGAGGGCAACCTGGTGCACGTCTCGAGCTGGTACGACAACGAGATGGGGTACTCGGCCCGGTGCGTGGACCTGTTTCGCTACCTGGGAACCCGCGAGGGATGAAGCGCAGCCTTGGGTCGCTCGAAGCCGCCCGCCTCGACGGCCAGCGTGCGCTGGTGCGGGTGGACTTCAATGTGCCCGTGAAGGACGGTATCGTCACCGACGACACCCGCCTCCGGGCCGCGCTGCCGACCATCCGGTATCTCCGGGAGAAAGGCGCCCGGGTCATCCTTCTTTCCCACTTCGGACGCCCCAAGGGCGGTCCGGAGCCGAAGTATTCGCTCCGGCCGGTCATCCGGACCCTGGAGGCGCTGCTTGGCTCCCCGGTCGCCTTCATCGAGGACCCGGGCGACGCTGCCGCCGTGGCGTTTACCCGGCGGATGACCCGCGGGAGCGTGGCCCTCGCCGAAAACACCCGCTTCCACCCCGGAGAGGAGACCAACGATCCGGACCTGGCGCGCCGCTTTGCCGCGCTGGGAGACTTCTTCGTGAACGATGCCTTCGGGTCGGCCCATCGGGGTCACGCCAGCACCGAGGGCGTCGCGCACCTGCTCAAGCCCGCGGTATCCGGGTTCCTGATGGACAAGGAGCTCACCTATCTGGGCCAGGCCCTCGCGAGCCCGAAGCGGCCCTTCGTGGCCGTGCTGGGGGGGGCCAAGGTCAGCGGCAAGATGGATCTGATCGAGTCATTGCTGCCGAAGGTGGATGCGATTCTGATCGGTGGCGCGATGGCCTGCACTTTCTTCAAGGCGATGGGACTCGAGGTGGGCCGCTCCCTGGTCGAAGACGACCGGATCGAGCTCGCCCGGAGCCTGATCGCGAAGGCGGGGAACAAGCTGGTGCTGCCCTCCGGCGCGGTCGTCGCGCCGCAGCTCAAGGAGGGTGTCACCACGCTGACGGTCACGCGTGACAAGGTCCCTCCGGGATTTGGAGTCTACGACATCGACCCCGGCACCGTGCGCCGGTTCAGCGAGAAGATCGTCGGCGCAGGCACGGTGCTCTGGAACGGGCCGATGGGCGTGTTCGAGACCCCGCCCTTCGACAGCGGCACCCGGGCAATCGCCGTCGCCATGGCGGAGGCCACCCGGAACGGCGCGGTGACGGTCGTGGGAGGCGGTGATTCCGCGGCGGCGGTCACCCAGGCGGGCCTGGCCGACCACATCTCGCACGTGTCGACGGGGGGAGGGGCATCGCTCGAGTTTCTCGAGGGCAAAGTGCTGCCCGGCGTCGCGGCCCTCGACGAGGCATGAGCCCGCCACTCCGGCGCCTCCTCTTTTGCGCCAACTGGAAGATGCAGATCGGGCCCGCGGAAACCAGGGACTTCGCGCGCCGGTTTCGGGCCGGGTACACCCCCTCGGATGATCGGGAAACCTGGTTCTTCCCCAGCGCCGTGAGCCTCGAGGCCGCGGGGTCTGGATTTGGAGGCATGGCGGGCTCCCGCATCGGCGCCCAGGACATCCACTGGGAGCCCAAGGGGGCGTTCACCGGCGCCGTGTCGGTGCCCCTGGCGAAGTCGGCGGGGGCGACCGCGGCGCTGGTGGGGCACTCGGAACGCCGCCACGTCTTCGGTGAAACCGACGAGGAAACCGGGAAGAAGGTCCGTGCGCTGCTCTCGGGCGACATGGCGCCGGTGCTCTGCGTGGGTGAAACGCTCGATGAGCGGGAGCGGGGAGTCACCGCGGCCGTGGTGAGCCGCCAGCTCGGCGCCGGAGTCGAGGGTCTCACGGCCCGGGAGCTCGATCGCGTGATCATCGCGTACGAGCCGGTGTGGGCCATCGGAACCGGCCGGAACGCCACGCCGGAAGACGCCGCAAAGGTCCACGGCGGAATTCGCGACGCGCTGCGGCAGCGCGGGGCCGCCGCGATTCGTATCCTCTACGGCGGCTCGGTCAACCAGGGAAACGTCGCGGCGCTCCTCGCCCAACCCGAGCTCGACGGAGTCCTGGTCGGCGGAGCGAGCCTCGATCCCGAAGGATGGGCCCGCATCGCGTCCAGCCCAGCCGAGTAGGTCCCGGGGGCGACGGGACGGTTTGACTGAAGGCGGCTCGCCGTCTACATTTCAAGGCTAGCAACTACTGGACTGGGAATGCTTTACAACTTTTTGCTCAGCCTGCTCATTCTCGACGGACTGATCCTCACCGGCGCCGTGCTGCTCCAGGCGGGGCAGGGTGGCGGCCTGGCGTCTCTGGGGGGCGGCACCACCGACCTGGTGATGGGCGGACGACAGGCCGTGACCATCCTCCACAAGACGAGTTGGATCAGCGGGGGCGCGTTCATGTTGCTTGCGCTGCTGCTCTCGATCGTCGCCTCAAACGGGGCGGTTGGAGAATCCGCGGTGCAGCAGCGCCTGCGACAGCAGCCGAACCAGCAGACGGTACCGACCGCTCCGCTCCAGACTTCTCCGGCGCCCACCACCGCCACGCCACCCCCTGCGCCGGTTCCACCTCCGGCAACCAGGCCATAGTGGCCGCACGATCGAGCGGGGCGATCGGATGACCGACCGCCCCGCTTTCGTATTGCTCGAAGACGGCAGCTGGTACGGAGGCACCGTCCGGCGGCCCGTCGACCCGGCCCTGGGCGAGGTCGTCTTCACCACCAACCTGTCAGGCTACCAGGAGACCTTCACCGATCCGAGCTATCTCGGTCAGATCGTGGTGATGACGGCTCCGATGATCGGCAACTACGGCGTCAACCCAGGCGACATGGAATCACCGACGCCGCAGGTTCGAGGTGTCGTGGTGCGAGAATTGACCCGGATTCCCTCCAACTGGCAGTCCCGGAGCAGTCTCGGCGATTGGCTGGACTCGGCGGGCGTTCCCATCATCGAGGGCGTCGACACCCGCCGCCTGACCCGCCACATCCGTTCCAAAGGAGCGATGCGGGGCATCATCGCCATGGGCGACGCGCCGACTCCCGAAATCACCCGCCAGCTCCTCGCCTCACCGAGCATGGAGGGTCTCGACCTGGCATCCGAGGCCAGCGTACGGACGCCGCATTCCGAAGGCAGCGGCTGTCACGTCGTCGCGTACGACTTCGGCATGAAGCGGAACATCGTGACCATGCTCGCCGTCGCCGGGTGCAGGGTGACCGTGGTGCCATCGGACACGACCCCCGATCAGGTGCGGGCCCTGAAGCCGGATGGGTTGTTTCTGTCCAACGGACCGGGCGATCCCGCGGCAATCGGCTATGCGGTCGAGAATATCCGCGAGCTGGCCTCGTCCGGACTCCCTACTTTCGGAATCTGTCTGGGCCATCAGCTTCTGGGTTTGGCGTTTGGCGGGAGCACCAGCAAACTCCCGTACGGGCACCGGGGTGGAAACCACCCCGTTCGGGAACTAGCCACCGGACGCGTGCTCATCACGTCTCAAAACCATGGGTTTTCGGTTGACGGGACGCCGGAGGGGATCCCCGGCGCGCCCGATCTCGAGGTCACTCATGTGAACTTGAATGACGGAACGGTGGAAGGCCTTCGGCACAAAGCACTTCCGGTTTTCGCTGTACAGTATCATCCAGAAGCCTCCCCCGGTCCCCACGACGCCCACCCCCATTTTGCCGAATTCCTCAGGCTGATCGCGTCGAGAAGCCCACGAAACCACGCAACCTCTTGACACACAACGGTTAAGCTCCTACTATCAGCATGCGTGGACGCTCTCCCATTGGGAGAAGGCCAGTCCGCTGACCCTACTGGGGGGAGCATGACCAAGGCCGATCTCGTTGAGCAGGTAACTGCTGCGATGGCCCGTACTTCCGGGCCGCTGATCTCCAAGAAGGACTGCGCAAGGGTGGTCGACGCGTTCCTCGACGCCATCAAGAGCGCCCTCAAGGAGCAGCACAACATCGAAGTGCGCGGCTTCGGCACGTTCAAGATCCGGCGACGAAAGACACGCATGGCCCGGAACCCGCGCACCGGTGAGCCAGTGGAAGTCGCGGCCCGCCCGGTGCCCGTCTTCAAGCCCAGCAAAGAGTTGCGGGCGCTGGTCGCCGATGAGCCACACGAGGGCCTGGATGGCCCGGACGACGACGAGATCGGATAGCCTCCGCAGCGAATCCTCAGACGGCGGGATCGGGGTCTCCGGTCCCGCCGTTTCGTTTCCTGACGGTGCCGCAATGCTTGCCCCCCGTGCTCCAAGCCCGCATACTCCGGTTCCCATGGGTCTATCCGGCACCGCTCCCCCAACCATCCGCGTCCGCCTCTTTGCTCGCTATGCGGAGCTGCTTGGGGCCGAGTCTCTCGACCTTCCGGCAGCGGGCCTCGCAACCGCAGGCGACGTTCTCGCCCGCGTGCGAGCGCTGCCTGGCGGTGCGGCGGTCGGAGGCTCCACACTGATGGCCGTCAATCTCAGGCAGGCCACGCTTGATACGCGGGTCGGTCCGGGGGACGAGGTCGCCGTGCTCCCACCGCTGGCTGGAGGCTGAGCGTGGGCTGTCTCACCACCGCCCCGATTCGGGTCGACGCACTGGTATCCCAGGTCTCGGGGCGGGAGCGCGGCGGCGTGGCCACCTTCCTCGGCCTGGTCCGCGATCATCACGACGGGCGCTCGGTCACCGGGCTCGAGTACAGCGCCTACGAGCCCATGGCCGAGCAGGTGTGCTGCGAGCTCCTCGCCGAAACCGAGTCGACCTGGCCGGTCCGCGCGGCGATTTCCCACCGACTGGGGCGGCTGGACATCGGCGAGGTCGCGGTCGCCATCGCGGTGGCCGGGCGGCATCGCGACGAGGCGTTCGCCGCCTGCCGGCACCTGATCGAGGAGCTGAAGCGGCGGGTGCCGATCTGGAAACGGGAGGCCTATGCCGACGGGAGCGAGGCTTGGGTCGATCCGACTCAGGGAGCGGGAAGCCGGGACCTGGGAGCGGTACGACCGGAATGATCCCGGCGCTCACCGATCGTTTCGGCCGTCCGCTCGGTAGTTTGAGGCTGAGCGTCACCGATCGCTGCAACATGCGCTGCGGTTACTGCATGCCGGAGGAGAGCTATACCTGGCTGCCCCGGGCATCGCTGCTGACCTTCGAGGAGCTCGATCGCCTGGCCGGAATCTTTCTCGGGCTCGGTGTCACCAAGATCCGGCTCACCGGCGGCGAGCCGCTGCTGCGGCACGATCTGCCTACGCTGGTGCGCCTGCTCTCGGCCCGCCGGGGGCTGCGAGACCTGGCCCTCACCACCAACGGCATCCTTCTCGAGCAGAATGCCGCCGCGCTCCGGGCGGCCGGCCTTCATCGGGTTACCGTGAGCCTGGACACGCTCCGGCCCGACCGCATGCTGGCGTTTGCGCGGAGCGGTCGGCACCGCGATGTCCTGGCAGGTATCACCGCGGCGGGAACGGCGGGGCTCGGCCGGGTCAAGTTGAACAGCGTCATCATACGGGGGTTCAACGACGACGAGGTTCCGGATCTCCTCGAGTTTGCCCGGGAGAACGGGCATGAGCTGCGGTACATCGAATACATGGACGTGGGCGGCGCCACGCGCTGGCGCAGCGAGGACGTCGTGACCCGCGCCGACCTGCTCCGGCAGGTGGCGGAGCGGTTCGGGACAATCGAGCCGCTGCCCGATCCGGCGGCGCCGTCGGCACCCGCCGAACGATTCCGGCTCGCCGACGGAACCGTCTTCGGGATCATCGCGTCGGTCACGGCGCCGTTCTGCGCTTCCTGCGATCGCAGCCGGGTGACCGCGGACGGTACCTGGTTTTCCTGTCTCTACGCCGAACGGGGCATGGATCTCAGGGAGCCTCTCCGGCTCGGGCGGTCGGACCGGGAAATCGCCGAGCTGCTGTCGGAGGCCTGGCGCGGCCGGGACGACCGCGGGGCGGAACAGCGACTGGCGACGCCGGACCGAGGGGCGCTCTACCAGATTGCGGGCCTCCGCGCCGATCCACGGCGGGAAATGCACACGCGAGGCGGATGATGGCGCTGCATATTGCCCTGATCGAGCCGAGAATTCCGCCCAATACCGGCAACATCGCCCGGCTCTGCGCGGCCACCGATACCAGCCTCCACCTGATCGAGCCACTGGGCTTCTCGATCGGCGACGCCCAGTTGAAGCGCGCGGGCCTCGACTACTGGGACGCCGTGGACATGTGGGTTCACCCCGGCTGGCGAGCGTTCCGCGAGGCGATGGCCCGGGAACGCTGCCTCTATTTCTCGGCGCGGGCCACGCGGCCGCTGTCGGAGGCCCAGTTCCGATCCAATAGCGTGCTGGTATTCGGCAACGAGACCGACGGGCTCCCGGACCGGATCCTGGAGAAACACCCCGACGAGTGTTTCACCATCCCGATGCCAAGCGGTAAGGTGCGGAGCCTGAACCTCGCCACCGCGGCTGGTATCGTGCTGTACGAGGGTCTGCGCCAAGTCGGCGCCCGGGAAGCTGCCAAGCTTGCCTCGGCCTTCGTGGTCGAAGCGCCGGAGGACGGCTCCGGGGCCGAGTCCAAGGCCCGATCCAAGCCGTCGCCCAAGGGCTCGCCCAGGCCGCGTCGCCGCCGGCGTGCGTAGGGTCGCGGCTTCGGCGCTGACGGCTTCGCTTCTCTCCAGCAGTATTGCATTCGCCCAGCATCGCTTCTCCCGAACGTTCGATCAGGAACAGGGACTCGCCGCGCCGACGATCCAGGCCCTGGCGCAGGACTCGGCCGGGTTTCTCTGGATCGGGACCCAAGCCGGACTGGTTCGCTATGGCGGCGGGGAAATGCGCCCCTGGGATCCCCGGTCGGTTGCCGGCCCCATCTTCGAGATCCGGTCCGGGCCCGGACTGGTGGTGGCCAAGGACGGTAGAGGAATCGTCTACCGGGTGGATGCCTCGGGCCTGACCCCGGTTCGTGGCCCCGACGGGGGGCCGGTGACCGACGCGACGGGGTGCTGGGTGGGAGGCGACGGCTCCCTGTGGGTGGTCTGGCCCAGGCGTGCCGGACGGCTGCGTCAGGGTATCTGGGCGATGTTGCGGTCTCCTCCGCTGGAAGACGACCCGCTCCGCTTGATCCGGATCAGCACGGCGGGGGCCTACCTCGCGTCCCGGCATCACTTGTGGCGAGTCTCACCGGACGACTCGATCCTCCCGATCGCCACGGTGGACCTGACGCAGGACCTGCTAGTGAGCGGAGCCGATGATCTGACATCGGTCTCGTGGGTCGATGGAAACCTTCGAGCGATCCGCTCCGCGGGGGCCCGCCTCGACACAATATTCACCCTGACCGGCCGGCGACCCATCGGAGTCGTGGAGCGGGATGGCACCGTCTGGGTGTCATTCGACCGCGGCTTGGTCGCGCTCCGGCCCGGGAGAGCCCCCGATATCATCGATGCCCGCCGCAACATGCCGGACGGGGGTCCCCTACTGGTGGACGAGGAAGGGAGCCTGTGGGTCGGCACCTTTCACGGCCTCCGCCAGTTTCCGGAGCCGGAAACAGTGTTCTGGAACGAGAGCGACGGATTGCCGTCGTCCCACGCGCGTTTCCTCGACGCCGATGGCTCCACCGTCTGGGCGGCAACCTGGGGCGGGCTGGCGCGCCTCACCGAGACTCGCGCGGGATGGAGCGTCGCGCCGGTCGGAGTCGCCGCCGTCAATCGCATTTGCCGCCTTGGGCCCGGGCGCCTGATCGCCACGGATATTTTCGGCGTCTGGTTCGCGTGGCATCGCGACGCGTGGCGGCGCCTGCCGTGGACCCCCAAGGCCGTGCTGACACGCTGCGCCCCCTCGCGCACCGGGGTGACCTGGATCGCCTCGTCGATCGGTCTCCTTGCGCTGGACTCCGCGGAACGAGTCTCGCCGGTGCCGATCGAAGGCGAGCTCGGCAAGGAGGAGTTGTCGGCGGTTCTGGAAGACTCGAGCGGGCGTATCTGGGTGTCGCAGGGCGGGCAGGTCTGCGTCCACAGTGCGGTCGCTTCCACCGGGGCCCTCCGGGAGGGTTGGCAGTGTGAGAGCCCGCCAGGAGCGAAGGAAGTTGACGCGCTCGCCCTGGTCGACGGCGCCGTCTGGGCCGGAACCGGACTGGGTGGCGTCTATTCCAACCGGGGCGGCGCATGGCGCCGGGTGCCCGACTCGGAGCGGCTCCCTTCTCGTGGGGTCTACGGATTCGAGCCATCCGCGTCCGGCGGACTCTGGATCTTGAGCGCCGGGGCGATCGCCAGGGTGCGCCCGATCCCGGGGCCGCCCGATCGCTGGGAGGAGCTGGAGCGGCTGTCCGGATGGCAGGGACTTCCGGGCGCAGACGCGAGCGGTCTGGCGGAGACCGGGGATGGTGCGGTGTGGGTGGCCGGCTCTTCCGGAGTAGTACGGGTACCTCGATCGGCGCGACTCGGCGCACCCCGTCCGCCGAGAGTCGAGTTGGCGGATGTGCTGGTGAATGGCAGGGAGGTGGTTGACCGGACCGAGACCGAGCTCGCAGGGGCCGACGCGGTGGTCGAGCTCCGATTCGCCGCCCTCACCTACCGGGACCGGGGCCGGCTTCGGACTCAGCTTCGCCTGGCGCCGGACCGGCCCTGGCTTCCACCGAGCGCCGAGGGCCCGGTGTATCGCCTCACCGGACTGCGTCCCGGTGTCTACGCGGCGCAGGTGCGCGGGTCACTCGATGACAGCACCTGGTCGGCCCCCTCCGCCAGCTTTGCGTTTCGCGTTCAGCAACCCTGGTACCGTCGCCCGTGGGCGCCGCTGGCCGCGCTCGTGCTCCTCACCGCAGGTCTGTTTTTCTGGCACCGTGCGCGCACGGGTATGCTGATTCGACTGGAGCGGCAGCGGACGGCGATTGCGATGGATCTGCACGACGAGCTGGGCGCAGGGCTCGGAAGCATCGGCATTCTGGCGGGCGTGGCGTCGGCACCGAACATGAACGAACCGGAGCGGCGGGAGCTGGCCCAGCGGATCGCGACGACAGCGGGCGACCTCGGAGGCAAGCTCACCGACATCGTGGGAGCCCTGCGCGCCGGGCGGGCGACGCTCGGGCTGCTGGCCGCCGAGCTGGCGGAGCGCGCCGCCCAACTGGTTCCGGGACCGGTTCCCGAGCTCGTGGTTCAGTTTCCGGAGCGCTGGCCGCACCAGGAGATTGCTCCGACCCTCCGGCACGACCTCCGCTTGCTTGCTCTCGAGGCGCTCCACAACGCCGTTCGGCACGCCGGCGCCCGCCGGGTCACCCTTCATCTGGGACCGGCGGGTCGTCACTGGCTGTTGCGTGTGGCCGATGACGGCGCGGGCTTCTCCGAACCCGCCCCGAGGCGGGGTGGCGGACTCGGACTACCGGGCATGCGCCGCCGGGCCGAGCGGAACGGGGCCCGGCTGGTGGTGCTTCACCCTCCCCAGGGTGGGACGGTCATCGAGGTGAGCTTCGATCCATAGGAACATCGCATCATGATGTGATGCCGTCGTCGCGGCGAATCGGGTAGGTTGGATCCTCCTGGAGGCAGCGGCATGCCGATCCGCGTTGCGGCAATCGAGGACGACGCCCGGTACCGATCGAGTCTCGAAACGCTCTTCAACCACGCGCCCGGGTTCGTCTGGGCCGGGGCCTACGAAGCAGCCGAGCCGGCGCTGGCGGCGGGGGCCTCTCTGGTCGCGCGAGGGGAGTCGCCGCCCTGGGACCTGCTCCTGATGGATCTCGACCTGCCGGAGATGGGCGGGGTCGAGGCGACCCGCGAGTTCAAGCGCCTCATCCCCGCGGTCGCGATCGTGGTGCTCACCGTGTTCGAAGACGTCGATTCCATTCTGCGGGCCATCTGCGCCGGGGCGGACGGATACCTCCTGAAGCGCGCCCCGGCCGACGAGCTGCTGCGCCAGCTGGAAGCGATCGTGAACGGGGGCGCGCCGCTCACCGCCGGAGTGGCGCGGACCATTCTCGATCTGCTCCGCGCCGACCCGCCCATGCTCCGCGATGCGCCGCGGGGCCCGGCGGGGCCGGCACTCACCGAACGGGAGCGCGAGGTCCTGCAGGCGCTCGTGGGCGGCAAGTCCTACAAGCAGGTCGCCGACCACCTCGCGGTGCGCCTGGACACGGTGCGGTCCCACATCCGCTCGATCTATCGCAAGTTGCAGGTGCATAGCGTGGCCGAGGCGGTGGGTCGGGCGCTGCGCGAGCGGCTGGTGTGAACGGGGGCACATGATCATGTGATGTAGGAGTCGATCGAGAGGACTACCGTGGACGGCGTCTCTCGATCGGAGGAGGCCTGGTTGGTTCGACGCGCACCCGTCTCCGTTCTGCGGCTCGCCGCGCGCGCGGCTCCCAGCGTTCTCGCCCCGGTCCCCGCGCAAGCACCGGGATTCTCGGTCGGCTCCGACGATCTCGAGTGCTGCACCGAGGTGCGCTGAAGCACCACGGCGGCCGGCAACGGGGAGAATCCCCAGGAGGGCCGCCCCCGTGGCGGCCCTCCTCGCATTTCGGATCCCCGTTGGCCCGATCCCGGCGTGTCGCTACATTTGGCGCCTCAACAGCGACCGTCAACCGAGAGAGTTCCTTACATGATGAACAAGATCACCGTGGTCGGCGCCGGAAACGTCGGGGCTACCGCGGCCCAGCGGCTGGCCGAGAAGAACCTGGCCCGAACCATCGTGATGGTGGATGTGGCGGAGGGCATCCCGCAGGGCAAGGCGCTGGACCAGTGGCAGTCCGGTCCCATCGAGGGGTACGACAGCCGGGTCATCGGCGCCAACGACTACGAGGCCGCGACCGACTCGGAGATCTTCGTGGTCACCGCCGGGATCGCGCGGAAACCGGGCATGAGCCGGGACGATCTGGTGAAGACCAATGCCGGCATCGTCCAGTCGGTGTCCCGGGAAATCGCGCGGGTCGCGCCCAGGTCCATCATCATCGTGGTCTCGAATCCGCTGGATGTGATGTGTTACGTCGCCATGAAGGTGAGCGGCTTTCCCCGCGAGCGGGTGCTCGGCATGGCGGGCGTGCTGGATACCGCCCGGTACCGTACCTTCCTGGCCGAGGCGATGCAGGTCTCCGTGGAAGACATCCAGGCGATGGTGCTGGGCGGTCACGGGGACACGATGGTTCCATTGATCTCCTGCACCACCGTGTCCGGTATGCCGGTCACCCAGCTGCTCGCCAAGGACAAGCTCGACGCCATTGTCGCGCGGACCCGCAACGGCGGCGCCGAGATCGTGGCCCATCTCAAGACCGGTTCTGCATACTACGCCCCAAGCGCCGCCGCAGTCCAGATGGTCGAGGCGATCGTGCTGGACAAGAAGCGGGTGCTTCCCTGTGCCGCCTGGCTCCAGGGCGAGTTCGGGCTGACCGGCGTATTCTGCGGCGTTCCCTGCAAGATCGGTCGGGGCGGACTCGAACAGATCATCGAAGTGGGCCTCACCGAGCAGGAAAGGAAAGATCTCCACGCCTCGGCGGAGGCGGTCCGGAGTATTCAGGCGACCCTCGTCGTTTGACGGCGGGCTGATTTGGCGGCATCGTAGGACCGGATGTCCACGTCTCCCTCTCCGCACCCTCCCAGGCCCCGGCTCACCGTGCGCGTCGGTGTGGCCGGGCATCGCTGGGACAAGCTCAAGCGCACCGACGCCAAGGCGATCCAGGAACGGTTCCACCAGGTCTTCGACGTGGTCGAGGAGGTGGTTCGCGCGGTGCGCATGGATCCCGAGGCCGGATACCTCGCGCCCGAAACGACCGATCCATCCACCACTCCGGTCTCCACCGGCAGCGACCCGGAGACCGAGGTCACGCGCGACGACCATGGCCGGCGCCTCGCTCCCGCGGTCCTCTGGGTGTTATCCGGGCTGGCCGAAGGGGCCGACCGTCTGGGTGCCCAGGTGGCACGCTCCCGGGCGAGCAAATGGAAGCTCACCGCCATGCTCCCATACGACCGGGCGAGCTACTTCGACTATTTCACGGTCAAGAAGCCGCTTCCCGACGGGACCGAAGCCGACTTGCAGGACGGAGAAGCCGGCTTCGGCCAGCCGGACGTCGCATCGCAAGCGGAATTCAGCGAGCTGTGCACTGCCGCGGAGCAGGAAGGCGGCATCCAGCAGCTGAACGGCATTCCCCGGAAATCCGGCGCCTACGAGCCGCTCGCGAAAGCCCTGTGCCGCAATTCCGATGTGGTCGTCGTCGTGTGGAACAACTCGTTCGGCGGGGCGGGCGGCACGGGAGATGTGGTGCGACAGGCCGCGGACCTGGGGATTCCGGTGGTCCGCATCCCGATGGACGGGGTGGGCAATCCATGGGTTCACCAGGCAGGACGGGACGAGCAGGCCAAGGCGCTGGGCCTCCGGCCGCTGGCGGAACATTTCCGGCGACTCCTGGTTGCTCCCAAACCATTCAAGGAAGATGTCGATCTGAAGGACAACCCGCGGGAGAGCTACTTCGCGCAGCGGCCCAGGTCGGAACGTGCCGGGCGGATCTACGATCTGTTCTTCAGAGCGCTTGCCGGTGCGGGTCCCAAGCCCGGGGCGGACTCCCCGGTGTCCGGGGCCTCGCGGCCCCGCCAGGAGACACCCCAACGAGCCCGGAGGCGAGGCGAGCGGGACCATGTTCAGGAGCTCAAGGACAAGTGGGAGCGCGAGTGGCTGGCGCAGGGCGCCTCTCACGATCTATCCCGCGCGCTGAGCGCGACCGGGGTGTACCGTCACTACGCCTGGGCCAGTCACCTGGCCAACTACAATGGCGGCCGGTATCGCAGCCTCTTCCTGCTGAACTACATGCTGTCTTGGCTCGCGGTGGCGGCCGCAGCGACCGGAATCGCCTTCGAAAGCGCCCCCTTCATTCCGGGGGTCCGGACCGCCGCCGCCGTGGAAGTCGTTCTCCTGATCTGCATCCTGGGGATCTACCTGTTCGGCAACCGGCACCGCTTCCACTCACAGTGGCTCGATTGCCGCCGGCTGGCGGAGTGGATCCGCGTGTTGCCGATGCTACTGCCACTCAGCCGGACGCCGGTGCTCGGCGTCGATTCGGACTCTGGGGTGTCGTCCCAGGAATCGTGGGTGGACTGGATGTACCGCGCCGTGGTGCGCGAGGCTGGAGTGCTGCCGATCAGCCTCAACGAGCAGATGGTCGGTGCCCAGGGTATCCTGGCCGCCGGGGTCCTCTCGGGACAGATCAAGTACCACGATCGGACCTCGCGACGGAACAGCCGGGTGGACCGGATTCTGCACGGGGTGACGCTGCCGGTCTTCCTGGTGGCGCTGGGGCTCGCCATTTACCACCTGGTCGGAGCCTTCCCCAACCGTCTCCCCCGTCCTGAGCGGGTCGAGCTCCTGTTCCTTCCACTGGCCCTGATCATTCCGGCCTTCGCCGGCGCGATGCACGGTCTCCGCAACCAGGGGGACTTCGAAGCGACGACGATCCGGTCGAGGCGGATCAGGGACCGGCTGATCGAGCTGGAGCGGGAGCTCAACGCGATGGAGACTCCGACCGTCAATGGGATCGCCGAGATCGCCGTCAAGACCGCCGGGGTCATGAACACCGAGCTGTCCGCCTGGTTGGTGGCCTACCAGAGCAAGGAGATCCAGGCCGTCTAGCCGTTCCGTCCCCACCCGGTTTCCACGACCTGCCGCCCACCGAACATCCGCAGGCGCAACACGTTAGGCCGCATGATTCCGCCCTGATCCGAGGCTGAATGGGCGCTGATGGCCGGGGCGTAGTTTTCGGTCGTGATCTCCCCCGTCCGCGGCCCGACTGCCAAGCCACTCGGCCCGGACACCCCTTGGCGGAAGCGGGTGCCCCCATGCGATTGATCTCACTCGGCTTGATCCTGCTCGTTGGCGGATCGGCGACTCCCCGGGCCACGCTGTCGGCCCAGGCGGCTGACACCACGGCGAAGACCAAGAAGCCTCAGAGCAGGCTCAAATCGGTCGTGAAGCGGATCGCCGATACGGCCGGCACGGCAGCCGCCGGTGCCGGGGTCCAGTCGCTCCTGGGAAAGAAGGCCGTCGGGGTGGCCAATGCTCTGGGCGCCGGCGGCCTCAATCCCTGTGCCCCGGGAGCGAGCTCGGCCGGCGCGGCGATCGTGGGGGTTGCGAAGAACATCGTCAAGAAGGCGGACTCCGCTCCGGTGCCCGCAACGACACCGTGCACCCAGGCGGTTCAAATGCCGGGGATGCCGCCCGGTGGGGTGCCCGGTATGCCGGCCCTGCCCGCCGGAGCCAGTGCAGCCGCGGGAGTCGCGGCCGCCATGCAAGGCGCCAACCCGATGTCCGGGATCGGCGCGGTCGCCGCGATGACGCCGATCGGGCTCGCGGCCACCGCCGCGCCGGGCGCGATCAAGGGCATCAAGGGGATGCTCGGCGGCAAGCCGCAGGACAAGATCGCGATGCTGCGCGAGCTCGGGAAGGGACGTCTCGAGCTCAAGGACGTGAAGTTCATCGAGGGCACCGCCGAGCTGGAGCCCGGATTCGAGGCCAGCCTGGCCTCGCTCGGCGAAGCGCTGCAGCTCGCGGAGGGGACCTACATCCTTCACGTGGCGGCCGAGGCGGGAGAGAAGGACGCCCCGCCGGACACCGCGCTGGCGCGGAAGCGCATCGAGAAAGTCTGGGCGGCCATTCTGGTCAACGGCGTCTCGGACCAGAAGATCATCGCGGTCAGTGTGCTGCCGCCCGAGCTGCAGGAAGGGCGCAAGCCGCCCAAGGCCGGGAAGGCGCGGGTCGAGTTCATCCGGCTGCCGGACAAGAAACCGTGAGGGCGACTTTCCCGCTTCTGGCCTGCGCGATGAGCCTGGCCGTTGCGCAGCGCGGCGCCGCCCAGGAGATCCTCGGCACGCCGACCCAGCGGCTGCGCGTGGCGGTCATGGACCTGTCCGGTTCGGCGCTCAAGATGCAGAGCACCACCACCATGATGCCCGGCGGCATGCCACCCCAGCAGCCCGGCTACCCGCAGCCGGGATATCCCGGACAGCCGGCGGTCAAGCAGACCACCGTGAGTGTCGCGATTCCCCCACCGGCCGAGTTTGCCCGCGGGCTCACCGAGGCACTGACGACCGTACTGGTGAAGACCGGACGCTTCGTGGTGCTGGAGCGCGCCGCGATGCAGGCGGTGCAGCAGGAGCAGCAGATCGGCGCGTCCGGGGCGGTGACCAAGGAGACGGCGGCCCAGACTGGAGCCCTCCTCGGCGCCCAGGTCATGATCACGGGTGACATCACCGGCTTCACTCACAATCGTTCCGGAATCGGCGGCGCCCTGTCCAACATCGTCAAGGGCCTCACGGTCGCGAGCGAACGGGTCACTGCGGAAGTCACCATCGACCTGCGGTTGATCGACGCCACGACCGGTGAAGTCCTGATGTCCCACAAGGGCGTGGGAAAAGCCAGCCAGACCGGAATCGCCGCGGACCTCATCAAGGACGAGAAGACCTATTCCGGCAGTGTGGAGCTCACCACTCCGCTGGGCCAGGCCGCGCGGCAGGCGCTCCAGAATGCGGTCGCCGGTATCCTGATTGGGATGCCCAGGGTGAAGTGGGGCGGCCGAGTAGTCGATGTCCGGGAAGGGGTCGTGTATCTCAACGCCGGCGCCGACCAGGGCATGCGGGCCGGCATGGAGCTCGACGTCTTCGAGATCCAGCCGGCGCTGGTCGACCCCGAAACCGGCAAGAATCTCGGCGCGCCGGACCGCCTCATTGGCAGCATCGTGGTGAATTCGGTGCTGGAGAAGTTCAGCACCGCGAAGATCGTGAGCGGCGAAGGGTTTTCCCGCGGGAATATCGTGCGGATGAAGGCGGGGAATCCCCCGCCGCCATGAGAACACCTATGCCTGGTGGAGGAACTGCGATGCGGAACGGCTTGAGGTCGGCTGTCGCGGGGGTGGCGCTCCTGTATGGGGCCGCCGGCTCGCTGGGCGCCCAGAAGTATCCGGGGCCCGACAAGGTGTCCGCCCAGAGCAATGGTGCCTCAGTGACCGTGACGTGGAACCCGGTCCCGGTCAAGGGGGCGAGGTACCGGGTGCTGCGCGCACTCGACGCCAAGGCGACCGGCGTCGACCTCACCAGGCCGGTCTATGCCACCACGTTCGATGACGGCAAGGTCTCCGCCGGCACGACCTACTTCTACCAGGTCATTGCCGTCTTTCCCGACGGCACCACCGGGGCGGCAGATCCGGTGATGGTCACCATCCCGGCCCCGGCTCCGATGGTGGCTCCGGTACTGCCGGGAGGCAGAACCGGCGCGGTGCTGGCCCCGCCGGTCGGGCTGGCCACGGGCGCAACCGGCGCGCGGAGCCCGCTGGCGACGCCGACCGCCGTTACCGGAATTGCCGTGAATGGAACGCTCGCCTCGGCGGCGGTCTCGTGGACACCGGTCACCGGAGCGGTGAGCTACAGCCTGGTTCGCACCTCGCCGGCGGGGTACGGGAACTACGGTACGGCTCCAATCCTCCTTACGACCAACACCTGGACCGATCCCGGGCCGACCGGCATCGGCTTTCCGGCGGCCGGCGTCTATCGGTACGACATCACCGCGGCGCTGAGCAACGGAACCAGTGTGAGCGGGTCGGCATCTTGGACCAGGCCCGATCCGACCTGCGCCGCTCCACCTCCGAGTCAACCGAACCAGCCGATCATCGATCCGATAGGGCCCGCGCAGCATTTCACCACCTACGGACCCTATCCGGCCGGTGCGGTCTTCTGGTGGAGCCGTCAGCCGGCCAACGGAGTCGTGGGCTACCGGGTGGACCGCAGCGTCCAGGGATCCAATGCGTGGACGCTCGCGGGGACGTCGTGCGGCACCACGCCCACCATCCTGTTCATGGGCAACGTCGTCCCGAACATGCGTTTCACGGATCTATCGGGTGGTATTACTCCGGGGACTACCTACGTCTACCGGATCACGGCGCTCGCCGCGAACGGTGAAGCCGGGTGGAACACGTCGACCTGGACCGCACCGAACTCGGGCCTGGTACGCTGGCTCAGCGCCACGACTACCGCCACGTCGATTACCCTGCAATGGAGGTACGAGCCTCCCCCCACCGGCGCCCCCCCGGTGCCGAACAATGGATACAAGCTGACGTCGGGGTATGGCTTGAACGTCACCGCGGGGCCGAACGCTTGTACCACGCTGGCCGGATGCTCGTACACGATCTCGAATCCGCCCAAGGGCGCCCAGCAGTTCACGATCACCGCGCGCTGGGCGTACTCGATGGGCGCCGGGCAAACGTACAATCAGGGCCCGGCCATGGGGACCCTGAGTGCCGATACCCTGATCGTGGTTCCATGAGCTACGGGAGAAGACCATGCGAGCGACGCTGAGCCTCGCCTAGTGCCGCGCCTCCCGTTGCAACCGGGCCAGATGAAGCCGGGCCTCCCGCATCACCGCCAGGTCGGGGTCGGCTCCCTTCCACCGCTCCAGCATGGCCTGCAGCGCGGCGCGCGCGGTCGAGGAGTCGCCGAGGGCCTCGGCCAGGCGGGCCACTTCCAGCGGCGCCAGGACCCAGTCCGCCTGGGTATCCTGGCCGAACGCCTCGAGCCGGGAGAACGCGGCCGTGGCCGCGAGCGCGGAATCGAGCACGCCCCGGCCGGCCAGCGTCCGGCCGATCATCGCGGCCCGCCATTCCGAAAGCCGGCTATCGATGTCGCCCCGGATCGCCTCGGCGGCCGCGTCCGGCGCTCCCCGCGCCATTGCGAGCTCGGCAGTCAACAGTCCACGCGCGCTCCGGTCGGTGGTGTTCCCGGGCTTGAGGACGCTCTCCAGCCTGGCGAGGACCGCGCGCGCATCGGCGATCCGGTTGGCCCGCACCAGCACCCGGCCGAGCAGCGCCAGGAACGCGGGCTCGACGTACTGGGAGCGGGAGATCTTGAGCGCGTCGTCGAGCTCGCGGTCCGCCAGCTTCGGCGAGCTGCGAATCAGATACGCCTCGGCCAGCAGCGCCTCGTTCCGCATCTGCGACAGCCCGGCGTCGGTCGCCCGGGACAGGGACACGGCCTGGCTCAGGTGCTCGATGGCGTTGCGATAGCGGCCCTGCAGCATGTCGAGATACGCCAGCGAGCGATGCCCCCGGGCCTGGTCGTTGCGATCCGAGAGGGCCAGCATGCGGCGAAAGGCGGCCTCCGCCTCCGCGTAGCGCCCCAGGCGGATATAGACGCTGCCCCATTCGTGATTGATGAAGTTGGTGATCAGCGCGGTGGAGTCCGCCCGCTCCGCCGCCGCGTAGGCGTCCAGTGCCAGACGATTCTCACCCAGCGCCTTGTAGCAGGTGGCCAGATTGACGTTGGTGTTCATAGCCAGCGAATCGAACTGCAGGGCCTTCTGCAAGGCGGGGATGCCTTCCTGGCACCGGCCGGCCCGCATGAGCCCGCTGCCATAGTTGTACCAGGTGTCCCGGCCCGGATAGCGCTCCGCGAGGGTTCGGTCGATCTGAATCTCCGAGAGGCGATCGCCGCGCGCGACCGCCAGCCGGCTGTCGAGGGAGAGCTGCTCCCGGAACGTGAGGCGGCTGCGGAACCGCTCGGCGGCGGCGTAGTGGGCGTCGCCGGTGGGGCGGTCGTTGAGGTAATAGTAGAGCGAGCCAAGCGCGGCATGGGCCATGGCAAACCCGGAGTCGAGCGCCACGGCCCGTTCGAAAAGCTGCTGGGCCCGGTCGTATTTCGCGTGGCGCCACATTTCCGCGCCCTCGGCAAAGAGCTTGAGCGCCTCGAGAGAGCGGGTGGTGACCAGGGGAAGGGCCGGCATGCTGTCCCGGAAGCGCCGAGGGTCGCCGGCGCTGCTCTGCACCTCCCGGAGGAGGCGGTCGAGCCCGTCGATCACCTGGTCCAGCCGGCCGACCGAAACCCGGTGCACCGCGATGTCGGCTCCGTCGACGGGGGAGATCAGCCGCGCGTTCAGCATGTACCCGGCGCTGACCTTGGCCACGGTCAGGGCGAGCACGGCCCGGGCGTTTTCGCGGGCCGCGACTTCGAGGGCGAGGGAATCGGTCAGCACGCTATCGCCAGAGCGTCCCATTCGCTTGAGGGATTCGGCGATTCTGGAGCGAGAGAGCAGCGCCAGGTGACGGGATTGCTGCAGCCCGACGGGGGCCGCGGACGCGAGGGCCCGCGAGAGCCCCGGCTCGCCGGTCAGGTCGACCACATCGGCCATCACCACCACGCTGCCGGCGGGGAAGGCCTCGCGTCCGGAAAGCATCGGCGGGAGAATCCAGAGCGCGAGCGCGGCCAGCGCGGTCGCGCCCACGGCGACGATCCAGCGCCGTCGCGGGGCGGCGGGGCGCGCGATCGTCGCGGGAGAGGCGTCGAGGGGCGCGGAGGGCTCCCCGCCGGCCGGAGCCACCGACGCGGCCGCCGGGCCGGCGGCTACCGGTCGCCACTCCCCGCGGGTGAGCCGGGCCAAGAGTGCGCCGACCGAGGGATCCGGCTGGGTCCCGAGCTCCTGCCGACGGGCCAGTTCGTGGGCGCGGCCGTACTGAATGGCGCCGGCGACGTCGCCGGCGTCGGCGAGGGAGGTCATATAGCCCAGCGCCACCCGGGAGTTGAGCGGCGCGAGAACGCTCAGACGGCGCCAGTGCGCCGACGATGCTTCGAGCCGGCCCGCCTCGGTCGCCCGTTTGGCGGCGGCCTCCATCGCCTGGATGGCGAGCTCGCGAAGCCGGGTCCGTTCGATCTCGGCCCAGCGCTCGAACTCGTCGGCGCCGGGAATGTAGAAGCCGTCGAGAAACGGGCCGGTATAAAGCCCCGCGGCCCGCTCGAAGTCCCCGCGGGCCTTGGCGTCGAGGAATTCAGCGAGATCGCTGCCGAGCTGCTGCGGATCAACCAGGAGCTCGGCCGGCTGCGACCGGATCAGATCGTCACCCAGGTCCCGCCGGAAACTGTAGAGGGTCTGTGCGAGCGCGTGGCGCGCCTTGGTCTCGGTGGCGTCGGGCCAGAGCAGCAGAAGCAGCCGATCGCGGCTGATCCCGTGGTCTCCGGCGGCCACCACGGCCGCAAGGAGCCCGAGTCGGCGCGGACTGGTCCCACCAACGCGCTGGTGGTCCCGTTCCAGCCAAAGGCCGCCGAAACTCCGTAGTCGGAACACAAGGCTCCGGGCTGATCGGGCAGAGATTCAGGGGTGGTTCGAGAGTGACGGTACCGGGGTACCGTGATATCACAAGCTAGCTGGCCCGATCCGATCCCGGCAAGCGGACGGATTCCGCCAGGCGCGATCCGGGAAGGACGTGGCCATTGTCGCTTGGAATGCTGATTCTCGCGGGGGTTCTGGTCGGCGGCCCGGTTTCGGACCATCGCGCGAACGCGCGGCCCGCGCCGCCGACTGACCTGGTCGCCAACTGTCCCAGCGCCCGCCCCCGGGCCTTGCTGGGACTCGTGGCTCGGCCCCTCACGCTCACCGAGATGGTGAGCGAGCTCGAGCGGGGGTGCCTGGCCCTGGACGACGTCCGATTCCGTCCCGGCCAGGACACCATCGAGTCACTCTCTCCGGCGCAGCTGGCGCTGGTGGCCCGGGCCCTTGGGCTGGCTCACGGCGCCTACCGGGTGGCGGTGCCCCCCGAGGCGGCGCCGGGCTTGCCCCCCGACACGCTGCAGGCTCGGCGGCGCGGGATGCGGCTTCGCGACGAGCTGGTCCACTACGGGGCATCGTCGCAACGTCTGCTCGAGGATCCCGGCTGGCCGATCTCGCCGCTGGTCGTGCCTCTCGGCGCAGCGGTACCGATGCTGATCCGGGTTCCGGACCCGACCTGAGCCACCCGTGCCACGCGCTATGACATCACGGCGCCGCGGTGCCGGTGGCTGCGGTGGCTGCGGTGGCCAAGTAGACTCTCTGCCCCAGGAGATAGCCATGCGCCCGACTCTGTTGATCCTCCTCGTCCTCGCCGGGGTCACCGGAAGCCTGTCCGGCCAGCTCAGGCAGAAGCCGATGCCCACGTCGCTGCTCGCGGTAACCGCGGATGCCGTCACACCGGTTTCCCTGACCCTACACTGGAACGCGCAAAGCGGGGCAGGGAGCTACACGGTGTCGCGAGGCATCAGCGCCGGCGGGCCATTCGTGCCGATCGCCACCGTCCCCGCCACCGTCACCCAGCTCGCTGACCAGGGGCTGGTCCCGGGTACTGTTTTCTACTACCAGATTCAACCGGTGGCCGCCCCGGCCGTGGTCGTTCCGAGTCCGCGGGCCATGACGACGGGGCTGACTCCCACCGGAACTACGACGATGCAGCTGGCACTTCCGGCGATCGCCGGCTGGGCCCAGACCGCGGACGCGCCGCTGCTGAGCGTCACGAAATCCTGTCCCCCGCCGGTCCAAACGCCCAACTATCCGTACAACTACAACAGCAATTGTGTCTGGAACTGGGCGCCCGTCCCTGGTGCGGTGGGGTACCGCGTCTACATTCACAACCCGCCCCAACTGGCCATCATCTCTTGCAGCTTGAGTGCCACCGCGATCTCGGTTACGCCTGCAACGACCTATCAGGCCTCGGTCGATACACGTGACTTCGGCACGTATTGCCGGCAGCATGACTTCCGCGCGATTTACGAGATAAGGAACTTCCCAGTGCCCGGGGCCACGCTCACGAAGGAGGGGCCCCAGTCCACCGCACCGTGACGCCCTCTACAGGCGCGGCAGGGTGACCCCCCGCTGCGCCTGGTATTTCCCCTTCTTGTCGGCGTAGCTGGTCTCGCAGACATCGTCATCGTCCGCCTCGAAGAACAGCACCTGGCAGATGCCTTCGTTGGCGTAGATCTTGGCGGGCAGCGGCGTCGTGTTGCTGATCTCCAGGGTGACGTGGCCCTCCCACTCCGGCTCGAACGGCGTCACGTTGGTGATGATGCCGCAGCGGGCGTAGGTGGACTTGCCGACGCAGATCGTGAGCACATTGCGGGGAATCCGAAAATATTCCACCGAGCGGGCCAGCGCGAAGCTGTTGGGCGGGACGATGCACACCTCTCCCTCGTACTCCACGAAG
>JBGPLG010000067.1:0-24410 GCA_041486305.1 Gemmatimonadota bacterium
AGTCCTCTCGCCTGATGCCGCTGGAAGAGCTCTTCCAGTCCGCGATACTGGGGCGTGTAGCCGCATTCGCTGGCGACATTCACAATGAGGCAGACGCGCCCGCGATACGCCGAGAGCGGGACCGGCTCGCCGGTGATCGCCCGGGCCGAAAAATCGTAGGTGTCCACGGCTACGCCCCGCCGCCCCGCCCCGCGGTGGAGACGGCTCGCCGCAGCCGGTCCACTTCCGCCACCAGTACGCGGTCGGTCTGCCGGTCCGCCCCAACGAAGAAATCGGTGGACCCGGCGTCGGAGAATCCGCACTTGACGTAGAAGGCGATCGCGCGGGGGTTTCGCTCCCAGACTCCCAGCCAGATGTTGCCGCCGCCCAGCTCGGCCGCCGACTCTCCCACCGCCGCCATCAGCCGCTGGGCCAGGCCGCGTCCCTGCCAGGGCCGGTCCAGGTAGAACCGGGCCAGTTCGACCGGCGCCTCCGCGACGCAAGGAGGCGCCGCGCGGCGGCGGACCTGCGCGTACCCGGCCAGCTCGCCGCCGGATTCGATCAGGAGCGTGATGCAGTCGGGATCCGAGAGTTCGCGCTGCTGCTGAGGCTCTCCATACGCAGTGGCAAGATGCTCAGCCAGGTGAGCCGGGTCGTTGTCCGGGCCGAAGGTTTCCTCGAACGTCCGCGCGGCGAACCGGGCCAGCGCGGCTGCGTCGGCGGGCGTTCCCCGGCGAATGGATAGGGTGACCATGTGGAGCGAAGAAGGCTGGCCCTCGAGGCCGGCCCTCAGCAGATCGCGCCTTCGGGAATGGCGCTGGTCCAGAGGAAGAGCGTGTCGCCGGGAAAACCCGGGATGGCGAGCTTCGCCGGATGCTGCTGGCAGAACCCCCGGGCATCCGGATTGACCCCGCCGGCCTGAAAGCCGAGCCCGTAGAGCCAGTGGGACTGGATTCGGATTCCGGTCACCACCCGGGCGAGCTCGGTTCCCTGCGGAGTCTTCAGCACCGCGGTGGCGGTCAGACTGTCGCCGCCCTGCAGGCCGACCGGAGAGAACTCCTGGGGCTGATTCGGCGTGGCCGCCGCCCCACCCACCCAGAGATAGGAACGGTGGGCGCTCTGCACCTGGAGCTCGACCACCGCCGGCGCGAGCGATGGAGTCGAGCCGTAGAAGGAAACGCCCAGGCTGGCGTCCGCCGATGTACCGGTGACGTACCCGCAGGCGGCCGCCAGCAGCAGCAGCGGCAGATGCCGGAAAGAAAGGGAAACCGGAAGGCGTCGCACCCCTGAATGCTGGGGCTCGGCACCTTCCGGCGCAAGTCGCGCCGCGTTTAGGCGAGCAGAGTCGCCCGAAGCCTCATCGGGACGCCGGACAAGGCCTTCGAGATGATGCAGTTGGCCTTGGCGTTCTCGGCGAGGCGCTGGAATTCCGCCGCGGTCTGCCCGGGAACCTTGCCGCGGGTCACTAGGTCGATGCCCGTGATGGCGAACCCCTCGCCCACCTTGTCGAGGTGCACGGTGGCGGTGGTCTCGAGGCGGGCCGGGGGATGGCCGGCCATCGTGAGCATCATCGATAGCGCCATCGTGAAGCAACCGGCGTGGGCCGCGCCGAGGAGCTCCTCCGGATTGGTGCCGGGGGCGCCTTCGAACCGCGTTCCAAATGAATAGGGACCTTCGAAGGCCCCGCTGCCCAGGCGGAGGGTGCCCTTGCCCTCGCGCAGGTTGCCTTCCCAGCGGGCCTCGGCTTTTCGGTCGATCATTGGATTCTCGCCTCCGATTCAGGGTGCGCGTCGTCACAGGCTGTACATCAACACCACTGTCAGCCACAGGAGCGCCGGGATGCCGGCCAGGAAGATCCCCGCGGCCAGCCGGGCATCCCGCGGCTCTCCGCGAACCCAGCGGCGCCACAGCAGAACGAGGCCCGCCAGGGTGAGCACTCCGCTGAGCAGGAGACCGGCCGGCTCCAGGAACCGGACACCGTCGCCGCCCGCATGGAGCAGCTCGAGCAGGAGCGGAATGCCGAACATCACCGCCACCGGCAGCGGACTCACCAGCAGGTAGGCGCGTTCCAGGCGGTCGAGCGGGCCCGCCTTCCCGCCGGCGAACATGAACCATACGCCGCCGAACGCCGCCAGCAGGATGGCGACCGCGGTCACTGGAGGCTCGGCCGTGCGGCGGTATGTTTCGGGACCTGAAGTGGGGCCCCTTTCCTGGAGACCGATCCATGAAGCGTCCGCGTGGGATCTTCCTGGCCGCTCTGTCCTTCCTTGCCGGCGCCGGTTCGATATGGGCCCGGCAGCAGGCGCAGACCGCGACCCGCCGCGAGCCGCAGTTCGAGAACGAGGAGGTCAAGGTCTGGAAGTCCATCATCATGCCGAACCAGCCGCTGACCATGCATCGGCACGAGCACGGGCGCACCCTGATCGCGCTCACCGGCGGCGATCTCAAGGTGGTGGATCCGGCCGGGAAGACGCTCAACACCTACCATTGGCAGCAGGGGAAGGCATACTGGCTGGATGCCGATCCGCCCGGCCAGATGCATGCCGACGTCAACGAGACCTCACGTCCCATCGAGGTCATCGTCGTCGAGCTCCGGAAGGACCGGTAGGGCCGGGCCGGGAGCATACCACTTCAGGGCGCCGGATGGACACCGCCCGATCTGCGCCGCCACGTCGGCTCCGGGGGCCGCCTCGGGGCGTATCCACCGCTTGCGCCGGACGTCGAACACGGCGGGAAGCCCCCGGACGCAGTTGCCGGAATGGATACACAGCCCGGGCTCGAACGTGACCGTGATTTCCTCCGTCTCGTAGACCTGCCGCCGCTTGGCCATGGGTCCCCCTGAAGCATCCTCGTCAGGGCGCGCCCGCGAGGGTGTAGTCGAAATCGTAGAGGTGTTTCCCGCCGCTGATCGTGATGACCATGGTGCCCGCGAGCCCCTCCAGCTCGCCGGTGCCCGAATCGGGAACCACCATGATCGACTGGTGGGGCACGCCGCGGGTCATGGTCGAGCTGTGCTGCAGCACGAAGCTGCCGTTCCGCCCGTGCAGGGTCCCGATCACCCGCTCGATCGCCACATAACCCGCTGACGTCTTGACCGCCGTTCCCGCGGCCAGCATCTCGCCTTTGCTCACGGCCGCGAGGTCGCCCTGAAACTGTTTGTCGATCGACATCCGCACGAGCGGTGACCCCTCCGTGGTATCGGACGTCGGCAGGGGATTGAGCTTGACATCGAAGTTTCCGCTGGCCCGGGTCGGCATGGTCACTCCGTGGCCGGCTTGCCCGGCGTCGCCGGGGCCGGCGGATCGTTCCAGATGTCGACCACGCAGCGCCACTGCCGGTCCGCGTCCCGCCGCCAGACCGTGATGGCGCGCCCGGGCATCGTCACCGGTGCCCCCGTCGGGCCGGGCACGGTCATCTCGCTGGTGCTCCGCATGTACGCCAGCTGGCCGTCCGGCGAAAACGTGACCTTGTCCGAGGTCCAGTGAATCCGGAAGCCGGGGATTGCCAAGCTGCCCGTCACGAAGGCACGGATGGCCTCCTTCCCTTCGGCGATCGGCTGTCCCTGCGGAATCACCACCGCGTCATCCGCCCAGTATGACACGATCCTGTCGATGTCCGTCCCGGCCGTGGCGGCTTCGGCCCATTCGGCGTCCCGCTTCAGCAGCTTGTCGGCCTCAGCCGCCGAGTCGAAGGAACCGGCCGGTGACGAGCAGCCCGCCAGGATAAACACCGGGAAGGTCAGGACCAGACGTGGGATTTGCATGGGGCTAGGCCTTCGTTGGGGTGGCTAGACGACGGAACAACCACACATGAGTGGCCAGCAGCAGCGGTACCAGGAATGTCGGCACCAGACCGAGGGGCCACCGCAGCAGCGCTTGCATCGAGGCCGGATCCGCCAGCGCCAGTCGTGCCGCGGTGGCCACGACAAAGACCAGGTCGAGCAGGCCCAGCCCGTTCCACACCCGGTAGAGCGCCCGCCGATCCAGGGTGACGTCGCCGGTGAGCAGAAGGAGACCGGCCAGCGACCCCACCGCGATGTCTCCCCATCCCGCGGGAACGGCAAAGGCGGTGGCCAGCTCTCCCCTCCGGCCCAGCATGAGAAATACGATGCCGATGCCAAGCCGGGTGAGATGAAGCGCCACCAGCCCGCGTACCCTGGCGGCGGCAACCCAGCTGCGGAGCCAGCCCGCCTGGCGCTCCAGCACCACGAGGCCCACGGTAAGCCCCACCAGCACCAGCTGGGGCACCGGCGGGTGCAGGGCCGCGACCGTGCCCGAGATACCGGCAACTAGCGCCACCAGAAACCACGCCAGGAAGAACCCGGGAGCCCTCACGCGTCCGCCGCGTCGGAAGTTCGGGAGCACCGCACCACGTGCTGCACGCTATCTCGCGCCACCGGAGCCCGTGGCCCGGAACGACGGAAGCCACCGGCCGACCCGCTGCGCGTACCGCTCGTAGGAGTCGCCGAATTGGCGGCGCAGGGCGGGTTCTTCATAACCGATGACGAACAGGTTCACGGCGACGAAGAAGCCGGCGGCGAATTCCAGCATGGGGGCCGACCGGGTCAGCAGGCATTCTCCGATGTGGATCGTCGCGACGCTCAAGTACATCGGATTGCGCACGTACCGGTACAGGCCCTGCACCACGAGCTCCTTGGGCGGGTCGACCGGCGCCAGCGTCCCGCGGCCGGAGCGGGCGAATTCGAAGATGCAGGTCCCCAGCAGCGCCGCGCCCACCGCGATGGCCAGCACCCCGAGAAGATCGACGGGGTCGCCGGGCCGGATACGTACCTGGCTCAGCCCGAAGAACCGCCAGGGGAGGTAGCCGGCCATCACCCCCGGCAGCAGCAGGGTCCACAGCAGGCTGCGTGCGGCGAGCCAGACGGTGGCGAGGCGGGTGGTCATGGGGCAAATGTACGCCGCCGACCAGCGAGGAGACAGAGGTCACGGAGGGGTCACGGCAGGGAGCCTACTTGTATCCAGTCTCTCGCTTGGAGGTGCACCGTGCTGGCCAACTGGATCACCCTGTCCCGGTTCCCGCTCCTGCTGCTCAACATCCTGATCCTCTATCGGGGGTCGGCGTCGATGCGCCTGGCCGGGGTCGGGCTGCTCTTCTTCGGCCTGATGCTCGATACGCTGGACGGCGTCGTGGCCCGGAAGACCGGCCAGACCAGCCTCTTCGGCAGCGTGCTCGACATTGCCGCGGACCGCACCTATGAGCTGGTGCTCTGGATCTGCTTTGCCGGCCTGGGCCTGATTCCCCTCGTCATTCCGCTGATCGTGATCGCGAGGACCACGCTCACCGACGCCTTCCGGGCCATCGGCATTGGCCAGGGGACCGCCCCGTTCGCCCAGCACCGCACCCGGCTCGGCGGGTTCCTGGTCGGGTCGACCTTCATGCGGGTCGGCTATTCGATCGCCAAAACGACGACCTTCTGCGGGCTCGCCCTGGTGAACGCCCTCTGGGGATACCCCCGGGAGCTCGCCGGGGCCCGAACCGGTGCGCTGCTGCTGGAGACGTTCCGGGTCACCGCCTGGATTGCCGTCGGGTTGTGCGTGTTACGGGGACTGCCGGTGATCATCCATGCGCTGCGGCACTACTGGAATCCGGCGCGGTCCGCGGGAGACCGCGCCCAGCCCCACCGTTCCACCTGAGACCCGGCCCCGAGTCGACGTTACGGCGCCGGCTTCCGGGGATCGTCGGCCGGGTTTACGTACGTGACGGTCCAGGGTCCCTGACCGTGCAGCTGCAGCACGGTCTCACGCTCGAACCAGGCGAAGTGCGGCGTCCCGGCTACCCAGTAGCCGAAGTCCCCGGCTGACAGCACCCGCATCGACTTCTGGTCGAACGTCGGCCCCATGCCGAGGCTCAGGGCGCCGGAGATGACGGTGGCGTGCTCGGTCTGGGAGTGATAGTGGGGCGACACCTTGAAGCCGGCCGGGAACTTGATCCGCATGGTGAAGACGCCCGGCTGGGTCGGATCGCCCTCCAGGATGGCCATCTTGGCGCCCTTGGGGAGGGAAGCGGGGCCGTCCTTCCATACGATCTCGCCCGCGGCGTAGAGGGACATCTTGACGGGCTCGGTCTGCGCGGCCGCCGGCGCCGCCAGGAGCAGGACCAGACCGGCCATCGGGAAGACTCGCATGGGTAGATCTCCTCGCGCTCGATTCATCAGTTACCCGGGTGATACTCCCGCTCGGTGTGTCCCCTGAGCTGGGACCGATAGAAATACACGTTCCGGAGGTTTCCCGTGGCGTACCGCACCGCCTGATCGTTGAAATGGGGAGAGGCGGGATTACCGCTTTCCCCTCCGGCCGTGACCGCCTTGGCCCGCACGCTGTCGCCGAACTCGATCATCGCCACGAAGCTGTTCCCGCTGGTGCCGTAGATCTTCTTCGAGCCCTTGTAGGAGCGCGCCCCGAACGAGGCCAGCGATCCCCATTGCGACGACGTGAACGCGACCGGGATGCTGGGACCCGAATCGCTGAACGGATGGACGATGTCGTCGGTGAGCCGCTGGAACCGGTTGATGTCGCCCCAGGGGGTCTTCCAGGTTCCGAACCCGGCGGCGAGCTTGTCCGACGCGGCGGCCAGCGCGTCGAGCTTCTGGGCGGCGGTCGTCTTCTTCGCGACATACTCGTACACCGACATCACCTCGGCCTCGGCGTCCTTGCGCACCCGCCGCCACATCTCCTCGCCCCAGAACACCGCCAGCGAGGTCGGCACCGACGTGGCCGACCAGCGGTAGTCCCACCCCCTCAGGCTTTCGATCTGATCCGCGACCCTCTGTTTGAGGGCACTGCCATTCGGGGTCTGATCGTAGGCGGTGATCAGCGCGGGCATCAGATCGGCGAAGGCCGGGAGATAGCTGTCGAACGCCGCGTCCCGCAGCGAAGCGAGGGTGAAGTCTTTCTGGCCCTGCAGCACGCGAATGGCGTGAATCCCCCGCGGATTCTCCACGCCCTTCTCCATGTAGGCCGGATAGTCCGCCTTCTTCGGGCTATTCGGGCCGGCCGCGGAGTAGGGCCAGTTGTTGGTGTTGTAGAGCCAGCCGTTGGGCGGATTGAGCAGGTTGGGGCTCTCGTCGATGGAGTGGACGCCCTTCCATTCGGTCGCGGGATTGCTGCCGTCCACCGGCTTGCTCCAGTCGAAGCTGGTGTCTCGCCGGGGAACGAAATTGGCGTGGAAATAGGCGATGTCGCCATCCGCGTCCGCGAAGATCGTATTGTTGCTCGAATTGGTGTGCAGCTCCATGGTCTGGCGGAACTCCTTGTAGCTCTTCGCCTTGGTGCGGCTGTATGACTGGGTCAGGGCCTTGAGCGGCTCCTGCATCAGCCGGACGCTCACCCACTTGCCGCCCGCCTCGCGCACGACGGGCCCGTGGTGGGTCCGGTAGACGGTGAAGACCTTCTTCGCCATGCTGTCGGCAACCTTGTAGGGCACCGTGATCGTGGTGACGGTGAGCGGGCGCTCCTCGTTCCCGTACTTGTAGAAGTACGCCGAGTCCTTCTTCACCACGGTTTCCGCGTATTCGTCGATGTTGTCGACCCCGCTCGACGTGTGCATCCAGCCCACTCGGTCGTTGAACCCCTGGTAGATGAAGAACTGGCCCCAGGTCGAGGCGCCGTAGGCGTCGAGGCCTTCGTCGCTCACCATCTGGAGCTCGGACCGGAAGAAGAACGAGGTGTGGGGATTGATCAGCAGCAGGGCGTGATGCGCGGCCGTGTTGGACGGGGCGATGGCGATGCCGTTGGATCCGGTGGGTTCGCTGGGCCGGCCGTCGTCGTTGTCTTGGGCCTGGCTCACCACCTTGTTCCCGTAGAAGCCCTCCAGCCCCTTCAAGGAGACCGATTCGATGTCGCCGCCGATGCTTCCTTCGCTGAAGGTCAGCGCCATCCACGGTTCGAAGCGGGGGAGGACCCTCGGCTTGACCGCCGGGTGTTTGGAGAGATAGAAGTTGAGCCCGTCGGCCCAGGCGTTCATCAGCGCCTTGAGCCATTCCGGGGCCGCTGCGTACTGGGCCTTGATGCTGTCGGGATCGATGAACAGCTTCATCCGGAGATCCTGCCAGATCGCGGAATCGCCTTGGGCCTCGGCGAGCCGTCCCATCGAATTCAGGTAATTCACCTCGATCCGGTTGAAGTCGTCCTCGGCCTGGGCGTAGATCATTCCGAAGACCGCGTCGGCGTCGGTCTTTCCGTAGACGTGGGCGATCCCCCAGTCGTCCCGGATGATGGTGACGTTTTCGGCGTGCTGCTTCCAGCGCGAGGGCTCGGTGTCGGCGGCCTGGGTGGACGCGCAGGCGGCGGACGCCACGACCAGCAGGAGGGTGAGGTCAGCGCGGCGCATTGGCCAGCTCCCCGACCGCCGCGGCCAGTTTGTGGACCCTGCCCTGGTCGGCCGCGCCGTTCGCTTCGCCATGGAGCTGCGTCGCCAGGACCGCAAGAGCCTCGTGTCGCTTCGGTCCCGACAACTTCTCGGCGCGGGCCAGCTCGGTGCGGACTGCCGTGATCCGGTCCCGCCCTAGGCCGTTCGACCGGGCCAGCTGATCGAGGTAGGCCCGCGAGAGCGCCAAGGTCGCCGGCCAGACGAACTTCGGCTGGTCCTGGGCATTCAGATACTCGAAGCGGACCGACTTGGCGGCGTCGATCTCGTTCTGGGAAATGAACCCGCTGGGCACCAGCTCGAAGACGTCGAGCCCCCGGGCGATCTCCGAGCTGACGATCGACCCGTTGTACCAGTAGACCGACCACGACCCGGCGCTGACCAGCTTGGTGGAGTCCATCGGGCCCCGGTCGAAGTAGGCGATTTCCCTGGGGTGCTCGGCATCGGTCCAGTCGAACACGGAAATCCCGCCTTGATACCAGGCCTGGACCATGACGTCGCGGCCGGGAATCGGGATCAACGATCCGTTGTGGGCCACGCAATTCTCGTTCGCGGTCTGCGCCGCCGGCATCTTGTAATAGCTCCGGAAGGTCATTTTGCCGTCGACCAGCGTGAAGATCGCGTCCGCGCCCCATTCGTACTTGTCGGTCGCCCGGCACCGGGGCGCCGTCCCCCCGCCCCATTCGTCGCTGAAGAGGATCTTGGTGCCGTCGTTGTTGAAGGTCGCCGAGTGCCAGAAGGAGAAGTTCGAGTCCGCCACGGCGCCGATCCGCTTCGGATTGGCGGCGTCGTGAATGTCGAGCAGCAATCCGTAGCCACCGCAGGCGCCGCCGGCCAGGCCGATGGCGGGGTAAACCGTGATATCGTGGCATTGGGTCGGGCCGCCCCGCGTCGCCGGCCGCGGCCGGGCCGCCAGCGCCGCCGAATCCGCGGCCGAGAGCACCCGGGGCGGCCGGGCATCGCCCGGGTTCTCCGCGTGGCGTGCCGGCGCCGTCAGGTCGTTGAAGATTCGCGGCGAGCTCACGATGGCGGCCTGCTCCGGATGCGCCAGGGGCACCTTGATCACCTCGATCCGGAACAGCGCGCTGTTGGGGTCCTGGTCCAGCGGCGCGCCCGAGCAGCCCGGCATCTCGCTGGGCGACCGCACCGGCGCCGAGCCGGAGACATATACATAGATATTGGCCGCGTCGTTGGGATCGGTCACCACCGTATGAGTGTGCGAGCCCCGGCAGGTCTGCACGTTGGCCAGATACTTCGGATTGGAGACGTCGCTCATGTCGAATATGCGGATGCCGCGCAGCCGGTCATGGCTCACCGAGTCCGCCACGCCCTGGAGGCCGCAGTCCAGCCGGCCGCTGGTGGCCTCTCCGGAGACAAACATCAGGTTCTTGTACACCGAGACATCGCTCTGGGAGCCCGGGCAAACGTAGGAGGTGCGCAGCGTAGGCCGTTTCGGGTTGGAAATGTCCCACACCTGCACGCCGCTGTAGTTGCCCTGGATCGCGTACTTCCCGGTGAATGCCAGGTCCGAGTTGAAGAGCCGCCGGTCGCCCGGCGTGCTCGGGTTCATGAACTTCTCCGAGGGTGGTGTCTTCGACACCACCCGGAGATTCCACGATGCTTCGGCCGCGTCCATCCATCCGGCCCGGAGCCCGACCCGGGGGTCGGGGCTGGGCGGTGTCGTGGAGAGGTCGATGGCCGGCGCCGGCGCGCCCCCGGAGGAAGAGTATGAAGAGGAGCACGCCGCGGCGAACAGAATTCCGGCGGCAACAGCGAGCTTCGAGGCGAAGGGCATGGGCGGTTCCCGTTTTGGACGCAAGAAGGCTATGACGCCAAGAGGCGAAGAGGCTCGAGCCGCATCAGGGGCTCTTTCCCTGGGAAGGGCCGAGTCCGGCCAGCATCAGGTTCATCCGGTCGATTTCGGTGATCTGATCGACGTGAACGTCGGACGCGAACTTGAACACGTTGTCGTCCTGGGCCGCGCCGGTGGCGCCGAAGAGCTGCTCCACCATGGTGATCGCGCCCTGGTGATGCTGGATCATGAAGGTGAGGAACAGCCGGTCGAATTCCGGGCCGCGTGCCGCGTCCAGCTGCGCCAGCTGCTCGGCGGTCAGCATCCCCGGCATCATCCTCGAAGGGGCCATCCCCGCCATCATGTCGTGTGATGCGTCACCGTCGGGCACCTGCTCGTGCCGCTCCCGGAGCCAGCGCTGCATGAGCCCGATCTCGTCGCGCTGGCCCACCACGATGCGCTCGCAGAGGGCTCGGACGGCCGGACTCGCGCCGTGCGAAGGCGCCCAGCCGGCCATGAGCACCGCCTGCGCATGGTGGCCGATCATCCCGGCCATGAAGTACACGTCGGCGGCGGTATAGGCCGGCCGGCCGCTATCGGCCGCCGCCTGGGCCGCGGGCGTCAGCACTGTCCCGGCTCCGGCCGGACCGGAAGTCGCGCCGCTACAGGCTGCCAGCGCCACGACCGCGGCCACGCCTGCCGCGACATTCCGCGATGAGGGTTGGTTCATAGCTTCCCGGATTGGACGGCTGTGGCTCTGATACTACGAGGTACGCGACCGGATGGAAAGTTGTTGGTACACGGCAAAGGCCCGGAGCCGCCGAGTCCGGATCCAGGGACCAAGGAATCGAGAGATCTCGGCTGCGGGAAGGGCGGTATATTAGCGTCCGACCCCAGTCGAGGAAACCCGTGAAACGGTTCTTTGCCACTCTCGGTCTTGGCGTGGTCGCCCTGGCCGTGGTACTCGTCGTCCGCACCCTCCGGATTCCGGCCCCGGCTTCGCCGGCCGCCCCGGCGGGCGCGGGGGTCGCCATCGACACCGCCGCGGCCGCGGAGCGCCTGGCCGGCGCCATCCGGTTCCCCACCGTGTCCTATGCCTCGGGCGGCCCGATCGACACCGCCGCCTTTCTCGGCCTCCATCAGTATTTCGTGAACAGCTTCCCGCAGGTGCACGCCACGCTCACCCGCGAGCTGGTGAACGGCCTGTCGTTGCTCTACACCTGGAAGGGCGCCGACTCCACGCTGCCGCCGGTGGTGCTGATGGGACACATGGACGTCGTTCCAGTCGCGGCGCCCAATCTCCCCGAGTGGACCCACCCTCCGTTTTCCGGCGCGGTGGCCGACGGCTTCGTCTGGGGGCGAGGCACGCTCGACGACAAGACCACCGTGCTGTCCACGCTCGAAGCGGTCGAGGGCCTGCTCCGCGAGGGATACCGCCCTCCCCGTACCGTGTATCTCGCCTTCGGGCACGACGAGGAGGTGAGCGGCCGCTACGGCGCCCGTGCCATCGTGGAGCTGCTGGTGTCACGGGGCGTCAAGCCGGCCTTGGTACTCGACGAGGGCGGGTTCATGGCGAAGGGTGTGATTCCCGGTGTCGCCGGGCGGACCGCGATCGTCGGGATCGCGGAGAAGGGCTACGTGAGCCTCCGGCTCCGGGCCAGGGCAGCGGGCGGCCACTCGTCGACCCCTCCGGGCCGGACCGCGATCGGTGCACTGAGCCGCGCGATCTCGGCGCTCGAGGCCGCTCCGTTCCCCTCATCGCTCGATGGCCCGACCCGGGGCACCCTGGCCGCAATGGCACCCTACGCGCCCTTCGGCCAGCGGCTGGTCCTCGCCAATCTCTGGCTCACCACGCCCCTGGTGAAATTGAAGATGCGGGGCACTCCGCTCGGTGCCGCACTCCTGCATACCACCACGGCCCCCACCATGCTCGCCGCCGGGATCAAGGACAACGTCCTGCCGCCCGAGGCCGCCGCGGTCGTCAATTTCCGGATCCGGCCGGGCGAGACGGTTGCGACCGTGACGGCCCGGGTCCGCGGCGTCATCGCTGACTCCATGATCGTGGTCGAGCCGCTCGACAGTGTCGGGGTCGACCCGTCCCCGGTCTCGGACGTGAACTCCCCCGCCTACGCGCTGATCACCGAGACCATCCGGGGCATGGCCCCGGGAGAGCGGGTCCCCGTACTGCCGTACCTGGTCATGGGCGGCACCGACGCGAAGTACTGGAGCGCCCACAGCGACCGGGCCTTCCGGTTCCTGGCGGTGCCCCTGGGTGAGGGAGACATGGAGCGGCTGCACGGCGTGAACGAGCGGGTGCCGGTGGCCGACTACGCGACGTCGGTGAATTTCTTCGCGCGGCTGCTCCGGGGGCTGGACCGGCTCTAGACCGGGGCGCGACCCAGCCGCCGCCACGCGTAGTAAACCGGAACGCCGGTCAGCACCAGGACATAACCCGCTCCCGAGGTGGAGGGCGTGAGGTAGGCCAGGTCGGCCACCAAGAGCACCGCCAGGGTGATGTAGACCAGCGGGACCGCGGGATACCCCGCCGTTCGGTAGGGGCGGGGGACCTCCGCCATCTTCCGCCGCAGCACCAGCACCGCCCCCACCATCAGCGCGTAGAACACCATGTCCGCCGACACGATGTACTCCAGCAGCTGCGTATAGACGTTGCCAAAGGTCATGGCGCCGGTGCGCGGGTCGGCGGTGGCGGTGCGGAACAGCGTCAGAGTCGCCGCCCAGATGCCGGTGGCCGCCAGCGCGGTCGCCGGCACATTGCGGGCGTTGAGCGTCCCGATGCGCCGGAAGAACAAGCCGTCCCGGGCCATGGCGTAGCTGACCCGGGCGCCGGCGAGGATCAGCCCGTTGTTGCAGCCGAAGGTGGAGATCACGATCGCGCCGGCCATGAGCACTGTCCCCAGCGAGCCGAACACCGCCTGCATCGCCGCGGTCGCCACCCGGTTCTGCGGCGCCGACTGGATCCCGGAGAGCGGCAGGGTGACCACGTAGGCGAGGTTGGCCAGCACGTAGAGGCCGACCACCAGCGCGCACCCGGCCAGCAGCGCGCGAGGGAGATTGCGGCCGGGGTCGCGGACCTCGCCGGCCGTGAATGTGACGTTGTTCCAGGCCGATTGCGCGAAGAGCGGTCCCACCATGGCGCGGCCCAGCAACAGGGCCAGCGCCAGGCCTCCGGCGACGGCGAGCCCGGGCTGGGCCGCCTGGGGATTCCATCCGTTGGCCCAGGGGTTCCACCAGGACGAGGTGAACGCCGCGGCGCCGCGATTGATCCCGACAGTGAGTCCCACGACGATCAGGCCGATCAGCGCGCCGGTCTTTGTGAAGGTGAAGACGTTCTGGATCAGCTTGCCGACCGCCAGCCCCCGGGTATTCACCAGAGTCAGGAAGAGGATCATGACGACCGCGGTCAGCTGCTGGGTCGACAGGCTGATCGCGTAGCGCCCGAAGGCCACCGGCTCTATCAGGTAGCGGCTCCCCGAGACCCAGGGCACCAGCACCCCCAGGAAATTGGCGAAGGCCACCCCAACCGCGGCGATGGTGCCGCTCTGCACCACCAGCAACAGCGCCCATCCGAACAGGAAGCCGACCGCGGGTCCGTAGGCCTCGCGAAGAAATACGTACTGGCCGCCCGCGCGGGGCAGCATGGCGGCCAGCTCGGCGCAGCAGAGCGCGCCGGTGATCGTCAGGACGCCGGCCAGCGCCCACGCCACCAGCAGCCACCCCGGCGCGCCCACCAGCCGGCTCGACTCGGCGGACACAATGAAGATGCCGGAGCCGATCATGGAGCCGACCACGATCATCGTCGCGTCGACCAGGGAAAGCCGGCGCTCGAGGCCCGGGCCCGGAGCCCCCGTCACAGCACCCACGGGATCACCGCCCGTGCTTCGCGCCGGTAGGCCTCGTAATCGGCTCCGAACACCTCGCCGAGCCGCCGCTCCTCCAGGCCGATCTTCCTGACATAGGCCGCGGAGATGACGGCAAGGGCGAGGAGAGCGTGGAACGTGCCCGAGATGATCGCGGTACCGAGGAACATGCCCAGCATGGCGGAATAGATCGGGTGGCGCACCAGCCGGTAGGGACCCGAACGAACCAGCTGGTGCTCCGCCTTGGTGGCGATGGCGCCGCTCCAGTTGCGGCCCAGGTGGCGCCGGGCCCAGGCCGCCAGCGCGAACGAGCCGACCTGGACCGCGAACCCGGCGAGGATGACCGCCGTGGTCTTCGGCAGCCATCGCCCGGTGAGGAGCGGGACCCGGACGAAGGCCAGGGCCAGGGCGCCGTACATCAGGAGCTGATGGACCTGCCGGGACTTGACCGACTCGGAGCTCAGGGTGGGCGCGCTGCCCCGGGCGGCCGCGCTCCAGTACAAGATGAAGACGATCCAGAGGATGCCGGACAGCCCGGTCGCGTTCACGGCGTCATCACCGCTTCTCCAGGAAGGCCGAAATCTGCCGGTTGAGGAACGCCAGATCGGCGGGATCGATCCCCGCGCCCGCCGGATGTCCCCAGAGGGACGGAATCGGCGTCAGGGTGACATTCGGGATGAAGCGAGCCTCGTACCGTGCGTCGCTGAGCGGGAAATACAAATCGCTCTCCGACGGCAGGTAGAGCACCGGTACCTTGATCGATCCCAGCGCCTTCTCGAGGCTCCCGCCGAAGCCCGGGGTGGCCCCGACGTCGTGGCGCTGCCAGGTGCGGGCCTGGAGGATGAGGTCGTTCGCGTCCGCGCCGGGGATGAAGTTCTTGCGCAGGTTGGAGACGAAGCCGTCCAGCGTGGTTCCCGGCGGGCTGATCTCGTGCCACAATTCCTGCCGCCACCACTCCTGCGAGAACAGCCAGCCGGTCCAGACCAGGGCGAACAGCTCCACGCCTTGGGTAGGCTGCGTGGTGTAGTCGCCCCGCTGAAACGCCGGATCGAGCTCGATGGCGGCGATCTGGGCGTCCAGCCGGACCACGCCGTGAGGCCAGCACTTCGCGGTACCCGACGTCGCGACGATTCGGTCGCTGAAATCGGGATAGCTCACCGCCCACTGAAACGCCTGCTCGGCGCCCATCGAGAATCCGATGATGGCCTTGAGGTGCGTGATGCCCAGCTGCTCGATCAGCAGTCGGTGCACCGCCTCGACGTTGTCCCGGATGGTGGCCACCGGAAATCTGGGGCCGTGGAACGGCTCCGGCGTGTTGCTCGGCGACGAGGAGTGCCCGTTGCCGAACAACTCGGTGGCGACCAGGAAGTAGCGCGCGGTGTCCAGCGCCCGGCCCGGCCCGATCAGCCAGTCGTACCCGTGGTGGTTGGCCAGGTAATGGGATGGCAGGAGGATCGCGTTGTCGTGGGCGGCGTTCAGGCGGCCGTAGGTGCCATAGACCACCGAAATATTCGGGACCACCGGCCCGCTCTCGAAGGTGAAGCGCTCCAGGGTGAAGGCATGGTGCGCCGCGGCGTCGGGGGCGGGCTGCCGTCCCTGGGCGAGGGCCGGGGAAACCAAGGCCAAGCCGAGCACCACCGCGATCCGGTTCATTCCGTCACCATCGCGAAGGAGAATCCGTCGTACCCCTTGCCGCCCACCGTCTGCAGCACCGTGGCGCTCAGGCGCCGGTCGGCGGCCACCATATCGTGGAATCGGCGGACGGCCTGCACGTTCGCGTCGGTGCTGCCGGGATCCGCCACCGCGCCGTCACGCACCACGTTGTCCGCGATGATCATGCTGCCGCGACGGACCAGGTCCATCACCAGGGACAGGTATTCCGGATAGCCGGTCTTGTCGGCGTCGATGAACACCACGTCGAAGGGAGCCACGCCTTCCCGGGCGAGCTGGCGCAGCGTCTCGGCCGCCGGACCCACCCGGATCCGGACCCGATCGGCCAGCCCGGCCCGCAGGAGGTTGGCCGTGGCGACGGCGGCGTGAGCGGGGTTGAGCTCGAGGGTGGTCAGATGTCCATCCGCCGGAAGGCCGCGCGCCATCCAGATCGTGCTGTACCCGCCCAGCGTGCCGATCTCCAGCACCCGACGCGCCCGGCAGGCCTGGACCAGGAGAGACAGCAGCTTGCCTTGCGGCGGGGAGACCGCGATGGCCGGGAGGCCGGCGCTGTCGCTCGCCTCGATCGCCGCCGTCAGCGCCGAATCCGGCTTGACCAGAAGATCCGTGATGTATTTGTCAACCGCAGTCCAGCGTTCCCGCATGACGAGCCTTTCTCAGAACGGCCGCTCGTCCGCCGTCGGCCCATAGATCGAGGGAATGGGAACGTCGAGCAGCCGCAGGTACACAGTGAGCTGGCCCCGGTGATGGCTGAGGTGACTGATGTGGGTGCGAACCACCACGGCGCGGGGTGCGGTCCACACCGCCTTGTCTCCCATCTTGAGCGACCAGAGCACCGCGTAGTCGGCATCCCTGGACCCGACGATTGCGGCTCGCGCGTTGGCCACATTCTTGTCGAAGCCCTGGAGCAGGGTCTCGGTCGCTTCGATGCTGTAGGGGGAGCCGCCCTTCAGATTTTTCTCGGTCTCGCGCAGGGTATTGTCGATCCAGCCAGGCATCCACGACACCAGCTGGGCCAGGTGACCCAGGGAAAACGACTTGGGATGCGGTTTCCATTCCGCACGGTCCCCAGGCACTCGCTCGAGCAGGCGGCGGGTCGAAGCCATCTCCTGATCGAATTCGGGGAGCAGGGACTCGGCGATCGTCATGGGGCCGGTATGGTTCGAGGAGGACCGGTGAGCGGCCGTCTCCGGAACATTGGTCCCGCCGGGACCCGGCGTCAAGAATCGGGGGCGGTGCGACCTATCGCTGGGAGTGGCGTCCCCGCTGCTCCGACAGCAAGCCCTGGAGCAGCCGCGCCGCCTCGCGCCGGAGCATCGAGCCCCACTCCCGGGGCGCATCCCAGCGCGGGAGCTGGAACGAGCCGCACCCCTCGTCCGACGGCTCGGTCCCCTCCAGGAAATATTCCCGCGAGCCGCACTCCGATCCCCAGCCGGCGTCGGCCAGCGTGACGTACCCCTCGCTGATCCCCTCGGGAACCTCGAACGATCCCCATTCCCCCTCCGACTCGGCCTCCGCGAGGAACCGCGCCACGATCGGCAGCGCCGCGCCGGCGCCGGTCAGCCTGAGGCTCCGGCCATCGTCGAACCCGACCCACACCCCGACGACCAGCGACGGGGAATAGGCGATGAACCAGGCGTCGCGCCAGTCGTTCGAGGTGCCGGTCTTTCCCGCGATGCTCCCGAATCGCCCATCCTCGTTCAGCGCGCGGCCGGTGCCTCGGCTGACGACCCCTTCGAGCGTCGACGTCACCAGGTACGCCACGGCGGGATCCACCACCCGCGCCGCTTCCGGGGCCGAGTCGCGACCGCCCTCCCTGCCGGACCGAGCCCGGCCCAGCACGATGCGGGGCGGCGCGAGGCTCCCGCCCGCCGCCAGCACGCCGTACGCGCGGACCAGCTCCATCAGGGTCACTTCCGAGCTGCCGAGCGCCAGGCTCGGCACCGGACTGAGGGGGCTGGCGATGCCGAGGCGCCGTGCGGCGGCCACGATACGCTCGGGGCCGATGGCGAGGCCGATCCGCGCGAACGGGACGTTGAGGGATTGCTCCATCGCCTGGCGCACCGTAACCCGCCCGCGGAACTGGCCGTCGTAATTGTCCGGCTCCCAGGGTCCCTGCCGGGTACTTACCCGCAACGGCTCGTCGTCGAGCACGGAGGCGAGCGTGAAGGCGGGGTCGTGTCCCTCCCACCGCTCCAGGGCGGCCAGCGCGACCACCGGCTTGAAGGCGCTGCCCGGCTGACGCCGCGCCGACGTGGCGCGGTTGAACTGCGAGGCGCCGTACTCGCGGCCGCCGACCATCGCGAGGACCTCGCCGTTGCGCGGATCGATCGCCACCAGGCCCCCCTCGACCCCGCGCAGGGACAGCCGGTCGAGTCCGCCGCGGACGGCCCGCTCCGCGGCGCGCTGCAGCGTCGCGTCGAGCGTGGTATAGATCGCCATGCCCCGGCCAGGGAGGCGCTCGGTCAGCGTGGCGAGGGTGAAGTCGCGGAAATAGCGCCCGTCTACCGTGCCAGTGCCATAGGTCCGGTTCGGGACCCCCGCGCGGCTCGCGCGCTCCGCCACGGACCGCGGAATCCGTTCCTGATCCGCCAGCAGCTTGAGCACCAGGTCGCGCCGCTGGCGGGCGGATTCCGGGTTACGGGTCGGGACATACCGGTTCGGGGCGCTGATCATCCCCGCGAGCAAGGCCGATTCCGCCACGGAGACCTTGGACGCGCCCTTGCCGAAGTAGTAGCGTGCGGCCGCGCCGACGCCGTGGATCGCCCGCTCGGCATCCTGGCCGAGATAGATCTCGTTGAGGTACGCCTCGAGGATGGTCGATTTGTCGTAGCGGATTTCCAGCACCACGGCCATGGCTGCTTCGCGCAGCTTGCGGAGCGGGGTCCGGCTGGCCGAGAGGAAGAGATTCTTGGCCAGCTGCTGGGTGATGGTGCTCCCGCCCTGGGTGATCCCGCCGGCCTTGACGTTGGCCAGCAGCGCGCCGCCGATCCGCCGGATGTCCAGGCCGTGGTGCTGGTAGAATCTCTGGTCCTCGACCGCGAGCACCGCCTGGATCAGATGATCGGGCAAGTCCGACAGCGCCACCGGCACCCGGCGTTCCATCGCGGCGCCGTCCACCGTCCCGATCGCGACCGGAGGGCGCCGCTCACCATCTCCGCCCCAGGGAACCGGCCGGGTGTACAGCGCGGTGGGTAGCCGGTCTGTCGGAGCAACCAGCCTGGCCCGGACCACCGCCTCGGCCCCGATCGCGAGCATCCCGAGAGCGGCAATGACAAGGGTAAGGCGACCGACCAGCCGGAGCGACAGGCGCGCCCGAACGGCGCGAACGATGTCACGGCCCCGCTGTACGATCGCCTGCCGGTCCATTGTGGTGCTCCCCGCGGATGCCTACCTCAGATGTGACGCTCGGAGAGCCCAAATGGTTTCAGGGTGGAACTGACGGGAGGCAGGCGGCGGCGCGGGTGAGCAGCAGCTCGCGCTCTCGGGCGTTGCGGGTAAGGGTTGCAGCGCGCTGGAATTCGCCGCGGGCTTCCTCCAAGCGCCCCAGCTTGAAAAGGAGATCACCGCGCACACTCGGCAGCAGATGATAGCTCTTGAGCGAGGGGACTGATCGCAGCGCGTCGACGATCTCGAGCCCGGCCGCGGGGCCGGATGCCATTCCCACCGCGACCCCGCGATTGAGCTCGACCACCGGAGATGGAGTGATCCGGGCCAGCGCCCCGTAGAGCTCCACGATTCGGGCCCAATTGGTTTCCTCCGGCTCCCGGGCCCGCGCGTGGCACGCGGCGATCGCGGCCTGGAGCGCGTAGGGACCCGCCGCGCCGCCCAGTTTCTCGGCGCGCGCGAGCGCCCCGAGCCCCCGCCGTATCAGGAGCTGATCCCAGCGGGCCCGGTTCTGGTCGAGCAGCAGGATCGGCTCTCCCGACGGACCCACTCGGGCCCGGGCCCGCGACGCCTGGATCTCCATGAGCGCCACCAGCCCGTGGCCCTCGGGCTCCTCCGGGGTCAGCTCGGCCAGAATCCGTCCGAGACGCAGCGCGTCTTCGCACAGCGCGGGCCGCATCCAGTCGTCTCCCGCCGTGGCCGAATAGCCCTCGTTGAAGACCAGGTAGATCACTTCCAGCACCGACGCCAGGCGGGCCGCGAGCTCCGACCCACGGGGCACCTCGAAGGGCACCTTGGCGTCAGCGAGGGTCCTCTTGGCCCGGACGATCCGCTGGGCCATGGTGGGAAGCGGAACCAGGAACGCGCGCGCGATCTCTTCGGTGGTCAGGCCGCCGAGCAGTCGGAGCGTGAGCGCCACCCGCGCCTCGGTGGCGAGCACCGGATGACAGGCCGTAAAGACGAGTCGGAGCAGATCGTCTCCCACCTCGTCGTCCAGGGCCGCGTCCAGATCCGGCACGGCCATCTCCTGACGGGCGAGGAGCTCATGGCCGAGCTGCTCGTGCTTGCGCTCGAGCCGCTTCCCGCGGCGCAGGAGGTCGATGGCCCGGTGCTTGGCGGTGGCCATGAGCCAGGCACCCGGGTTGTCCGGGACTCCCGACTCCGGCCACCGTTCGAGGGCCGCGACCAGCGCGTCCTGGGCCAGATCTTCGGCCTGGCCGACGTCGCCCACGATCCGCGCGACCGCCGCGATGATCCTGGCCGATTCGATCCGAAAGACTGCGTTGATTGCACGATGAGCATCGGTGGCCGTCACGGCTACCAATCACATCATGTCCCCCGGCTGGTGCAAGCCCGGAGCAACGCCTACTTCCCGGCCTTCGCCGCCACCTGTTCCCGCTGACGCTGTTCCTGCTCCCTGAGGTCGGGAGTGAACTCGGCGCCGAAGTCCTCGGCCTCGAAGACCTGGCGAATTTCGACCTCGGTCTCCCGGAACGGGGCGCGTTTGAGCCACTCGATCACCTCCTCCTTCGATTTCACCTGCCACAGCCAGAAGCCGGCGACCAGCTCCTTCGATTCGGCGAAGGGCCCGTCGATCACGGTCTTCTTCCCGCCGGTGAACCTGACCCGCGCACCCTTCGAGCTCGCCTGGAGACCCTCGGCCGCGAGCAGCACACCGGCCTTCACCAGCTCTTCGTTGAACCTTCCCATCTCGGCCAGCATTGTCTTGTCGGGGAGGACGCCCGCCTCCGAGTTCTTGTCGGCTTTGACCAGCACCATGAATCGCATTTTTGCGTCTCCGTTCGGGTGGAGGCCGGCCCCCTCCGGGTTCCCGGCTCTATTCTCTCGACGAACCAGGGCCTGGAAAATCTACAATCCCCGGTATCCACCTCTCTTGAGGCTCGCTTGACTGCCGGTCCGCAGGTTGAGGCGGGCTCATACTCGAGAGGATCCCATGCGCCGTTCCCTAGTTGCTGGCCTGTCTCCTGGGCACCCCAGGCCTGGCTCACGCTCAGCAGGATGAGGTTCAGTCGGGCACTCGAATCCGGGTGCGTCCACCCTCCGCCCCGGGAGAGTACCGCCACTGGGTCGAGGGCACCGTCAGCCAGACCCGGGGAGACACGGTGTTCTTTCGCGCCCGGGGCGGCACCGACCGGACCGTGATCCGCAACACCGCCACCCCGCTGCTGGTCTTTGCGGGTCGCCGGTCCTCCGTGGGCCGGGGTCTCGCGATCGGCTCGAGCATCGGTGTCCTGGGCGGTGCCGTCCTGGGGTTCGCCATGGGCCAGGATTGCGGTGGAGGCGCATGGCTCTGTTTCGATCGGGGAACGATGGCAGCGGGCGGGGCCGTCTTCTTCGGCGGCATTGGAGCGGTCACCGGATTGATCGCGGGAGCGCTCAGCTCCCATGATGTGTGGCATGCCGCGGGCGGAGGTCTTGCGCTGCGACCGTTCGCCGGACATTCGGCGGGTCGCGTGGTGCGCGGCGGCTCGCTGAGCTTCTAGTTGGCGCTGGGCCTGAGCTGGGTCATCCGGCCACGCCGAGAAACCGGAGCGCCCAGCCGAAAACGGCGATCGGGATGGGGAGCAGGCTCAGCCCCACGGCAAAGGCAAAACCGTACCGGAAAAGGGTGGGGCCAACCGCGCCGAAATTGGGCCCCCAGCGCCGGCAGACCAGCGCATCGACCGTCGGCCCGAGGCAGAAGAACAGGTTGGCCAGGAGTCCGTAAACCAGGATGAACCCCCATGGAATGCCGGGAAGTCTCGGGGCCGGCGGTAAGGCGTCAAGGACGGCAATCACCGCGAGCGACAAGACCCCCGCCGTCCCCACCGCGAGGTTGTACGCCAGGCGCCGGGACTCCCACCAGCGCACGACCGACCACGTCGTCTGGGTGGAATACGGGGGGCGGAAGAAGAACTTGGCGATCGCGGACATGGCCCTGGCTCCGGCAGGTCGGAAGGCGGACGATCTACTTTACACCACAAAGTAGATTGGGGCAAGCCTCCGGCGTCGTCATCTCCTCAGCCGGCGAAGGCAATCCGATCGAACGGCAGCTCCAGGGTCTCGCCGGCGGGCAATGCGCGCCAGCGATCGATCAGCTCGGCCCGCCGCGTCCGGATCAGCTCCAGCTGCTCGGCGCCAATCCGGCAGGCGCCGGAAAGGCCATGCTGGGTGTAGTAGAGGGTGGCCTTGTCGTTGAAATCCGCGGCGGTCCACTTGACCCCGCCTGCGCGCTCGGTATCCAGGAAGCCCACGATCAGCTCGGAAGGGTCCAGGTCGCGGGGCAAACGGCCCTTGCGCCACGGAGCTCCGAAATCGGTGAGATCCCAGCCGTCCGCCACGAGGCCGTAGAATCCCCGGCGATGGCCCAGCACCGTCTCCACCGCGTAGTGGGTGAGATCGTGAATCGGGAAGAAGTGACCTGCACGCCTCCCTGGCGCTGCCAGGTCACGGAACCATCCGCCCTGAGGCAGCTGAGGACGGCGGCGCCGTCGGTCTTCTTCTTGATCCGAATGAGGAGCTCGGGCATGGCCGGCGTTTCACGAGGTGCGGGGAGAATAGTCCTCGTTACCAGATTCCTGGTATCAGGCGGGAAGCGGCGAATCGGCACCGCGAGGCCTCGCTATGGCCGCTCGGACGAAAAGACGACTCGGCCCTTCGGACACTCGAGCGTCAGGCGCAGCGCGGGCGAGCCACCGGGTCGGACCTCGGTTTCGAATCCCACGGTTCGGAGCAGCGACTGCAGTCGGGTGGTATCGGGCGCCACGAGCTCGAACGAGGCGGCGTGGCAACCCGCGGGGGAAGTGGTGCTCGGATGGGGGGTGCTCACGGCCCATTCAATGAAGAAGGGCGCCGCCTCCAGTCCCGGGCCTCCGGTCGAAGCGGTGCGCCATTCGAGGAGGGTGTTGTCGGGCGTACGCCGGGATCCGGGAATCGGGCCCAGAACCTGGAAGCCGGCGCCACGGACCCGCCCGAGCAGGTCGGTCAAGGACTTCGTATGAAGTGCCCAGCCGGCGGGTATGAGACGTACGGGGGCTGAGTCGGCCTGGGGAACGATCGGCGCCAGCAGCTCCAGGTAGTGCCCCGATCCCAGGCCGATCAACGCGTTCTCGGTCCCCAGCCCCGGGTGTCGCCCGCCACGACGGGGCGTAACGCCGGTGAGCCGGGCGAACTCCTCGATGCCCCGGGAAAGGTCCGCCGTAGCCAGAATAATGTGATCGAGATCCACAGCGCGTGGCTCCGGCGTTTGGCCCGCGAGCGGCGTGGTGCACAGCAGCAGCACCCCGAGACTGGTCGGTAGGCTCATCATCGCGGAATCTACGGTCTCACCGCGCGCCCGTCGGCGGCGCACCCGGTCTCTTGACGGCGGGAGTGAGTTGTTATAGAGTACTTTGTATTGCACAGTTCGACCTACTTTCAGGCCGAGCAGCTCGGAAGTCTGCGGGCGGAGCGCGGGCGCGCGCTCCATGCGGCCACGCTGCTGGCGCAGCGGGTGGTGTTCTTCGGAACCTGCCTGGTGGTCTGGGCTCTGCACGGCCGGGCCCTCCGCCGCGGCAAGTACGGCTTGGCCCGTTTCTGGAGTGAGGCATGGCGGCATTTCAATCGCGCATTCGCAATCAGCCGGGGGGCGAGAAGCGCCGGCCGGACCGCGTTGCTCGGACGGGACGATGGCGGTCGAGTACTGGCGGTACCGTTCTCCCCTCGGCGGTGACGACGACCCTATCGGGGCGGCCGTTTCGCCGCCCGGGCCTGCCAGGCAATGGTCAGGGCCTCGCGAACCGGACCGGCTCGCGCCACTCGCAGCTCGAGGTTGGTGCACCCGGCTCGGCCCCATGCGCCCTTGACCGGACTGAACGTGTCGGGATGAGTACGCACCAGGAACGCCGCGTCTTCCGGGGGGAGCTTGATCATGGCCCAGCCTGCGCGTGGATAGCCCAGCGTCGCGAAGATCTTGCCGCCGACCCGAAAATCGGGGTGACCCATGTGCGCCAACTCGACTGCTTCCGGCAGGCTCAGGGCAAGGCGCCGGAACTGTTCCGCAGTCATGGCGAACGGGTCTCCGGTGGCAAGGCCTCGAGAAACGCCATCGCGAAGGGCGACATTTCGATCGTGGCCGCGTCGAGCGGCGTGGGGTACTGCAACCCATCACTGTTCGCGAGGAGAATCAGGGACACGCCGCGGGCCGGAATCTTGATATATAGCGCGGAGTACGCGCCTTCCCAGAGGCCGGTGTGCCACACCAGCCCCTCGCCCCGGACGGTACGAACGAACCAACCCAGCCCGTAGGGAAACGGCTTCCCGTCCGGGCCGGTCGTCGG
>JBGPLG010000068.1:0-23337 GCA_041486305.1 Gemmatimonadota bacterium
GGACGAGCTGCCGGAATTCCATCGTCACGTGCTTGAGGTGCTGCGGCAGCCGATGGAGGACGGCCAGGTCACCCTCTCTCGGGCGGCCGCGCGGCTCACCTTTCCCGCCCGCTTCACCCTGATGGCGGCCATGAATCCGTGTCCCTGCGGTCATCTTGGAGATCCGGTACACGAGTGCCGCTGCGGGCCGGTCATGGTGGAGCGGTACCACGCCAGGATCTCGGGCCCCCTGCTGGACCGGATCGACATTCATCTGCGGATACCGGCGGTGCCCTACGCGGAGCTGTCGGGGAACACCGAGGCGGAGCCGAGCGCCGCGGTACGGGCGCGGGTCGAGGCGGCGCGCCAGATCCAGCGGGAGCGGTTTCGCAAGGAGCCGGGGGTGCGGGCCAACGCGCATATGTCGTCGCGGGTGGTGCGGCGCCACTGCCGCCAGAGCGATGCGATCGGAGACATCCTGAAGGCGGCGGTAGAGCGGCTGGGGCTGTCGGCGCGCGGGTGCCACCGGGTACTCAAGCTCGCTCGCACCATCGCCGACCTGTCGGGCGAAGAGGCCCTGAGCCCGGCCCATGTGCGCGAGGCAATTCAGTACCGATCCCTGGACCGGCGGCCCGCGGCACGGGTCGCGCAATAGGATGCCCGGCTCTTACGCTCCCCGCTCCCGGAGCGGTATCCTCTGCCATGGATCGTTACCGTATTCACGCCGGAACCGGCCTCGTCGTGCTCCAGAACGAGGGCGTGCTCTCCTACCAGGACTGGGAAATGGCCGTACGCGAGGCGCTGGCCGGATCGGGCCGCGGCGGAATTCGCCGGATCCTGAGCGACCGGCGCAAGATGGCCGGGAGCTACCGGCCGGGAATGAGCGAGCAGGTAGTCGAGTTCTTCCGGCTCAATGCGGCCCAGCTGGGTGATCTCCAATGGGCGGTGCTGGTGCCGGACCGGCCGGTTGCCCAGCAATCGGTTCAGCTCGCGGCGCAGATGAGCCAGGGCACCCGGGTCCGGGTCAAGCCCTTCACCGATCTCGATGAGGCGTTGCGCTGGCTCCTCGGAGTCTACGAGGACGAGGAAATCGCCGAGCTCTCGAGCTGGATCAGCGGCTGAGGGCCCGGGCTTCCCCGAGCGATATCTCCCGGAACCGCACCGTTCTTCCCGGCTGGCACTGGGCCAGTTCCCCCAGATCGGCGCGGATCACCACCACCAGCTTCGAATAGCCACCCACCGTGGGGCCATCCGGCATCAGCACGATGGGCTCGCCCCCGTCGGGGATCTGGACGGCGCCCGGACAGGCGGCCTCCGAAGGCAGCGTGGCGGACTCGCGCGGAGACACGGCCGGCCCGTGCAGGCGATAGCCCATCCGGTCGGATGCCGGCGCTACGGCGTATTCGCCGGTGAAGAACGCCGCCCGCGCCGCGGTATCGAACCGGTCCCACTGGGGTCCCCGGGTAACCCGCGCCACCACGGTCCCGCTCGTAACGGACCGCGAGGCGGTCGTTTCTTGTTCCCGCCGCGGCCCCTCCGGCGCCGGTCCGGCCGGGAGCCGGTCTCCGGTCTTGATCCGCCGTCCCTGGAGCCCGCCAAAGGCACCGGGCAGGTAGGTGGACCGGCTCCCCATGAGCAGTGGCACGTTGATCCCGCCCTGCACCGCCAGATAGAGAAACCGATCGAGGCCCTTCGGGGCGATCTCGACCGTCGTCCCGGCGGTGACCCGGAGCAGCCCCGCGGGGATCGGCAGACCCTCGACGTGCACCTCCGCATCGCGGAGCACGCTGACCACGGCATCCGCCAGGAAACGGAGCGACCCGGCGCCCAGGGCCCACTCGAGTCCCGCGAACCCCGGAGGATTCCCTACCCGCAGATTGGCCTCCCGCAGGAGCGCGGGATACATGGCGCCGCCGGGAGGCAGGCCGATGGCCCGGCCGGTAGGCCAGCCCTGGTCCTGCACCGTGGCGAATGGAGGCGCCTTGACCACCTCGATCATGCGGAAGGCAGGAAGCGAACCCGGTCCCCGACCCGGAGCAGCGCGGCGGGCTCGCGCGCGGGGTCGAACATCGTGAGCGAGGTGCTGCCGATGAGGTGCCATCCCCCCGGCGTCGCGAGGGGATACACGCCGGTCTGCGCGCCGGCAATGGCAACCGATCCCGCCGGCACCCGGGTTCGGGGCGCCTTCCGTCGGGGCAGCACCAGGGCGGGATCGAGGTCGCCCAGGTAGGCCCATCCGGGGGCAAAGCCGAGCAGGTACACCCGGTACTCCGGCTGGGCGTGCCGGCGGATGACCTCGCTTTCCGGGAGCCCGGTCGCGGCGGCGACGAGCGCCAGATCGGGACCGCCGTATCGCACCGGGATGGTGACCAGGCGGCGGGAGGACGGGGCGGCGGCAGGACGGGAGATCCCGAGGTCGGAAGCCGTCGCGGCGAGCCGGGCGAGTTCTTCTCTCAGGACATCCGGACTGCCGGCGAGCGGGTCGAAGAACACCGTCACCGCCGCGTAGGCCGGAACGACCTCGATCACGCCGGCGAGCCCGGCGGCGCGAATCGCCTCGGCCAGGTCGGTGACCCGCCGGTGCAGCTCCAGGTTCACCCGGTCGCCCAGCACCACCGTCCATGCCGCCTCGCCGAGCGGGAGGACCGGCGGCGCCGCTCCGCTCACTTCACGAACGGGGCGAGGGAAATACCCCCCGCCTCGAACCGCTGGCGCACCGCCTGCACGATCTCGACGGCCTTGGCCCCGTCGCCGTGTACGCAGAGCGAATCGGCGCGCACCATGCAGCGGGTGCCGTCGATCGCCACGACGTTCTTGTCCTGCACCATGCGAAGCGCCCGCTCGGCGATCGTCGTGACGTCGTCCAGGACGGCGCCCGGGGTTCCCCGCGGCACCAGCTGCCCGTCGGGCTGGTAGGCGCGGTCGACGAAGGCCTCGCGCGCTACGTCCAGCCCAGTCTCCACCGCCGCCATCAGGAGCGCGCTCCCCTCGGGTCCCAGCACGACCAGGTCGCTGTCCAGCTGCCGGAGGGCGAAGGTCACCGCCTTGGCCACCTCGCGGTCCCGGGCGGCCCGGTGATACAGCGCCCCGTGCAGCTTGACATACCGCACCCGGGTGCCCGCGGCTCGGCAGAAGCCGTCGAGCGCCCCGACCTGGTACGTCACGTCCGCGGCGATCTCGGCCGGGCTGGCCGCGAGTTCCCGCCGCCCGAATCCCACCCGGTCGGGATAGCTGGGGTGGGCGCCAATGGTGACGCCGCGTCCCGCCGCGGCGGAAACGGTCCGTTGCATGACGAGCGGGTCGCCGGCGTGGAACCCGCACGCCACATTCGCGGAAGTGATCAGCGAGAGCAGGTCGTCTTCTCCGGGGAGGGTGTAGCGCCCGAAGCTCTCGCCGATGTCGGCATTGAGATCGACGCTGGTCACGCCGACGGTTTGGGGCGGGGCGCGGTCAGGAGGGTGTCCCTCGGGGCGATGCGGAAACTGAAGGTCTGCTCGACCAGCTGGCGCACCCGGGTCCCGGCGCGGATCGCGGGGCGAAACCTCATGCCCTTGAGGGCCGTGCGGACCGCCGAGGCAAAATCGGCATGGGTCGCGTGCAGGACCCGGTAGGTGAGCGTGTCGACTGCGCCATCGGTATCCACCACGAAGCGCACCGCGGCCTGCCCCTCGACCCCCCGGTCGAGCAGGCTCCTGGGGTATTCGGGGGCGGCACTCATGGGATCGCGGAGCACCGTGCTGTCCACCTCGATTTCGGAGAGCGCGTTGTCGCCGGGGAGGACCGTGGCGGGGGCCACAACCTCCGAGGGGTCGGCTGCGGACCGGCTGCCCTTGGTCGGGAGGGGGTTGTCATCGCCGGTCGGCACGGTGCGGCTCCGGTTGACGCCCCCGTCGGTGGCTACGGAGCTCACGATCGCCTCGCCGAGGTCGCGCTCCCGGGCCCCGGTCTCCTTCTGGGGCGGCACCAGGAACACGACCAGGCGGTCGAAGATCTGCTCCTTGGCCACCCGGGACAACGGTACCAGCAGCAGGACACAGATAACCACGTGGACGACGAAGGTACCCACCGTCGCGGGATCGGGGCGGAGGAAGACGTCGCGGGTCGGAGGGGCGAAGAGGCGGATCATGGAACCCTTCGAAGACTGTCTCCTTGTCCCGACGGCGGCAAGAGGACCGTGGTTTCGCATATACTTTGATTTGACAAATCAAAGTATATGCCGCATTTTGAGTCGGTGCTCGATGATGCCGTCCACGCGATCCTCTCGGCCTATCCCACCATCCACTCCGCCTGCCGCCGTCGCCAGCCGCGCGATCCGGCCAGCGGCAAGCGGCTGTCCGATCACCAGGCCGGCATTCTCGAGCACCTCGATCCCCAGACGCCCACCACGGTGAGCGACCTCGCCGGGCGGCTCCGGGTCACCAGCGCCACCGCTTCGCTGCAACTCACCCAGTTGGCCCGGCTCCGGCTGATCAGCCGGGAGCGGGACCAGGCCGATGCCCGCCGGGTCCAGATCCGGCTCACCGAAGCCGGGGTCCGGGTCCGGGGCCAACGGTCACTGCTCGATCCCGAGCGGGTCCGCCAGGCGCTGGTACGGCTGGATCCGCCGGAGCAGGACGCGGTGGTGGCGGGGCTCCGCCTGCTGGCCGGCGCGGCGGGCGGACTGTCCGGGGCACAGCTCGTTACACCCCGTTCGCCTCGATCACCCAGGAGGGCTCCGCGACGATGAACTGGACCGACCGGCGAAAGCAGAAGGTCCGGAGGCGACGGGCCCGGATGGCGCTGGCGTTCGTCGGCGCCACGGCCGCAGCACTCTTCATCGTGGGGGTGTTCCTGCCCGCCGAACACAGCAACACGAGCCGTGCGGTCCTGGGGCGGCCTCCGGAGACGGTGTGGCGAGTCCTTACGGACCTCGACGGAATGCCGCTCTGGCGATCCGATCTCACCGCGGTCGAGCGGCTGCCGGATTTTCAGGGAAAGCCGGCCTGGCGGGAGGTGGGCCGGAGCGGAACCCGGGTGGTGGAACTCTCCCTGGCCGAACCGCCGCATCATCTGGTGATGCAGGGCGCCCCTGATGGTACCCCGGGCCTACCGATGCGCACCTTTGACCTGATCTCGGTCGCCGCCGGTACCGAGGTCATCGTGACCGAACGGCTCTCGTCGCGAAACCCGTTTCGCCGGGTGCTGGTGCGGCTCCACCTGCCCCGGCCCGCCATTGAGCGGCTGCTGCGCGATCTCACCCAGCGGCTCACTCCGCGTCAGGTGGCGGCCGAGTAGCAACCACCTCGCGGGGAATCGGAGCGGTGTGGGGTCGTCCACCGCTCCGAGGCCTGACACATCCGCAGCGCGAACCTCGTAAATTGACTGACGCCTCGTTCATCAATCACCGCCAGGGAGTTCCATTCATGCGACCCGTTCGTCTCACCATTGCCTGCTTGTGTCTGGCCGCTCCCCTCGCGGCCCAGACGTCCAATTACGTGGCCCGCCTGGGGCGGGATACCGTGGCGCTCGAGCGGACGCTGCGGACCGGCTCCAAGGTGGTGGGAGACCTCTTCACCACGGCGCCGCGGACCCGCCGGGTGCACTACGTTGCCACCCTCGACGGGAAGGGAAGGGTCTCCCGCCTGGAGGTGACCAGCGCGGCGGCGGTCGAGACGCCACCGTCCCCGACGCTCACCATCGTCGAGGTCCTGCACGACACCCTGGCCACCGTCGTCATCACCCGGGGGACCGGAAAGCCGGATACCGCCCGGATCCCGATCCACGACGGCGCCGTGCCGTTTCTGTCCCTCTCGACCGGCCTCATGGAACAGATGACGCTCCAGGCCCACAAGGCCGGGAAGGACAGCGTCGCGATCGACGTCATCGTGGCGGGCCAGCCGAAGGCGTTCCCCAACTACGTGGCGAGGCGGGGCCGCGACTCCGTCGCGGTCGACTACTTCGGGTTCCCGTTCTACCTCCGGGTCGACGAGAAGGGGCATGTGCTCGGTGCCAACGGCATGCGCACCACCCAGAAGTTCCTGATTGACCGGGTGGCCACCCTGGACCTCGAGCAGGTGAGCGCGTCGTTCGTGGCTCGGGAGAAGGCGGGGCAGGTGGCGGGGATGATGTCGCCGCGCGATACCGCCCGCGCCGCGCTCGCTGCGCCGGTGGTCTGGGTCGACTACGGCCGGCCGACCAAGCGGGGCCGTGAGATCCTCGGCACGGTGGTGCCGTGGAATCAGGTGTGGCGCACCGGTGCCAACAGCGCCACCCAGCTCAATACCACGGCGGATCTGCGGGTCGGAGACGCGGTGATTCCCGCCGGCAAGTACACCCTCTGGACCTATCCCACTCCGTCCGGCGTCAAGCTGATCGTCAACACCCAGACCGGTCAGTGGGGCACCGAATACGATCCGACGAAGGACCTGGTCCGGCTCGATCTCCGGGTCGAGCAGCTCGCGCAACCGGTCGAGCGGTTCACGATTACGGTGGTGCCGCTGGGCGCCGCAGGTGAGATCCGCTTCGACTGGGACAAAATACGGTGGGTGCTGCCCTTTACGGTGCGGTGAGCGACTCGCGGACGCCGCAACGCACCAGGGCCCGTTCGAGGTAGACCTCGACCAGGTCGAAGTGCACCGTGCGGCTGCGCTGGATCCACCAAACTTCGCAGCCCACCGAGCGCGCGGCGGCCAGGAGCTCGGGCTCGCCGCGCGCCAGCAGGTGGCAGGTTCTCCGGCCTCGAGATTTCCAGATGTTCTCGTGCACCGCGACTCCACCCGCCGCCGCCCACCCCCGTGCCTCCCGGACCTCCCGCGAGGTGAAGTACCGCCATCCCTGATCGCCTTCCTTGCCGGTCGCATCCTTGATCCGCCGGAGCGCTTCGCGAGCCCGATTGCCGCCGTCACTGCCGCGGTAGCGATCGGCAAAGCGGGCCAGCTCGGCCATCTCCCGCCCGCTCTGCCCGGTTCGGCGGTAGAGGTCGATCAGCGCGTTGGCAATCGCATACTCCTGGGCCGGCGTGGGGCGAAGGGCGCGGGCCTCGAGGAAGAGCCGCTCGGCGCGGACGGCATCCCCGGCATGGTCCCGGACCAGGGCGGCCAGGGCCAGGCGGGCGTCGAGGTCGTTCGGGTCCGTGGCGAGATGGTCCTGGTAGGCCTGCTCGGCCTCGTCGTACCTGCCGCGGGCGACCAGAGACTCCTGGTAGGAGTAGCTGGGGGCGGGCGTGATGTTGCCCGCGCCGGTCATCACGGTCACCAGCGCCTTGCTGGTGGCTCCGGTTCCGCTCGAAATCAGCCTGGCAAGCAGGGCGCCGAGGGCAGGACCCAGCAGGCCGACCCCGATCGCCCCGAGGATGCCGACCTGATGCCGGTGGAACAGCAGGAACGCCACGGCGGCGGCGATCATGGAACAGGCGCCCACGGTCAGCACCGCCACCAGGGTCATCTGGATCCGCTCGCCCTGATGGCCCACCCCGCTATTCATCGCCCCGGACCTTGCCGCGAAGCCGCTTGACGGCGGCGCGCTTGCGCTTGGTCTCGAGCCGGCGGGCCTTCTGGGCCCTGGGAATCGTGGTCGGCTTGCGCGGCTTGGGCGGACGGAGGGCCTGGAATATGAGGGCCAGGAAGCGTTCGGTCACCGCCTCCTTGTTGCGGAGCTGGCTGCGGCTTCCCGCCTCCACCAGCCGGAGCCAACCGTCCTGGTCCAGCCGGTGGCCGATCCGCTCCTCCAGCAGGGCCCGCTGCTCGTCACTCGGCGCGGAGCTTTCCCGGGGATTCCACCAGAGCTCGACCCGGGTGGATGAGGTGTTGACGTGCTGGCCGCCCGGCCCGCCGGCCCGGGTGGCCCGGTAGCTCACTTCGGCGCGGGGAATCTGCAGGCGGTGTCCGGCGGAAAGCCATGCGGGGGCGGCCATCGTCCTAAGCTAAATCGGCTAGCGTTGCCCCGCGACGTGGCTACCTTTCCCCTCATGGAAGATGTCGCCCGCCTGCAGGAACATCTCCGACAGCTCGGCCGCGTCCTCCTCGGGTACTCCGGTGGGGTGGATTCGGCCCTTCTGGCGGTGGCGGCAACCGGGGCGCTGGGGTCCGGGCGTTTCCTGGCGGTGATCGGCAAGAGCGCTTCGTACCCCGAGGCCCAGTACCGGGCCGCCCTGGACGTTGCGGCCCGTTTCGGGGTGCCGCTCCGCGAGCTCGCTACCCGCGAGCTGGAGGATTCCCGCTACCTCGCCAACCCGGTGGACCGCTGTTACTTCTGCAAGTCGGAGCTGTGGTCCCGGCTCTCCTCGGTGGCTCGCGCCGAGGGATTCGATTCGCTGATCGACGGCACCAACGCCGACGATCTGGGGGAGCACCGTCCCGGGCTCGCCGCGGGCGCCGAGTGGCGGGTTCGGTCTCCGCTCGCCGAGCTTGGATTCGGGAAGCCGCGGATCCGCGAGGCGGGGCGCGCGCTGGGCATCCCGATCTGGAACGCTCCCGCGGCGCCGTGCCTGTCGAGCCGGATCCGCTATGGCCTCCCGGTGACCCGGGACCGCCTGCGACAGGTCGAGCAGGGCGAGGCACTCCTGCGCGGCCTTGGTTTTTCCGGAGACCTCCGGGTCCGCCACCTGGGAGACCGGGCGAGCATCGAGGTGGGGCCCGATCAGTTTCCCCGGCTCGCCGACTGCTGGCAGGAGGTCGTGGCCGGCTTTTCCAGGCTGGGGTTCGGGTCGGTCGAGCGGGATCCACGCGGCTATCGGCGCGGCAGCCTGCTGGTCCTCGAGCCGTCCCCCGCCTGATGCGCCTCTTCGTCGCCATGCCGCTGCCGCCGCCGGCCCTCGAGGAGGCCGCCCATCTGCTCCGGGAGATGCGCGCGCTGGACTGGCCGGTTCGCTGGGTCCGTGACGACGGGCTGCACATTTCCCTCAAATTCTTCGGCGAGGTCACGTCGGACCGGGTGGACCCGATCGAGGAGATGGTGCAGTTCGCCACCAAGGGCATGCGCGCGATGCAGCTGGTCCCTCAGGGCGGAGGCGCGTTTCCTTCGCGCCAGCATCCCAAAGTGCTGCGGCTGGAGCTGCAATCGGGGACCGATCTGGAGCTGCTGCAGGACCGGCTGGAGCGGGGCGGGGAGCAGATCGGCTTCGCGCCAGAGGGCCGGCCGTTTCGCCCCCACATCACGCTGGGACGGGTCCGCGAGGGTCTCCGGCTGCCGACCGGGGCCATGCGGCACCTCGAGGGACTGCCGGCGGGTCAACCCTTCACGGCCGACCGCATCGTGCTGTTCGAGAGCCGGCTCACCACCGACGGGCCGATCTACAGCATCCGGCTGGAGCAAGTGCTCGAATCGTGAGAGGGTGTCTCGGCCTCCCGTTCCGGCTGCTGGGCCTGGCTCTTCTGGTGCTCGCGGGTTATGTCGCCTGGTCCAACCGCCGGGAGATCCGCCGCCGGATTCACGACTGGACCGCCGAGAGTCCAGCCCCGGCCCCGGTGGCGGGCGGTCGCGCCCGTCCCACCGACGCACGAATGGTGCTCCGGCGGCTCGACGCGCTGCGCACGGCCGCCGCCGACTCAGTGGTGCTTACGGCGGAGGAGCTTGCCACCCTGGCGGCGGACCTGGGCGCCCGAGTCGTGCCGCAGGCGGTCGATTCGGTCGAGATCCGGCTCGACCATGACGACATGGAGATCCGGGCCCGGGTGGACACCCACAAGGTGCCGGTGTCCCTGGGGCCGCTCTCCGGCGTGGTGCGGGACCACGAATACGTCGAGGCCGGCGGCCGGCTGGTGTTTCGCCGGGCCGGCCTGGCCGAATGGGAGGTGGAGCGCGTGAGGGTGCGAGGAGTGCCGGTGCCGCTGAGGCTCCTGGACCAGCAGATCCGCCGCTTCGCGCCCCGGATGGCCGGCTCGGCGATTCCGGTCGCGCTCCCCGCCGAGGTGACTGGACTCCGGGTGACACCCGCAGGGCTGACTCTGTATGGCCGGTCTCGGCCGAGGGGTGGACAGTGAACCGGGTGCTGGTGATCGACGATGAAGGCGGGATTCGCGACGCCCTCCGCCAGGTGCTGGAATACGAGGGGTGGCAGGTCCGAACCGCGGCTTCGGGAGGCGAGGGAATCAATCTCTTCTCGGAGTTCCGCCCCCACGTGGTGCTGCTGGACGTGAAGATGGCGGGGCTCGACGGGCTGGAGACGCTGAGCCGGCTCTGCGACCTGGACCCCCCCGCCCCGGTGGTGATGATCTCGGGCCACGGCACCATCGCCACCGCGGTGCAGGCCACCCAACGGGGGGCCTTCGATTTCCTCGAGAAGCCGCTGGATACCGACCGCCTGCTGGTAACCCTGCGCAACGCCCTGTCCCAGTCGGCACTCAGCGGGGAGAATCGCGAGCTCAAGCGGGCTCTCGACACCCGCTATCCGATGGTCGGCACCAGTCCCGCGCTCGAGGAAGTCCGCGCGCTGATCGACCGGGTCGGGCCGACCCACGCCCGGGTGCTGATCACCGGAGCGAACGGGAGCGGCAAGGAGCTGGTCGCGCGGGCACTGCACGAGGCCTCGCCCCGGCGGGAGCGTGCCTTCATCGAGGTGAATTGTGCCGCGATTCCCTCCGAGCTGATTGAGAGCGAGCTGTTCGGCCACATGAAGGGCAGCTTCACCGGGGCCTTCGCCGACCGCGCCGGCAAGTTCGAGCTGGCCGACGGGGGCACCCTCTTCCTTGACGAGATCGGGGACATGTCGCTCTCGGCGCAGTCCAAGGTGCTCCGGGTGCTGCAGGAAGGGATCGTCAACCGGATCGGCGCGGCCCGATCGGTGCAGGTCGACGTCCGGGTCCTCGCGGCCACCAACAAGAACCTCGAGGAAGAGATCGAGGACGGCCGGTTCCGCGAGGACCTGTTCTACCGGCTGAACGTCGTGCCGATCGCGGTGCCTCCGCTTCGGGAGCGGCTCGAAGATGTGCCTGCCCTGGTCGAGCATTTCGTGTCTACCTTGAGCGTCGGCACCGGGGTGGCCGCCCGCCCGGTCACTCCGGAGGCGATTCGCGCGCTGCAGCGCCGTTCCTGGCCCGGCAATGTTCGGGAGCTCAGGAATGCGGTGGAGCGGCTGCTCATCCTGGCCGTCGGCAAGCAGATCACCGCCGGAGATGTCGAACGACTGCTGCCCTCACCGGAGGGGCTCGGATCCCCCGATCTCGCGCCGGAAACCGGCCGCACCGGGTCGTTCGAGGACTTTCGACAGGACGCCGAGCGGGCTTTTCTGCTGGTCAAGTTGCGGGAACGCAACTGGAACGTGGCCGAGACGGCGCGGGCGCTGGACATGCCCCGCTCGAACCTGTATAAGAAGATCGAACGGTACAAGCTCACCCGCGAGGATACGTGACCGGTCCGAATCGCGACTGGGACAAGGAAATGGCGGAGATCGACAAGATCATCGCCAAGCAACCGGTGGGTGCTCCCGGCAAGCCGGTGCCCGCCGGGGCGGGCTCGGCCTCGCCGGCGCCCCGCGCCGCGCTGCCGGCGCCGGTGCGGAACAGGCGCAGCGTCCTCACCGCGTGGATCCGGGTCGCCCTGGGTGTGGCGGTCGCGGTCGGTGTCACCCAATGGCCCTACGCCCACGCCTGTGGGATGCTGCTTTATGCGTACCTCGCCGCCGCCGGCGGAGTGGTCCTGGCGGGCCTGTGGGGCGCGGTGACGTCGTGGCACCGCCGGATGGGACTCGCGCACATCATCTCCCTGCTGGTGACGATCTGGGGTGCCGGGCTCCTCGCCCAGACGGTTCTGGACCGCTCCAACTACGCTCGCCACCCGGGCGTGTGGGTGTGCAAGTGAGGCTGGCCGTTTCCCGCGTCGCGCGTTCCGCTCCCCGTTTCTAGCCGAGTCACATGCCGAAGACATTCAGGAATTTCATCGCGGGGCGCTGGGTCGCTCCCAGCACCCGCGCCTACGTCGAGAACCGCAACCCCGCCAACACCCGTGATCTGATCGGACGGTTTCCTGATTCCGGCGCCGAAGACGTCGAGGCCGCCGTTGCTTCCGCGGTCCTCGGTTTCCGGAGGTGGTCCCAGGTGCCGGCGCCGGCGCGGGGTGATGTCCTGAAGCGGGTGGGCGATCTGCTCACCCGCGACAAGGAGCTGATCGCCCGGGAAATGACCCGGGAAATGGGCAAGGTGCTGGCGGAAACCCGGGGCGACGTGCAGGAAGGCATCGACACCGCGTACTACGCCGCCTCGGAGGGTCGCCGGCTCTTTGGCCATACCGTGCCCAGCGAGCTTCGGGCCAAGTGGGCGATGAGCTACCGGCGCCCGGTCGGCGTGGCGGGCCTCATCACCCCGTTCAATTTTCCCCTCGCGATCCCGACCTGGAAGATGTTTCCGGCCCTGGTATGCGGGAATTCGGTGGTCATCAAGCCGTCGGAGGATGTTCCTCATACGGTGCACCTGCTGGTCGAGCTCCTGCTCGAGGCGGGGCTGCCGCCCGAGGTCATCCAGCTGGTGCATGGGCGGGGCAAGACGGCGGGGCAGCCGCTGGTGGAGCATCCCGACGTGGCGCTCGTCTCCTTTACCGGGTCCACCACGACCGGCGCCGTGATCGGAGAGACCTGCGGCCGGCTGCACAAGCGGCTTTCGCTCGAAATGGGCGGCAAGAACGCCATGATCGTCATGGACGACGCGGATCTCGAGCTGGCGCTGGATGGAGTGCTGTGGGGCGCGTTCGGAACCACCGGGCAGCGCTGCACCGCCACCAGCCGCCTGTTGCTGCACCGGAAGATCCATGACCGGTTCCTCCGGCGGCTCGCCGAAGCGGCCGAGAAGCTGGTCCTGGGAGACGGGCGCAAGGACCGCAGCGAGGTGGGACCGCTGATTCACGAGGCCGCGCGGGACAAGGTGGAGCGCTACGTCGCCATCGGGAAACAGGAAGGACTCGAGCTGGTGACCGGCGGGCGCCGGCCCCGGAGTCCCCGGCTCAGGAACGGATGGTTCTACCCGCCCACGATCTTTGCCGGCGCCCGGCTGAGGAGCCGGCTGGCACAGGAGGAGATCTTCGGCCCGGTGCTGACGGTGCTCAAGTTCGGCAGCTTCGACGAGGCGGTCCGCATCAACAACGGGGTCCGGTATGGGCTCTCCAGCTCGCTCTATACCCGGGACGTCAACCTGGCCTATCGGGCCATGCGCGAGCTGGACACCGGGATCACCTATGTGAATGCCCCGACCATCGGGGCCGAAGCGCATCTCCCATTCGGAGGTGTGAAGCAGACTGGCAATGGTCACCGGGAGGGCGGGTGGGAGGTGTACCACTTCTATTCCGAGACCAAGGTCTGTTACGTGGACTACTCCGGGACGCTCCAGCGGGCCCAGATCGACAACTACGATTGACTCCGTGGTAATCGGGGTTATTCGTTAGGGGTCAGGGTCATCCTGATTCCTGACCCCTGCCCGAACGAGGCTCCACTCTCGCGATGAAACCGCTGCAAGTCGGATCTTCCTCGAAGAGCGGCCCCACGTCCTCGGACGAAGGCTCGCTCGATCAGTATCTCCGTGAGATCAGCCGCTACCCGCTGATCGCGCAGGAGGAGGAAGTGACCCTGGCGCAGCGGATCCGGCTGGGAGACGAGGAGGCGCTGGACAAGCTGGTGCGCAGCAACCTGCGCTTCGTGGTGTCGGTGGCCAAGAAATACCAGAACCAGGGCGTCTCCCTCTCCGATCTGATCAACGAGGGCAACCTCGGCCTCATCCGCGCGGCCCACAAGTTCGACGAGACCAAGGGGATCAAGTTCATCTCCTATGCGGTGTGGTGGATCCGGCAGGCGATTCTCCAGGCGCTGGCGGAGCAGAGCCGCATCGTCCGGGTGCCGCTCAACCGCGCCGGCACCCTGCACCGGATCACCCGGCGCTCATCGGCCCTGCTCCAGGAGCTGGGCCGCGAGCCGACCCCGGCGGAGATCGCCGAGGGGATGGACATCGACATGGAGGAAGTACAGAAGACCCTCTCGATTTCCCAGAACCACCTCTCGCTCGACGCGCCGCTCACGCCGGGAGAAGACAACCGGCTGCTGGACTACCTGCCCGACAATCAGAACCCCGGTCCCGACGCCGAGACTTTCGAGCACGCGCTGAACCAGTGCATCGAGGAGGTGCTCAAGGGGCTCAAGGAGCGGGAGGCCAAGATTCTCCGGCTCTACTTCGGGCTGGACAGTCCCGAGCCGATGACCCTGGAAGAAATCGGCGCGCAACTCGGCATTACCCGGGAGCGGGTGCGCCAGATCAAGGAAAAGGCGCTCTCCAGGCTTCGGCACGTGAGCCGCTCCAAAGCCCTCGAATCCTTCCTCTCCTAGCATGGCGGGCTCCGCTTCGTTCGACGTCTCCACCGGCGCAGATCTCCAGGAAGTCGACAACGCGGTCAACCAGGCCGCGAAAGAGATTTCCCAGCGCTACGACTTCAAGGGCACCCACGTCACCATGGAGTTCGACCGGACCAAGACGGTCATCAAACTGCACGCGGACGACGAGTTCCGCATGAAGCAGGTGCTGGAGGTGGTGGAGGCCAAGTGCGCCAAGCGCGGCGTGCCGCTCAAGAACCTGAACACCGGGGAGATGATCCCCGGCGCCGGCACCTCGGTGCGTTGCGAGATCACGCTGACCCAGGGGATCCCCCAGGATATCGCCAAGAAGATCCAGAAGGCCATCAAGGAGCATGGATTCAAGAAGGTCCAGGCCTCGATCCAGGGGGACGAGCTCCGGATCACCAGCCCCTCCAAGGATGAGCTTCAATCGGTCATCGCCTTCCTCCGGTCACAGGATTTCGAGCTCGAGCTCAAGTTCGGCAACTTCCGTGGCTGACCGGCGGGGCCGGGGTGGGCTCGCGGCGATCCTCCTCGCCGCGGCTTGCGCGCGCCCGGAGCTGGGCCCGGGCGCCTCTCCACTGGGCGCGGCGCCGGACATCCGGGTTGCCGTCGTGCCGGGCAGCCTTTCGGTCACCGTGGGCGGCGGCGGGGCCCTGATGCTGCGCGGCGCCGACGGCGGCGGCCTGATCGCGATTCCGGCCGGGGTGCCGGCGGTGATCGCGGCCTCGCGAGAAGGGCTGCGGGTGCGCTTCAGCACCGAGGACCTGGTGTCGTCCGGCACGCTCATCGTGGAACCGGCCGATTCCGGCAGTCCGGTTCGCCTCAGCGGGCGGGACTACCGCGGCACGGTGATCCTCTCCTCGGTCCCCGCCGGCGTGATGGCGGTGAACGTCGTGGGGTTGGAGGAATACCTCCGCGGCGTCGTGGGCGCCGAGATGGGCAGGCGCACCGAGCAGGACCTGGCGGCGCTCCGGGCCCAGGCGATCGTCTCCCGCACAGTGGCCATGCGCCGGGCCGGGCAGTGGCGGATCCGCGGCTACGACCTGCTCTCGACCGTCGCCGACCAGGCCTATGCGGGCATCGGATTCGAGGCGCCGGTTTCGGACCAGGCGGTCCAGGAGACCGCCGGCCAGGTGCTGACGTTCGGCGGCCGGCTCATCGACGCGTTCTTCCATTCCACCTGCGGCGGCCGCACCGCCGACGGCACCGAGGTGTATGCGGGGGCGGACCGGCCCTATCTGCGATCGATCCGGGACCAGGATGAGGGGGGCCGGGCCTGGTGCGCCATCTCCCCGCGGTTTCGCTGGCAGGAGCGCTGGACCGGGGAGGCGCTGGCCCGGACGCTGCGGGAGACCCTTCCCGCCGCCGGGGCGCCGGCCGAGCTGGCCGAATCGGTGCGGGACATCCGGGTGGTCGATCTGACGCCGACCGGACGGGTCGCGCACCTCGAGATAGCAGGGGAGGGAGGCGGCTACACGGTTTCCGGCCCAGTCGCCCGACTCGTGTTGCGATCGGGCGACGGCAGCGTGCTTCGGAGCGCCACGTTCAATCTGCAGGTGAGCCGGGAGGGCGGGCGCATCGTGCAGCTGGTGGCGGAGGGGGCCGGGGCGGGCCACGGCGTGGGGATGTGCCAGTGGGGAGCCCTGGGCCGGGCCCGGGCCGGTTTTGCCGCCCCGGACATTCTCCAGGCTTATTTTCCGGGTACCGAGATCACCCGCACCTACTGAGCAGGAACCAGCCCATGAGCGATCCCATCCGCATCGGCCTGATCGGCGCCGGCGCCGTCGTGCAGGTGGCGCACCTGCCGGTGCTCAAGAAGCTCAAGAACGTGGAGCTGACGGCGATCTGCGACGTCGACGTCCCCAAGGCGCGCGCGCTGGCCGAACGGTTCAAGATCCGCGATGTGTTCGACGACATCGAGGACCTCCTGGGCCACGAGGAAATTGACGCCCTGCTCATCGCGACGCCCAATCATCTCCACGAAGACCATATCCAGGCGGCCCTGACCGCCAACGCGCACGTCCTGGTGGAGAAGCCGCTGGCGCTCAGCTCCGCGGGAGCGCAGCGGATCGCGAAGGCCGCCGAGAAGCGCGGCAAGGTGGTCATGGCGGGAATGACCCACCGCTACCGGCCCGATGCGCAGGCGGTGCGCAGCTTCGTGCAGAGCGGCGAGCTGGGCGAGATCGACAGCGTGCGGTCCAGCTGGCACGTGGCCCGGTTCGCGCGGGCGGCCCTCGGCTGGCGCCAGCGCAAGGACGAGGCGGGCGGCGGCGCGATGCTGGACCTCGGCCTCACCGTGCTCGATCTCTGTTTCTGGCTCACCGGGAATCCGATTCCGGTCCGGGTCAGCGCCGCGCTGACCAAGCCCCGCGGTGAGCGCGGGGTGGAGCAGTCCGGCAGTGCGTATGTCGTCTGCGAGAATGGTGCGTCGATTTTCGTCGACGTGACCTGGCGGCATATCGGGGAAGGGGAGCGGTTCGGCGTGGGCCTGCGGGGATCCAAGGGCACGGCGGGCATCAACCCGCTGCACGTCTGGAAGGAGCTCAACGGGATGCCCCACGACGTGTCGCCCACTGGGAGCCTCTCGCGCGAGAACGCCTTCACCGCCTCGTTCCGGGCCCAGTGGGCCCACTTCCTGGCCGCGGTGTCGGGCGAGGCCGAGGCGCCCGACCTCACCGAGCATATCACGATGCTCCGGGTGCTGGAGGCGATCTACCAGTCGGCCGCCGCCGGCGAAGATGTGGCGCTATGAGACCTGCGCTGTTTGCGGGGTTGCTTCTGCTCCCGCTCACCTCTCATCTCTCGCCGCTCACGGCGCAGGCGCCGGCCGAGCCGGGGTCCGACCTCACCGTCACCCTGGTCACCATCGAGACCGGCGGGCTGATCTGGGAGCGGTTCGGCCATAACGCCATCTGGATCCACGACGCGGCCCAGGGCTCCGATCACCTGTACGACTATGGCCGCTTCAGCTTCGAGCAGGCTCATTTCTTCCTCCGCTTTGCCCAGGGGAAGATGTGGTACTCCATGGGCGACACCCCAGACGTCAACGGGGTGCTCGGCTTCTACGCCTCGGAGGGAAGGAAGATCTGGGTTCAGGAGCTGGAGCTCACGCCGGCCCAGCGGGTGGGCCTGCGGGATTTTCTGCGGTGGAACATCCGGCCCGAGAATTCCGGTTACCCCTACGACTACTACCGGGACAACTGCTCGACCCGGATTCGGGATGCGATCGACAAGGCCCTGGGCGGGGCCATCGCGCGCTATGGCGCGGCACCCTCCGGATTCACCTGGCGGGACGAAACCCGGCGGCTCGACCAGCACAACGTGGTGCTCTATTCGGGGCTCATGACCGGATTGGGGCAACCGGTTGATCACGAGATGTCTCGCTGGGAGCAGATGTTCCTTCCGATCCGGCTGCGGGAACACCTCGACAGTGTCCGGGTGACGGGTGCCGACGGGCTGGCACATCCGGTGGTGCGGCGGGAGCGGGTGCTGAGCGAGGGGGGGCGCTATCCGGTGCCGGTGCGGCCGTCCAACTGGACCGTTCGGTATCTGCTGGCCGGGCTGTTGTTCGGCGGGTTGCTGGCGTGGCTGGGTCGCCCCGACACGGGCAATCCTGATCGGACTGGCCTCGGCGGCCGCCGCTGGCTGTTCCTCGCCCTGGCCACGTTGTGGGCCCTGCTGGCGGGCATTCTCGGCGCGGTGCTGACCTGGCTCTGGGCTTTCAGCAGCCACATGGTGGCGCACGACAACGAGAACCTGCTGCTGTTCAACCTGCTGGCGCTGGCGCTGGCGGTGGTGCTGCCGTCCGCGGTACGCGGGAAGTCCTGGGCATTGACCCCCGCGCGCCGCCTGGCGTTTGCGGTGGCCGTGCTGGCGGCACTGGGGATGGTGCTCAAGGCGCTCCCAGGGTTCTACCAGTCCAATATCGAACTCATTGCCCTCGCGCTGCCGGTGCATGCCGGCGTGGCGCTCGGGTTGCTCGGGGCCGCTCCGAGCCGGGCGACGTAACCGCTGCTCGGATCAGGTCACCGCTGGCCCTCTGATGGCGTTCTCCACGTTTACGGCTTCCTGGTTCCGCTGCCTGCATAGTCCACATGTCCGAACGGAGTTGGTAACGGCGATTGTGGCCTGGAGAGTATTCGGGCCCATCGCGAACCCCCAGGGTCCAGCGCCCCACCGTCGCGACACTGTTGGCGTCGGTCGTCGGCGTGGGATCGGTGATCACACCTCCCCCGCTCGCCACGCTGAAGGTGACGAGCAGATTGGGAACTGCCCGGTTGCTCGCGTCGACCACCTTCACCGAGGGCCGGGCCGATACGGCCTCGCCGGCCTTCGCGGTTTGGTTGTCTCCGCCTTGAATCGACAGGGTGGCGGGAGGTCCCGGTTCGGGCGGTGGTGGCGGCGGGGGGGAACGGTCCCGCCGCCGCCGCCACAGGAGTACAGTAGTGCCACCGCGGATGCGAGCATGATCTTGCGCTGGAGCGACATCGTTTGCTCCTCACGAGGTCTAAGGCGGTGCTAGAGCGCTCGAATGGAGGCGCGGTCGAGACATCGGCGTCCCCGCTGCTGGTCCTGGCCACCCATATATCCCGGCACTCTGGTGGCGCGGTGCGGGCGCGCTAACTTAGGAACCGGATATCACCATGCTCTCTCCATCCTCTGCCCCTCCCGCATCCATCCCGGTCATGGAGCTCAAGCTGTTCGGGGGACTGCGCTTGGACGCCCCAACGACCGGGCCGCTGGGGCGCGCTGGGCAGCCCCGCCGCCTGGCTGTTCTGGCCCTCCTGGCCCTCACCCGGGACCGCACCCTGCGCCGGGACCAGATCATTCCGCTGCTCTGGCCCGGTCGGACCGAGGATGCCGCCCGCCGCCTGCTCTCCTCCGTGGTCTACGACCTCCGCGGCGTCCTGGGTGAGGCCGCCCTCGAGGCCATGGGCGACTCGCTCACCCTGAAGCTCGACTCACTCGACATCGACACCCTCCGCTTCGACGCCGCCATGCGCGCCGGCCGCTGGGGCGACGCGAATGCCCTATACACCGGCGACCTGCTCGCCGGCATCGACCTCGAAGGATCAGCCGAGCTGGAGCAGCTCATTGATGAGCGCCGGGAACATTTTCTCTCGGCTTACGCCGAGGCGCTGGAGCACGAAGCCGAGCGGCTCGCTGCCCTCGGTGAAACCGATCGGGCCATCGAGGCCTGGTACCGGCTCACCGAGGCCCGCCCCTATGAAGCCGGTGACGTGATTCGGCTGGCGCGCGCGCTCGACGCCCGGGGCCATCGCGCCGCCGGGATGGAGCAGGTTCGGCGCTACGGCGATCGGGTGCGCCGGGATCTGGACCTTGAACCGGACCCGGCGGTCGCGGCGCTGGTCGCGGAGCTGCGCAGCCGTCCCGAAGTGCCGCCGGCGGATTTGCCCATTCCCGCGCGCGTTTCCAACGGATCCGGACCTCCCGCAGCAACGCGTTCGCGCGCCGCCGGATCACTCCGGCGCCGCCGGAGGCTCCAGTGGCTGGTCGGCATCGCCGCGGTGGTGACGCTGGTCCTGGCCCGGACGCTGGGAGGCAGGAACGCACAGCACACCGACACCGACGGCGTGATCCACCTGGCCGTCTTTCCATTCGTGACGGTGGGAGACTCGGAATACCGATACCTGGGCGACGGGATGACCCGGCTCCTCAGCACCGACCTCGACGGCGGTGGCCGGCTGGTGACCGTGAGCCCGGCGACGGTCATCGGCGCGGTTGGTGCCGACGGATCGTCGGGAGACCTCAATCACCTGCGGGTCATCGCGCACGACCTGGGTGCCCAGGAGTTCGTGACCGGCACGGCGACCGCGAAGGGCGAACGGCTTCGCCTGACGGCGGTCATGCACTCGACCGCCGGCACTACTGCGGACCCGACCGAAGTCGCGGTGGAGGGTCCCGCCGCCGATCTGCCGGCCCTGGTGGACAGCCTCTCGGTCCGCCTGCTTATCGGGGAGGCGCGCCCGACCGAGCGCCTGGTGCGCGTCGCCGCCGCCACCACGGGCTCCCTCCCGGCCCTCAAGGCATACCTCCGAGGTGAGCGCTTCTTCCGGGAAGGCGCCTTCGCGGCGGCCGCGGGTGCTTTCGACCGTGCGACCCGGATCGATCCGGAGTTCGCGCTGGCCCATTATCGCTGCTCGCTCGCGACCCTCTGGGCCGATCTGCCCGGCACCTCGACTGCCGAGCACGACGCTCAGGCCGTGCGCTACGCCGAGCACCTGGCTTCCCGGGACCGGGAGCTGGTGCTGGCCTATTCGGCGTGGCGCCGGGGGAACCCGGTCGAAGCGGAGCGGAGGTACCGCGCCCTCTGGACCCGCTATCCCGATGACGTCGAAGCCGGATTCCAGCTGGCGGAAACGATCTTCCATTACGGCCCGCTGATGGGGCGCCCGATCGAAGAGGCCCGGGGAATTCTCCTGGAAGTCCTCCGGATCGATCCGGGCCATCGCGGCGCGCGCTGGCACCTCGCCTTACTGGAGGGCGCACCGGATCAACGCGCCGAGCTGCGAACGGACCTCGCGTCGCTGGCCGCCTCGGGCCGCACCGATGTCGAGGTGCGAGGACTCTCGCTCCGGATCGACCAGAGGCCGCTCGGCCCCGATTCCGTCATCCGGTCCGCCGCACCGGGCCAGCTCTGGTCGCTGGCCTGGCGCCTGGCGGTCAATCTCCACGATTTCGACGGCGCCGCGGAAGGATTCGGGCTCATCACTCGGAGGGAGCGGCCGGTCCGGTCCATGGGCTTCCGAGGTCAGTCGCTGCTGCGGCTGGCGCAGGGCCATTGGAGTGGCGACGGAGACGGAGGGGTGGAGCCGGCGGTGCTCACGCTGGATGGCCTGGTGGTCAACGAGGTCTTCTCGCCGCCGGCCGCGGAGGTGTCGCGGCTGCTGGCGAGTGCCCGGATCGCGCTCGCCGGAATCGACTCCAGTGTTGGTGGAAGCCAGGAGGAGCGGGTCCGGCTGGTTTCCGCTATCGGCCGCTTGTCGCTTGCCCTGCACGATTCATCCGGGGCGCTGGCCGCGCGGGCCACCCTGGTGCGCGACGCCGATACCGCCGCAGTGCACTCGCTGGACGCGTTCCTCGCCGCCCGGGCCGGTCGTTTCGGTGAGGCGCTTCAGCAGCTCGACTCAGCCCGGCGCGACGTCTGGTTCGGCCTCGCCGTCGTCAACCCCTACTTCGGGCAGCAGGCCGAACGCTTTCTGCGGGCGGAGATGCTGCTGGCCCTGGGGAGGCTGGAAGAGGCGCTGCGGTGGTACGGAGGCTTTGGGGAGTTTGCCCTGGATGATCTACCCTACCTGGCCCGGGCGGAGCAGCGGCGAGCGGAAATCTATGAACGGCTAGGCCGGCGCGCCGAGGCCTCCAGCAGCCTCCAGCGCGCCGCCGAGCTGCGGGTCAGCTCCCCTTCGCCTTCTTGAGTCCTTCGCTGGCCTCGCTGTACGCCGGGAATACGTCCAGCGCCTTCTGGTAGTACTCCACCGCCTTGGCCTTGTCGCCCCGATCCTGATACAGCAGGGCCCGGCTGAACAGCGCCAGCGCCTCGGTCGGCACGGGGGGCCGCTGCGCCGTGCCGGCTGGAAGCGGAGGCAGGTTCGCGTCCACCATGATCCGCTCGGCCACCGATTGAATCATCCGCGACATGTCCCGGCGGTCGTGCAGCTTGGGATCGCTGCGCACCACCTTGAGGATCTCGCCGGTCTCGACGTTGATGATCCGCGCATCGACCCGGAAGTCTCCATACAGGTCGATGAACGAGCCGGCAATCATGTACCGCGCGCCCACCAGTTTGCCGATCTTCGCGGCGGTCTCGCGGTCTACCCGCTCCGCCACGGCCAGTCCCTGCTCGTCGAGCAGCCGCTGGATCTCGCCCCGATCCACCAGGCGGACGTTCTTGTTCTGCGCCAGCTCACTGATCAGCATCGCGGCGATGCCCTTCCGTAGCGCATCGAAATCTTCCTTGTCCTTGCCATAGCTGCCGCCGTTTTCGAACGACAGGACGGCAATGCCGGGACGGGTGTCCTGGGCACGGGCCGACCCCGTGGCGACCGCCGCGAGCATCGCAACCATCGCGGCGCCGAGCATCCGTCTCACCATCAGATCCTCCTTGGAAGGCCTGACCAACAGCCCATCCCATTTTGCAAGAAGCCTACCATCAGACCCTGCCACGCCGGCGGGGTCCATTTGCAGGCAAACCTGTTGCCCGCACGCTACTTGGAACATGGCAGGTTCGGCGTCGGAGCGCCGTGATCCCGGTCACCGTCCCCGTTCGGGGTCTCCAGTCCGGGATCCTGGACAGTTGTTCTTCATACCGCCCGCTGGGCTGCCAGCCGGAGGGCGTGGGCGTCCAGAAGGACCGTTTCCCGTCGGGTGACCGAAATGACACTCCGAAGCACGAGGTTCCGCATGGTTCGGGAAACGGTCTCACGGCTTGCTCCGACCATTTGGCCCAGGGACGCGTGGGTCAGCCTCCGGGTGATCCGGGTGCCGGTTTCACCGCCTTCTTCCTGGGCCAGCTCGAGCAGCAGATTGGCGACCCGGCCGTTCACGTCCAGCAGCATGAGGCTGGCAATGGTATCGTCGGCGCGGCGGAGCCGCTGGGAGAGCTCCCGGAGCAGGGAAACGGAGAGCCCGGGGGAAAGCGTGAGGCGGTTCCGGAAGTCCTCGCGGTGGAGCTGCAGCAGGACGGTGCCTTCCATCGCGATCACGTGCGCCGAGCGCGGCTCGTCGTCGAGGAGGGCCAGCTCCCCGAAGAAGCTTCCCGGACCGAGCACCGAGAGGATCACTTCGCGGCCGTCTTCCGCCACGACGCTGACCTTGACCTGGCCGCTTCGGATCAGGAACAGGGTATCGCCCCGGTCTCCCTGAGACAGGATCATGCTCCCCCGAGGCTGCCGCCGTTCTCGCACCAGCTGCGCCAGTGCGACGAGATCCGATTCGGGGACCTGCCCGAAGAGCGGCACGGTGCGGAGCACGTCCAGAGGATTGAGTGCCATGGGTTCTCCCGGTGGGTCGAGTGGTCGGCGGACCTGTTCCGACGCACCTAGATATAAATA
>JBGPLG010000069.1:0-23327 GCA_041486305.1 Gemmatimonadota bacterium
CCCTGGGGGGATCGTTCGGGCTGGATCGCTTCTGGCTGGACTACGCCTTCCAGCCATCCCGCGGGTCCCCCGCCACCCACCGAATCGGAATCCGGATCCAGTGAGGCGGGGCTCGGCCTGGTTCATCGCGGCCTTTCTGCTGCTCCTCCTGAGTGGCGGGTTAGGGCTCCTCAATGGCTGGCGCGAGTGGGCCGGCGCCCGGAGCGGGGGCCGGCAGCTCGCCTCCCTGACCGAGATCGGCTACGGCATCGCCGGGCCCCGGTGGTATGGGGTGGAGCTCCGGCGTACAGCGGCCTCCTGGCCGGAATAGTGTCGGCGGCAATCGCCGCGTTGGTCGCGTGGCTGGCCCGACGCGCCCTGTCCCCCCGGATCGCTTGATGGGGAACTCGTAGGACTGGCTCCACAGCGAGGCTTTGGCTCCCCGACTCGAGCCGGCATCCGGCCCATCATTCCGACCCAAAGTCGACCAGGTTTTCGGCACTGCCAGTGACTGCATTGGCCCATAACAAGTTATTGAATAAGCGTTTATGGTGTCATTATGAGAGTGACTGTACGATAGTAGTTCGATTTTCATTTGTGGGGCATGCTGGTTGCCTCGATGAAGGCCTCAGAACGCTGATCCATTGGTACCCCTCTGAGGCCCCATGCTGTCGAACCGCGTAGTTCTCGTCGCCCTCCTTGGTGCCACGCTGGGCACCGCTGCCTGCAACGGAAACGAAACTTCACCGTTCGAGCCGGCTGGACAGCCCGCGTACTCCGAGTTCTCCGCGAATCTCTCCGGAAGCGATGGTCACGACGGTGGCGACTGGGGCGACACGAAACCGTCGTCCTGCAAGCCGCTGAGCCTCGAGACCGAGAGCGCGGACATCGGACCGTGGGGCGGCGTGCTCCGAATCGGACCCCACACCCTCCTCGTGCCCCCGGGCGCGTTGCTCCAGCGAACCAGGATCACCGGCAGGATCTTCGCGGATTCGGTCAACTCGATTCAGTTCTTTCCCGAAGGGCTTCGCTTCCTGGCGCCGGCCGTCCTCCAGCTGAGCTACGAGAATTGCAGGAAGCTCGACTTCGCGACCATGAAAGTGGTCTACACCAGCGATGACCTCCTCCGCCTGCTCGAGCTGGTTCCGTCGGAAGACCGGAAGCTCAGGAAGACCGTGGTTGGGCTGATCGGCCACTTTTCGCGGTACGCCGTAGCCTACTAGAGCGATGACGATACGCTCATTCGCGAACCGACCGGCGGAGCATCCTGGCCGGCGCGCCGGTGAGGTGCTCCGGTCCGCCCGGGCCCACGATCAGGCCGGACGGCTGGACCACGCGCTTGCCGAATACGGCGAGGCGATCGAACTGGCGGAAAGATCCGGAGAAAAGTCCATCCTGATCGAGGCGCTGCGGCGGCTCGGTGTGCTCCATCACCGCCGGAACAACCGGGAGCTGGCCGGCGAGCTCTGCCGGCGCAGCTATTCATTGGCCGATGACTCGGGTGACCGGATCCAGGCCGGCGAAGCCCTGAATGCCCTGGGCGGATTCGACTTCGAGTCGGGGGAGATGACGGCGGCGCGACGGCACCTCGAGCGGGCGTTGACGCTCGCCGGGAAGAACGATGACCTGCGGGGCCGCGCCGAGCAGAACCTCGGCGCCATCGCCAGCGTGCAGGGGGACGTCGAAACCGCCCTGGCGCACTACGGACGCTCGCTCCGGGCCTTCGAGTCGACCGGCAACTTCCGTGACTGCGCCATTGTCTGGCACAACATGGGTCTGATCGCCCAGGCCCGCGGCGAGACGGACCTGGCCGTCACCCGCCTGGCCAAGAGCGCGCAGCTGGCCAAGAGCCTTGGCGACCTCCACCTGGAAGGCCTTTGTCACCTCGGCCAGGCCGAGCTTGCCCACGGGCAGGCCCGGTTCGCCGCCGCGAAGACCAGTGTGCTGCGCGCGCTCGAGATATTCGAGCTCCTCGACTTGCCGATGGACCGCTCGGGAGCCCACCGGGTGCTCGGGATGGTCTATCGGGAAACGGGTCGGCAGCGGGAAGCCGCCCACCAGTTCCGTCGCGCGGTCCAGCTGGCGGAGGAAACCCGTTGGATGCTGGGGGAGGCCGAGGCGCTCCGGGAATTGGCGCGCCTCAACGAGCAGTCGGGCTTCAAGATGGAAGCGATGACCCTCCTGACCGTCGCCCACGGGCTCTTTGCGCACGTCGAAGCCCGGCTCGAGCTGGCGGAGGTCTCCCGCCGGCTGTCGGACCTCGCGGCGGCCTGAGCTACTGCCCGGGCGGCCGGCCTCCCAGAGCTTCGGCGTCCGCCAGGAGCCGGTCGAGATCGGCCCGCTCGTAGAGCCTTCCGTTGGCGACCACGGCGCGAATCCGGGTCGTGTTCTTGATATCGAGTAGTGGATTCCCGTCGAGCAGCACCAGATCGGCCAGCTTGCCCACCGCCACGGTCCCGAGCGAATCGGTGGCGTTGAGATAGCGCGCGGGCAGCAGTGTGGCAGTCTGCAGCGCCTCCAGGGGCGTGAAGCCCCGGGCCACGAAGGCCTCCAGCTCGTCGTGCAGCGAATACCCCGGCAGCACATACGGATTGCTCAGATCGGTCCCCGCCAGGAATGCCACGCGCTCCTGGTGCAGCAACGATACGATCTCGAGCTGTCGCGCGTAGGCCTGTTTTCGGATGGCCCAGTCCCGGGCCGTGAGCATCCGGAATCGAAAATCGGAGGCGGGGTTCCATCCCGAACGGAACCAGGACGGCACGGAGCGGAGCCTCGGGTCCCGCGCCAGCGTGGTGTCGTCGAGGAATGCCACACCGTGGAGCACCGCGATCGTGGGCACCATCCAGGTCCCGTTGGCGATGAACCGCTTGGCGAGGAGCCTGCAGCGCCCCGGATCGAAGCTCGCGAGCGCCGGCTCCAGCTGCGCCCGGCTCACCGCACCGGCCGAGTCCCACCCCCGGGGTGAGGCCACCGCCGTGGCGAGCTGCGCCAGGAATTCGTCCTCCCGGCTCGAGCAGCCCAGCACCACGTTCGTCAGGTGCTCGACGCTCCGTTGCCCGGCGTCGGACGCCGAGGCCGCGGACACCAGCTGGGGCACGTGACCCGCGAAGGGAATCCCCAATCGCTTCGCTTCCTCGGAGACCGCGAAATACTCCGCCGGGGTGAGCCGGCTGTACACCTTGATGAAGTCGGCGCCCCCGTCCTGGAGCGAATCCACCGCACGCCGCGCCGTGGCGGCATCGGTCACCGCGGTCGAGCCCGGCCAGATGGGCGGGGAGCCGTCGAGGATGTGGCCCGAGGCCACCATGCGGGGTCCGGCAATTTCGCCCCGCGCGATGCGGTTCCGGGAGGAATCCACCCACGCAAACGAGCTGAACATCTCCCGGACCCCGGTGATTCCGTTGGCCAGCAACTCGGGGAAGAAGATCGCATCGAGGCCGGGAAAGGCCGCGTGCACGTGCATGTCCCACAGGCCGGGAATCAGATACCGGCCCCGGCCGTCGACCGCGCGGATCCCGGCGGCCAGCTGGTCGGACCCGGGCCGGATCTCGGAGATTCTCCAGCCCGTGATCATGACGGTGCGGTCGAGGTCGATCCGCCCCGAGCCGACGTCGACGATGTTGACGTGGGTGATGGCGAGCCGCTGCGGGGCCTGAGCCTCGGCGAGCATGGGGAGGCGCAGGGCCAGAAGCAGGAGGGCGGTCAGTCCCAGGCGCATGGGAGGCCTTCCGGGTCGGGGTGGAGGGCCAAAGATACCAACTGGCCTTGCCGCAGGTGTTGCAGTAACCTTCGGGCATCCGTCACCCCATCCCCATTGCCTGATTCGCTCGAAAGCCTCCGGGCTGCGCTGGCGGGCCGCTATGAGATCCTCCGCGAGCTGGGACGCGGCGGCATGGCCACGGTCTACCTCGCCCACGATCTGCAGCACGACCGGTCGGTGGCCCTCAAGGTGGTCCTGCCCGAGCTCGCCGCCTCGATCGGCAACGAGCGGTTTCAGCGTGAAATCAAGCTGGCCGCCCGGCTGCAGCATCCCCACATCCTGAGCGTCTACGACTCGGGGCAGTCTTCGGGCCAGCTCTGGTACACCATGCCCTTCGTCGAGGGCGAGAGCCTGCGGGACCGGCTCACCCGCGAGGTCCAGCTCCCGGTGGACGAGGCGGTCCGCATCGTCCGGGAGGCCGCCCTGGCGCTGGACTATGCCCACCGCCACGACGTCATCCACCGCGACATCAAGCCGGAGAACATCCTCCTCTCCGACGGGCAGGCCCTGGTGGCCGACTTCGGGATCGCCCGCGCGGCCAGCGGCGGGGAGGCGCTCACCCGGACCGGCATGGCGGTCGGCACGCCGGCCTACATGAGCCCGGAACAGGCGAGCGGGGAGCGGGGCATCGACGGCCGGAGCGACATCTACGCCCTCGGCTGCGTGCTGTACGAGCTGCTGGCCGGCGAGCCGCCCTTCACCGGCCCCAGCGCGCAGGCCATCGTCACCCGGATGCTCACCGAGTCGCCCCGGCCCCTCACCGGCGCGCGCCCGGCCGTGTCCCCGGCGCTGGCGGCGGCGGTGACCCGCGCCATGGCGCGCACCCCCGCGGACCGGTTCGCCACCGCGGCGGAATTCGCCAAGGCGCTGGGTCCCACCAGCGGCGATATCCAGGCCACCGGGCCGCTGCCGCAGCAAGGGCGTTCGCGGTGGTCGCGGTTCGCCGTGCCGGGGGCAGTTCTTGCGATCGTGGTCGCCTTCGCCATGGGCCTTCTCTGGCGCAAGAGCCATGCGGGCGCAGGCAACCTTCGGAGGGTCGCGGTGCTCCCGTTCGAGAACGAGGGCGCCGTGGAAGACGAGTACTTCGCGGACGGAGTTACCGACGAGGTGCGCAGCAAGCTGGCCGGCATTCCAGGCATTCAGGTCACCGCGCGGGCCAGCACCAGCCAGTACAAGAAGTCCACCAAGACTCCAGCCCAGATCGGCAAGGAGCTGGACGTGGACTACCTGCTGACCGGGACGGTCCGCTGGTCCAAGACCGCGGCGTCAAACCGGGTCCGGGTGAATCCGGAGCTGATTCAGGTGAATAGCTCGGCCAGCAAGTGGTCCGAGGGGTTCGATGCCGAGCTGTCCGACGTCTTCAAGGTCCAGTCCGACATTGCCGGGAAGGTAGCCTCGGCGCTCGACGTGGCGCTGGGAGAGTCGGTCCAGAAGCAGCTCGAGGCCCGGCCCACCAAGAATCTGGAGGCCTACGACGAATTCCTCAAAGGCGAGCAGGCCTCGCAGGCCATGTCCGTCGGCGACGCGCCCCATCAGCGCGAGGCACTCGCCCACTATCAGCGCGCCGTGGACCTCGACAGCACCTTCGTGGAGGCATTGGCCCGAGTCGCGCAGATCCAATCGAGCCTGTACGCCAACGGGCCGACGGTGGAGGGTGTCGAGGCGGCGCGCGTCGCGGCCGAGCGGGTGATGCGGGTCGCGCCGGACCAGCCCATGTCCCTGATGGCCATGGGCGCCTACCGGCTGAACCAGAAGCAGGACTACACCGGCGCCCTCGAGCTCTACACCCGGGGGCTCAAGCTCGATCCCAACAACTCGCAGCTGCTGACCGCCGCCGCGGCGGCGGAACGGTCCCTCGGGCATTGGGACGACGCGATCGCCCACCTCCAGCAGGCCGCCCGGATCGATCCCCGCTCGGTGCGGACGGCGCGCGCGCTGGCCGGACGGCTCCACGACACTCGGCGCTATCCGGAAGCCCTGGCCGCGTGGGAGAAGGCCCTCGCGCTGGCGCCCAACAACCTGGCCATCGTCCAGGGCGCCTCCGGGACCTGGCTCTCCCTGGGACGGCTCGACAGCGCCCGCGCGGTGATCGGCCGCGCGCTCAAGCTGGTGGACACCGCCGCGCTGGCGGCCCACTTCTCTCTGTTCCAGGAGCAGATGTGGGTGCTCCCCGACGAGATCAAGCCGCTGGTGACGAAGCTGCTGCCCAAGGATTTCGACGGAGACCGGGGCCACTACGGGCTCAAGGTGGGCGGAACCTGGAAGCTCCTGGGCGATATGGCAAAGGCCCACGCCTACGCCGACACCGCGCGGATGGCCTTCGCCGCCCAATCGAAGCAGTTCCCCGAAGCGGCCCAGATTCACGAGCTGCTGGGCCGCGCGCTCGCGCTGGGCGGCTGGAAGCAGGAGGCGGTCGCGGAGGCCGAGCTGTCGCTGCGCCTGCGGGAGACCGAGCTGGACTGGAGCACCGGCCCGTACGTCCGGTTCCAGGTGGCGCGGATCCTGATCCAGTCAGGCGAACTCGACAAGGCGCTGGACCTGATCGAGCCCCTGCTCAAGTCGCCCGGATCGGACCTGACGCCGGCCTACATGCGGATCGACCCCAGCTTCGCCCCGCTCAAGGGCAACCCCCGGTTCGAAAAGCTGGTGGCCGGCAAGTAGCTCCGTCCTCTACTCCTCATCGGCCGGGGTCAGCGGCACCAGCCGCGCCCGGGGCGGGATGCCCGGCTCCAGCTCCATGATCCCCACCGATGCCGGCAGGTCGAACCGTCGGGCCCCGGCACCGCCCGGGTTCATCACCGTCACTACCTGGTCCACCGTCACCAGCAGGGGCCGGTGGGTGTGACCGTAGACGATGATTTCCGCGTCCGGCCAGCGATCGTGCAGACCTTCCGGGGTCGGCGAGCCGAGCTGATGGCCGTGCACCACCAGGAAATCGAAACCATCGATTCGGACCTGCAAGACTTCGGGAACCCGCCGGCGGATCGCGAAATCATCGGTGTTGCCCCACACCGCGTGCACCGGCGCTATGGCTTCGAGCTCGTCGAGCAGGCCGGGGGGACCGATGTCCCCGGCGTGGAGGATCAGGTCGACACCGGAAAAGACGTCGCGGACCTCAGGACGCAGCAGCCCGTGGGTGTCGGAGATGATGCCGAGACGCACGGGCGGTGAGCGGGTAGCGGGTTACGACGCGGCGGCGGGAAGCGGCGCGGCCCGGCTGCGGTCCAGGAACAGCCGGTCGGCGATGGCGGCGATGGCCTCGGCCCCCTTCCAGGCGGACTCCAGCAGCGCGAGCTCTCCCTCGAGGGCGCGGCGCTCGACGTCTTCGTTGGCCGCCATCTCCAGCGCCAGGCGATCCACCAGCGGAAGACGGGGCAGCGGCGTGCGGGGTTCGCTTCCGATGCCGCCCCGGCCCCAGAAGCTCCGCTTGGTGATCTGCAGGGCCAGCCGCTCGGCTTCGGAGGCCGGCGCCTCCTCGACCGGCTCCGACGGGGGCAGCGCGTCGGGAAAGCGCCCCCAGGAACAGCGCATGGCGATGGCGGCGACCCGCGCGAAGTAGCCTTCCGGATTGCCCGCGTCCTCGAGCTTGGCCACCGCGTACCGTACCTCTGCCTCGGTGGCGCCACCGCCGTTGAGCACCGCGAGGAGCTTGCCGGCCACGTGAAGGCCGGCATCGCCCGAGATGGTGATGACGCCGCCGGGGTAGCTCACCTGAAGCCGCCACGGCTCCCGCGGATCGGGCCGGACCAGCTCGGTCCGGTCGAGGTCGCGAGCCCGGATTACCGCCATGCCCCCGCTGTCTCCCCGGGTGACCACCAGAATCCGGTCGGCCTGGCCGTGCACCCGGAGCCAGGTCGAGAGATCGTATCCCAGATGCACCCCGAAGACCCGGCGGAAGGTGTAGTCCATCGCGGCCTCGCCCCGGCCGGCCCACCGCTTGGCCACGCGGAGGAAGGGATCCCGCCGCGCGCCGGGAAGCCAGCGTCCTAGCAACCGCCCATAGCGCCACGCGGCGATCTCCGGCTTGAGCGCGGGCCCGATGCGAATCAGCGCCAGCCCCTCGGGGAGGTAGGCCAGCCCGATATTGTCGGTCGAGAATCGAATCTTGGTGGAACGGAACCTTCGCTCGCAGTCCTCGATCGCCTCCCAGCGCTCGTCCAGCGGCGAAAGGTTCCACCGGTCACACACCACACAGATCACCCAGAGCCGGCCCCGCTCCGAATCGAACGCGAGCCGGGTACCGACCGGGAATGTCGGCAGGGCCCGGTTCTGGCCGAGGTCCGAGTTGCAGAAGAGGCAAGTGGAGTACATGTCGGTGCCCTGTGCGCTATGACGCGTGACCAGCGATCACCCTTCCCACCGCTTCGCGACGCCGATATCCAGGCCCAGCTGGTCCAAGACCCGCTGCACGATGAAGTCTACCAGATCGGAGACCTTTGCGGGACGGTGGTAGAAGCCGGGAGCCGCGGGGATCACGATCGCGCCCGCTTCGGTCACCTGGACCAGGTTCCGCAGATGGACCAGCGAGAGCGGCGTTTCCCGCGGCACCAGGATCAGCTTGCGGCGCTCCTTGAGCGTCACGTCGGCGGCGCGCTCGATCAGTGAGCGGCTGGCGCCCTGCGCGATCGCCGCAACGGTCCCCATCGAGCAGGGACACACGACCATGCCGGCGGTGCGCTGGGAGCCCGAGGCCGGCTTGGCGCCGCGATCCTCGTCGGTGAATGGGGTGACGCTGGGCCACTCACCTCCGGTGGCGCGCTGGAGGGCGGCGGCATCGGCAATGCCGGATTCCTGCGCGAGCAGTCTCCAGCCGTGACCCGAAACGATGAGCCAGGTGGGAACCCGATTGCCGGCCAGCACCTCGAGCAGCCGCACGGCATACGGCGCACCCGAGGCCCCCGTGATGGCGAGAACGATCGGGAGTCCGGTCACCGGCCCCGCCGATTGGGGGTCGGAACCCGGACCGGGTGCCGGAGAGGTACCGGAGGGGCCACCCGTTGTTTGGGCGCGGCCGCTTTGTCACGTGGCGCCGGGGGCCTCACCGATGGGTGCTTCCTGGAGTGACCAGCCATAGTCTGAATGTAGTGTCCTAGCCTCTTAGCGTCTGAGCGTCGTAACGTCCTGGCGACGTAGCGTCGTAGCGTCACAGTATCCGATCCACCAACGCGAACCCGAACACCGTCACGCTCATCACGCCGTTCATGGTGAAGAACGCCGCGTCGAGCCGCGACAGGTCGCCCGGCTTCACCAGCTGATGCTCGTAGAGCAGGATCCCGGCCGCCAGGACCAGGCCCGCGAAGTACCATCCTCCGAAGCCGGCGCCGAGGCCGAACAGCGCCAGGGCGGGAATCGTCACGCCGTGCAGCAGCTTGGCCGCGAGGATGCTCCGCCGGGCTCCCAGCCGCACCACGGCGCTCTTCAAACCCTGGGTCCGGTCGAACTGCTCGTCCGGCAGGGCATAGAAGATGTCGAACCCCGCTACCCAGGTGGCCACGCCGAGGGCGATGACCGGCAGAAGCCACCACGGGTCACTCCACCGGCCGGTGACCGCGAGGTACCCTCCCGCCGGCGCGATGGCGAGCGAGAGACCGAGCCAGAGGTGGGGCCACCAGGTGAACCGCTTGGAGAGGCTGTAGGTCATCACCCAGCCCAGCGCCAGCGGAGAGAGCAGCAGGCAGAACGGGTTGAGCCGCCAGGCGCACAGGATGAACACCGCTCCGGCGATCAGCACCGAAACCCACGCCTGCGTCAGGGTCAGGGCGCCGCGCGGCAGCTCGCGATTGGCGGTCCGCGGGTTCTTCGCGTCCCAGACCCGGTCGGCGATCCGGTTGAAGCCCATCGCGACCCATCGCGCGGCCGAGAACGCCACGATCACCACCAGCACCTTCTGCCCCGAGACCGCCGCATGCATCGCGGCCGCAAGGACGCCGAGGAGCGCAAAGGGAAGCGCGAAGAGAGTGTGGGGAAGCTTCACGAAGCTCGCGAACCGCGCCAGCAGGGAGCTTCCCTGAAACGTCTGGCCTTCACTCCTCACCGGTCACCATGCCTGATGCCCAGCCTGCCCCACATCGCATCGACCGTCTGTTTCGTGGCCGCGTCCATCGCGATGAGGCTGGGCCACTCGCGGCTGAACCCTTCCTCCGGCCACTTGCGGGTCGCGTCGATGCCCATCTTGCTGCCATAGGTGAAGGCCCGGCTGGAATGGTCCAGCACATCCATCGGGCCCATCGTGAACCGGACGTCCCGCTCGGGATCGATGTTGTTGAGCGCCACCCACCACGCTTCGTCCGGGTCCTGGACGTTCACTTCCTTGTCCACGATCACCAGCACCTTGGCCAGCGACATCAGACCGGCGCCCCACAGCGCATTCATGACCTTGTAGGCCTGGCCCGGGTACTGCTTGTCGATCGCGACGAAGACCAGGTTGTGGAAGATGCCCGGCGCCGGCATGTGGTAGTCGACGATCTCCGGCACGGTCAGCTTGAGCAGGGGCAGGAAGATCCGCTCGGTGGCGTGGCCCAGGTAGTAATCCTCCATCGGAGGGCGGCCGACCAGCGTCGCCGGATAGACCGGCTGCTTCTTCATCGTGACGGCGGTGACGTGGACCCGGGGGTAGTAATCCGCCAGCGAGTAGAAGCCGGTATGGTCGCCGAAGGGCCCTTCCAGCACCAGCTCCTCTGAGGGATCGATGTATCCCTCGAGCACGATTTCCGCCTCCGCGGGGACCTCGAGATCGCAGGTGACCGCCTTCGCCAGGTCGACCGGGGTCCGCCGCAGGAAGCCGGCAAAGAGGAATTCGTCGATGGTGGGCGGGAGCGGCGCGGAGCCGGCGTAGATGCTCGCGGGGTCGCCGCCAATCGCAATCACCACCGGCATCTTCTCGCCCCGGGCCGCCATCTCCCGCCAGTGCGCCGCGCCGACCTTGTGGCGCTGCCAGTGCATGGCCAGGGTGTCACGCCCCAGCACCTGGATCCGGTACATCCCCACATTCCGGATCCCCCGGGAGGGGTCTTCGGTGATCACCATCGGGAGAGTGATGTATCGCCCGCCGTCCCCGGGCCAGGTCACCAGGAACGGAATCCGGTCGAGGTCGATGTCGGCGCCCTGCAGCACCACGTCCTGGCAGGCCGGCCGGCCGCCCCGGGTCTTGGGCGGGAACTTGGCCATCTCCGCCAGCTTGGGCAGCAGGGCCAGCTTGCCGAGCAATCCGTCGGGCACCTTGAGGTTGAGCATATCGGAAATCCGGGTGCCGACCTCGTTCAGGTCTTCCACGCCGAGGGCCAGGCACATCCGCCGCACGGAGCCGAAGAGATTGATGGCGACCGGGATCGGGCTGGTGGTCCCGTTTTCCATCACCGGGTTTTCGAAGAGGAGCGCCACACCGCCACCCTTGCTCTTCATGCACCGATCCGCGATCTCGGCGATCTCGAGGCGGGTGCGGACCGGTTCCCGGACGCGGACCAGCTCGCCGACCTTCTCGATCGCGGAGATGAATTCGGGGAGGCTGTCGAGCGCCATCTAGGCTCCTTGTCGGGTCCCCACGTGGATCGCGCAGATCCCGCCGAACAGCAGCTCATACCGCACATCCGTGAACCCGGCAGCCAACATCATGTCCCGGAGCTCCTCCGGCCCCGGAAACGCGAGAACCGACTCTGGCAGCCAGGAGTAGGCGTCCCTATGTTTCGAGACGAACCGTCCGATCATCGGCAGCAGGTGCCGGAAGTAGGCGAGGTACAGACCGCGCATTGGCTGGCTGCGAGGAGTCGTGCATTCCAGGATCACGAACCTGGCACCCGGCTCGAGAACGCGCGCCGCTTCCCGGAGGCCGGCATCGAGATCCATCAAATTGCGCACGCCGAAGCCCACCGTCGCGCCGGAGAACGCGGCGTCTCCGAAGGGCAGCGAGAGCGCATCGGCATTGACCGGAACCGATCGGGCCGCTTTCCCGGCGCCCCGTACCAGCATCGCCTGTACAAAGTCGGCTCCCACCACTCGGCCCGTGAAGCCGCGCCGGTTGGCCAGCTCCGCGGCCAGATCCATGGTGCCGGAACAGAGGTCCAGGTAGGTGCCCGCCGGCCGCCGGGACCATTCCAGCCGGTCCACCGCCAGCCGCCGCCATCGCCGATCGGCGTTCAGGCTGAGCAGATGGTTGAGCAGGTCGTACCGCGGCGCGATGGCGGTGAAAATCCCCCGCACGTAGGCCCGCTTCTCGGCCCCGCCGGTGATCGGTAACTCCCTGTCTGTGGCGAACATAGCCGCCGAATGTACCCCGCCTTCGACCCGGCTGGCAAGCCGAGCCGTTGGGCCCCGTGGCTGAGCCGCTCCCCAACCTGCCGGCGTCCACCGACCAGGAGGTCGTGACCCGGGCCCGGAAAGGCGAGGAGGCGGCCTACCGGGAATTGGTCCGCCGCTACGAGCGTCCGGTCTTTTCGCTGATCTTCCGGATGGTGCGGAATCGGGAGCTCGCCGAGGACCTGTCCCAGGAAACCTTTATCAAGGTGCTGAACGCGCTGGACAGTTACCGCCCGGAGTACAAGTTCTCGTCCTGGGTGTTCAAGATCGCCAACAACGCCGCCATCGATCATCTCCGCCGCCGCGAGCTCGATACCCTTTCGCTCGAGGGCTCACCCCACGCCGAGACGCCTCAAATGGTCGAAGCCACCGCGCTGCAGATCGGAGAGCGGGGCGAGAACCAGCTCGAGGAAGTGGAGAACAAGGAGCTGGGCGGTGAGATCGAACGGGCCATCGCGAAGCTCCGGCCCGAATACCGGACCTGCATTCTCCTGCGCCATGTCGAGGGCCGCGCCTATGAAGAAATCGCGGAAATCCTGAATCTGCCGCTCGGCACCGTGAAGACCTACATCCATCGCGCGCGAAACGAGCTTCGCATCGCGCTCGCGCACCTCAAACAGTGAAACTCGTCGTCGGACCCGACCGTATGGGGGACTGCTTATGACACGATGGCCGATCAATCACCTGACCGCTGACGATCTCGATGCGTTTCATACTGCATCGCTGACCGTCGAGGCACGCGAACACCTCGAGGAATGCGAGGAGTGCCGGCGCATGGCACTCCTGGATCACGCAGTCCTCAATGCGCTCGCGTCGCTGCCGTCGTACGCGCCTGCTCCGACGTTCGCGGACCATGTCCTGGCGCGGGTCCGCCGCCCCGACACCGCCCTCGCACGCCTGCTCGCGCCGCGGTCACCCGCGGCGTGGCGCCGGCTCGCGGTGGCGGCCTCGGTGGTGGTGAGCCTCGGAGCGAGCATCGTCTGGTCCCTGCTCAACCGGGACCTCCTGCTGTCCTGGATCAACACCTCCGCGGCGGAAACCGGCCGGACCATCTGGCTGGGCGTGCGAGTGGTGGCGACGAATGTGACTGCGCAGCCCTGGTATGCTCCCCTCCGCGATTTCGTCTCGTCCCCCGGACGGCTCGTGGCGGTGGTGAGTGGCTCGCTGGTCATGTACGCCGTCGCGCTCGCCGCCCTGCGCAGACTCCTGACCCCGCCTACCCGGCCGGTTCCCCATGCGCACGGCTGATCGCACCGCGGCAGCGTTCGCCATTCTGATCGGGGCCCTTGCCGCTCGCGCCAACGCGAGCGGCATCCCGCGTTTCACGCCCCAGGTCATTCCAGAGGGCGGGCCCACGGTAGACCTCGGCAGCCTGAACAACCCAGTGGACCTGGAGCAGCGGCTCCGCAGCGTGCTTCAGGCCGGGCGCTCCCCGCTCCGGCTCACCGTACCGAACGGCCAGGCCCGCCGGGGAGACTTCAGGGTCGGCGCCGGGGAAACCGTCTCCGGCAATCTCCTGGTTCTCCAGGGACAGGTGGACCTGTTCGGGCGGGTCAACGGAAACGTCGTGGCGCTCGACGGAGACATCGTCATGCACCCCGGCGCTTCGGTCACCGGAGATGCCCTCGCGATCGGCGGCCGGATCCAGGACCGGGGTGGCGTGGTCCAGGGCGAGCAGCGCTCCCTCGGCGCCACGCCGGCCCCCTCCGCGAGGGGCGGCGGCGCGCTCTCCACCGCGCTCACCAACGCGGCGGGCCTCGCCGGGGTGCTGTTCACGCTGGGCCTGCTCGGGTTCGGCGTGGTGCTCTTTGCCCGGCCCAATCTGGAAACGATCTCCGACACCGTCTCGCACAGTTTCTTCCGCTCCTTCCTTACCGGGCTCCTGGCTCAGATCCTCGTGATCCCCACCTTCGGGATGCTGGTCGCGGGCCTGGTGCTGAGTGTGGTGGGGATCCTGCTGGTTCCTTTCGTGGTCGTGGTGATCCCGTTCTTGCTTTTGGCTGCGTGCGTCGCCGGATTCCTGGCGGTGGCCCACACTATGGGAGAGACTCATCTTCGCCGGCGGATGGCGGCGGGGGCGATGGTCGGGTCGGCCAACAGCTATCGATATCTGACAACGGGGCTCCTAGGCATCGGCGCGGCCTGGCTCGCCTGGATCGTGTTCGGCTGGGTACCGGTGGCGGGGTCGCTGATGTTCGCCGCCGCGTTCCTGGCCACCTGGCTCCTGGCCACCGCCGGGTTCGGGGCCTGCCTCCTCTCGAGGGCCGGCATCAAGCCCACCTTCGCGGGCCGCTACGTACCCCCCGAGGCGCTCACCGATGAGTATCTCTGGGCCACACCGCAGTTCGGTGTGTCCGCGGTCAAGCGCCCGGACGGCGGCAAGGCGCCGCCGCCGCGATGAGTTGTCACTGCGAGGGCGCGAACCGCCCGCGGCAGCCTCGGGGTCGTCTGGCTGGTGTCATCGCGAGGACCGGAACGGTCCCTGGCGATCGGGTTGGTGTCATCGCGAGGACCGGAACGGTCCGTGGCGATCTGGGGAGATTGCTTCGGGGCCTGCGGCCCCTCGCAATGACGCTCAATGCCGGGCCCCTCGCAATGACGCTGGCTGTCGCCGCCCCCGCATCCGCCCAGACCCTGCGCGACTATGACTATGCCCGCCCGCTGCGCAGCGAGCACCAGCTCCGCGCCGTGGTGGAGTTCGCGGCCGGCCGGCTCGTGGTGCGCCCCGGTCCGAAGGATCGCCTGTACGGCATGACGCTCAAGTACGACGCCGAGCGATTCCAGCCGGTCGGCAGCTACAACCCGGCCACCGTGGAGGTGCGCCTCGGGGTCGCCAGCCACGGCGGCGGTGGGATCCGGGTCAACCGGGAGCGCGCCTTGCCGCAGGTGGCGGTGGTGGAGTTTCCCGCCGGCGTGGATCTGACGCTGGATGTGACGGTGGGGGCCGCGGAAGCGACCGTGAACCTGGGTGGGCTCAGGATCGCGGATCTCGATCTGCAATCGGGGGCCAGCAAGACCACGATTTCCTTTGACGCGGTCAACGCCGGGAGCTGCCGAACCGCCCAGCTCACCTCGGGCGCCGGTGAGCTCACCATCACCTCGGCGGGTAACAGCGGCTGCCGCAGCTGGCGATTCGACGGCGGGGTCGGCGCGGTGACGGTGGACCTGGGCGGCGCCTGGGCGGCGGACGCGCGAATGGACCTGAACATGGCGCTGGGCGGCGTGACGCTGCAGGCGCCGAAGGACCTGGGGATCCGGGTGCGGGTCTCCGGCTTCATGGCAGGATTCGACGCGAAGGGGTTCATCAAGGACGGCAAGACCTACACCTCGGCCAGCTACGGGACGGCCAGGCGCAAGGTGGAGATCGAGCTGACCTCGGCGCTCGGTGGCGTCAAAGTGGAGTGGAAATAGCGGGCGCTACGCCACCGCGTGCGCGACGTCCGACTCGGCCCGAGCCGCCTCCGACAGATCCTGCCGGCCGAACGCAATCCCCATCTTCTCCAGAAACTCCTTCGGGGGCGTTCCACCGGCAAAGATCCAGACGTGGTCCGCGGGAATCTCCCGGCGCTCCGCTCCGACCTGCAGCAGCACGACGTCCTTCCGGATTTCGACCGGCTGTGAATCGAAGATCACGGTGAGCCGGCCCTGCCGCAGGACTTCGGGGAGCCGCTTCTCGTTGCGGTCCTTGAGCCGGCTGAACGCCGGGCGGCGATAGGAGATGACGACCTCGTTGCCCTGCTGATAGGCCAGACCCATGGCCGCTTCGACCGCGCTGTCGCCCCCACCCACCACCAGAATCCGCCGGCCGGTATAGGCCTCGGCATCGAGCAGGCTGTACATCACGTGGGGCAGCTCCTCGCCCGGGACTCCGAGCTTCCTCGGGCTTCCCCTGCGGCCGATCGCCATCACCACGGCCTGGGCCCGGAATTCCCCGTTGGCGGTCTTCACGATGAACCGGCCGGCCCGGTCCCGCTGGACATCCTCGATCCGCTCCCGAGTGCGGACCTTGAGACCGACCTTTGCCGCGGCGGCCTTCCACATCGTCAGCAGCTCTTCCTTCGAGATCTCCAGTTTCTTGAATCTTCCGAAGGTCGGGAGCTCGACCGGACTGGTCATCACCAGTTTCTGCCGGGGATAGTTGGCCACCGTTCCGCCGAATTCCTCGGCTTCGAACAGGAGGTAGCTGAGACCTCGTTCGTGGGCCCGGAGTGCCGCCGAGAGTCCGGCGGGACCCGCTCCGGCGATCACCACGTCGACCGTGGCTTCGCCCAGATCGGGGCGGGCCCGAAGCGAGGAAATCCGTTCCGCCACCCGATCCACACAGTCGCGCCCCTGGTTGACGGCGTTCTTGATCAACGCCATCCCGCCCAGCTCTCCGGCGATGAACAAGTTCTCGACCGTCGTCTCGCAATCGGGGGAAAGCGCCGGGAGGTCGGCGGTCATCGCGGGCGAGGCCATCACGATCTCGATCGCCCCGATCGGACAGGCGTCGGCGCACAGCCCGTGACCGATGCACTTCGTGCCGTTCACGAGGGCGGCCTTCCCGCCGATCACCTGCAGCACGTCGCCCTCAGGGCAGACCGAGACGCACGCCCCGCACCCGATGCACCAGTCGATGTCGATGTGAGGGTGCTGCGCCCGGGGACCGTCCCCAACCTTGAGACCGGCGCGCCGCGCCGCCTCGACGGCATGCGCTTCCCGGCGCGCGTGTCTCCGCAGGTGGAAGGCGATCGCCGAGACCAGTATCAGTCCGAAGGCAAGGTAGACCAGATTTTCCAACGTTAGGGACCTCTGATCAGGAATTCATCCAGCATTTATCTGGCTTCATTACCATGCTCGCACGGTTTGTGCCCTTGGAGCCGTCGATCCCAACCCCCTGTCTCATGACGCTCAAAGCCCGCGCGGCACCCACAGTTCGCCCCAGCGGGCCTCCCAGCGCGGCGGCCCCGCCTGCCAGCACGGCGGAGCGCCGCCGTCCGGGGCAGTCTCCGCTCCCGGTGCTCATCCCGGTGGCCCTGCTGCTCGGAGCGAGCGTCTACGGGGCGTCCTACTACCTGGCGGACTCGAGTGTCAGGGTGCGCAGCCCGTTGCATCCCTGGCTTCGGCCGTCCGGGTATTTGGGGCAATCCGCCGGAATTCTTGCACTTCTCATTTTCCTTTTCCTCTGGCTGTACCCCCTCCGAAAGAGCGTCAGCTGGCTGCGGTGGACCGGGGCCATGTCCCGGTGGCTCGATGTCCACGTCACCGTCGCGCTGGTGCTCCCGGTGCTCACCGCGTTCCATGCCAGCTGGCGGTTCGACGGCCTGATCGGACTGGGCTTCTGGTCGATGATGGTCGTGTGCCTGAGCGGGGTCGTGGGGCGCTACTTGTACGTTCATATTCCCCGCAGCGCCACCGGACTCGAGCTCAACGCCGAGGAGATCGCCGAGGAACGCCGGGTGCTGCTGCTCGAGCTGGCCCGGACGGCGCGGCTTCCTTCTCCCCAGCTCGAATCGCTGCTTCGGTCCGAACCGACCCCCTGTGACGGGCTCGGCGTCCTGGCCACGCTGCGGCAAATGGTGAAGGACCACTGGGTGCGCCGGCGCGCGGCGCGAGCCCTTCGCCGAGTGTGCGCGCAGGTGCCCGGCAGCAGGCTCGACCGGAAGACGCTCAAGCGGGTGGCCAAGCTCGCCAGTCGGGAAATGGCCCTCACCCAGCAGGCCCGCATGCTCACCGCCACGCGCCGGGTGTTCCGGCTCTGGCACATCGCCCACCGTCCCTTCGCCATCGCCGCCCTGGTGGCGGTGCTGGTCCATGTCGGCGTCGTCGTATCCCTGGGAATGACCTGGTTCTGGTGAGCCGGCTCCGCTGGGCCGCGGCCCTGTGGATCCTGGCCACGGGCGGCGGAGTCGCGTCGCTCCATGCGCAAGTGTCACCCGGCCCCCTGGCCCGCGCCCACCGGGAACTCGAAGGATCGCTCAAGTGCACCCGCTGTCATGGCAGCGGCGCCGGCGGCATGCAGGCGCGTTGTGTCTCCTGCCATCGCGACATCGCCTGGCTGGCCGAGCGGGGCCGCGGGCTCCACGGAGCGCCCGCGACCAAGGCCGCGACGTGCGCCAGCTGTCACCCCGACCACGCCGGCGTCGATTTCGCGCTGGTGAAATGGGCCGAGGGCAGCTCCGAACGATTCAATCACCGCAGGGCGGGCTGGGCGCTCGAGCAATCGCACGCAAAGGTCAAGTGCGCCGACTGTCACAAGCCCGCCAACCGCGTCTCACCGGCCGCGCCGCTGGCCACCGACAAGCACTCGAATTGGACCGGCCTCGAACAGACCTGCGCCAGTTGCCACGAGGATATCCACCGCGGGGCCCTGGGCGCGCGGTGCACCGCATGCCACGACGCCGACAAGTGGACCGTCACTCCGGGCTTCACCCACGATACCACCGCGTACCCCCTCACCGGCCGCCATGCCAGAGTCGAGTGCGACAAGTGCCACCTCGCCGCCCGGTTGCCGCTCACGCGCGATGCCGCGGGCCATCCGGTTCCGGTCTACAAACCGCTGCCGCACGCGGCCTGCACCGCCTGCCACGAAGACCCGCACAAGGGCCAGTACGGGGCCAGCTGCACCACCTGCCACTCCACCAAAGGCTTCGGCGACATTTCGGGCAGCGGTTTCGACCACGCCCGGACACCGTTCCCCCTCCGGGGGAAACACGCGTCGGTTCGCTGCGAGGCCTGTCATCGGGACTTCAGTACGCCCCAGGGACGCCGACCGGCCTCGGCCACCTGCGCCACTTGCCACGCTCCCGACCCTCACGCCGGCACCGCCACCATCCAGGGCAAGCCGGCGGACTGCGCTTCGTGCCACTCGGAGCGGGCCTTCTCGCCATCGAGCTTCCCGATCGAGCAGCACCGGGCCTCCAGGTATCCCCTGGAGGGGAAACACGCCGCGGTGCGCTGCTCGGCGTGTCACGGGAAGGATGCGGGTCCGCGCGCCGTCGCCCTGCTCGGCTCGGCGCGAGTGGTGCTGCGGCCGGCGTTCGCGGCCTGCACCAGCTGCCACGCGGACGATCACGGGGGACAGCTGGAGGCCCGGCCCCGGAAGGGGGAATGCGCCGAATGCCATAGCGTGGCCGGCTGGAAGCCGAGCGGATTCGGCCGGGAAGCGCACGCCCGCCTCAAGCTGTCGCTCGATGGTCGCCATGGAGACATCGAGTGCCGGAGCTGCCATGGGGCCGACCGCAAAGGGCTCAAGCCGCTCCGGGCGCCGGCCGAGCTCGGCAAGGCGGGCTTCGCCTTTGCCGGGATCGAGACCGGGTGCGCAGCGTGCCACCTCGACCCGCACGACGGCCGGTTCAGCCAGTCGGGCCCCCGCCCGGCGCCAAGCGGGTGCCTCGGGTGCCACGATCCGACCTCCTTCCGGCCGGCTGCCGTGGATGTTGCGACCCACGACCGTTTCCGGTTCCGGCTGCGCGGAGCCCACCGGGCGACCGCGTGCTCGTCGTGCCACAAGGAGCTGGCCGGAACGGCCCCCCCGGTGCAGCGGTCCACCCTGGTGGCGGCCGGAGCACAACTGCGGCCGTTACGTTTCGAAGCGGATTCGACCTGTGCCTCGTGCCACGCGTCCGTCCACGGCACCCAGTTCGATGGGCGGAAAGGCGGCAGCGGCTGCGAGCGGTGCCATGGGGACGACAGCTTCGTTCCCGCGGCCCGGTTCAATCACGACCGCGACGCGTCGTTCGCGCTGGGCAGCGGGCATCAGAGGTTGGCGTGTTCGGCGTGCCATCGTACCACGGAAACGGCGGGAGGCGTAAAGCAGGTGGTCTACCGGCCGCTCTCGGGGAAGTGCGAGAGCTGCCACATCAAGAAGCCGGGCCCCGGGTAGCGGCCCCGGCCTTTCCCGCCGTCGCCATCCGCTTCACCTCCTCGAGCATGGCTTGATGCTCCAGGTACTCGGGCCGCCGGGTAGCAATCTGGGCGTCGTAGCGCTTCAGGAACTCGCGATAGGCCGCGTCGCGCGCCGGATCGTTCTTGTTCCAGCGGGCCACCGCGGCCCCGATGACGTAGCTGAACAGGTGGGCCGGATTCTCCCGCTTGATCGAATCGGCCTGGGCCTGCGCCTCGGCCAGCGCGCCAACATGGAGCTGCAGCATGGCCAGGTGGTAGCGCGCGTCCACCGTGACGGTGTCGAGCATGCCGAACGCCGCCAATGCCATCGGGGTGAACTGGGTGACCGTGTTCTGATCCCCCGACTGGGCGGCGGTGATGATTCGGCGATAGAGCCGGTCGAATCGCTCCGCGGGCGACATCTTGCTGAGGTCGGGCGGAGCGCCGGCCGGCTGGGAGGGCGACGCGGCTGGCGCGGCCGCCGGAGCCACCGACGCGGGTTTCAGCAGCAGGACCAGGAGCGCCACGCCGGCCCCCGCGGTGATCACCCAGGGGACAATTCGGGACATGTCTGCGCCGCCCGAGGGCGCCGATCCCGCCTGGGCCCTGCCGCAGGTCGGACAAAAGCGGCTTCCCGCCGGGACCGCCCGTCGGCATCCGGAACAGAGCCGCGGGGTTGCCGCGTCGGGTACGGTCATTGGTACGCCCCCGTTAGAATCGCCAGCTCAGGCCGCCATAGAAAAGGTCCGTGGTCGGGGTCAGCCCGCCGCGGCCCCACTCCCGGGTAAACGTACCAAGAATGAACCACGATCGCCGAAGGAAGACCTCGGTGTCGAGCCCGGCCCAGAACCGGTCGGTGCCGGGGCTCGCGGCCTCCTGCCGGGCTCCCCCGTTGATCTCCAGCGATCCGAACGAGCCGGGAGAGAGCCGCACCCCGCCCACGATCAGGGTGCCGGGCCCGCGCCCCGGCGTGGTGTAGCGGGTGCCGCGGATCCGAACCCCCAGTCCCAGCGACGAAATCTGGTCCACGCTCATCGTGGCCGACCAAGCGGTGGTTCCCAGGGAGTCGGCGCCGTCCACGGTCTGGGCGCGCGCGTCGCCGCCGATTCGCAACTTCCTGGCGATCGTGAAATTGACGCCGCCCCAATACCCTCGCCGAAAACGATCATCGAAGATTTCTTCGGGGGTGCTCAGATCGCGATAGAGCCGGATATTCCGGCGACTGTCAAACCCGCCCGAGAGCGAGACGCCGTTGGCCGGCATCAGGTTGATCGACGCGTAGGTACTGGTGAGGCTGAAATGGGGCTCGCCGGCGGCGATCTTCCACCCCCGGTTGACGTCCAGCTCCTGCAGAACAACCGCGGACACCACCCGTGAGTTGAGGGTGGCTTGAAGGAAGCCGAACTCGCGGTTGACGTCGGTGGCGACGTAGGACCCCATCCCGCCCATCGTCAGACTCCACCGCACCGGGGCGCTGAGCCGGTTCCGTCCCTGGAAGTAGACCCCGACCTGCCGAATCTCGGACGACACCGCCAGGGTTCCCTGTTCCGGGGCGAGGCCGGCCATCATACCAACTCCCCACCTGGGCCGCTGAAGTTCGAGCAGCACGCCATCGAAGAGTCCCACGCCGGCGAGGGTGGGCGCGTACTGGCGTCCTAATACGGCCCGGACCGGACCTTCGGTCGACTGGAAACGCAACGCGGCCTGGTAGACGCCCATCGCGCCGCTGGTCGCGGTCTCGAGCCCGGGCCGGTACATGCTGGTGCGGCGGGAGCGGATATCGACATTGAGCCCCACCGGCGCCCCGGGGGCCACCGGACCATCGAGCCGCAGCTCGACCCCGGGCTGGTTCAGCGCGACATCACTGCTCCGATCCCAGGATCCGAGGTAACGAAGCCCCACCCGCCCGCGGAGCCCCTGCCCGGCCCGGTGACGGGTACCGGCCACTCCCTGGACGCCGGGGTTCCCGGCGCCGGCCTTGGCGATGGCGTCGGCGACCGGCCGGAAGAACACGGTGTCGCCGGTCACCGGTAGCGGCGCCAGCGAGTCTCCCCGACAGGCGGCCGACTTCGAAGACAAGTAGATGACCCGGTAGACCGCCTTCTCACCGCGGCGCGGGATCCGGACGACGCTGCCTTCGCGGAGCCCCTCCTTGCGGCCGGCGCTGATATAGATCGAGCCGAGGGTAACCGCGGTCACCGCCGCCCTGCTTGGAGCGGCCGAATCGCGCACCGCCTGCCCGGCAACGGCGTGGGGAAGCGCCGCAAACAGAATTGCGAGGCCGACGGCCGGGCGGTTCAATCGGCCCGGCCCCGGGGGTGGCAGGAGTAACAGGCGGTGCTGTTATAGCTGTATCCGCTCCGGCCGCGATGTTTGCTGTCCATCGACGTCTGGTTATGGGCGTGGCAGGTCAGACAAGTGAACTGGGCAAACGAGGCCTGGTTCGCGTGACAGTCGGCGCAGGTGGACCACGTCTGGCCCTGCCGGTGCGTGCCCGAGTAGATCGGGAAGAACTGGGCATCATGGTTGAACGTGGCGCCGAGCCACACCGTGGTGGTGTGGCACGAGGCGCAGTCGGTCGGGAAGCCGGCCGACTGGTGGTTCGGGTTGGTGGTGCCGGTGTAGTCGGTCTGGTGACAGCTGATGCAGGTGGTCGGCTTGCCCTTGTAGACGCCGTCGCCGTGACAGGCCTGGCACGGCGTGGTGATGTGGGTTCCCGTCAGCGGGAACGGGGTGGTGTTGTGATTGAAGAGACCCCCGGTCCAGGTCACGGTGGTATGGCAGGTGGCACAGGTCGTCGCGAATCCCGCCGCCTGGTGCGGAGGGCTGGTGGTCCCCGTGAAGTCGGTCTGGTGGCAGCTGACGCAGGTGGTCGGCTTGCCCTTGTAGACACCATCGGAGTGGCACGTTTGACACGGGGTGGCCAGGTGGGCACCGGTCAGCGGAAACTGGGTCGCGTTGTGATTGAACGTCGCCCCGGTCCAGGTCACCGTGGTATGACACGTGGTACAGGTGGTCGGGAACCCTGCCGCCTGGTGCGGCGGGCTGGTCGTCCCGGTGAAGTCGGTCTGGTGACAGCTGACACAGGTGGTCGGCTTGCCATGGTAGACGCCGTCCCCGTGGCACGCCTGGCAGTTGGCCGCCTGGTGCGCCCCGGTCAGCGGGAACTGGGTGGCATTGTGATTGAAGACCGCACCGGTCCAGGTGATGGTGGTATGGCAGGTCGCACACGTGGTCGAGAAGCCGGACGCCTGGTGGTTCGGATTCGTCGTGCCGGTGTAATCGGTCTGGTGACAGCTGACGCAGGTGGTCGGCTTGCCATGGTAGACCCCGTCCCCGTGGCACGCCTGGCAATTGGCCGCCTGGTGCGCCCCGGTCAGCGGGAACTGGGTCGCGTTGTGATTGAAGACCGCCCCGGTCCAGGTCACCG
>JBGPLG010000070.1:0-23142 GCA_041486305.1 Gemmatimonadota bacterium
CTCGGCGAAGACGTCGCGGCGCTCGCGGAGTTCCTGGATGTCGGGGTACGAGAGAAGCGGCAGGAGCCGCGCGAGCGTCCGGTCCGGGGTGATCCCCGGGGCGACCCGCCAGGCGTAGGCGTCCAGCGTGGTGAGCAACCCGGTGTTGATCCCGATGCCGAGGGCGATCACCGAGATGAGGACGCAAGAGAAGAGCGGCGCGCGGCGGATCTGCCGGAGGGCGAGCCGGACGTCGCCGGCGACCGGGAGCCCGTGGCGGAGGTTGTCCCAGTGGGCGCCGAGAGCGTTGGGGATCACGTCCGCGATGGCGGCGAGGAAGGTGCGCGGCGCCGAGAGGCCGCGGGTCCGGTCTTCGAAGGTGTGGCAGAGCTGATCGCCGTAGTCGGCGCGGAAGCCCCGTGGGTAGAGCCGGAGCAGGGCGCGGTAGAGGCGGATCACGTTGCCTCCTGCTTCACGCCCCGCTTGCGGGCCAGGCGGACCAGCTCGGCCAGCCGCCCCACCTCGGCGCGGGCGACGGCCTGGCCGAACGGGGTGAGGCGATAGTAGCGGCGGCGCGGGTCATCCTCGGCGCTCTTCTTCCTGGCGACCTCGGTGACCAGCCCCTGCTGCACCATCCGCGCGATGGAACGGTAGAGGGTGCCGGCGCTCAGGCGCAGCTCGCCCCGGGTGCGGGCCTCGACGTCCTGGATGATGGCGTAGCCGTGGCGGTCCTGGTCGCTCAGCGCGAGGAGGATGTGGAAGGTGGCCGGGGGGAGCGGGAGCAGCTCGGCGACGCGGGCGGAGTCGGGGGGCATGCCCGACCACTATAGCCACAGTGGCTATAATGTCAAGGCGCGCGGGTGTCGGTGTAGAGCGCCGGGAATTCCTTCTTGAGGCGGGCCAGCTTGGGGATGTCGTTGGTGACCACATATCCGTCGGTCAGGTGGTGGAAGCTGTAATCCTGCTGGGAGGCGTCGGCGGGGGTGAAGTGGTCCAGGGCCCGGAGCTGGGTGACGATGGGCTTGGCGAACTTCTTCGACTTGGTCAGCGCGGCCATGTACTCCCTGGCGGTGCCCATGTCGGTGGGGAACACCGAGAACACCACGGCCCGGTACTCGGGGCCGGCGTCGGGGCCCTGCTTCTCCCACGAGGTCGGGTCGTGCGCCACCAGGAAGAAGATCTCCAGGAGCTGCTTGTAGCTGACGACGGCCGGGTCGTAGTCGATCCGCACCGCCTCGACCGGCTTGGGGAGGTCGGCTGGGGTGCCGGTGGCGGCGGACCGCGCGAAGCCGGACATGACGTAGTGCACCCCCTTGACGTGCTCGAAGACGTGCTCGGTGCCCCAGTAGCAGCCGCCGGCGAAGACGGCGGTGGCGTCGGCGCGGGGGGCGGAAGGAGCCGAGAAACCCAGGAAGGCGAGTGTGAGGAAGTTGAGCATGGTCACCGAGCCCGCGGGCGGGAGACAGTAGTGAGGATTGTCGCTGAGTGTCGTTCGGCGACCTCGAGCAAACGTCGCGACGGTCCATCGGGGATCCGGGCACCCTGCTCCCAGCCGCGAATGGTCGCCACGCTCACATTGAGCACCTGGGCGAATACCGGCTGGGACAGCCCGAGACGTTCCCGGAGACGGCGGATCCGGGAGGAGCCGTAACGTGGGGGAGCGGAGACGGTGGCTTCCCGGAGGGTCAGCCGATGACGCCGCGCCGGCCGAAGCCTGCCCTCCTTGATGCCCACCGCCTGGCGCATGCTCTCGACCAGGAGCGCGCCGAGCCGAGTCTTGGTTCTTGTGCTCATTCAGGCCTCTCGGTCCAGTTGACGCGCCATGGCATGCAGCGCGCGTTTATCGGCCGGCGTCAGGTCGGCCCGGCGATTCTTCGAATACGCCAGAAGGAAGTAGATCCGGCCCCGGACGGCCGCGAAGAAATAGATGATCCGGGCGCCGCCCCTTTTCCCGCGCCCCGGGAGTGCGGCCCGAGCCTTCCAAACGCCACCGGTTCCTGCGATGACATTTCCCAAACGGGGATCGCGGAGCAAGGCCGCTTCAATTTGCCGCATGGCCTTGTCGTCCAGAAGTCCCTTGGCGCTGACCTCGAACGTGGGCGTGTAGATGAACTCGAGGCGTACCAGCTCGGCCGACATGGGATAATGTAATACTGAGTAGTACTAGAGCAAGCATCCGAATTCCGCGGGTGGCGGGAGGTCTGTGGCATTTATCGCTATAGAACTCGGCTCCCGTCTATGCCCGGGCGCCGCCAGGCGCTAGAGTAGATCGCGTCGAGGCTGCCGCGGGCGCTCCGCGCCCTCGCAGTGACACCTCTCCTGGAGCGAGCCATGATCAAGGCGATGAAGTTCGTCGGCGTCCCGGTGTCGGACCAGGACCGGGCCCTGGAGTTCTACACCAGGAAGCTGGGCTTCCGGATCATCACCGACCAGCCGATGGGTCCGGGCCAGCGCTGGATCGAGGTCGGCATCGGCAGCAGCGGGACCGGGCTCGCGCTCTTCACACCCGAGGGCCACGAGGACCGGATCGGCACCTTTACCGGCATCTCTTTCGTCGCGGATGACGTGCAGGGGACCTGGAAGGAGCTGACTGCCAAGGGGGTGAAGTTTTCCCAGCCGCCCAAGAAGGAGAGCTGGGGCACGTCGTCGATCTTCGTGGACCCGGATGGGAACCAGTTCGTTCTGGGCTCCGCGTAACTGCAGCCACCGAAACTACGGAAACCAACAGCAGATTGTCCTCGGCGGGGCTGTTCAACCCTTTGGTAGTTGTTTTCAATCTGCGTCATCTGCGAAATCTGTGGACCGCAGTTGGCGATGTCGGACTGCTCCAGGACCCCGACAAGAAGCATCGTGCACCGGCTCTTGTGTCCACAGATTTCACAGATGACGCAGATTCAGGCTGTTTCCGTAGTTTCTGTGGCTGGTAGTTTGCAGCTCACCCCGCCCGGAGCGCGATGACGGGATCGACCCGCGCCGCCCGGCGCGCCGGGGCCCAGGCCGCCAGCAAGGACACTGCGCCCACCGCCAGCGCCACCACCACATACACGCTCGGATCGGTGGCGCTCACCCCGCCATAAAGAATGCCGCGAATCAGCCGGCTGGCATAGAACGCCACCGGCAGTCCGATCACCACGCCGAAGCCGGCCAGCCGCGCCGCGCTCCCCAGCACCATCCGCTCGATCCCTCCCCGGCTCGCGCCCAGCGCGCCCCGGATCCCGATCTCCTGGGTCCGCTGCCGCACCGTATAGGACAAGACGCCGTGAATCCCCAGCAGCGCCAGGAACAGCCCCACCAGCGCGAACGCCAGGATCTGGATCGCGTTGAGCCGCACCCCGCCCAATTGGTCGCTCACGTTCTGCGCCAGCAGCGAGCCGAACACCGGCCGGTCCGGCACCAGCCGGGCCAGCAGCTCCCGGGTCGGCTTCAAGAGCGGCGCCGGGCCGGTCCGCGCCTGCACATAGAACGTCGGGAACGCGCTCGGCGTCTGCTCATAGGGCCGGTAGATCTCGGGCCCGTCCACCGAGAGCAGCAGGTTGCCGGCCGCGGCCTTGTTGTCGTGCGCCACGCCCACCACCGTCACCTCCTGCGGGAGCGACGGCGCGGTGTCCACCCGGAAGGTCTTTCCTATGGGATCCTGCCCGCCCCACCAGTGCCGCGCAGCGTACTCGTTGATGATCGCCACCGGCGGCGCGGCCTCGAGGTCCTGCTCGGTGAATTCCCGGCCCTTGACCATCGCGATGCCCAGGGCCTTGAAGTACCCCGGGCTCACCGCGTGGATCACCCGGGGCGCCGCCGCCGCCGGGAGCGGCGCGGCCTGGCCCTCCAGCACCAGGCTCCCCGGCGCGCCCCTCGGCCCGAGGGGATTGGTCGCGCTGATGGCCACCGCGGTGACGCCGGGCATCTGGGAAAGTTCCAGTGCGATCTGGCGGGTTACGGGAAGATACTTCTCCTTGACCCGCCAGGGATGCGGATAGCTGGGCGACCCCAGCAGCACGTGGGCCGCGTCGAAGCCCAGGTCCAACTTCGCCAGCCGGAACGAGGTCTTCGCCAGGAGCCCCGCACCCGTCAGCAGCGCCACCGCGCTGGCCACCTGCGCCACGACGAATACCTGCTGGGCTCGGCTCCCCCGTCGCCCCACCGATGCCTGGGCACCGCCGTCCCGCAGCAGCCGCTGCACATTCGCGCGGGTTATGGCGCGCGCCGACACCAGACTCAGCAATGCCCCGATGCCCAGCGCCAGCAGCACCGCGAAGCCCACCACCGTAGCGTCGAGTCGGTACTCCATCCCGTCGGGCCGGAGCGACTGGAGCGCCGCGAGCGACTGGAGCACGCCGAGGAACCATTTGGCGAAGAGCAGGACTAATACGGCAGCGGGCGTCACCAGCATGACGTTCTGGGCCAGCAGGCTCCGGGCCAGCCGCGAAGGCCGCGCGCCCAGCGCGCTCCGCACCGCGAACTCGCGCTGCTGCGAGAGGGTCCGCACCAGCGCCAGGTTGGCCACGTTGGCGCAGGCGATCAGCAGCACCATGCCCACGATCGCGGCAAAGATGAGATCGTGCGATTGGGTGGACCCGGCGTAGCGCTCCCGGAGCGGCAAAGCCTCGAGCTTCATCGGCACCTTGGGATCCGGCCCCGCCGCCCCGATGGCCTTGGGGTCGAGCGTCGCCAGCTCGGCGCGGAGCTGTTCCAATGTTTGTCCCGGCGCCAGCCGGCCGATCACGGTGAGCGAGCGGATCGAGGGCCGGGTGCTCGGATCCAGCACCGGCACCACCGGGAGCCAGAACTGGGAGCCGACCTCGTGGTTGAAGCCCGCCGGCATCACCCCGATCACGGTGTAGTGGGTGTCGGAGAGTTTCACCACTTTGCCGAGCGTCGCGGGGTCGGAGCCGAACTGCTGGGTCCAGAGGTCGTGGGAGAGCAGCACCACCGGCGCGGCGCCGAGCCGGTCGTCGTCCGCGGTGAAGAGCCGGCCCAGCAGCGGCTTGACCCGGAGCAGCTCGAAGAGGTTGGGGGAGACCACCCCGCCGGTGACCAGGAGCGGCTCGCCGCTGGTGCCCAGCGCCTTGCCGCCGGAGGTGTAGCCGGCCACCGCGTCGAGGGTGCGGGGCGGATGGGCCCGGAGAAGATTGGAAAAGGTCTCGTAGGACACATCGCAACCGCCGGGACACGCGGCGCCCTGGCCCGGCGTGGCCGGCACCTCGCTGAACAGCACCAGCCGGTTGCCGTCGGGGAACGGCAGGGCCCGGAGCCGAACCGCGTCGATCACGCCGAAGGCGGCGGCGCCGGCGCCTATCCCCAAGGTGAGTGAGAGCACCGCGGCGGTGACGAAGCCGGGGCTTCGGGAGAGGGAGCGGAGCGCGGCGCGGAACTCGAGGTCGAGCATCATGCCTCCAACACGGTTGGCGCTTCCGGCGTAGATTCTCTCACCCCCACACCGAGCCTGTATCGATGCGATGTATTCGCGCCTTGGGCGCGTTGGTATTCCTGGCGGGGCCGCTCACCGCGCAGACCCGGCCCGCCACCAGCGACGACTACTTCAACTTCAAGTTCGTGGGCGACCCGGAGCTTTCCCCCGACGGGAAGCTGGTGGCCTTCACGGTGACCCGGGTCGACAAGGCCGCCAATCGGCGGATGACCGCCATCTGGCTCGCCCCGGTGGACGGGAGCGCGCCGCCCCGCCAGCTCACCGCGAGCAATTTCTCCTCCTCGGCGCCCCGGTGGCGGCCCGACGGCAAGGTGCTGGCCTTCACCGGCGCCAGGCCGGTTGCCGGGGACGACGCCGCCGGCCGCCCGCAATTCTACCTCCTCGACCTCCAAGGCGGCGAGCCGCGCCGGCTCACCGGTCTCCCCAATGGCGCCACCGGGTGCGAGTGGAGTCCCGACGGGAGCCGGGTGCTCTGCCTCTCCCGCACCGGGCCCTCGGACCGCAAGGCGCCCTCCAGCGACGTGCGGCACTACACCGGGCTTTCCTACAAATTCAACGATACCGGATGGTTCGACGATAAGAAGAGCCACTTGTACGTAATCGATGCGACCAGTGGCAAGAGCGCCCAGATCACCAGCGGGGACGCCTGGAACGACAGCGACCCCCAATGGTCTCCCGACGGGAGCCGGATCGCCTTCGTTTCGAACCGCACCGGCCACGAGTCGGATGGTGACGAGGACCGCGACGTCTGGGTCATCCCCGCCGCCGGCGGCGAGCCGCTCAAGATCTCCGATGTGGACCATGGGGCGGGTAGCCCGCGCTGGTCCCCCGACGGGAAGACCATCCTATATGTAGGGGCCCGCGCCGAGACCGACCCGCCCACCCTCTGGCTGGCACCCAGCGGCGGGGGCGCCTCCACCCTGGTGTTTACCGGGACCGACTACTACCCGGGAGACATCTCCTGGGCCGAGGGGGGCAAGGCCGTCTGGTTCGGCACCGGGAACCATGGCGAGGTGCACTACTTCCGGCTCGACCCCGCCACCAGGAAGGTCACGGCGCTGACCAAGGGCCCCCGTGCGGTCCGGAGCATGTCGGTGCACGAGGGGAGCGGCACCCTGGCCTACCTGTCCAACGACTTCACCCACCTCGACGAGGTGTACGTCGCCAAGGCGGACGGCAGCGGCGAGCGGCGGATCAGCGGCGTCAACGACTCGCTCTTCGCCACCCTCAAGCTGATGCCGGTGGAGCGGATGACCTACAAGGGGGCCGACGGCTGGGACGTGGACGGATTCCTGGTCAAGCCGGTGGGCTGGGAGCCGGGCAAGAAGTATCCCATGATCCTGAGCATCCACGGCGGCCCGGCCGGCCAGTACGGGGTGGACTAGTACCACGAGTTCCACGTCTACTCCGGCCAGGGCTGGGCGGTGTTCTTCACCAACCCGCGCGGGTCCACCGGCTACGGCCACAAGTTCGCCCGGGGGATCGAGATGCAGTGGGGCGGCAACGACTACATCGACGTCATGAACGGGGTCGATGCGGTGATCAACGCCAATCCCTGGATCGACACCACCCGGATGGGGGTGACCGGCGGCAGCTACGGCGGCTACATGACCAACTGGATCGTGGGTCACACCGGGCGCTTCAAGGCCGCGGTGACGCTCCGCAGCGTGGTGAACTTCATCAGCGACGACGGCACTCGGGACGGGGCGTACGGCCACAAGGACGATTTCGGGGGCGACATCTTCCAGAAGCACGACCTCTTCTGGGACCGCTCCCCGCTCAAGTACGTGCAGAACGTCACCACCCCGATCCTGGTGCTCCATTCCGACAACGACTACCGGGTCCCGATCGAGCAGGGGGAGCAGTGGTTCCGGGCGCTCCGGCACTACGGGAAGACCGCCGAGTTCGTGATCTTCCCGCGGGAGAACCACAACCTGACCCGCACCGGCGAGCCGAAGCATCTGGTGGAGAGCATGGACTGGCAGGTGTGGTGGTTCCAGAAGTACCTGGAGGGGAAGCTGGACGCGGTGCCGCCCGACCGGAGATGAGCAAGCCGATCATCTACTACGACGGCCTGTGCGGGCTGTGCGACGGGTTCGCGCGCTTCGTCGTGGCGCGGGACCGGCTGGCACGGTACCGGTTTGCCCCGCTCCAGGGAGAGACCGCTCGGGTCCGGCTGGGCGCGAACCTGCCGCTCGACGCGCTCAGCACCATCGTGCTCGAAGACGACCCGGCGCTCCGCCCCATCGGCGCCGCCGACGGGCTCCGAGTGCGGTCCGATGCGGCGCTCGCCATTCTCGCCGGGCTCGGCCATGGGTGGGGGGTGGTGCGGGTGCTGCGCATCGTCCCCCGCCCGATCCGCGACTGGGTCTACAACTTCATCGCGAGGCATCGCTTGCGGTGGTTCGGCCGGCGGGATGCCTGCCGGATTCCCGGGCCGGACGAGCGGGACCGTTTCCTGCCCTAGCCCTGCATCCGGGGCCGGAGCCCCGCCAGCGCGGCGCCGATCCAGGCCCACCCGCCCAGCATTCCGGCGATGACGTCGCTGGGGTAGTGCACCCCGAGATACACCCGCGAGAACGCCACGCCCGCAATGATCACACACCCCGCCGAGATCATCGCCCGGGAACCAATGGTCCCCCGCGAGCGTTCCGTGGCCAGCACCATGGCGAGCCCGAAGATGATCGTCGAGGTCATCGCGTGGCCCGACGGAAAGGACACCCAGCCGGCGCCGTGCAGCCGGGGGATCAGGGTGGGGCGGGCCCGCCCGAACACCAGCTTGAGCAGGGCGTGCATGCCCCAGCCCAGCAGGCAGGTGACAACATAGAATGCCGCGGTGGGGCCGCCCCGGACGGTACGGAGCCAGGCGCCGAAGGCCAGGGCAAATGGCAGGGCGATCAGCCCTCCCCCCATGGTGGTGAATACCAGCATGACCTGGGTGAGCGCCGGGGTCCGGATGGCCAGCACCCCGCGCAGCCCCGCCTCGTCGTACGGCGTGGTGAGGCCGAGCTGAACCAGTATGGAGAGCAGCGCAAAGGCCAGGGCGGCGGCCAGCGCCGTGCGGGTCGAGACCGACGTTTTCGTCACAGGAGGATCTTAAGCGATGACCGAGGCGATCCGGATGTCCTTCGACCCCGCGGTGATTTCCCGTCGCGAGATCCTCGAGCTCTTCTTCGCCTTCCACGATCCGACCACCCTGAACCGCCAGGGGCCTATGATCACGCCCAAGATGGCCAAGCTGCGGTCCAGGTACGCCGGGAGGCTGCGCTAGATCGCCACGGCCCTACGGGCCTCGCGATGACGGCTAGTTGACGGTGAAGTCCCGCTCGGCGAGGACCCGGCCCTTGTAGGCGCAGGACACGTGGTAGGCGCCTTTGGCCCAGCCTCCCGGCGCGTGGCCCACGCCGTTGGACGACCTGGCATTGGGCCAGCCGGCCTCGATCCGGTGGTCGATGCTGAAGGTCGCGACCTCGCCGCTGGGATGCTTTTGGGAGCAGTCCATGGTGTAGATGCCCAGCGCGGTCGTCTTGGGAAAATCGAGCCAGATCTCGGTCTTGCTGGTAGGATCCCACCCGGAAGGCGCCCCGCTCGGTCGAGCCCCATCCTCCCACGTGATACGAACCGGTCCATCCCGCCTGGACGTTACCGGTGAGCGTCGGGGTGCCCGCGTCCTCCCCGCGGGGGCCGATGTACCGGCAGTTGAGCGTGAAGGTGACCGGCGCCGTGGTCCGGGGATAATCGATCGACAGCTCGGTGCTGATGTAGTAGGTCGTGGCCGAGTCGAACGAGGTGGGGTAGATCCGTTCGGCGACCGGCGGGTAATCCTTCTCGCTCCGGAAGAAGCGGAGCGAGGCGCTGGTGACGCCGAGGGAGTCGTAGGGAATCCGGAGCTGGGCCTGAAGGGGTTCCCCCGGCGAAGAGCAGGGGGATCAGCACCCGGGCGAGCCTGGTCATGGATTGCCTCCTGGGCGCGAATATATCGTGCGAAGCGAAGAGCGCGAGTGGGTAGTAGCTTCTGGCTCGCCCCGAAACCCGTGCCGAGGAGTCTTCGTGCGCCGTTCCGCCTTCGCCCTGGTGACCCTGCTCTCGCTCGCCTCCGCCGCCGGTCTGGCCGCGCAGCAGCCCGGCCTCCGGATCTCCGAATCCCTGAAGTGGCGGATGATCGGGCCCTTCCGCGGCGGGCGGACCAAGGCGGCGGCCGGTGTGCCGGGCCAGCCCAACGTCTTCTACATCGGCGCCACCAACGGGGGCGTCTGGAAGACCACCGACTTCGGCACCACCTGGAAGCCGATCTTCGACAGCCAGCCGACCGGGTCGATCGGCGCCATCGCGCTGGCGCCCTCGAACCCCGACATCGTCTACGTGGGCAGCGGCGAGGGCCTCCAGCGCCCCGACCTGTCCACCGGCAACGGCATCTATCGCTCCGCCGACGCGGGCAGGACCTGGACCCACCTGGCCCTGCGCGACGGCCAGCAGATTCCCCAGATCGCGGTCGATCCCCGTAACCCGGACCGCCTGTTCGCGGCGGTGCTGGGCCATCCCTACGGGCCCAACCCGGAGCGCGGCCTGTTCCGTTCCTCCGACGGGGGCCGGACCTTCGAGAAGGTGCTGTATAAGGACGAGAACACCGGCGCCGTGGATGTGGTGCTCGACCCGAAGAATCCCGACGTGGTATACGCGGTGCTCTGGGAGGCCCGCCAGGCGCCCTGGGAGAACGGCGCCTTCAGCGGCCCCGGCAGCGGCCTGTTCAAGTCCATCGACGGCGGCACCACCTGGCGCCCGCTCACCGGCGGGTTGCCCACCTACTCGGCCGACGGGCTGGGCCGGATCGGGATCACGGTGGCGCCCGGCGATCCCGACCGGTTGTACGCCACCGTGGCAACCCGAGCCGGCGGATTCCTCTATCGCTCCGACGACGCCGGCGAGCACTGGCGCCGGACCACCGAGGATGGCCGCATCGCGGGACGACCGGATGATTTTGCCGAGGTGAAGGTGGATCCCACCAACCCCGACATCGTGTACACCGCGAGCGTGGTGACCTGGAAGTCCACCGACGGCGGGGCCAGCTTCACCGCGCTGCGCGGCGCGCCCGGCGGCGACGACTACCACCGAATCTGGATCAACCCGCTCAATCCGAGGATCATCCTGATCGCCGCGGACCAGGGCGCGGTCATCACGGTGAACGGCGGCGAGAGCTGGAGCACCTGGTACAACCAGCCCACCGCCCAGTTCTACCACGTCAGCGCCGACAACGCCTTCCCCTACCGGGTCTGCGGCGGGCAGCAGGAGAGCGGGTCCGCCTGCGTGGCCAGCCGGGGCAACGACGGCGCGATCACGTTCCGCGACTGGCACCCGGTGGGCGTCGAGGAATACGGCTACGTCGCGGCCGATCCACTCGATCCCGACATCGTGTACGGCGGCAAGATCTCCCGCTACGACCGCCGCACCGGCCAGGTGCAGAACGTGGCGCCCAAGCTGTTCCGCGATCCCGGCTACCGCGCGCTCCGGACCGCGCCGGTACTCTTCTCCCCGGTGAATCCCCGGCTGCTCTTCTTCGCCACCAACACCCTCTGGACCACGCTGAACGGCGGTACCAGCTGGACCCGGATCTCTCCCGACCTGACCCGCACCGATTCCACCGTTCCGGCCAGCGTCGGCAAGTACAGCGGCGAGCACGCCGCCATGGCGCGGCACCCCGGGGTGATCTACGCGGTGGCGCCGAGCCCGCTGAGCGCGGCCGTCATCTGGGCCGGCAGCGACGACGGCCTGATCCACCTGACCGTGGACGGCGGGAAGTCCTGGAAGAACGTGACGCCCCCGGGCCTGGTGCCCTGGAGCAAGATCTCGGTGCTGGACGCGTCGCACTTCGATGCCCGCACCGCCTACGCCGCGGTCAACACCCTCCGGCTCGACGATCTCAATCCCCACATCTATCGGACCCGGGACGGCGGCAGGAGCTGGACCCCCATCACCGAGGGCATTCCCGCCGGGGCCACCGTCAACGCGGTCCGCGAGGATCCGGTGCGGAAGGGCCTGCTCTTCGCCGCCGGCGAGACCGAGGTCTGGGTCTCGTTCGACGACGGCGACCACTGGCGCTCGCTTCGGCTCAACATGCCGGTGACCTCGATCCGGGACCTGGCCATCAAGGACGACGACCTGCTGGCCGGTACCCATGGGCGCGGCTTCTGGATTCTGGACGACATCTCCCCGCTCCGGCAGGCCGACAGCACTACCGAGGCCAGGGCGGCCTGGCTGTTCAAGCCGGCGCGGGCCACTCGGGTGCGGGGGAACCTGAACACCGATACCCCGCTCCCGCCCGACGAGCCGACGGCGCCTAACCCGCCCGACGGCGCCGTGCTGGACTACTGGCTCGGCGCCGGCGCGTCCGGGCCGGTGACCCTCGAGATCCACGACGACGCCGGCGCGCTGGTGCGGAAGTTCTCCAGCGACGACCCGCCCGAGGCGCCGGTCCCGGGGCGGAACATTCCCGACTACTGGATCAGGCCGCCGCGGGTCCTGTCCGCCGCGGAAGGCATGCACCGCTTCGTGTGGGACCTGCACGAGCCCGACCCGGTGGGCGTGGAGTTCGGCTATCCCATCGCGGCCGTGCCGCTGAACACGCCCCGGGATCCCGCCGGGCCCTGGGTGCTGCCCGGCAAGTACACCGTGACGCTCACCGTGGGCGGCAAGCGCTACGCCCAGCCGCTCGCGGTCCGGATGGATCCGCGGGTCAGGACCCAGCCGCTGGCGCTGGTGCGGCAGTACGCCCTCTCGGTTCGGATGGTCCAGGGACTCAGGAAGGCGACCACCGCGCTGGAGGAGCTCCGCGCCCTGCGCGCCAAGGTGAAGGACGCGCGGGCCGCCACCACCGGCGCCACCGCCCAGGCGCTGGCGGGATTCGACAGCACGGCGGCGGCGCTGGAGGGTTCCGGCGGCGGGCCGGCGCTGGCTCGCCTCGCCGGCGACCTCGGCGCGCTCTATGGAACCCTCCAGGAGGCCGACGTGGCTCTCACCGTCCAGACCCAATCCGCGGTGGCGGAGCGCGAGGCAACGCTCCGGAACCTGATGGCCCGGTGGACCGCGCTCCGCGGCGGCGAGCTGGCGGCGCTCAACACGAAGCTTCGCTCGGCGGGCGCGCCGGAGATTCATTGATCGCGCTGGTGCGGGAGGTGAGCCCGGAGATTGCCGGTTGCGAGCTCACCCACCTCGACCGCACCCCGATCGACCCCGCTCGGGCCGCGAGCCAGCATGCGGCGTACGTCGCGGCGCTGGCCGAGTCGGGGTGCGAGGTGCGCTGGGTCACGCCCGCGCCCCGGCTTCCCGACTCGGTCTTCGTCGAGGACACCGCCGTGGTGCTGGACCGGCTCGCGGTCATCACCCGCCCGGGCGCGGCGTCCCGGCGCGCCGAGGTGGGCCCGGTAGCGGCGGCGCTGGAAGGGCTCCGGACCCTGGGCCGTATCGTAAACCCGGGCACCCTGGACGGGGGCGATGTGCTGCAGGTGGGCCGCACCCTCTACGTCGGAGCGACACCGCGCAGCAACGCCGCCGGCATCGCGCAGCTCCGCGCGCTGGCCGCCCCGGCGGGTTATGAGGTGCGCGCGGTCCCGGTCCGGGGCTGTCTCCACCTCAAGTCCGCGGTGACCTCGCTGGACGAACACACCCTGCTCATCAATCGCGACTGGACCGACCCGGCGGCGTTCCGGGAGTACCGCCTGGTCGACATCGATCGGTCGGAGCCCTTCGCCGCCAACGCGCTGGCGCTCGGCGCTACCGTCATCCACGCCGCCGAATTCCCCCGCACCCGCGAACGGATTCGCGACGCCGGATTTCAAGTGAGAGCGGTCCAGGCCTCGGAGCTGGCCAAGGCCGAGGGAGGGGTGACCTGTTGCAGCCTCATCGTGTGACGGCGGGGGCCGGGCTCGCTGTGACACCGCTACAACAGGGCGCTGCCATGGCCGGTTGACATCGCGCGTAAGTGGTTGTGTTGCAATGAAATAGCTGCCCGAAACCCGCTGCGCGCCGAGGCACATGGCTTGCCCGGTTGGAGGGGTCGTCGGGTCTCGTTCCGGAGCTTCAAATGTCGGGTTACCAGGCGGTTCGGCAGGGTGCCATTCTCCTCGCGCTGGCGCTGGGCGTCACCGCGCCGGCGATGGCGACGGGCCTGAGCTGCGGCCCCCGCAATACGCCCAACACGATCCTTCCCGGCGATCCGCGCTGGGCGGCGGACCTGAACGTGTACCCGGATCAGACCAACTTCGGCACCGTCGGCATCACCGGGAATAACCCGCGCAGCGGCACCGGCTCCCTCGAGCTCACCACCAGCGGCAGCCTGTTCGACTGGGCCTTCTTTCAGCGTCTCGCGCAGGGAAGTCCCTGGGGTCTCCTCTCCGCGGTCAACTGCGTCACGTTCGACTGGTTTCGGGTCGGTTACACCCTTCCGCCCAATCCGCCGGCGTCCCTGACGGCGGAGACCTGGCAGGAACAGACCCCGGTGCTCCGGCTGATGGTGCAGGACAACGTCGGGGGACAGGTGGTCAACAGCCAGCTGGTCTGGGAGCGCTGGTACAACACCAAGGGCTACCTCTCGCCGACGCCGAACGACCAGTGGAATTTCGAGAGCCTGACCGATCAGCTCTTCTGGCGCCACTTCGACGGCGGGAACACCTACACCAACGAGGGATGCGCCAACGGCAGCTTCACCGGCTCGAACAATCTTCAGACCTTCGATCTGGGTGGCTGGGTCAGCAACTGCTACTCGTCCAGCGCGGTGGTGTACGGCATCATGATCGGGCTGGGCAGCTCGTGGCCTGGTTCCTACCACGCCTACCTGGACAACGTGCAGCTGGCCTTCAACGGCCAGCCCGGGTTCGCGGTGGAAGACAACTTCGAGCTCCGCGGGCCCGCGACGGTGACGCCGGAACCGGGGTCGCTGGTGCTTCTGGGCACCGGACTGGCCGGCCTCGTGGTGGCCCGACTGGTCCGGCGGCGGAGGCGCGCCGCCTGATCACTACGGTACGATCAGCAGCACCCCCACCCGCCCGTTGAATTCGTCGGCCTCGCTGGGCAGTCCTGCCGGGGCCTCCCACCGCCCGCCGTCGTACCGAACGTTGAACCGGTAGAGTCCCGGAACCAGCCGAACCGGCAGGGTCCACCAACCGGATCCGGCGTCCGACAGAGTCATCGGTTCCCAGTTGCTGAAGTCTCCTATCACCTCGACGGACGCTGCGCCAGGCGCCTTCAACTCCACCCCCGCTGCCTCCGCGCCGGCTTCCCGCACAGTTCGAATGCTGCGCCCATCGGGAGGTACCGCGGGACGCAGCTCGCGGCGACGATTCCCGGACGCCCAGCGAAGCCCGAGCGCCGCGTAGCGCCGAGCCGGTAGCCCGGCGGTGAGCGCGGACAGGGTGCGGCCGGCGGAACCGAAAAGAGCGATGTCGGCGGTCACCGCTCGAGTCGCTTCGAAGTGCCAGGCGGTGGCCCGGAATTCCCTGAGGCCGATCCGCTGCTCCAGACCGACGACGAGCCGGGTTCCCGCCAGCATCCAGCCGACCGCGACGCCGAGGTCGCTGTAGTTGCGGATGGCGTTCAGCGTGTCCGGCGCCAGGGTGTCGGGCCGGCCGTGCGGGCTGGGCTCGAAGGCCGAGTGCCAGCGGAGGGTTCGCTCGCCGAACTGGGTGCGATGAATCTGTCCCGACAGATCGAGCGGCCCCAGGATTCGGTGGGCCCGTGCGCCCATTGAGCTGAACCAGCGCCCGCCGTTGATGGTCGACGCGTGACCGGCGCCCCCCTCCACGGCGAGATCCATGGTGCGATCGCTGAAGCGGAGCGCCGGGCTGAACGAAAATTCCCCGGTTCCCTCCCCGGCCGGATGGACGGTCCACCATCCGCTGCCCGCCAGTTCGCCGGAGAGTCCTCCGCCCAGCCGCTTGGCGACCGCGCCGTCGAGGCCCCCCTCCGCGTTCCAGCGGAACGACGCTCCCCGGGTGTAGGTCAGACCGGCATCGATACGAAGCGCCGGCGTGCGCCACAGGAATCTCGGCGCCAGCGACAATGTCGTGGCACCCTGGGTAAACTGGTGCCGCGCGCTGCCACCGCTCACGTCGAGCAGGAACCGGCTTTGCGCGGTGACAGGCACTGCGCCGAGCACCAGGCCCAGGGCCAGGCGGAGAGCGCGAGTCATGGCCGGCGGGGCGGCGCGGCCGCGGGCAGCCCGGAGAGCCGGCGATCGAGCGCGCTGCCCGGCGCCGCTCCGGTGCGGATGTCCTGCTCCACCTGGGTGCGCAGCAGAAGAAAGTCCCGGTCAGCAGCCCCGTCGCCCACCATCGTACTGACGGCCCGGCTGGCCGCGGCGGCGGAGACTCCCCGCGCCACCAGATCGGTGAGCACACTGAGTGGCACCGTCACTTCACGGCCCCGCTGGCGGCGGAGCGCGCTCACGGTGGCGGGCGGCGCACCGGCCCGGAGCGCGTTGGCTCCGGCAATCAGCTCCGATGCCGTCGCTTCAGTACCCAGGGCGAGCCTGGCGTCGCGGAGCGCGCCCAGAAGCAGGCGCACCGCCCCGATGATGCGGGGCGGCGGCGCATTCTTGCTCCGTCCCTCGAGCGCCTTTTGCACCAGCGGCTCGGTGGGAAGCGACGCGATGCGGGCAGAATCGAGCAGCACCTGGACCTCGCGGACCGTCTCCGGCGCGAGACGGGCATCGAGCCGTGGGTCCTGGGCGGCCAGCGGCCGCACCACCAGCAGGGTCGAGAGCAGCAGGAGGCGAAGCGAATTCATAGTGCCGAGTGCTCCACGGTGATCACTGAGGTTGGGGTACCGAAGTCGGGGTCGAGCGCCGCCGGACGCGATGGATCGCTCTGCCAGGTGTGGCCGTCGAGCAGAAAACCGAACCGATAGCTGCCCGGCGCCAATGGGAGGGTGACGCTCCATTCCCCCGTGGCGCGAACCCGCCGGAGCGGCGTTTCGGCGGGATTCCAGTTGTTGAAGTCTCCGACCAGCGACACCCGGGAGGCGGCCGCCGCACTAATGGTGAAGCGAACCTCCCGGAGCCCCGGGGCCTTCGAACCGGGGCCGAACCGGGTCAGCCCGATTGCCGCCAGGCTCGCGGCCAGCGCCAGTCCGCCGATCGCGGCCAGGTGTCCCAACCCACGACGGGGCAGCCCCGGCCGTGGATCGGTGAGCAGCCTGGCAAGCACATGCCGCTCGGTCTCTGGACCCAGATCCGGCTGTTCACGCAGCAGCTCGATGGCCCGGCGGACCACCGGCGCGGGCTCGTCGTCGTCCGGCTCACCCATGCAGTTCTCCTTGCAGTGCGATGCGGAGGGCCTCGCAGGCCCGAAGCACCCGCATCTTGAGCGCCGGAATTCCGGCGCCGGTCGCCTCGGCTATCTCAGCGTACGAGAGGCCTTCCACGTGCTTCAGGAGAAACGCCTCGCGCTGTGCCGCCGGCAGCAACGCCAGCGCGTGATCGATGGCCTCCTTGAGCCCACGATCCTCTTCCGCGTACGGTACCGACAGCGATTCGATCCCATTGCGGTCCTCGGCCCGGAAGCGGTCCCGGCGGACGAGATGGCGACGGCGGCTCCGGCAGCGATTGACCAGAATGCGGAATGCCCAGGCGCCGAATCGTCCCGGGTCCCGACAACCGGCCAGGCTTCGATAGGCGCGCAGGAAGGTGTCCTGGAGAACCTCCTCGGCCTCCTCCCTGCTCCCGAGCATCTGCCATGCGTAGCGACCAAAGGAAGACCGAAACTGCGCCATCAGCGCCGCAAAGGCGTTCAAATCGCCGCTCCGGGCCTTGGCCACCAGAGCCGCGACGGTATGCTCCATCAAGTACAGACCTCCGGAAACGGCGATCGGTCACACCTCGTACTGGCAGTGACGAACAGGCGCTTGAGTGGGTCTTCTCTTTACGAGGCTGACACGAGACACGTGTCATCAATTGGCAATCATGTTTCTGGAGGAAGCGATGCGAAGATTCGGAACCGGTGGGGCCCTCCTGGCGATCGGCCTAGCCCTAGCCGGGTGCGGCGAGCCGGCCGGAGTGGACAATGGCAACCAGGGCACCGCCCAGGTGAGGATGATGAACGCCGCGGCCGGAACCCCCGCGCTGGACCTGGTGGTCGGCGGGAGGGTAATCGCGACCGGCGTGCTGTTCGAGCAGTCCTCCCCGCCGGCGAGCATGCCGGGCGGCACCCAGATGCTCGCGATCCGGCAATCGGGACAAACCGCGAACCTGGCGACCCGCTCGGTCACCATCACGCCCAACGCCAAGTACGCCCTGGTCGTGAGCGGGACCTTGGCGTCGCTCGCGCTCACGCCCTCGGTCACGTCCGACACCGGCTTGGCCCGGCCCGACCGGGCCAACATCAGGATCATCAACATCGGCGCCGACGTGCCGGCCGTCACCGACTCGGCCCACATACCGCCCCCGGTGCTGCTCGACGTCTACATCACCGCCCCGGGCGCGGACCTCGGTTCCCGGAATCCCAACCTCTCGATGGACGCCCGCTATTCCAGCTACAGCACCCTCATCTACTTCGACCCGGCCAGCTGGGTGGTCCGGTTCACCAATGCCGGAACCAAGACCGTGGTGGCCACCACCGCCACGATCCCGATCGCGGCCGGACAGGTCCGCGCGGTGACACTGCAGCGGACCGCCGGCGGAGGCTTCACCACCTCGGTGGTCGCCGAGAACTAGCGAACGTCGCGGACTGAAACACAAGAGCGGGCGCCGCCGTAGAGGTCTTCCAACCTGGAGACCATACGGATGCGCCCGTTCGTAGTCGCGGCCCTGCTCGCCGTTCCGGCGAGCCTGAGTGCCCAGAGCCTGTTCGACGAGGCCCGCTCGCCGGCCGACACCACCCCCGGTCATGGCCTCCTGAACCTGGGCTTCGATCACGCCGGCATCAGCTTCGGCAACTCCCCGCAATGGAATGGGCTCCGCATCAATTTCCGTGACCGCGGGGTGCAGCGGATCAACGGGATCAACCTCACCCTCTGGAAGGCGGCCCGGGACGCCAATCGGCAGGCCGTGATCCGGGGACTGGCGGTGGGCCTGGTGGGTCCCGAGGGCGGCGAGCTCTCCGGCGTGAACCTGGGCGTGGTGGGGGCCGTGGCCTATCGCGGGATGTACGGGCTCAACGTCGGCGGCCTGGGCCTGGTGTCGGACGGCGCGATCGCCGGCATCAACCTGGCCGGCCTCGGGATGGTGGCCGACGGGCGCATCACCGGGATCAACCTGGCCGGCCTCGGCGTGGTGGCCGATGGCGGCATGACCGGCCTCAACGCCGCCGGGCTCGGCGTGGTGGCCGACGGCGGCATGACCGGCATCAACCTGGCCGGGCTGGGCGTGGTCGCGGATGGAGCGGTCACCGGGATCACCGCGGCGGGGCTGGGGGTGGTGTCGAACGGACGGATGCGCGGGCTGATGGTCGCCGGGCTCGGCGCCGTGGCCGACGGCGGGATCAGCGGCGTCGCCGTGAGCGGGTTAGGCGCGGTGACCGAGGGCCGGATGGACGGGTTGAGCGTGGCCGGGCTCGGTGTGGTGACCGATGGCGGCCTCCGCGGCGTCGGGGTCGCCGGCCTCGGCGTAGTGAGCGACGGGGACATCGTGGGTGCGGCCTTCAGTGGCCTGGGCGTGGTGGCGGACGGCAACCTGACCGGCCTGGCCGTCGGAGGAGCCGGTGTCGTGGTGGACGGGCGGATCCGGGGACTGGTGGCGACCGTGGGAGAGATCCGCGGGGTGCACCAAGTGACCGGCCTCGCCGCCGCGGGGTACCGGATCCGGACCCGGCGGGCCCTGGGGGTCATGGTGGCCGGATGGATCAAGACCGAATCGGCCACCGGCCTCACGGTGGCCGGCTTCAATCAGATCCGCGGGCCGCAGCACGGACTCGCGATCGGCGTCTTCAACGACGCCCGGGAGCTGCATGGGGTTCAGATCGGCCTGCTCAACCGGGCCCGCAACAACAAGCCTCCGTTTCGGTGGGTTCCGATTGTCAATGTGCATCTATGAGATGGAGGAAGGAGGGAGGAGTAATTCCTCCCTCTTCCCTCTTCCCTCTTCCTCCCTACTCCCTGTGCCGCCGCCTCGCCTGAACCAGCTGGGCCCGAACGATCGCCTCGCCGCGCTGCCGGGCGCTGATGATCGGCGCGCCGGTGTCATCCACTCCGGGAGCGAGTCCGGTCGGGTTGCCCGGACCGCCAAAGCTGTAGAGCTCCTTCTTGAGAATCGCGAGCTCCTTGGCGGGAATAGGCATCTGCCGCGGCGTCATGGCCAGGAGGCCATCGATCCGGCGCCGGTTGTAGAACGGTGATCCGCCGATGCCCAGAAGCTCGATGTCCTGCTCGTACTGCAGGGCCGCGAGCAGGGCCGGGGTGCCTTCGCCGCCGGTGAGCGTCGAGAGCCCGCCCCGGGTGACGCGGGTCTTGTTGATGAGCGCCGCCGCCTGGGCCGCGCTTCCACCACTCCGGATCAGCCCCTCGGCCCACAGCAGATCGTTCATCGTCGCCGTGTACACCGGCGCCATGCCGGTGCCGTCCTCGGTGGGCAACCCATACCCCGGGTAGGCGATATAGGAATACCGGACGTGGCCCAGGTTGGACTGGTGGTACTGGCCCCGGGCGGCCCGGAAGATCGCCACGCCGGCGTAGGCGAAGTCGGTGCCGGCGTTGGGAGTCTCCGCCACCGTACCGAGTCCGAGGAAGTCCTCCGACGGTCCCCACGACCCGTCGCCGACCCGCTTGTCGAAGGCATTCGGCTGCGGGTTACCCGCCGGATCCGGCCAGGGATCGGCGTGGATCTTGGCGGGGTCGGGACCGTTGGTGATGTTGTGCGCCAGCCGGGTATCGACCCGCATCAGGCCGATGCTGTTCCCCCAGGTCTTGACCCCGTCGATCATGTTGACTTCGTCGTTGTAGAACTTGTACTCGAACGGCCCACTCCCGGAGGCGCTGCTCAGGCCGCCCGACGCGTAGGTGGCGACCTGGCCCCAGTTGACCGTGGCGTTCTCCGCCGCATTGCGCGGATAGTACGCCAGCAGCTCCGCCTGCATGGTGTTGATCAGCTTGATGTACTGGGCGGCGCTGTAGGACGGGCCGTTGGTGGCGCCCAGCCACGTGGTGGGGCTCGCCGTGAATCCCGCCGCAGTCATCAGGGCGATGGCCTGGCCGAACTTGGCGATCGCCGAGTCCTTCATGACCGCCCGGGTGACCAGCGGCAGGGCCAGCGGGTTACTGAGGTCGGTGGCCTCGGTGACCACGAAGCCCTGGTCATAGTTGAGCGCGATGTTGGAGAAGACCACGCCCTGGAGCATCACCGACGTCGCCTCGAGCATCTTGGTGGTGTTGGCGTCGGTGATGGTGACGTGGTTGGTCCGGATCGCGGTCAGCACGTCGTTGACCGACGACAGCAGCCCGTAGAAGCCGTACCACTCGGTCTCGATCTCGAACCGGAAGTTCGACGTGGGCGAATTGTCCCAGCCGCACCGCGCCGGGCATTCGGCCCCGAACGAGGTGTAGTACCGCAGGTTGAAGTTGTTCCACGAGGCGGTAAAGCCGTCCGCCATGGTGGCGAGCACCAGCGGGCCGTCGAAGGCCTCGCGGACCTGGACCCAGTTGCGGATGGCGCCGGTCACCAGGCCGGCCACCGCCCCGGGGTCCGAGAACGCGCGCGCGGCGTCGGGGCTGTTCGGGTTGGTCACTTCGAGACTCTTGCACCCCGCCGTGACCAGCACCGCGACCGCCGCGAGCCGGGTCCATCGTGTGAGTTTGCGCATGTACGAACTCCTCATGAGAGTCGGATCGGGGCTCAAAACGCGATCTCCACGGTGCCCGTGAAGGTCCGGAAGTGAGGATACTGGAACCAGTCGATGCGGAACTGGAACGGATCACCCTGCAGGCCCGACACTTCGGGGTCGTAGCCCGAGTACTTGGTAAAGGTGAACAGGTTCCGTCCGACCACGCCCACCCGCACGTTCTCGAGCCGGCCGAGTCCCACCTTCTTGAGCTGATCCTTCATCAGCGTGTAGTTGACCGACAGCTCCTTGATCTTCACGTAGGTGCCCGGCTCGACGAAGTAGTCGTTCGCGTTCAAGCCGTCGTAGAAGTAGTTGTAGTAGCTCTGCGACTTCTTCTCCAGCTCCGGCTTGCCGCGCTGATCGTAGACCCGGTCCCGGTTGTCGAAGAAGGGCCACTGCCGGGTGCCGTTGTAGATGTTGCCACCCTGGCTCCAGTCGACCAAACCGGTCACGGCAAAGCGCCGGTAGTTGAAGGTCGAGCTGAAGCTGGCGTTGAAGTCGGGGTTGGCGTCACCGATCCGGACCAGGTTGGTCGTGGCGCTGCAGCTCCCGTCGGTCGCGAACGTCTTGCAGGTGACGTAGGTGATCGGTTTCTCGCCGGCCGGACACGGCGTGGTGGTGCCCATGATCTTGAGGTTGTCGCCGCAGTGCCAGTTGGCCTTCGGCACCACGTAGCCTTCCTCATTGACCACGAAGTTGGCCGGATCGTAGGCCTGCCCCGCGCGGGACTGCGCCTTCTTGGCCGGATCGTCGTACAGCTCGTTGATGTTCCGGATGGCGTGGTTGCCGTACATGATGCCGAGCTTGGCGCCCGTGGCGAGGTAGAACGTGGCGGGCTGCTGGCCGAAGACATTGAGCTTCTCGGGCAGCGGCCAGTCGGTGATGGTCTGGCGGGTCCGGTCGCCCGTCACGTTGACCACCCACGCCAGGTCGCGGTTGTTCACGATCTGGTATCCGAGAGCCACCTCGTGGGTCTGCGACTTGAGCGCGCCGACGTTCTGCCACTGGCTGAGGAAGCCGACCACGGAGGGCAGATCGACCAGGACGATCTGGTCCTTGGTGGTCTTCTGGGAGTAGGTGTACTCCAGCGTGAACCGCCCGCCGCCCATCTCGATGTTGGTACCGGCTTCGAATTCCGCCGATTGGGCCGGCCGCAGGTTCTTGTTGCCGAGGGTCTGCTTGGAGAACGACCCGCCGGCGGTGTTCAGCACCTCGTACTGATAGTCGAAGCCCGGACGGAGGCCGGCGGTGCCGTAAGAGGCCCGGAGCCGGATCTCGTCGAAGCCCTTGATGTGCAGGTCTTCATTGGCCCGCCAGGCGCCCGACACCCGCCCGTAGTACGACCGGCGGCTGTTGGGGCCGAACAGCGAGGACTCGTCCCGACGGATCAACCCGTCGAGGATGTACTTGTCCTTGATGTCGAAGGTGGTGATCGCGAACGCGTTCCGGTTCCGGATGGTGACGTTGTTTGAGGCCGCCGTATACGTGGCCGGGTCGGCGCCCGAGAACTCCGGCACCTGCTTCACGAACAGCTTGTCGGCGGTGGCACTCACGATGTTCGAGGTCTGATCCTCGTAGATGTAGCTGACCTTCGAGGTGTTGGTGATGCCGTGCCAGGTGCCCAGCGCCGTCAACGTGGCGCCGAGGTTGTAGGTCCGCCCGGTAAACGCACTCCTGACCAGGAATCCGTCGGTGGCCTGGCCGGTGTTGCTCAGATAGCCGAATGGCTGGGTGTCGCTGAAATCGTTGCGTTCCTGGTCGAAGTTGTAGTTGGTCTCGGCGGTGAGCCAGTCCAGCATCCGCCAGCGCATCCGTCCGCCGCCGGTGAACCGGCTGCGCTCGGTGTCCCGCTTCTCGTTGGCCAGGTTGTAGAGCGGGTTCTGCGCGTTGGAGATCTTGTCCGGAATGAACGCCCGGTAGGGGCTGCCGTCCGGGTTC
>JBGPLG010000071.1:0-22922 GCA_041486305.1 Gemmatimonadota bacterium
ACCTGCACGGCTGGGGCCAGACGGTACGGCCCAACACCACCCTGCTCTCGGTGCGAGGGTTCGACCCGGCGGCCAATCGCTTCCTCTACACCGTGAATGAGCGCTTCGGGGCCACCTCCGCCTCCACCAACGCGATCAGGATGCCCTTCCAGGTCGGCATTCAGCTCCGCTACACCCTGGGACAGAGCGGATTCCTGGGAGGCTTCGCCGGGGCGTTCGGCGGCGGTCGGGGCGGCGCGGGTGGACGGGATGGGGCGGGCGGACGGGAAGGAGCTGGGCGCGCCGGAGCCGGCGCCGGCGACTTCAGCAACCGGTTCGCGAGTCTCATCCCGAACCCGATCAAGGAAATGCTGGATCTCAGGATCGGACTCCGGCTCACCGACGAACAGGAGGCGAAGCTCAAGCAGCTTTCGGATACGGTCGTGGCCCGGAATGCCTCCTTGGCCAAGGCGCTTCAGAGCGAAATGGCCAAGCTGGGAGCCAATCCGGACGGCGCGCGGGTGATGGCGGTGATCCGCCCCAGAATCGAGGAGGGGCGGAAGCAGATGCAGGCGGCGCTCGATGCCGCCAAGGCGATCCTGACACCGGAGCAGTGGAACTACCTGCCCGAGCGGCTCCGGAGCCCTCGGGATCCGCTCCAGGGGGGCCAGCGTCGCGGCCCGCCGGGCACCGAGTAGATTACCGGCATCCCGAAAACTCCGGAGCTCACCATGCGCCACACTCTGGCGGTCGTTGGCATTCTCGCGATCTCCGCAGGCGCCGCCCATTCAGCCGCAGGACAGTCTGTCTCGTTCGCTGGAACCTGGAAGCTCAACGCCGGGGAGAGCGACAAGCCGAAGGAGAAGCTCGACGAGGCCATTTCTGCCGCGCCCAAGGTAAACGAAGGGTACGGCTCGATGAAGGACCGAGTCGGGGCCGGGCGGATCGCCGGTGAGCCCCGGGCCGAGAAGGGCGGCGGTGGTGCGAGGTCCCTGCCGGGACCCGACTTCGGCCGGATCATGCGGCCGGCGGCGATGATTACCATCGAGCAGAACGACACCGTGCTGACGATCCGGGACGACCAGGGCCTGCCCCAGGTCTTCTATCTCGACGGCCGCAAATTCGAGGAACCGACCGCCGGCGCCGAGCCCAAGCAGACCACCGCGAAGTGGAAGGACGGGAAGCTCAACGTCGAACGGAAGCTGGGCGGGATTGGGTCGATCCGGGAGACCTTCAGCCTGGACCCCGCCAAGCATCGCCTGACCGTGGAGGCCAAGCTGACCAGCCCGGACCTGGGCAAGACCCTCGAAATCAAGCGAGTCTACGACGCGGGCACCTGATCGTCCCGGGAGACTTCCGCGGACGTCCGGCGGCCTTCGATCCAGGAAAAGACCGCCGGAAGCACCAGGAGTGTCAGCAGAGTGGATGAGACAATGCCGCCGATCACGACGGTGGCCAAAGGTCGCTGCACCTCCGCCCCCGCGCTGCTGGAGATTGCCATCGGCAGAAAGCCGACCGACGCGACGGTCGCGGTGGCGAGCACCGGCCGCAGCCGCAGGGCGGCACCCTCCCGCACCGACAACCCCAGCGCCCGTCCAGCCGCCCGAAGCTGGTTGACCGAGGCGATGAGCACCAGCCCGTTCAGGATCGCCACGCCGAACACCGCGATCATTCCTACCGCGGCGCTCAGGTTGAGGTGCATCCCGCGGAGCCAGAGCGCTCCGATGCCCCCGACCAGCGCAAACGGGACGTTCAGCATGACGATGAGCGCATGGCCGACCTTGCCGAAGCTGGCATAGAGCAGCCCCCCGATGATCAGCAGTACGATGGGAACGATCAGCGAGAGCCGCCGAGTTGCTCGTTCCTGATTTTCGAATTGGCCCCCATAGGTGACGTAGTATCCGGACGGAAGCGTCATCCCGGAGCCGATCGCCCGCCGGACATCCGACGCGAACCCACCCAGGTCCCGGCTCCGCACATTGGCCTTGACCACCACGAAGCGCTGGCCGCTCTCGTGGTTCACGACTTCGGGTCCCTCCACCACCCGCATATGCGCCACCTGGGAGAGGGGAACGACTCCGCCCGCCGGGGCCCGGAGCAGGATCTGCCCCACCGCCTCAGGGGTCGCGCGATAGGCCGCATCGAGGCGGACCACGATGGGGTATCGCTGTCGTCCCGCGATCACCTCCGAGGCCGCCACGCCGCGCACCCCCATCTCCACGGCGTCCTGAACGTCCGCGATGCTCAGCCCGTAGCGCCCGATCGCGGCCCGGTCGATGGCGAGCTCCAATTGCATCGCGCCGTCGCTGGCCCCGATCGACACGTCCTCGGCGCCGGGAATCCCGGCGACGATTCCCCTCACCCTCTCCGCCTCCTCCCGGAGCAGGGGCAAGCTGTCGCCGAAGATCTTGATACCTAGATCGGTCTTCACGCCCGAGATGACCTCATCCAGACGCATCCGCATCGGGGCGCTGAACTCGTAGTCGAGGCCGGGGATCTCGGCGAGGGCTGAATCCATCCGCACGATCAGCCGGTCGAGCGAGATGCCGTGCCACTCCGCCCTGGGCCGGAATAGCACATACACATCGGCCTGGGTCAGCGCCATTGTCTCGGTGGCATCCTGGGGCCGGCCGAGATTGGTGACCACGCTCTTCACCTGGGGGAACCCCAGCAGCGTTCGCTCCACCTCGGTGGACACCAGGGTCCCCTGCTGGAGCGAGGTGCTGGGGATCCGGCGCGTCTCGATGAGCAGATACCCCTCATCGAGCTTGGGCATGAATTCCGTGCCGAGAAACGGAACCGAGACCAGGGCGACCACTAACAGGGCCGCCGCGCCGGCCGCGATCCGGCGGGGGTGCAGCAGGGCGTATTCCAGAATGTGGCCGTACCGCTCTCGCAGTCGCGCGAACCAGCCGGCCTCCTCCGTGGCCGCTCCCCGCTCCGGCTGAGCCTCCGATCGCCTGAACAGGAACGATGCGGCCGCCGGCACGTATGTGAGCGCCAGCAGCAACGAGACCAGCACCGCGGCGCACACCGTGAAGGCCATCGGGATGAACATCTTGCGCTCCAGTCCCTGGAGCGCGACCACCGGGGCATACACCGCCACGATGATGGCCACTCCGAAGGTAACCGGTCGCCCTACATCGATCGCCGCCTCCAACAATGTGCGCTGGCGATCCATGACTCTCTCCCCGCGCAGCCGCCGCACCATGTTCTCGACCAGCACGATCGAGGCATCCACCAGGAGGCCGAAGTCCAGTGCGCCCAGGCTCATGAGGTTGGCCGTCATGCCAAACCCCTTCATGGCCAGGAACGCGCCCAGCAGTGCCAGCGGAATCACCGAGGCGGTCAGCAACGAGGCCCGGATGTTTCCGAGGAGGAGGAAAAGCACCGCGATCACCAGGAGCCCGCCTTCGAGAAGATTCTTGAAGACGGTATGCGTCGTTCGCGCCACCACCTCACCCTGGTTATAGAACGTTCGAATGCGCATTCCGCTCGGCAGCAACGGCTGGATCTCCTCCAGCTTCTGGAGCACCCGCGTGACGACCTCCCGACCATTGGCGCCCTTCAGCATTTGGACCGTCGCCGAGAGCGCCTCGCCGCGGCCATCCCGCGAGACCGCGCCGTACCGGAGGCCCGGGCCCCGGGTCACCCGGGCGACATCCCGGATGCGGATCGGGGTTGCGCCTCTGGTCGACACGACCACCAGGGCGATGTCGGCGGTGTCCCCGACCCTCCCGAGCCCCCGCAGCGTAAGGCGGTCTCCCCGGTCTTCGATGTAGCCGCCCCCGAAGTTCGCGTTGTTCCTTCGGAGCGCGACCTCGAGATCTCCGAGGGTGAGCCGGTAGCCGGCGAGCTTGTTCGGGTCCACCAGGACCTCGAATTGCTGCGGCATGCCTCCCCAGGTGTTCACATTTGCCACGCCGGCCACGGTCCGCAGCAGTGGTTTGACGATGTATTCCTGCGCGTTGGTCAACGCCAGAAGCCCCAGGGTGTCCGTGACCGACGAGGGCGTCGCGCCGGCCGAGTCGGCGTATTCGACCAGATATTCGAAGACGTCTCCCATCGCGGTTGAGGGGGGCCCCATCATCGGAGCAGCGTTGTCCGGCAGGTCGCCGCGAGCATCCTGCATCCGCTGCTGTACCAGGGCCCTGGCAAAGTAGAGGTCCACGCCCTCTTCGAATCCCACCGTGACCACCGAGAGCCCCGACTTGGAGATCGACCGGACACCGGTGGTTCGGGGGAGCCCGAGCATCGCCACTTCCATAGGGTAGGTGACCTGCTGTTCGACCTCGACCGGGGAGAGTCCCGGTACCGTGGTCATCACCAGGACCTGGTCCGGCGTCAGATCGGGAAACGCGTCCGTATTGAGCGTGGCGAACGCCCACACCCCCGACGCGACGAGTACCAGCATCGCGGTGAGCACCAGGATTCGGTGCCGGATGGACATCGCGATGAGGCGATCGATCAGGATGCCCATATCACATCTCCATCTTCGGCATCTTGCCCTTTTCGATCGCCGCTCTCACCGCGAAGGCACCTTGTACCACCAGCAGCGCTCCCGCTGCGATGCCCCCCGTGATGGTGATCCGCCCCCCGGAACTGCCGCCGGCTTCGACCCGCCGCGCCATGAAATGGCCGCCGCCCGCCCCGTCCGGCATCACCTCGAACACCATCGGTATACCCCGCAGCAGCTGTACCGCGTCGGCGGGGAGCACGATGTGCGCACTCGCCGTCGATCCCGCCGGAGCCGCCGCGGTGGTGGGCAGCGATACCGAGGCGAACATCGCCGGCTTGAGCCTGCCGGCCGTATTGGCCACCGTCGCCCGAATCGGCAACGTGCGGGTATCGGCGTCGAGCCCGGCGCCGACCGCGGTCACCCGGCCGGAGAAGGTGTCGGCGGGGTACGCCGGCACGGTGAAGCGCAGCGAGATACCGGTCCGGATCGCGCCGATCACCATCTCCGGCGCGCTCACCGTGAGCCAGAGCTGCGCCGGATCGGTCACGACCACGAGCGGCGAGCCGGTCTCGACCACGGCGCCCGGCGCGGCGGAGCGTTCCAGCACCACGCCGTCCTGGGGGGAGCGCAGCGCGATCTCCCCTTCGGGTGCATCGGTGGCGCCGAGCGCCGAGGCCGTCATCCGGCTCCGCTGCAGCTCCGCTTCGGCCTGAGTCAGCTCCGCTGCCGCGAGCTGGTCGTCGGCGATTGTCTTTTCGTATTCCTGGCGCGGGATCGCCTTGAGCGCCAGCAGCCGGTCGGCCCGGTCCCGGGCGCTCTTCGCGAAGGAGGCCTGGGCTCGCTTCGAGGTCACCGTGGACGCCGCCTTGCTGAGATCCGCTTGCGCCATGGCCGCGGCCGGACTCTGCAGGGTGACCAGGACCTGTCCCTTCCGGACCCGGTCACCGGGACTCACCCGGACAGCCAGGACGCGGCCCTGCGCCGGCGCACCCAGCCGCGCGGTCCGGTCCTCGTCCGGAGTGAGCTGTCCCGGGAACACGCTCATCGACCCGCCTCCCGCATCCGTGGCGGTACCGGCGGCGGCCCAGCGCACCCTTCCGTGGGCGACCTGGGCCGCCGTCAGGACGACCTCCAGCGCCGAATCGGCCCCCGTCATTCCCGGCATCGTGGTGTCGGTCTTGACCGCCTCGGCCTTCGGCTCCGGCGCGCCACGAGAACACGCTGCAGCGAGCGCGAAACCGGCCGCGAGAACGATCGATCGAACTCGGCTCATCGGGGTGTCTCCTTGGCGGCGACCAGCACGAGGGGGATCTCGGTGAAGAGGTCGCGTCCTTCGGCGGCCAGCAACGCGATCACGCTTTCGTGCTGGGCGTAGAGCGTCCGGTAGTAGGTGATCCGGGCCTCACCCCAGGTGCGGGCGGCGTCGAGCACCGAGAGGAGCGGCGCCGCCCCTTCCTGGAAGGCCCCGTAGGTGATCCGTCTCACCTCGTCGGCCCGGGCCAGGTACTGCACCCGCGCGGCCTGGCGGTCCAGGAGGCTGTCCTGCGGTCCGCGCATCGCGTCGACCCGGGCGGCGAAGAGCCGGGAATTCTCGAAGGCCGCGTCCAGCTCGGCCAGGACGTGCCGTTCCATCGCGGACAGCTCGAACGCCGCGACCGACCGCTCGGCATTGGCTCGGGCGATGTCACCGCGATTCTGATCCACCAGGGGAAGCGGGACGCTGAAGCCGGCGAGCAGCGTGGTGCTACCGGCGCTCCGCTTGAGTCCTGCCATCGCGCTCAGGTCGCGAATGAGCAGCGAATGGGCCACCCCAACCCCGGCGCCGGCGGCGCTGAGCCGCGCCTGAGCCGCCTGCAGCTCCGCGTGAGGTCCGTGGCCATACGCCGGAAGAGGAAGCGGGGCCTCCGGCGTCCAGACCAACCCAAGGCCCGGTCGAAGCGCCGCGGAGTCTCCCGAAAGGACGCTCAGCTCCGCCCGTGCGTCGATCGAGACGGTTTGCTGGAGAGTCAGCTCCGCCAGCACGCGGTCGCGCTCCAGCTCCGCGCGGAGAAGATCAGACTCTCCCAGCACTCCCTGCGCGACTCGGTTTTGGTTGTACGACACCAGCGAGTCGAGCCAGGCCACCAGGTCCTGAGCGACGGCGACCTCCACCTGGGCCAGGGCAGCGCGATAGTAGGCGTGCGCAGCGTCCATCGCGATCCGCTGGCGCGCCGACGTGCCCTCCGCGCGAGCGGCCTCCAGCTCGGCGCCGGCACGGCGCACCCGCGCACCCCGCTGAAAGACGAATTCGAGGGGGAGCGTCGCGGTCGCCATGGTCTCGCGATCCATGCCCGCCGTCGCGGAGTGGCCGGGAAGCGTGGCATTCTCGAGGTTGAGGCCCAGCACCGGGTTGGGGAATACACCAGAGGATCGCCGAGCGCCGCTCGCGACATCGACCCGGGAATCGGCGGCTCCCACCCCAGGGTACTGGGTCCGGACCCGCTCGAGCAGCTCGATCAGCGTCAGGGGGGATCGCGGTGGAGCCTGCGACGCTCCGGAACTCGCGGTCAGGATGGTCCCGGCCAGCAGGACCACACACCGTCCCGGAAGACGTAAACGGTTACCAACCATGCGTACCTCAGCGGATGACAGTGACGTCCCGTGCCAGCGTCCGGGAACGGCATCGCGATGCCCCCGCGCGCTCACGGCAGGCAGCGACGCGGCAGGGTGCTCGCAAACGAATGTCGAGTGGCTGGGGCTACGCTTTGGGAGGAGGAACCGGCGGCGAGCGGCCTTGAGTGGGCAGGGAAAGCCAGGACAGCCGAATCGAAGCGTCGAATTGGGCCGGGAGACTCACGATACCACGATGCACCGGGTTGACCACGGTCGGCGATGGAGCACACGCCTCCGCAAAGACGCATTCATGCGAGCTGATCGGGCCGGACCAGGCCTCCGTACGGGAACTTCCCCGACCGGCTCCGGACTCCGGCATGGGGCAGCCGGCTTCCATCCCCTCCCCTTCCGCACCGCCGATGGCGTTGCAGAGCGCCACCCCCAGAAAGGGTTGGAGCTGCAGGAAGAGCATGGCCGACGCGACGAGAGCCCGCATGCCGGAAGATACCTCCGGGACGCCCAGACGCTAACCCTTCTTGAACGGATGCTCGAAGCTCAGATAGAGCAGGAGCGCCGACCGATCGCTCGCGTTGCCCAACCCCAACGTGTATGCGACACCCGGCACGATCTGCAGACCGCTCCGGAAGTTATGGGCCCAGCGAATGCCGGGGCTCACCAGGACGCTGGTGCCGCGCCGGGTCAGGCCCGGCCCGATGATTTCCGCGTCGCCCTGCGCCACCGACTCGACCATCAGGTTGACCGTAGGGCCCAGCATGAAAATGGCGCTGAGACCGGCCTTGAGATCGACCGTCGTCGCGCGGTCACCGCCCGGAGAGCGGGCCGACGGGTGCAGCGACAACCCGGCGTTGAAGTGCGTGGCGAGCCGCGGTGTAACTTCGATACTTAACGGAACCAGCAGCTCTGCTCCGACGGAGCCGGACCCCCGACCGTTCCTCCACTGCCCGGTCGGAAGTATCGCGGAAAGGCGGGGTGCAACCCAGACCCGCGCCCCTTCACGGCCCGCCAGCTGGAGTCGATAGTTGAGGGCAAAGTCGCCGAGGCCGGTCGAACCGCCGCCGAGGCTCGCCTCATGGAGGACCTGAACGCCATAGGAGAGCTGGTGCCGCTGCCCCTTGAAGGGCCACTCCTGGGTGAAGGAGTAGCTCCAGCGCTCTCCGCCTTTTTCCCGGGAGAAGAGGCTGATGTGCTGAACCACCCCGCGCTCCTGATTGTACGCCTCCTCGATGAGAAAGCTGTTGTCCTGGATGCCCGGCGTCTGGGCAGTAAGGGGAGTAACCAGCGCCGGCACAAGCAAGGCTGCCAGGATCACTCTATGGCTCAGTGGTGTCGTCAGGGTGTGCCCTCAAAGAAGCCGAGGTTCATTGATTCGTCCTGTGTTCGGGAATCTAAGGAGCGAGAAGAGCCCTCGCCAGCGGAATCACTCCCTTGCGAATTGCCAGATCCGGTCGGCCATACGGAGTTGAGTTTCTCCTCTCAGGGCCGGCAGTCATGACCGAGCCCGCCGAAATCCCTGCCTCGCTCGAACCCGTCCTCAAGGGCGACATCCTGAGAATGCATCAGGAGGTCGCGGATCACCCCGGAAGCGAATTCCATTTCTTTCCCGGCCGCGAAGCGGCTGCGTCTCGCTCCTCAAGAACGCCGGATTCACCCCTTGACCACCAGAGGAACGAAGGCTATTCTATCATTCATGAGAATAATAGGTTAATCAGGTGCCACACCGGATGATCCGCAGTCTCCAGGGAATCCGCCGGGCGAATCGCGGCTGGGAGAGAAGCCGCACCGGCGTCCACCGCCGATGAGCTTCCCTCCCGATTGCTGCGCGATCGACCGGACCTTTGACCGTCGCATCGCCAGCCGCGACATCCGGCGGTTTCGGCGAAAGGGTCCCAGCCCTTCGACCCGGCAGCTCCTGAGCGCGATTCGCGGGGCCGGCGTCGCCGGTGCGACCGTGCTCGACGTGGGCGGCGGGATCGGGGCGATCGCGCATGAGCTGCTCGGTAGCGGGGCGGCGCGGGCCAGCATCGTCGATGCGAGCGCCGCCTATCTGGCCATGGCGCACGAGGAGGTGGAGCGGCGCCATACGTCCGCGCGACTGCACCTGGTCTACGGCGACTTCGTGACGCTGGCCGCGGACATCCCTCGGGCGGACGTCGTCACCCTGGACAAGGTCGTGTGCTGCTACCCGGATATGGGGCATCTCCTCCAGGCGTCGGCGGAGCGCGCGGATCGGCTCTACGGGATCGTGTATCCGCGCGACGGCTGGTGGATTCGGGTCGGCACGGCCGCGCAGAACGCACTCCGCCGCCTCCGCAACAGCACGTTCCGCGTCCACATCTTCCCGAACGCCGCCATCGACGCCGTCATCCGAGGCGCCGGGTTCGACCTTCGCTGGCAGCAGCGCGGACTGCTTTGGGTCGTGGCCCTGTACCAACGCTCGGCCGGTCGATGAGCGGCGGCGCCCCGGGGCCAGTGCTGGGGCTCCGGGCGAACTGGTCCCAGTTCTGGCTACTGGTCTTGGTCAACGCGTTCGTGGGGGCGATGGCCGGCCTCGAGCGAACCGTGCTCCCGCTCCTGGCCGAGCGCGAATTCGGGCTCGCCTCGCGGAGCGCGGCGCTCTCGTTCATCGTCGCGTTCGGGCTCGTCAAGGCGGCCTCGAACCTCTTCGCCGGCCGGCTGGGCGACCGGTTCGGGCGCAAGCGCATCCTCGTGGCGGGGTGGCTGATCGGCCTGCCGGTGCCGTTCCTGGTCATCTGGGCCCCGGCCTGGTCGTGGATCATCGCGGCCAACGTCCTCCTCGGGATCAACCAGGGGCTCACCTGGTCCACGACGGTCGTGATGAAGATCGACCTCGTGGGCCCCGCGCGCCGCGGCTTTGCCATGGGCCTGAATGAATGCGCCGGATACCTTGCCGTCGCCCTCTCCGCGCTCGCCACCGGCGAGATTGCCAGCCGTTTCGGGCTCCGCCCTGAGCCCTTCTACCTTGGCATAGCGTTCGCGGCCTTCGGGCTCGCGATTTCGCAGCTGTTGATCCGTGACACTATCGGGCACATGCGCCACGAAACGGCGCTGCACCTCGAAACCGACCCGCTCGAGGGCAGAACGGCCAATGCCGGGCCGAGCCTCCGCTGGCTGGTGCTGCGCGCCAGCTGGTCGGATCCCGCGCTGTTCCACGCCAGCCAGGTCGGCCTGGTCAACAACCTGAACGACGGATTGGCCTGGGGACTCTTTCCGCTCTTCTTCGCGGCGGCCGGCCTGTCAGTTCGCCAAATCGGCGCGCTGGCGTTCATGTACCTCGCGACCTGGGCGATGACCCAGCTCGTAACCGGTGCCCTCAGCGACCGGATCGGGCGGAAGCGACTGATCGTTGGCGGCATGTTGGTTCAGGGAGCGGCCCTCATCGCCATGGTCCTGACGCATGGTTTTGGGCGCTGGCTCATCACCGGGAGTGTCCTGGGCGTCGGGACGGCGATGGTCTACCCGGCGCTCCTCGCCGTCATCGGTGATGTTGCCCATCCCTCCTGGCGCGGGTCCGCCGTTGGCCTCTACCGGTTCTGGCGCGATCTGGGATACGCGGTCGGTGCCCTGCTTGCCGGTGTCCTGGCCGATCGGTTCGGAATGCGCGAGGCGATCGGAGCCGTTGGTGCCCTGACCTTGGCGTCCGGGACCCTGGCGGCGCTACGAATGCCCGAGACGCTCCTCCGACCACGAAGCACGTAGGCTTCGCAGCCGCCCCACGACCTCGTCGATCTCGGCCTCCGTCGTGGTCCGGCCGAGGCTGAAGCGGATCGCACCCATGCCAACGTTGGGCGTCACGGCCATGGCGGCCAGGACGGGGGAAAGCTCGACTCCTCCGGCGTGGCAGGCCGACCCGCTCGACCCGGCAACACCCTCGAGATCCGCCAGGATCTCCGCGCCATTGCGCCCGATGAAGCTCACGTTGAGGGTATTCGGCAAGCGCACCGACGGATGGCCGTTGAGCGCGACCCGATCGCCAAAGACCGCGCGCAGCTCGGTCCACAACCGGTCCCGCATCCGCCGGATCTCATGATTGCGGTCGTCTGATCTGGCGAGGGCACAAGCGGCGCCGAGGCCGGTCGCCAGGAATGCGCTTTCCGTCCCGGCCCGCCGCCCCCGCTCGTGACCCGCGCCATGGATCAACGGTTCGAGGATGACGCCGCGCCGGACGTACAGGGCGCCAATGCCCTTCGGCGCGTAGAACTTGTGGCCAACCACCGACAGCAGGTCGACGCCGAGCTCATCCACCCTGGTCGGGATCTTTCCGACCGATTGCGCGGCGTCGGTGTGCATGAGCACGCCGCGGTCCCGGGCGATCCGCGCGATCTCGGCAATCGGCTGGATCGTGCCGACCTCGTTGTTGGCATGCATGATCGTGATGAGCACGGTGCGCCCGGTGATCGCCCGCCGGACCGCGTCGGGGTCGACCCGCCCGGTGCCGTCGACCGGGAGATACGTGACCTCCGCGCCGAACCGCTTCAGGAAACGGCAGGGCTCGAGCGTGGCCGGATGCTCGATCCGGCTGGTGACAATATGGGTGGCGCGCCCGCGCGCGGCGAAGAACGCGCCCTTGATCGCGAGATTGTTCGCCTCGCTCCCACCACTGGTGAACACGATTTCGTCGGATGAACAGGCCAGCAGTGCAGCGACCTCTTTGCGGGCCGCCTCCAGCGCCGCGTGCGCCGCGCGGCCGGCCCAGTGGAGGCTCGAGGGATTGCCATAGTGCGCCTCCAGGAGTGGGCGCATGGCGGCCGCCACTTCAGGCGCGATCGGCGTGCTGGCATTGAAATCCAGGTAGATCGGCGTCACCGCTTCATCGCCCTCGGTGGATGCGCCCGACGCCTGGCCGGTCGCCGAAGGCGCGTTACCCATCGAGCGACCCTGCAATCGCCAGCTCCTCCGGGTTCATGTCGGCGGCGATGTCGGCAAACAGGGCGGTGCTCAGATAGCGCTCTCCGGTGTCGGGGAGCATGGCGAGCACGGTTGATCCCTTCGGGATGTCGGCGCACAGCCGAAGCGCGGCTGCGAATGTCCCGCCCGCCGAAATACCCACGAAGATGCCCTCCTTCTGGGCCAATTGTCTGGCGCACTGCATCGCCTCGGGAGCGGACACCGTCACGATGCGGTCGGCCGCGCCCATGGCCACCGCATCGTCCGCCAGCTTGGGAATGAAGTCCGGACTCCACCCCTGAAGCGGGTGCGACTTCCACGCGGGGTGACTGGCCGCAACCGAGCCGTCGGGTTCGCGGGCCTGGGTCACCCCGCTCGTGAGCAGGGGAGCGTCCTCCGGCTCGCAGACGACGATCGTCGTGTCGGGGCGCTCGTGCTTCAGCACCCGCGCCACGCCCTTCAGCGTGCCGCCGGTGCCGAAACCGGTCACCCAGTAGTCGAGGCGCTCCCCCGCGAAATCGTTGATGATCTCGCGCGCCGTCGTTCGGGAGTGCATGTCGGCGTTGGCCTCATTCTCAAATTGCCGGGTGAGGAACCAGCCGTGCTTCACCGCCAGCGCCTCGGCCTTGCGCACCATGCCGCTGCCCCGCTCGGCCGCCGGCGTCACAACGACCTTGGCGCCGAGGAAGCGCATGATCTTCCGGCGTTCCACGCTGAATGGTTCCGCCATGGTGAGCACCAGCGGATACCCCTTTTGCGCGCATACCATGGCCAGGCCGATGCCGGTGTTGCCGCTGGTAGCCTCGATCACGGTCTGGCCGGGCTTCAACGCGCCGGAACGCTCCGCGTCCTCGATGATGCCGAGGGCCAGGCGGTCCTTCACGGAGCCGAGCGGGTTGAAGGCCTCGACCTTGACGAAGAGGTTGATGCCGGAGGGGGCCAGCCGGCCGATGCGAATCACGGGGGTGTTACCAACCGTCTCGAGAATGTTCGCGAACTTGGTCATCAGAACTCCGTTGAGTGAACCTGAAGTGGGAGCGTACGACGGATCGGCCGGCCGGGGCCCCTAGCCTGGTGTGCAGCTCAATGCGGAGAGGGCCGCGTTCCGTTCTTCGGCATTGCGCGCCAGTCGCGCCCTGAAGTTGATCCCGACCGTGCCGAATTGGGCCGCGCTGGATGCTTGGGGCGCGCCGCTGAACACGTCCCCGCGCCAGGTGACTTCGAATCCGACGAACCCGGCCGCCACGACCGTGGCGTGCAGCTCTGCCTCCAGCAGAGCCCCGGCGATTCACCCTTTCCAGAGGTCGACGTCTCGTTTCGCGCGGTCCGGGATGGCCTTTGCGACCAGGATGTCTCCAATCTGGAGACGCCCGCCCGGCTTGAGCACTCGCGCCATTTCGCGCAGGCCGGCGATCTTGTCGGGAAAGAGATTCAGCGCGCCGTTGGAAATGACGACGTCGGCCCAGCCGTCCGGGACGGGCAGCTCCTCCGCGTAGCCTTCGTGGAATGCGACGTGGCTCACCCCCAGCGCGACGGCGCCGGCACGCGCCTTCTCGATCATCGCCGCGGTCATATCCACTCCGATGACGGACCCGTCCCGGCCCACCAGCTTCGCCGCCACCAGACTGTCGAGGCCGGCCCCACACCCCACATCGACCACCCGCTCGCCGGGCCCAAGGGGATCGATCGAGAACGGATTGCCGGTGCCGGCCAGCGACTCGATCGCGCTCTCCGGAATGCCCTCCAGCCACGCATCCTGGTACCCGAGCAATCGCGCGAGCGGACGCCCGGTGTGGAAGTGGAATCCCTGTCCGGGGGCCTCGGCCACCAGGGCATATTCGGCCTGGATCTCCCGCCGCAACGCGTCGACGTCCAGGCCTTCGATCGGTCCGGGCACCTGGGCTCCGCTCTCCATCATGCCGCCTCCTCATGGCCCGCCGCCGGCGTCCGACTCCCGGCGCGAGGCTTGACGAATGGTCGTTGATCGTCTATTCTATTGATCGTTGGATCACATGTCAACCCCCTTTCGCGGGACCGCGCCATGGCGAGCCATCGGCAGTTCAAGGACGCACTCTACGCGCAATTCGCGCGCATCGGGCACGCCCTCGCGAGCCCCAAGCGCATCGAGCTGCTCGACCTCCTTGGCCAGGGCGAAAAGACCGTCGAGGCGCTCGCCGACCAGGTCGCCACGCCGATCAAGAACACCAGCGCCCACCTGCGGGTCCTGCGCCACGCCCGGCTGGTCGAAACCCGCCGCGACGGGACCTATGTGTACTACCGCCTGGCCGATGACGACGTGTTCCGCCTGCTGCGCAGCCTCGAGACCCTCGGTCACACCCGGCTCGCCGACGTCCAGCAGGTGGTGCAGTCGTACCTCGACGGGCCCGACGCCCTCGAGCCGGTCACGTTCAAAGAACTGCGCCGACTGATGCGCGACGAGGACGTCACCGTCGTCGACGTCCGGCCCGCGGAAGAGTACCAGGCGGGGCACATTCCTGGCGCGCTGTCCGTCCCGGTGGCCGATCTCAAGCGCCGGCTCCGCGAGCTCTCCAAGGGCCGAGAAGTCATTGCCTATTGCCGTGGGCGATACTGCGTGTATTCGCTCGACGCGGTCACGCTGCTCCGCAAGCATGGGTACCGCGCTCGCCGGGCCCAGGAAGGGTTGCCCGATTGGAGAGCGGCCGGGCAGCCGGTGGAGACCGGTGCATGATCCTGCGCCAGTTCCTGCACACCGAGCCGGTCGTGGCCGCCTCGTACCTCCTCGGATGCGGCGGCAAGGCTGCGTGCGTTGTCGTGGATCCGGTGGACCCGCCCGAACGGTATCGGGAAGTGGCGGCCGACCTCGGCATGGCCATCCGATACGTCGTAGATACGCATGTCCATGCCGACCATCTCTCGACCGGGCGCGCGCTTGCTGGGGCGGCCGGCGCACCGTATCTGCTGCATGAGAGCGTCAATGCGGATTTCGGCTTCCAGCCCGTGGCGGATGGTGCACGCCACGACATTGGAAACGTGCAGCTCGAGGTGCTTCACCTTCCCGGCCACACGCCGGAACACATCGGCCTCCTTGTCACCGATCGCACCCGCGGACCGGAGCCGTGGCTCGTCGTCACCGGGCACGCACTCATGGTGGGGGATTTGGGACGGACCGAGCTCGCCTCCAGCGCCGAGTCTGGAGCCCGGGCGCTGTTTCGGAGCATGCAGCGACTCAGGGCCTTACCCGACTACCTGGCGGTTCTCCCCGGTGCGTTCTCGGGCTCGGTCTGCGGACGCGGGTTGAGCGGCAATCCGGTCTCGACGATTGGATTCGAGCGGCGGTTCAACCCGGCATTCGCGATCGACGACGAAGCTTCGTTTGTCGCGGTGATGCTGCGCGACATTCCGCCGGTGCCGCCAACTGCCGCCGCGACCCGGGCGGCGAACCTCGGCAAGCTGCCGGCCGCCTTATGACGTCATTACTCCAGCACGATCACCGCAAATCGTTCCTGGACAATCGTTCCACCTGCACGATTGCTTACTAACCCTATTGGAGATGTCATGTCTACGCCTTCTGCATCCACGTCCGCTGCCACTCGACCCCAGCTCGGGGCGAACCTCGTTCTCCTCGCCGGGATCGGCCTGATCGGCTATGGTATCATGTTTCTGGTTCGCAACTTCAACGGCTTCATCGAGCTCGGCCTGACACCGGAGCATGTCGGCGGTACGCCCGAGGCGATCCGCGCCTTCAGCCCCCATCTCTACAACTACATCAGCCACCTGCAGGTGGCCGTCGCGGGCTTCATCATTGCGTTGGGAATCGCCGTGATCGCGCTGGCCTGGAACGGCATTCGCGCCGGCGAGCGGTGGGCGCTCTGGACCGCGTTCCTGGCGCCGGTGGTCGGCGTGGCGCTGGCGCTGCCACTCCACTATGCCTACGGCCTCGGCACGCTCGGCCATCTTGGCTTGATCTACCTGGATGCCCTGATCCTTCTCGCTGGCACCGTGCTCGCTGCGAAGACCCTGCCGCGCGGGCAGGCGGCCGTGACGCTCCGCCCCTAGCAAGGCTGTCCTCGGCCGTCGGCGTGCCGATCTCATATCCCCTCAAACGGGTAAGGGGATATGAGATCGAAGAGGCTCATGCTGCGGGACGGAAGCGCCGGCGATTGACCCCGTCCAACACCTTCGGTCCTGGCCGAGCGAAGCACGTGTGCTAGGAGCGCTCGTAGACCCGGCTCTCGGGATCGGCCACGAGGCAGGGCTTCGGTCGTTGGGGGCAAACCTGGAGGAGGATCGCAAATGATCGGTACGTTGTCGGTCGCGGACAGTGCCCTGAAGGGGTGCCCGCTTCTGGCCCGCATTCCACCCATGGAGCTCCGGCGCGATTGTCCGACGGCGCGGATCGTGGCGATGCGGCACCGCGCCACGATCTACCGGCAAGGCGACTCCGGGCGCACGGTCTTTTGCGTACTCACTGGGCAGGTGACCGTCGCGAGGATCAACCACGACGGCGCGACGCTCACCACGGCGGCGCTGGCAGCGGGGGACTTCTTCGGCCCCGCGCTCAGTGGCGCCCCGGCCGCCGAAGACACGGCGCGGGCCAAGGGCTCGGCGTCCATCTGGCGGGCGCCGCTCGATGAGTGGCGGCGCCTGTTGCTGCAACACCCCGCTGTCGCCTGGGACTTTGTCTCGCTGCTCGCGCTCCGCCAGCGCCAGATGGAACGCCGGCTCGAGAGCTTCGCGTTCAAACGCACCCGGGCTCGGCTCGCCGAGACGTTCCGCGAGTTGTCCGGAGGGTTCGCCACGCGCTGCGAGCATGGCTTCGGACAACACCTGCGGCTCACGCAACAGGAGTTGGCCGATCTCGTGGGAGCGAGCCGACCGGTGGTAAGCACGATCCTCAACGAACTCCGGGACGAGGGCGTGCTCGGCTACAATCGGGAATATGTGTGCGTGCGCCGGATCGAGGACATCGAGAAGCTGGTCGAGTCCTGACCCGGCGGGACTGTCATCTAGCGAACAGCGCCATTCGGGGCGCCGTGTCAGATTGGAAGCGCGTTCCCGGGCGGGAGCGTCGGCGCGGCGCTTCCGCGCACACTGACAGGAGACCAACATGAACAAGGCATATCTCGCCATCACGATGAAGGTGGCCACGAAGGATCGCCCGAAGGCCGGGGCCGTCTACGCGAAGTACAAGGACCCGTTCCTCGCCACGATCCCCGGCGCGGAATCCAAGGAGCTCCTCCTGCGAGACGAGGATGTCCAGGTGCTGCACGGCTTCGAGTCACGCACCGCCGCCGAGAGCTACCTGAAGAGCGCCCTGTTCGGCGACGATGTCGTGCGCGAGCTGAAGCCCTACCTCGCGGCGGATCCCGAGATCCGGGTCTACGAGCGCTACTAGCACGCTATCCGCCTCACAAGAGAGCAGAGGGAGAAGCAGTGATATGAGACAGACGTTGACGCCACGGACGACCCGTCGCCTGGACATTCAGGGGTTCGACACCGTCGATGCGCAGGAGCTCGCGCGTGTGGCCCCTTGGTTGCGCCTGGCGTTCGGGCTGTGCACTGTGCTTGGCGGCCTGGGGACCGCCCTGGCGTCGCCGGCCATCCTCCTCGTGCTCGCGGCGCTCGCGACGCTTGCGGCGGCATCACCCGTGCACCCATTCGACCTCATCTATAACTACGGTATCCGCCGCCTGACCGGGACCGGTCCGCTGCCCAGGCGCGGCGTACCGTCCCGTGTCGGTTGTGGCATGGGCGCCGTATTCCTGCTGGTCACGGTTTGGGCGTTCTCCGCTGGACACGCAGTCGCCGGCTACGCGCTCGGCGGCATGCTCACGTTCGTGGCGCTGCTCGTGAGCACGACCGATATCTGTATTCCGTCGATGATCTACCGGTCGATCTTCGGCTGGCCGTCTGCCCGCGATGCGCAACGGGAAGGATGATGCCGTGGAGCTTCGAGCAGACTTCGCCCGCCGCGAGGTGGTGCTTCCGGGTAGCGAGGCGTGGCGGCCGTCACCGACGGCCGGGGCCGAGCGCTACATGCTGGATCGCATCGACGAGAAGGTCGCGCGCGAGACGTCGATCGTCCGGTATGCGGCCGGGGCGCGTACTCACGGCGGCGGCGAGGAGTTCCTCGTGCTCGCCGGCAGCTTTCACGACCACGCGGGCGACTATCCGGAGGGCATCTACGTGCGCGACCCGATCGGAACCGCGCGCGAGTCGTGGGCCGGCCCCGACGGTGCTGTGCTGTTCGTCAAGCTGCACCAGTTCGCGGCGAGCGATACCCGGCGCGCGGTGATCGACACCCGTACGGCGCCCTGGCGCCAGGGCATGGTGCCCGGCCTGACCGTGCTGCCACTCCACGAGCACGGCCCCGAGCACGCCGCGCTGGTGCGGTGGGCGCCGTTGACCAGGTTCAGACAGCATCACCATTGGGGCGGCGAGGAGATCCTGGTGCTGGATGGTGTGTTCGAGGACGAGCACGGCAGGTACCCCAAGGGCAGCTGGCTGCGCAGCCCGCACCTGTCGGAGCACAACCCGTTCAGCGGGCCTGACGGCGCGCTGATCTACGTGAAGACCGGCCACCTCGGCGTCGCGTGACTCGGCCTGTTCATTTGGCTTGCCGACCTTCCCTCATGTTTTCTGCTTCGATTGACGGCCTGGCGACCTGCGCTTCTGAGAACGACGCGCCGCCTGTGAGGAGGCTCGTTCCGGCCGTCGAGGCATCTCGTCTCCCTTCAGCGAATGAGGGGAGATGAGATGGGGAACCTCGGGCCACACCTCGCAACGACCATCGGTGAGGTAACGGCAGCCGTGTGAGGTGGTCCGTAGCAGGGAGACGGGCAGGTCGCGTCAGAACCATTGGCGCAGCCAGCGACGCTCGAAGAGTACCTTGCCCCAATGCCACCAGCGACTGGGGGCGTGGAGCCGCACTCGAGGCACCGGCTCCGAATAAAAGTTGCCTGCGCCCAGGCCGGCCCGACCGTCCCCGGTTTCCAGGAAGCACTGGCCCTCACCATCGTAGGAGCGCATCGCCGTGTGCCCGGTCCATTCGCTGGCGAGATTGGCGGCGACGACCTCCCCCGCGGCGTGCGCGAAGACGCCCGCCTTGGGGAGCGGCTTCCCCATCGTCAATGGGACGCTGGTAGCATCCCCAATCGCAAGCACCCCTGGGTGTTGGGTTTGGAACGTATGCCGGTCCACGTTGATCCAGCCGCTCTCCCCGGTGAGGCCTGCCCGCTGGAGAACCTCGGGTGCCCGATGGGGCGGGACGTACACCAGGAGGTCGAATGGCGCGCTGGTGCCGTTGGTGAAGGAAAGCGTGCGCGCGGATGGGTCGACCGCCAGAACCTGATGGAGCGGGTGGTACCGGATTCCTTTCGACTCCACCACCTCGCGGACCGCCGTGGACACCGAGGGGCCGGCGACGCCCATGGGTCCGGGCTCCGCGGCGTAGAGATCGAGTTCCGCCCCGCCCCGGAGGCCGCGCCGGCGCAGAGAGTGCTCGATCAGCATTGCCGCCTCGTACGGCGCTGCTGGGCACTTGTAGGCCGGGGCGGCGGTCAGGATGACGATCCGGCCGGATTGAAAGGCTCCCAGCGCTCGTTCAACAGCGAGGGCGCCTTCCAGTGTGTACAAATTGCATCCGGCCTCCCCAAGCCCCGGGATGAGGCCGGGAAGAAGATCGGCCCCCAAGGCGATCACCATGGCGTCACCCCGGAGGTCACGACCGGCGACCGTGACGGAGCGCTCGAGCGGGTCGATCTGCGAGATCTCCCCTTGCACGAACTCGATCCCCCGATGGCTCAGTCGCCCGAGTGGACGTTGGATGGCATTGGGTTGCCGGCGCCCGACCGCGAGCCACAACAAGGAAGGCTGAAAAAGATGCTGGGCCGCTCGATCGATGAGGGTGACGTGGTCGGTACGCGGCAGTCGCTGACGGAGGCGATTGGCAGCGACGACTCCCCCGACCCCACCGCCCAGTACCAGCACACGTCGTGGCATTCCAGGTGGCCTTCGTTAGAAGACGAGCGCGCGGTCGGCCCAGAGGACCCAGTCAGCAAGCTCCTCGAGGGAGCTTCGCCTCGTGCCTTCCAGAAGGTCGGTGTCGTTTATTCCACGCGCGTCCATGCAGCTTCCGCAGATGCCGACCTCGCCCCGATGGCTGGTGACAACCTGAACCATGCGGCCGATGTTGTAGTAACCCTGTGGTGTCGTCTGCCCCTGCTTGGCGCAGGCTGCGGCGTCGCCCATCAGGAAGATGCGAATTGATTGGTCCGTCCGCTTGGCAACGGCGCCCGCGAGCCTGAGACCGTTGTAGGATCGCTCAGTCCCGTAAGGTGGGTCATTGAGAACGATCAAGGTCTTCATGGTGTGGCTCCTGCCGGACTTGGCATTCCGTGACCTGGAGCGCTCCGCCACCGCACTCGGAGGCTAGGCGCGTGTGAACAGGAATCTGCGAGGGGGAGATGAACCGTTGGTGAAACAGGTCATAAGAACCAGAATGACCGCTGGCGCAGTCATCGCTGGCAGGTCGAACCCACCTTCCTCCCGACGGAGCGGGCGATGCAACGGAGCGCCTGGGCCGGACACGCCCCGGAACGCCCACGACTATCTGTACTCGACCCGCAGCTCTGTCTCACTCGCGCCAGGCCCAGCCCCGCAGCTCGTAGTAGCGCCGGCGCGGGGTGGCGTGGACCGGATCGATGCCGTGCTTTCGGCACCACCAGACATGAAAGGTGACGCCGGCGAGCCCGGCGGCGATCGGAAAAAGCAGCGCCCAGTGGCCCACCGCCGCCGCGAGCCCCAGCGTGAGCGCCGTGACCAGTGTCCACTTGAGCGCCTTCCGCCACCAGGGTGTTTCTACCTCGAACACCGCGAAGCCGGTACCACCCAGGATGGTGATGGCGAGCAGAACGCCGAGCTCGATGGCCACCCTAGGCCAGCCAGGTGCGGGCCAAGCCAAGCAGCAGCCAGGCGTTCAGGCCAATGATCATCACCGCCACCGCCCAGGCGCCGGCCGTGAGCACCCGACCGTTGGCGAAGGCCCCCATCTTGGACTTCTGGCTGGTGAATCGCACCAGCGGCACCACCGCGAAGGAGAGCTGCAGGCTCAGGATCACCTGGGAGAGCAGCAGCAGCGACCCCACCCCCCGCTCCCCGTACATCGCCGTGACGATGACGGCGGGAATGATGGCGATCAGCCGGGTGATCAGCCGCCGGAGCCAGGCGGGCAGCCGGATGTTGAGGAACCCCTCCATCACGATCTGCCCCGCCAGCGTACCGGTGATGGTGGAGTTCTGGCCCGACGCGAGCAGCGCCACCGCGAACAGCACGCTCGCGATGCTGGTGCCCAGCAACGGCGTCAGCAGGTGGTAGGCGTCCCCGATGTCGGCCACGTCCCGGTTCCCACTGGGATGGAAGGTGGCCGCGGCGAGAACCAGGATGGCCGCGTTGATGAAGAAGGCGAAGAGCAGCGCCAGGGTCGAGTCGAGGGTGGCGAAGCGAATTGCCTCGCGCTTCGAAACCGGGTCGGGCAGCACGTGCCGGGTCTGTACGATCGAGCTGTGCAGATAGAGGTTGTGCGGCATCACCGTCGCGCCCAGGATCGCAATCGCGATATAGAGCATGGCCGGGTTGGTGATGATCTGCCCATGCGGGATCAGCCCTGCACCGATGGCGGCGAGGTCCGGCTTGGCCAGGAAGAGCTCGATCCCGAAGCAGACGCCGACGGTGGCCACCAGCGCGATGACGAAGGCCTCCAGGTAGCGGAACCCCCGATGCTGCAGCAGCAGGATCAGCAGCACGTCCGCCGCGGTAAGGCACACCCCCCAGAGCAGCGGGATGCCGAACAGCAGGTTCAGGGCGATGGCGGATCCGATGACCTCGGCCAGGTCACAGGCCGCGATGGCGATCTCGCAGAGGATCCAGAGCGAAAAACTTACCGGCCTGGAATAGTGATCTCGGCAGGCCTGGGCCAGGTCCCGGCCGGTGACCACGCCGAGCTTCACCGCCAGGGACTGGAGGAGAATGGCCATCAGGTTGGACAGGAGCACCACGCTCAGCAGGGTGTAGCCGAAGCGGGAGCCGCCCGCGATATCGCTGGCCCAGTTGCCCGGGTCCATGTATCCGACCGCCACCATGTAGCCCGGCCCGGCAAAGGCCATCGCCTTCCGGAAGAAACCCACACCGCGGGGAACCGGAACCGACTGGAACGATTCCGGGAGCGTGGGACGGTGCCGCGGACGCCGCCACCCTTCGAGCAGCTCCTCGACCGGGGGGGTGACTGGAGCAGCCGGCGCGGCGCTCATCGGGCCTCTGCCCGGACGCACAGGACCTGTTCGGCCAGCTCGTGGCCGATGATCTGCTCCTGGCCGCCCGCGGAGACCGTGATCGGTCCGCGAAACGGCTGGTGCCGGGTAACCGTGACCCTGGTGCCCGGGATCAGGCCGGAGTTTTCCAGATATCGGAGCCGATCCGCCTGGCTGGTGGCCACCCGGCGGATTTCCACCGTTTCTCCCCCGGGAATCTCGGCCAGCGGCGTGTAGACCAGTTCGTCGATGATGCCGTCGGAATCGGGAATCGGATCTCCGTGGGGATCGAAGCGCGGATTGCCGAGCGCCGCGGCCATCCGTTCGATCAGTACGTCGGACACGGCGTGCTCCAGCCGCTCCGCCTCGTCGTGCACCGTGTCCCAGGAGTAGTCGAGGAAGCCCACCAGGTAGGCCTCGATCAGGCGGTGTCGGCGCACGATCCGGAGCGCCACGCGGCGCCCGGCCGCGGTGAGCAGCACGCCGCGATAGGGGACGTGCTCAAGCAGGCCCTGATCCGAGAGGCGCCGGATCATACCGCTCACCGAGGGGGCCGAGAGGGAGAGCAGCTCCGCGATTTCGCTGGTGGAGACGGGCAGCCCGGTGCTCGACAGGCGATAGATGCCCTTGAGGTAGTCTTCGACCGACCGGGTGAGGGGCTCGCTGGCTGACTGGGC
>JBGPLG010000072.1:0-22871 GCA_041486305.1 Gemmatimonadota bacterium
GTGCGCCTTGGCGATGCTCACCGCGGCCAGTCCGCCGAATGCCATGCAGAGCGCCGCGTCAGCTTCGCTGAACGGGCCCGGCGCGGTGAGCGAGTCGACGTAGAGCACGCCCAGGGCCCGCTCCTGGTCCGCCATGAGCGGAACGCAGAGGGCCGCCCGCACCTGCTTTGCCTGGACCGAGCCGCTGCCGAACCGGGCATCGCGCGCGGCGTTTTCCGTCGCGACCGGTGCGCGCTCTGCCAGCGCGCGGCGGGCGATGCTCCGAGGCACCAGGACCTCCGACTCCCCCAGCCGGTTGCTCTGGTGCGCCGCCACCAGCTGACCGGTGGCCTCATCGACCAGCAGCAGGGCGACTCGGTCCGCGGGCAGCAGCGCCGCAGCCTGGGCCACGACCAGCGCGAGCACCCGGTCGGTCTCGATTTCGCCGGAGAGCTGGCGCGCCAGGTCCACCAGCCGGGCCAGCCGTTCCGCGGCCAGCCGCGCGAGCGGTCCACCGCCGGACCGCACATCCACCGCGCGTACCTCGGTGCCGGGGGGCAGGTCATCGCGGGCCGGGGACGCCGCACCGGTGCGCACCACGCGGAACGCGACGCTGCCGAAGGTCACCACGTCGTGCTCGCCGAGGCGGCCGTTCGTCACCGGGGCGCCGTTGAGCAGGGTACCGTTGGCGCTGCCCAGGTCCCGGATGGCGATCCCGTCCGCGTCGGCGCGCAGCTCGGCGTGCTGGCGGGAGACGGTCTCATGATCCAGGTGGAGGTCCGATCCCGGTGCCCGGCCGGCCACCACGGACCGCCCGGCCGGGAGTGGCCGGGACCTGCCGCCGTCGAGCGGCTCGAGGAGGAAGCCGGGAGGCGCGGTCAGCGCGGCGCCGCCACGAGGTAGCGGCCGGGGCCGGAGAGTGGAGCGCTCAGCATGTCCGACGCGGGACGGGAGGTGGGGAGAAACACCACCTGCCCGCCGGCCTCCAGGCGCCCGATCGCGAGCTCCCGCTCGAATGCCAGGTTGCTCCCGTAGCGCTGCCGGGCCCCGGCCGGCGCCACGAAATGGGCGCCGTAGCTGAACACGATGGTGGCCCGGTCGCCCACGGCGCCCACCACGACGAGATCCAGGCCATAGAGGCTGGGCCGCGGGCTGATCGTCAGCCGCGCCGCGGTGGCCCCGGCCGGGGCGGTGAGGGTGCTCTCGGGGAATTGCAGCTGGGCGAAGATGCCGTAGTCGGGCGCGGAGCGGCGGACCACCACCATCCGGGGCGTACCCGATGCCACGGACAGTGTCGTATCCTCGGGCTGCACGCCGGACGCCTCCAGCACGAACACTTCGGCCAGGGGCCGCGGCGCCAGCGCCTTGGGCGGCACCAACGCCGGCACGTCGCCGGGCGCGATTCCCTTGGGCGGCCCGCAGGCCGCGAGGAGCATCGCCAGCGCCGCGCTTGCTCCGGCGCGCCGGGCCCCGCTTATTGTTGCCATTACGATGGCTCGCGCATTCGTCGCCCTCCTGCTGCTGCTCCTGCCGGAATCCCTGGCCGGCCAGACCTGGAACGATCCCCAGGTCAATCAGCTCATCCGCCGGGCCATCCTGCTCCGGGAGAGCCCGCCGTCCGACACGCTGCTCCGCTCCTACCGGAGCCGGGCGCACGGGTTCGTATTCTACCTGATTCAGTTCGGGGTCGGATTTCCCGATCCGCCCCGGATCGCCAAGGCGGATGAGCTCGACGTGGAAGTGTATTGGGAGCCGCCGGACCAGAGCAAGCAACGGATCGTGGCCTGGAGGAACCAGACCTTCCTGCCCCAGACGGTGAACTACCACCGCGATCACCTGGGCATCGTCACCAACAACTACGGCCCGGTCATCCGCATCGGCGACGGCGACGAGGTCCGCGACGCGGTGCATCCGCTCTCGCTCGAGGGCCTCGACGAATACGACTTTGCCCTGGGCGACACCATCACCCTCAGGACGCCCAAGGGGCCGATCGAGGTCCTGACCGTCCAGGTGAAGCCGCGCAGCCTGAAGCGGCCCCTGGTGGTGGGCACCCTGTTCCTGGAGCGGCGCACCGCGGCGCTGGTGCGATTCCAGTTCAGCTTCACGCCGGCGGCCTACCGGGGCGCCGAAATCGAAGACATCAGCGTGGTGGTGGAGCAGTCCCTCCTGGAAGAGAAATGGTGGCTGCCGTACCAGCAGGAAATCGAAATCCGGCGCAGGGCCTCTGCGATCGAGTTCCCGGTTCGGAGCATCATCCGCGGGAAGTGGGAAATCAACGACTATGACTTCACGGTGCCGATGCCGGCCGAGCTCAAATCGGCGCCGGAATTCGGCGGGCTGGCGGCGCCGGCACCCGACTCGGCGCGCTGGACCACCCCGCTCCGCAGCACCGCCGAGGCGGCGGAGCCGTTCAACCGCCAGGAGCTGGACCAGCTCAAATCGAGCGCAGAGGAGCTGGTGTCCCGGCACGTGATCGAGGGGATGCCCCGGACCCGCATCGGCACCACCGCGGTGAGCGACCTGGTCCGGGTGAACCGGGTCCAGGGCCTGGCCGTCGGGTTCGGCTGGGGCTTCCAGTTCAACGGCGGCTTCGCGTTGCGGGGGTCGCTGGGCTACGGGATGTCGGATCACCGGGTCACCGCCGGACTCTCCGCCACGCTGCTCCGGGGCGCCAATCAATGGTCGGTGCTGGGCCGGCGGGCGATTCGGGACTTCGGCGACGAGCCGGTGGTGAGTGGCGCCGTCAATTCCCTCCTGGCCCAGGAGTCCGGCAAGGACCTGGGCGACTACGTGCTCGGCGAGGAGGTCGGGGTCGGTTTTCGTCGCCGGCTCGACCCTCGATGGTCGCTGGATCTGGGGGCCCGGTGGGAACGAACCTCGACGGTCCAGACCCGCGCCAGCCCGATTTCCGGCACCTACCGCCTCAACGCCGACCTGGGCAGCGGAACCTATTGGGTCGGGCGGGCCGCGTTCACGCTGGCGGGGCGGGGCGCCATCGACCGCTCGGATCTCAGGGCCACGTTCGGCCTGGAGATGGGGGCGGGCGAAACGGAATACCTCCGGGCCAACCTGCGGACCGACGGCAACATACCGACGCCTGTGGGACACCTCCGGCTCCGCGCCCTAGCGGGGCTGGCCACCCATGGCCTGCCCAAGGCACGGAGCTTCGCGATCGGCGGCCGAGGCACCCTCCAGCCCGAGCCGATCCGGGGCTACGGCGGCCGCCAGGTCCTGGCGCTGCAGCTGGAATGGCGCCTGGGCATTCCGGTGCCCGCCGTGGGACTCGGCCCCTTCGCCAGCACGGGGAAACAGGCGATCGTGGCCCCGTTTCTGGCCGTGGGCTGGGCCGGCGGCGAGATCGAGGGCCTCCAGTGGCGGAGCAGCAAAGGGGCCCGGCCGGTGGCCGGGGTGGCCCTCGAGCTGCTCCAGAACCTCCTCCGCCTGGAGATCGGAACCGTCCTGCGTGACCGGAACCTGCTCATCGACGGGCAGCACCCCCGGCGCCTGATCCGCCTGACTGTGGATGTCGCCCCGGAATGGTGGCCGATCCTCTAGCCGCGGTCGGCCCCGCCCGCCTAGATTCCGGTACTCTTTCCCTCGCAGGTACTTACGGTGGTGTTCAGCGACGAGTGGCTGGTTCCGACGCTCTCGACGCTCGTTCCGGAAGGGCAGATCGATGCCGTCCGGAAGGACGCCGGGAGCGACTCGTCGCTCTGGGAGGCCCTGATCGCCCGGCGGCTCGCCACCGACGAACAGATCCTCGCCGCGGTCGCCTCCCGATTCCGGTTCCAGATCGCCGACCTCACCATGCTGGACCACCGGGTCCAGGAGGCGATCCCCGAGCAGCTGGCGCGCAAGTACAACATCCTGCCGCTGCGCATCACCGACTCGTTCCTCGAGATCGCCACCGCCAATCCCTTCGACATGGACGCGGAGAAGATGCTGGCCTTCGCGACCGGTCGCGAGGTACGGCTTCTGCTTTATCCGCCGACCCGGATCCGGCAGCGGCTCGACGAACTGTACCGGCCGGAGGACGTCGTCTCCAAGCTCCTCTCCGGTATCCACGAGGAATCCGAAGTCACCCAGCTCAAGGATGAGGCGGACGAATACAGCGCCAGCGCGGAGGAGGCCCAACAGCGCCCGATCATCAAGCTGGTCGACACGCTGATCGCGGACGGCGTCACCAGCCGGGCCAGCGACATTCACGTAGAGCCCGCGGACGGCGGGGTCAGCGTTCGCTACCGGATCGACGGCGTGCTCCGGCAGGTGATGAAGATTCCTCGCTCGGCCGGCATTCCGCTGGTGTCGCGGGTCAAGATCATGTCGGGAATGGACATCGCCGACCGGCTCCGCCCCCAGGACGGCCGCTGCCGCGTGGCGGTGAACGGGAGCCCGGTCGATCTCCGGGTCTCGACGCTGCCGGCCTCGCTGGGCGAGAAGCTGGTCATCCGGATTCTCAACCAGAAGGCGACGGTCCTGTCGCTCGATGCGCTGGGGCTGCAGGAAGACGAACAGAAGGCCATGGCCAAGCTCCTCCAGAACAAGGAGGGCATTCTGCTGGTCACCGGGCCGACCGGATCGGGGAAGACCACCACGCTGTACGCCGCGCTCCGGCAGGTCCAGGGCGAGGGCGTCAACATTGTCACGGTGGAGGATCCGGTCGAGTACCGGCTGGGCTCGAACATCGTGCAGGTTCAGGTCAACGAGAAGGCGGGGCTCACGTTCGCCACGGCGCTCCGGTCCATCCTGCGGCAGGATCCCGACGTGGTCCTGATCGGAGAAATCCGGGACCAGGAAACCGCGCAGATCGCGGTCCAGGCCTCACTCACCGGGCACCTGGTGCTCTCGACCCTGCACACCAACGACGCGCCCAATACCGTCACCCGCCTGGTGGACATGGGCATGGAGGCGTACAAGATCGCCTCCGCGCTGCGCGGTATCCTGGCCCAGCGGCTGCTCCGCCGGCTCTGTCCCCACTGCAAGATCAAACAGACCGACCCGCTGCCCGAGCGGGTCAAGAAGTACCTGCCGGCCGGACCCGCGGCGCTGTATCAGGCGGTGGGCTGCCCCGACTGCGCCATGACCGGCTACCGGGGCCGGTTCGGCATCGTGGAGATTCTCACCATGACGCCGGAGCTGGAGCGGGTGATCGGGCGAGGGGCCACCGCCGATCATATCTCCGCCGCGGCCAAGGCGGGCGGGATGCGCTCCCTGTTCGAGAGCGGCATCCGGCACGTGGTGCTGGGAGAGACATCGGTCGAAGAGCTGCTCCGGGTTACCGAGCCGCCCCGGGAAGACACCGCCGGACAGAAGCAGACCGGGGAGCGGTTCGACGAGGACCAGGACGACCGGGCCCGGCGGCCCAGGCGCCCCCGCCGGACCGAGGAGGACGACGATGCGCCGGCGATCGCCGCACCGCGGGCCAGCGCCGGACAATCGGCTTCCGCCCGGGAGCTGGCCGCGCCGAATCTCGAGGCCTCGCCGGCGTTCGAGCTGCTCGAGGATCTCCCGCCGGCCCGCGCCGAGCTCACTCGGAGGGGGGCCATGGTGTTGCTGGTAGACGACGAGGACCAGTTGCGCCGGGTGATGAAGGATCTGCTGGAGCGTCAGGGATACACGGTGGTGGAGGCGCGGGACGGCGCCCAGGCGCTGGACGAGGTGGACCGGCACGCCCCGGACATCGTGATTCTCGATCTGAACCTGCCCGGCGTGGACGGCTACTCGGTGCTGAGCCAGCTCCGCTCCCGGCCGGCCACTCGGCAGATTCCGATCATCGTGCTCACCGCCAAGGGCGACGAGGACAACGAGGTGCGGGTGCTCGAGCTGGGCGCGGACGACTTCCTGACCAAGCCGTTCCGGGCCAAGGCGCTGGCGGCGCGGCTGGAGAGCGCGCTGGGGCGGAGGGCGCGGTCGAATTAGAGGCTAAGAGGCTACGACGCTACGACGCTAAGAAGCTCCGCCCTACCCCCGTACCGACCTCACGACGTATCCTCCAGAATGTCATCGCCAGCCCGGATCGCCTACGTCGACGTCCTGGTGCTCCGCGGGGCGGCGCACACACTCGAGGTGCTCTGTCTCCGCCGCTCATCGCAGGGGCGTTCGCCGGGCTCCTGGGAAGCCGTCCACGGCCACATCGACCCCGGTGAGACTCCGGTGGCCGCCGCGCGCAGGGAATTGGCCGAGGAGGCCGGCGCGGAGCCGGAGCGGCTGTACAACCTGAGCCGGGTGGAGGCGTTCTACCGGCACACCACCGACGAGGTGGTGCTGATCCCGGTGTTCGTGGCGTTTCTCCGACCCGACGCGGTGGTGCGGATTTCCTCCGAGCACGACGAGTTTGCCTGGCTTGCGCCGCACGAGGCCCGGGTCCGGATGAGCTGGCCCCGGGTCCGGCGCGAGGTCGACGATGCGATGGGGCTTTTGAGCGAAGGGGATGCGGGAGTGCTGGAGGATATGCTGCTGGTAAGGAGTTGAAACGCGCCGCAACTGCAGTGTTCCTTTTCCGGCTCAATCCAGCTTGTTCGCGTAGCTCACAAACTTCCACCGACCCCGGCGCTCGATGATCGATCCGAATAGCCGCTCGACGATGCTGTCACCATGCTCCTGTAGGCGGGTGACCACGCAAGGACCGTAAACCTTGTTCTCTCCTTCGATGCTCGCCGTTCCGAGGCACCGACTGCCTTTATAGTGAAGCGGCGTTCCTGCCCGTTCACTTAGAGCGTGAGCCAGCCCCTGCCGACTTCGGGTTTCGGTCAGGAACCAGTAGAGCGCAGGACTCAGATCGTACGGCGGGAGCGCCTGAGGGTTCGTGGGATAGAACAGATACGCGAATTCCGCTTTGGATAAGACCAACCGCCGGAGTGAAGCGGTATCCCGCCGCTCGAGCGCGACGATGAACCCATGCACCAAATCCTCTCGACTCGCCGCTCCTCCGGCAAGTGAGTCGGTGGGAGTCAGGCCCTTTCGAAACGCGGCAAGGGAAACCTCCATCGGCACTACGCTATCCACTACCTCGTGAACCGGCGCGCTCGCCGAGGCAGGTCTAGTCCTGCCGTTGCCCAGGACCCAGGCTACGACTCCGGCTAGGGCGCAGGTAGCGGACAGCGATGTCAAAGTCCTCCTGGTCATCTCACTCCTGTTGGTCGAAAGAACCCATCCGGCAATCGTTCGCCGGATGGGCTCCGAAGTCGAAGCCGCTTGCTCAGTTGATGAAGTACACGGTCCAGTTCAGCCACCACTTGGTACCCCCGGTAGGTGCACCGGCACCGACATAGGCGGTGTTGACCCAGCCACCGGAATACGGGTACCCCGCCACTCGAGCAGCCAGCTTTGGCGGGAGCACTGTGCTGCCGCCTATCGTCGGGTCAGGCTGGCCTGCGGTCGTCTTGGGGGTCCAATCGAGCCCAGTCGGGTTGAGGCTGACGAGCAGTGCCCCGGCCTGGGTTCCCAGCCGATGACCCTGACCCGCGAATTTCGCCGCTTGGGAAAACCTTCGGTTCCCTTCGCTCAACGCCGGGTTGGTATCCGACCCGTCCGCATCGTAGTTGGTAGGCGTGGCAGCGGGCCCGTTCTCCGCCAGAACGACATTCACGATATTCAGCGAATCACGCAGCCGGAGCGAATCGGTGAAGGCGTCTCGCATCTGGATTCCAACCCCAGGCCACCGAGCGATGATGCCGTTGAACAGGGTTCCGCCCGTGCCGCGACGAAGCACTGCACCGTTCCCGTCGACCGGGAATCCGCCGAGCTGGCCCGGGCCAATCACGGTGAAGTTCGCGAAGACGGGCCGGGAGTACGGTGCGCTGGTTGCCGCGCCAACCGGCGTGTTGACGACGGTGCAGTCGGGGTTGACTGGATCGCACCCGTCTCCCTCGAATCCGCGCGGATCGCTGGAAAAGACTCCAGTGCCCGGCGCAGGATCGAGGCGCTGCGTCTGAAGGGCGATCATGAACTGCACCCGTCCGGCATATCCTTCGGTCCAGTCGAAGTGATCGTCTCCCGATTCATAGGACACCAGGTAACGGGCGTCGACGGCACCGCCCCACCATTCGAATGAGTCATCGAGCCCGGACATGGTCTGGACATACTCGAGCCGGGTCCCGCTGCCCACTGCGTACATGGAGAGGGAGTTCAGCTCCTGCCCGGCGCCGTTCGAGATATCATAGCCCGCGAACTCAATCCGAACGTATTTCAGGGTTCCGCTGTTGTCGGCGTTGTTGTTCCCGCCGGCGTAGTTTTCTGCCACGCCTGCCGCGCCGCCCTCGGTAAGGATCGTCGCACTGTTCCGGTTGATGATGCCGTTCCCGATGATGATGATCCCGCCCCAATCCCCCGGTTTGCGCTGTCCGGCGGCCTTGGCCGAGGTGAACACGATCGGGGCGGCCTCGGTGCCAACCGCCTCGATGCGGGCTCCCCGAAGAATCCACAGCGAACTCCCCGGCGTCGCGGCGTCCCCGACGATTTTGGTGCCGGGCTGTATCGTGAGGATGGCTCCGCTGGTAACCTTCACATATCCCTTGAGCGTGTAGACCGTGTCGGCGAAGAGCGTGCGGCTGGCGGTGATATTGCTTTGGATCAAGGCCGCCTGGACGCCGGTCGTGAAGGACACCGCTGTCGAGAAGGCGCTGGTCTCGGAGACAGACACCGCAGCAACATGATACGAGTAGGCGACGCCCGCGGTGAGGCCTGTGTCGTCGTACGAAGTTCCGGTGAGTGTGCCGCCGACCGGTGTGAAGACGCCTGGCTGCTGTGCGGACGCTCGCTCCAGCCTATAGCTGGTCGCACCTGCGACCGCTGTCCAAGTGATTCGGATGGAGGTCAGGCTAAGCTGGGCGGTCGCCAGCCCAACTGGAGTCCCGAGCGGGGTGGGCTGAGTGGTATCGCTGCCGCAGCCGGCCACCAGCGTCGCGGCGAGCATGAGCCCGGACAACAGGAGAGTACGAGACCGAGCAATCATCACTTCCTCTGAGATTGGAGGGCACGAGAGAGGTTCATGGCTTCCAGCCGAATCCGACGCTGAATACACGCCCGGTCGTGTAACGGTGGCGTGTCACTCCGCCCTGCAGAATTGTCACGGGGCTGTCAAGAAGGTTCCGTCCGTCGAGCTTGATGGAGCCCGTCGCGAAAAGCGGAATCTGGAGGGTGGCGTCCACCATCTGTCGGGCGCGCTCATATGTGTCGGGAAGTCCCGAGACGCCGGCTTCGGTGATCCGTGGGCCGGCCACATTGTAGAAGACTGTGGCGTTGACCCTCCCTGACCCGCTCAGGTAGCCGAGCCCAGCATTTACCACATATTCCGACTGTCCGACCATCGGCCGATCGGCGCTGGTTAGGACGTCGCTTCCTGGCTTGATTTGGCTCTTCATCAGGGTGGTGTTGGCAAACAGAGTAACGGGGATCAGCGCGGCGTCCAGCAAGCCCATATTCTTGCGAAACTCGAACTCGACGCCGTAGTTGTTGGCCGCCTTGGCGTTCACGAATCCGAGAGCGGCCGCCCCGGCCTGCAGGACGATGATCTTCTCGATCGGATTGGTGAAACGCTTCGCGAAGAAGCTGACGCTGAGTACCTCACCGGGCGTCGGGAACCACTCCCACCGAACGTCGGCGTTGGCAATCGTGGCGCGGCGGAGGTTGGGGTTGCCAAAGGTGGTCAAGAGGCCCACCTGCTCGAAGTAGGGGACCGGGGACAGCTCCCGGTACTCCGGACGGGACACGGTCCGGCTGCCGGAAAACCTGAGGTTTTGGTCCTCTCCCACGGCCACATTGATCGCGAGCGAGGGGAGCAAGTCGTGCGCCCGGGGGAGCGCCGGGACCGTGTCGCCCTGAGGCGTTCGCGTCAGAACATCCAGGCGCCAGTTCTCGAGGCGGGCGCCACCGATGACGCGGACATGGGCGCCGATCGGTACATCGAGCATGCCGAACCCGGCGGTGACACGGTCGTCCGCGTCGTAGCCGCCCCCAAAGGCATTGGCCCGGAGTAGAAGCCTCCCTTCGGACGCGTACTGGCCGTTGAAGATGCGCTCCGGCGACTGGGCCAGCTCGGCAGGGGTAAGGGATCGATTGACGATGTCGTAAGCGCGGGTGTCGGAGGTTCGCGTGGTCGACCGCCAGGCGCCGCCGACTTTGATCAGGGTGGAACGCGATGCCGGGCCAAAGGCCAACTGGTAATTGGCGCTGAGGTCGGTGCCCCTTTCTGTGAGCTTGCTGAAGGTCCTGGTCGCGAACCTCGCCTGCCCGAACCACTCAGTGGGCACCGCGTTGCCGCCGCCGCCAGGCTGAACGACATACCCAATATCCGAGCGGTCTGGCTCATTGCGGGTCACACCGGAACTGCTCGCCGACCAGTTGATCAAGTGGCGCCCGCCGATCAGGTGCTCGCCGGCGAGCTGATTCGATCGCACCGAGCGCTCGGTGTAGGTCAGCCGGGTGAACTGAAAGGTCTGGCCGAATTCCTCGTTGTCACCCGTGAGGACGCTCGCTTCGTTGTCCGCGCTCCGCGAATAGGTGTTGCTGGTACTGATGCGGGTTCCGGATCCGATGCGAGTGCTCAGGTTGAGCAGCCCTCCCCACAGGATGCTGTTGCGGGCGGTCGAGCCGAAGTACGTGTTGAAGGGAACCGCGGTGCCAGTGCTTCCGCCCGTGGCCGCAAGGCCCTTCTCTTCGTTCTTGCGCAATTCCTGGCCGGTCGAGTAGGACAGAGAAGCCAGATAGCCGAGTGGTTGGCCGAAGAACGGATCCTCTCCGCCGACCGATAGCCCTAGCGACCCGTTTGGGCTGCCGGAGCCACTCCGAGCACTCCACGCATTTCGGAACGAGCCGACGAACCCCTTCTCCTGCTCCGGCGTCATCGTCTTAAGGTCTCCAGCTGCACGCACCGGGTCGGGGAGCGAGCGAGGAGTCGTGGCAAACCCCAGCCATTCCCGGCCGGTCGTGGGTGCTTTGAGAACGTTGGGTCCGGTGGCAGCCGTATTGAGGCCGGTTCCGACTGAGAATGTGATGACCCGTCGCGAGGGGTACTCCCGGGTCTTCAGATTGACTTCCGCCCCGGTCATGTCGCCAGGCTGGTCCGGGACGAACGTCTTGGAGGTGGTGATGCCCTCCAGCAGTGACGACGGAAAGAGGTCAAGAGGTACCACCTTCCGCTCCGGCTCCAGGCTGGGAATCCGGGCCCCATTGAGCGATGTGGTGGTGTAGCGCTCACCCAGGCCGCGCACGAACACGTACTTGCCGTCCTGAACCGTGACGCCGCTGATCCGCTGCACCGCCTGCCCCGCGTCGCCGTCCGGGCTCTTGGCGATCTGTTCCGCGGTGATGCCGTTGACGATTCCGGTTGCGTTACGCTGCTCGTTAAGGGCCTTGCTGATACTTCCCCGCTCGGCCTCCGAGGTTACGCTCAGCTCCTCGAGCTGAACCGCCTCGGCGCTCAACATGATGTCCTGGGTCACCGCGCCACCAGCGGGAACCCTGATTCCGGATACCATCTTGGGCCCGAATCCGATCATGCGAACCCGGACCGACACCTCGCCTGACGGGACATCTGACAGAGTGTAGCGGCCGTCGATCGACGAATTCGTAGCAATGCGGGAAGCCCCGCCTACAAGTTCGACGACCGCGCCGAAGACCGGGGCGCTGCGCGAGCCATCGAGGATGCGGCCTACGATCCGGCCGGTCTGGGATTGGGCGCAAACGGGTAGGGCGAAGGGCAGGCACAACATCGCCGAAAGCATGATCCGGCGGGCCAACCTCCGGGCGGGCGTTGATTCCAGGTGCATGGGTCCGCTCGCGGTTCAAGAAGGCGGCGCCGGGGCGCCTCCATATGAGGTATTCCGCGAGAGAAACTGGCCGGACTTGGTTTCGGACCGGAGACGCTACTGCAACGGACCTGTCACGAACGCGAGATGAGAGGGAGCCGCTAATCCTCGCGGCGGGGCATGCGCTGTGTCGCGTAGGCATCGGGCGGGGCGTTGGGCTTGACCCGGATCGACTTGGCGGGAATACCCACGCTGACGTGGAAGGGCTTCACATCCTTGGTGGCCAGGGCCGCGGCGCCGACCATCCCGTTCCGGCCCACCCTGACCCCGGCGAGGACCGTGGCGTGGTAGGTGATCCGCACGTCGTCTTCGAGCACGGTCTTGAGATCGGTGACTTCCTTCTGGTCCACGATGCTGTGGGTGTGGCTGTAGATGTTGGCGTAGTCGGAGACGCTCACCCGATTGCCCATCTCGATGCCGCCCCGGTCGTCCAGCAGCACGTGCCGGTGCACCACGCAGTCGTCACCCACTTCCATGTTGTATCCGAAGGAGAACTCCGCGTGCTGAAAGCATTTGAAGTTCCTGCCGCAGCGGGCAAAGATCCGGGGTGCCAGGAGCCGGCGCAGCGCCACGCCGAGGTCCACGTTCTGGGCGCCGGCCGGCGTGCGGTCGAACGAGTACCAGAGCCAGAGCAGCGGCTTGACCCGGGCGAACTTTTCCGTGTCCACCTCAGCGTAGTACTCCGGTTCCAGCGTGATGTTCCGGGGGTCCAGGGCCAAGAGCGTGGCGCGGGAGGCGGTGGAGAGACCCGCCCCGGTCAGTCTCGATTCGTAGCTCGACCCGTCGGGATACCAGAGGGCGTACAAGGTATCGCGGCAGATGCGGGACCAGTCCGCGCCATCGGCACCCAGTGCCCGATCGAGCTCGGCCAGCCAGGCATCATTGGCGACCCCGACAGCATCGGGGAGGGAGACGGGACGGAGGGGTCGAATGGCCATAGTTCCGTTTAGTGGGTGGAACAGTGAATTTAGCTCAATCCTGATCAATTTTGGATCGAAGGAGGAGAGTCGGACAACTACGGCGATCCTCTTGCTGAAGAAGGCGCATTCGATACGTGCCTGTGACTCTGTTGGTGGTGCACTGATCGGGAAATCGTCCGATGTTGTCGGACTGCTGTTCCACCGCCAATGAAGCCAGACCAAGGGAGACCGAATGCGAGTTAATAGCCGAGTTCTCGCGCGTACCCTATTAGTGGTTTGTGGGGCAATTCTGACCGCTTGTACCCACCTACCGGATTCTCCCTCCAGCACGCGAGACGAAGCAGCTCCCGAAGTCCTCTTACGCACGAGGATCGATTCAGTCTACGCGGCGGCGAAGGCCGAGAATCCCATCGATCAAAGCCACGGAGTGACAATTGGGATCCTCGACTCCGCGCAAACGCCGACCTCGGTTCTGGTCTCTTTTGAAAACGACCAGGAATGGGTAATCCATCAATTTGAACGTCGTCTCGAGGGTTGGAGACGCGGACCTGTGTTGTCTTCCGGTACGTTCGATTTCGGACTGGCACCGGGGGGGCGAGTGTATGCGATGGGATACAGCGGCATAATTGCATACATCAGGTACTTTTCGAGCGTGGTCGACCAATGGGCCGTCACGAATGTTAAGGTTCCCGGCGTATATACTCGGGCACAAAGCTATGGTGCGCCAATAAACGATGCCTTGTTCTTCCCAGATAGCGTCTTCGATAGCGATACCTCGTACGCCGTCAAGGGCCCCATCGAGTGGCAGGCATCCCGCGATGCTGCACCATTCTGCAACCTGATTCAATGGAATCGTTACAATACTAACTGGTGGAGCTACACTGCGTGCCTACGAAACGACAACGGGCAGTTTGATAATTCTATCCTGCCACAGAGGTTTGCTCTCCAGTATCACTTGATTGTGACGGCCTACCCTCCATTGACACTGAGTCTGTCTGATTGGGAGGCCAATGATTCGGAGTATCGGATGTTCGGGGTTTTCGTCACGAGCAATTCGCCAGCGGTCCAGAGCTATTCCTGGGAGTACAGTACGAACGGCACTACTTGGCTACCATTGGCGCAGAATCCCTGCTTTACGAACAAATACAGAGGGGCGTATCGAGCGGACCCGCCTCAGACTCCCAGTGTCTATCTTCGAGCGACCGTAACCTTGGTTAATGGCCAGACTGAGACCCAAAATGCGAATTGGTTCCCTGCGCCAATCAATATCAGCGACCGCATCTGCTCGTGATGATCGCAGGGCGACTGCATCAGTAGCCGCTGAGTTGGAAAATACGCTGGGCAGCATGCGGGCTGCTCAGCGTTGGCCTTTGGTCGTCATCTGCCGTCTGGTTTTCTGAGCTACTTGTCGGTCTTGGTGGAGTCGGGGAACCCCATCACATACCCCAGGTGCCAGGCGCCGGTGGAGTCCTTCGCAAGGCTGACGACATACCGCCCCCAGGCATGGACCGTCTTGCCCTTCAGGGTGTTCATCTCGTGATAAGTGCCGATCTCCGCCGCGAGGGACGCGGTCGCGGGGGTGATCCGGAGCGGAACGATCTCGAGCGACTTCGGCTGTTGCATGCCGAAGGCGGCCTTGAATCCGGCCTCGATCGCGGCCCGCCCCTTCATCCGGGGCGCGCCGAACTGGTCGATGGTGCCGTCGGGCGTGAAGAGGCCGGCCAGGCCGGCCACATCGGCGGCGGCGAACAATTTCATGTAGCTGTTCCGGACCACCGCGATCCCGGCGCTATCCACGCCGGGCGTCGTGGAAATCCCCTGGGCCGAAAGGCGGGGAACGCCGGCCGCCAGCAGGGCGAGAAGCGGGAGCGAGATTGACTGACGCATGGTAGGGCTCCTCACTTGGCGGCGACGGTGGAATCGGAAAAGGCCATGATGTACCGGATCCGCCAGGCGCCATCGCTGCCCTTCTGGATCGCGGCGGCGTAGCGGCCGTAGTCGGTGTTCTTCTTCTTGCCGGCCTGGGTGAGCTCGACGTAGCTCCCGTTCTGGTAGGCCAGGTCGTTGGACACCGCGATCGTCACGTCAGGCGTGATGACCTCCGAGAGGACGTCCACCCCCTTGAGCATCGTCTCCGCGAAACCCTGCCACGCGGCCTTGCCCTCAATCGGGGGACTGCCCCGGTTGTCGATCCGGATGCTGTCGGCCACCAGAGCCGTCATGGCCGAGATGCTGCCGGACGTGTCGGCCGTGATCCATTGCTTCCAGAGGCCGTCGACCGCGGCCTTGACCTGGGTAGAATCGACCGCCGGGGGGGCGGGCGGCGCCGGCGGTTCCTTGGGAGCGCAGGCCGTGGCGAATCCTGCGGCCAGGGCAACGCCGAACCACGAGCGGACGTGCGACATGCCGTACCTCCAGAGTGTAACGGCCGGCGGGGCCGGCGGTGTATGGGAGCAAGATAGAGTACGCCCTGGGGTGCCACCGCGCCAGCGAGCCTAGGCAAACGCCTCCCGGAGCAGGGCATCGACCCGACGGGGCCGGCCGGAGGACCGGTCCAGAGCGGCATAGACGCTCCGCCCCCGGGCCAGCAGCCGGTCCCCCACGGAATGGCGGATCTCGATGAAGCGCTCCCAGGTGGCCCCGGTGGGCTCGCCCACCCAGGTCCGGGCCACCAGCCGCTCGCCGTCGAAGGCCGGCGCCTTGTAGTCGATCTCGTGCCGCACCACCACCCAGCTCACCGCGCCCCGGAGCTCGGCCGGCGCCGCGGCCTCCCAGTGGGCCGTCGCGGCCTCCTGCATCCAGCGCAGGTAGACCACGTTGTTGACGTGGCCCAGAGCGTCGATATCCGCTGGCTGCACGGTGATGGGGAGCTCGAAGGAATGCATGGCTGGATGTAAGACGCTATGACGCTAGGACGCCAGGAAAGAACTCTTGCATCGTAGCGTCGTAGCGTCGTAGCGTCCTCACGTAGCGTCGTGGCGTCGTAGCGTCGTAGGGTCGTTCACCAGCGCCAGCACGCTCTCTCCGAGATCGTCCATCCCCAGCCCCGTGGTCCCGCTGGTGAGGATCAGCTCGTCCGCCGCCATGCCGAGCTCCCGGGAGCGGGCCGCCAGGGCGTCCTGCTGACCCCCGCGCCCCAGCTTGTCGGCCTTGGTGAGCACCGCCAGCACCGGCCGCCCCGACACGGCCAGGAGCTCCCGGATGGCCAGGTCGTCCTTGCTGGGAGCGTGCCGGACGTCGAGCAACCAGACCACCCCGGTGAGCGACGGGCGCCGGGTCGCCACGGCCTCGAGCAGGGTTCGGAACCCCTCCCGGGCGCTCTTCGAAGTCTTGGCGAACCCGTAGCCCGGCAGGTCCAGGAAGTAGCAAGGCGGCAGCCGGAAGACGTTCATCAGCTGGGTCTTGCCCGGGGTGGAGCTGACCCGCGCGAGCTGTTTTCGCCCCAGCAGGGCGTTCATCAGGCTCGACTTGCCGACGTTGGAACGGCCCACGAAGGCGATCTCGGGGAGCGGTGGAGCGAGCGGCTGGAGCGGATCGGGGAAGCTGCCGACGAACTCGACCGGCAGCCGGGACAGGGTCACGCTTCGCGCATCTGGCGGGGGCGCTCCGTCACCACCATCGGCGAGGTGCCCTCCATGATGCATTCCGGCGTGACGATCACTTCCACCACGTCGGTCCGGGAGGGAAGGTCGAACATCAGGTCGGTCATCACCGTCTCAAGGATGGCGCGCAGCCCGCGCGCTCCGGTGCTCCGCTTGATGGCCTTGCGGGCCACCGCCTTGAGCGCTTCCTGGTCGAAGGTGAGGCCGACGTTTTCCAGCTCGAAGAGCTTCTGGTACTGCTTGGTGATGGCGTTCTTGGGCTCGGTCAGGATCCGGACCAGCGATTCTTCGTCCAGCGACTCGAGCGGCACCACCACCGGCAGGCGGCCCACCAGCTCGGGGATCAGCCCGAACCGGAGCAGGTCGTCCGGTTCCGCGTTGCTGAAGGGGTTCTTCTTGCTCGCCTCGGGGCTCTTGTCCCGCTCGGTGGCGGCCGAGAAGCCGATCTGCTGCCGGCCCAGGCGCCCTTCGATGATCCGCTCCAGCCCGTCGAAGGCCCCGCCGCAGATGAACAGGATGTCCTTGGTGTTGATCTGGATGTATTCCTGCTGGGGGTGCTTGCGCCCGCCCTGCGGCGGCACCGAGGCGACGGTGCCTTCGAGGATCTTGAGCAGCGCCTGCTGCACCCCCTCGCCCGAGACGTCCCGGGTGATGCTGGGGTTCTCCGATTTCCGGGCGATCTTGTCGATTTCGTCGATATAGACGATGCCCCGCTCGCACTCCGAGACGTTGAACTCGCCGGCCTGGAGCAGCCGGACCAGGATGTTCTCCACGTCCTCGCCGACATACCCCGCTTCGGTGAGCGTCGTCGCGTCGGCAATGGTGAAGGGAACGTCCAGAATGCGGGCCAGCGTCTGGGCCAGCAGCGTCTTGCCGACGCCGGTGGGCCCGATCAGCAGGATGTTCGACTTGTCGAGCTCGACACCGCCGGCGTCCCGGCCGCTGGCCGAGTTGATGCGCTTGTAGTGGTTGTACACCGCCACGGCCAGGGTCCGCTTGGCCCGTTCCTGCCCGATCACGTACTGATCGAGCACGTCCTTGATTTCGGTGGGGGTGGGAACCTGGGTGATGTTGTCGACGACTTCCCGCTCTTCATCCTCCGCCAGGATCTCGTTGCAGAGGGTGATACATTCGTTGCAGATGTAGACCGAGGGCCCGGAAATGAATTTCCGGACCGAATCCTTCGACTTCCCGCAGAACGAGCATCGCAGGTGCTTGTCGTTGGACATGGCGGTCACATCGCGCGCGAGCGCAGGGTGGAGGTCACCGGAAAGGTCAACCGCCCGCCGGACCGGGTCAAGTGGTGGGCACCGCGGCCACTACGGCCGACGGAACCACCGGGTCCCGGTGGGGGACGAACACGCTGTCGATGATGCCGTAGGTCTTGGCTTCGTCGGCGCTCATGTAACGGTCCCGGTCCATGTCCCGCTCGATCTGCTCGACCGCCTGCCCGGTGTGCTTGGCGTACAGCTCGTTCATCTTGGTGCGGAGATAGAGAATTTCCCGCGCCTGAATCTCGATGTCCGAGGCGGTGCCCTGGGATCCGCCCGAGGGCTGGTGGATCATGATCCGGGCGTGGGGCAGGGCGCTCCGCTTGCCCTTGGTGCCGGCGGCCAGCAGGAAGCTGCCCATCGAGGCCGCCATCCCCATGCAGATCGTGTTCACCGGGGCGCGCAGGTGCTGCATGGTGTCGTAGATGGCCATGCCGCTCGACACGATGCCGCCCGGTGAATTGATGTACATGTAGATGTCCTTCTCGGGGTTGTCGGCCTCGAGAAAGAGCAGCTGGGCGATGATGATGTTGGAGACCTCATCGTTGATCGGGGCGCCCAGAAAGACGATCCGGTCCATGAGGAGGCGGGAGAAGATGTCGTAGGTCCGCTCACCGCGGCTCGACCGCTCGATGATGTAGGGCGGATAGAGCATACTGGTCACGGCTTGGCCTCGGTGACGGTGGACTTGGAAAGGAGAAAATCGAAGACCTTCTCCTCGGTGATGGTGCGGGTCAGCTCGGGCAGCCGCTTGGCCTGCTCGAGGGATGCATAGATCTGCGCCGGGGTGGCCTTGCGCTGCTCCGCGATCCGCGCGATGCGCGCGTCGAGGTCCGCCTCGGTGGCCTTGAGGCCTTCCTTCTCGGCGATCCCGGTCAGCAGCAGCTCGCGCTTCACCTGTTGCGCGGCGATGGGCCGGAACTCGGTGTTGAAGGCATCCTGCTTGTCGTGGTCCACGCCGTAGGCGTGGAGCAGCGAATGCAGCATCCGGTCCACCAGGGAGGGCGGGGCCTCGATACCGTTGGCCTCGATGAGCTGCTGCACCAGCTGCTCCCGGACCCCGGCATCGGCCTCGCGGGCGGCGGCCGCTTCCAGGTCGGCCCGGACGCCCCGGTTAAGCGCCTCGAGGTCCTCGAAATCGCCCACCTCGCGGGCCAGGGCGTCGTCCAGCGGCGGGAGCTCCTGGCGCTTCACTTCGTGCAGGGTCAGGCGCACCGTGCGGGTCTTTCCCCGGCGCTCGGCCTCGGCGTGGTCGTCGGGAAAGCGCACCTCGGTGTCCACCGTCTCGCCGGGGAGGATCGTCATGACCTTTTCCTCCAGCGCGGCGAGCGCCTGCCCGTCCCCCAGCACGAACGTGTAGGGCTGGGCGTCCTCGACCTTGCCGTCTTCGATCGGGGCGACGTCCACCCGGACCATCTGCCCCGGTGCAGGTTTCTGCCCTTCCACCGGCAGCCAGGTGGCCCGCTGCTCCCTGAGCCGCCCCAGCTGGTCGGTTACGGTCTGATCGGTCACCGGCGGCACCGAGCGGGTCAGGCTGAAGCCCCCCAGGCGACCCAGCGCGAACTCGGGACGCACCTCGACCACCAGCTCGAATTCGACCGGCTGGCCCTCTTCGTACTTCAGATTGCGCACCGACGGGTCGGAAATCGGCTTCAGGGACTCGGAGGTCTTGGCCTCCTCCCAGCCCTCCCGGATGACCTCCTCCAGGACCCACTGCCGAATCTCATTGCTAAACCGGCGCCGGACCACGGCCTCGGGGGCCTTGCCCTGACGGAACCCCGGCAGCCGGGCCCGCTTGGCATACTGCCGAACGGCCTTGGCGGTCGCCTCCTCGACCCGGTCCACCGGCACGGTGACCCGGAGGGCCTTGGAGGCGGCGTCCTCGGCCGTCTTGGTTACGGTAATGGCGCTCATATGGAGGGAAATCTATACCGGCAGGGGTCCTGGGGGGCACTCGCCGGCCGGGGGGTAGTGGAGTGGGTCCCACGCCCCCCGGAAAGCCCTGCCGGACCGGCTAGAATGCCATCAGGGCACGTTTGCTCCCCGTTCGGCACACACCGCGCCCTGGCCGTCCACAGGCGCGGGACCAAACACTCCGCCCGGACTGGTCCACCCCTTGGCGACGACCTGGACGAACAGGGGAGTGCCATTCTGGGGCATGTACTGGGCTGCTCCGGGAATGTCCGGCATGGTAAAGTCGAAGGTCGAGGCGCCGCCGAGGGAGGCGGCGGAGATCCTGGCGATATAGACCTGCGAAGACCCGTTGAAAATGAAGATCGCGTAGGCGCGGTTGTACGCGGCTTGAACCGGAAAGGTGATCCGCAGCTGCTTGAAGCTCGGGTTGTGCAGGTCGGTGACGGCGATCGGGCTCATCGGCGGCCCGAACAGGAGGTTCAGGTTGGCCGGCGGATCGACGAAGTATTGCTTGACGCAGCGATTCGAGAAATCGGCGTTGTTGGTTTCCTGGAGGGTGATATCCTGGACCGCGCCGGCCGGCAGGCTGCCGGCAGGGAAGACGCTGGCGCTGTTGGCTTGTGAGGTACTGAACTGTCCGATGAAATAGTCTCCGGCGTCCAGGCCGCCGAAGATATGATCGAAGAATCCCGGGGTCTGGTGCACATAGGTGCGGAAGACGCCCCCGACGGTGGCGCCGGTGACCGTGAAGGGGAGAGTGGCGGGAGTCAACCCAGTGTTGAAGTCCATGGTCGGTCCGGTGATGGGACCTGTCGCCGCCCGAGGTCCGAAGGCAGGGGGGGCCTGCGCGCCGGTCGGGAAGAGGGCCTGCCTGATCCTGCTTATTCTCCGCGGATTAGTTTGCACCTCGGCGCCGACCACCAGCACCGCGTCCTGGGTCCAGGTGTGTTCTATCAACGACCAGATCCCGAAGAGTGGTGTGGACGCGATCAACGACGACCCGACTCCATCGCCGGTATTCAGCTGGATCGCAGTGGGCGAGAAGCCGACGAGGTTTCCGGCGACGCTGCCGGATGACACGAGATTCCGGGTGGCGCGATTGCCGTATTCGGGTGTGACGGCCTCTCCGGCCGTTGCCTGATCGACTTCTGCGACGACCCCCTGGCTCCCCGGAGGGTGCCGCACCATGAAGACGGCCATTGGGTTGCTCGACGGTATCGATCCCACGCCGATGGAAAAGGTGCCGCCCACCGACGCGGCCGTGTTCCAGGCACCGGCCAGGTTGTACTGGACGTTCAGCGCGTTTCCGCCACCGTCCTGGAAGGTGATGCTCCCGCTGGCCGGGGGTCCGACGTTGACCGTGAATGTTGTCGTTGTCCTGACGGTGAAAGTTCCGACGGTTGCCGATGCGGTGACCACGACCGGATAGTCCCCGGGAACGGCCGCCGTATTAAACACCGCGATGTTCAGCGTCGCACTCGTGGGGCCGTCGGAGCTCACGGAAATCGGATGAACGCCCGCCGTCAGCCAGGGGGTATTGGGAGGAAGGATGAATGTCAGGTTGATCGGAGCGGGGAACTTGTTCCCGGTGATGGTCAAGGCGGCATTGGTGCTGCCGGTCTGGCCCGCGGGAATCGAGAAACTCGAAGGGGCCACCGTAAGAGCGATCGTGGGGGTGAGGACCGTCACGGGTATTCCGGTCAAAGCGGTCGCATCTGCCGCGAAGTCGAGCGTCGTGGTACCGGGATTGATGCCGGTCAGGTGACACCAGAGGAATGGCTGGCTCGCAATGGGGACGTTGGGCTGAGCATCGACCACCGTTCCGGCAGCATGTGAGATGCAGGCATACGTGTGTTTTGGCGCCGTGGGATGGTTGTTGCCGTCGAAGGTCGGCAGCAGAATCCCTGGGGTGTCACCGGGCCACAACGATCCCGGCCAGACTTGTCCGCTCCCCCCTTGGATAAAGATCGATTGGCCGAATGCGTCCACCGGATTCACATTGGCGACCATCTTGGGACTGAGGTGATGGATGAAGCCGCTCACGATGTGAGTCAGTGAGTCGACGGACCCGACGGGGTCCGTCACGATCCAGTGCCTGGCCGTCGGGTCGTAGGTGAACGTCCGTAGGCCGTCCTGGCCGTCACCGGCCGGGACCTTGGTGGGATCGTACTTGATGGCGAGGGTCACCGGCTGGGCAAACTGGGTCCCGTTGGGGCCGATATCGTAGGCGGTGCCCGGGACGGTGCGGGGATCGGCGGGTGGAGCCGCGATGGGGGCTACGGTGAGCGTGGTCGGCTGAGTCAAGGCGCCGGCGGGAACGGTCAGCACGACGGCCCCATTGGCCGCCGTCACCACTCCTCCCGCCGGTCCGAGCACCGCGCCGTCGAGCACCGTGAGCGCGGCGCTTCCCACCTTGCCTTCACTGGTGGCCGTGATCGTCGCCGTACCCGCAGTCACCCCGGTCACCAGGCCGCCGCTCGACACGGTCGCGACCGTTCCGTTGCTCGAGCTCCAGGTGACTGCGCGTCCCGCCAGGGCGTTCCCGGCTCCGTCCGTAGGCGTCGCCGTCAGTTGGACGGTGGCGTTCGGCACCAGCGCCGGCGCATCGGGTGCGACGACGACGGTGGCCACCGACGGTGGTGGAGGCGGGGGTGGCGGGGGCGAAGGCTCGGAGGATGACCCACAGCCGGCCAGCCCGAGAATCAGCAGCGGGAGGGCGCATTGGATTTGATCGGCGCGGGGCATCATACGACCCTCCCGGAGCGCGGTGTCGGCGCCGGGACGAGCCGGCGCGAAATGCGGGAGGTAAACCTAGGAACCGGGTGTATGCCGGCTCTCTCCATCCTCTATCCGTCAATCGAAGTCGTGCCGTGGCTTGCGGTTGGACTCTCGTGCGGAAATGCCGCCGGGCGGAATGGATCAGCCCCATCGGTCGGGATGGGGACGGGAACCCTGAAGATTTGTGGGGAAGCCGGCCGGTCGGTACGGTATTAGCGTGGGGCCGTCGCGCCGCCTCCGAACATCGCCGCAAGGGCGTGGACCCCGATCTTGGCCAGGCCCGACAGCAGCGGGATGCCAAGCCCGGCGCCGATCAGCGCGGCGTCGGCCACGACCAGCTTGCTGGTCCACTCGTTCACCAGCCGGCGGCTCCGGGTCAGCACGAAGGCCGCCATGGCCCCGCCGTTCAGCAGGACGAAGGCAACCGCGGCAAACCAGAAGACCTTGGAGCTCAGTCCATTCAGGAATGCAGTGAGCGAGGCTTCCACGGATCACGCCCCTGGTCAGGAGGTTCCGAGTCGCGCTGTGATGTGGGTGAGTTCAAACAGATAGCCATAACCCGGCGGCGTGTCCAGAGGAGTTGCACACCGCAACGTCGGA
>JBGPLG010000073.1:0-21871 GCA_041486305.1 Gemmatimonadota bacterium
CATGTGTGCCCCAGCCAGAAGAAGGATGGGGGAAACATAGAGCCGGTGGCGCGGCGCGCCCCCCGCTCCGGACAACGGTAAAACGGCTGACTAGCAGCCCCGGCCGGGCATGCCACGGCGGACGAACACCGCCTCCACCCAGCCGATCCGCTCCTTGAGCCACGCCGACGACGTTCCACCCTGCGCATCCGAGTAGGCGAGCCGGAGCCGCAGGTCGCACAGCGTGGCCTTGAGCCGGCCCTCGGAGATGTTCCTCTCGTCCCGCAGGTCCTTGGCCGTGAGGCCACTCATGTCCACCGGCACGCTGTCCGCGACTCCGGCGCCCGGCGGCGCCGGCGGGGCAAAACTCGCGATGATGCCCGCCCCGATGGTAAACGACCCGGCCTGGGTACTCTGCACATCCACGCGGCCGACCTCCACCCGATCGCCCGCTTCCTGCCGGGAAATCGGCAGCAGTATCCGGTTCGTCCCGCCGATCGAGATCACCGAGGGGCTCTGGTTGGTCACCTGCACCGCGAGCGGCCGGTCGGCGAGCGGATAGCCTTCCAGCCCGGAAACCGTGACCGCGACCTGAATGCGCTCACCCCGGGTCAGCTGGAGCCGGGGCGCCGAGAGCGAGATTCCGATACTGTGGTAGGTGCCCCGGGTCGCTACCCCATTCTCGCGAATTTCGTAGCTCACCGCCCCGACGCGCTCGGCTGGATTCGCGATCACGACGCTCCGCGGCGATTCGGCCAGAACTTCCAGCGCGGCAGGCTCTGCGTCGCCGGTCGCCTGGGCCCGCACCGTGGTATTCGCCGCGTTGCCGTCGAACGAACCGGGGATCGTCAGCGGCTGCCCCGGCTGGGCAAACTGTGGAAGATTCGGAGGAAGTGGAGTCTGCTGCCCCGCCAGGCTCTCGACCCCGGTGCTGGCAATGTCCCGGCCCTTCCCGTCCAGCAGTACCAGGGTTAGCACCGCCAGCCCGGCCGGCAGGACCGCGCGCTCGGCTCGGCCGATGGTGTTGCCGCGTTCGTCGCGCAGCTCGATCACGTAGCCATTCAGGATCCCCGCGTTCTTCGAGCGGTTCTTCTCCGTGTCCCCGCGCGGTGCCACGACCACGCTGCCGGAGATCATGTCGCCCGGCCTGATGTCGTCGGGCAGGTTTACTCTCACCGCACCGTGCCTGGTGGCGAACTCCACCGTGCGGAGCCCGTCAGCGCGCCGCACTTCCACCGATTGGGCCGCGAGGGTCGGGGCCGCCAGGGCCGCGAGCGTCGCGGTTGTAAACAGATATCGCATACGTCCCCCAAGGTTGTAGCCGGCGAATCCGGCGGCTTCTTGTAGGGCAGAGGACGGGCCACGGGAGTTGGTGACCCTCGTCACGTTGCGCCCGTGACCGCAGCCACCAACTGGACGTGAGCGAGGTTACCTGGCGGGGGCTCCGATGCGTCCAAGTGGTTCGCCGGGCGGAAGATCGATGGTGTTACGGGGTGCGATCGATAGTGTCTTAGAAAGTGGACGGCATGGACAGCCGAGTGTCCACAATTGACAGCGGGGCGGGGGGGATGGTACTAAGTTAGCCCGGGCCACGAAGGAGCTTCGACAACCACATCAAGGGATTTCATGGCGTCGCTGGTCATCGTCGAGTCGCCCACCAAGGCCCGGACCATCCGGGACTTCCTGCCCAAAGGCTACGTCGTCGCGGCGTCCATGGGGCATATCCGGGACCTGCCCGACAAAGCGGCTGATATCCCGCCCAAGTACAAGGGAGAAGAATGGGCCCGGCTCGGCGTCAACGTCGCAAACGACTTCGAGCCGCTCTATGTGGTGCCGGCGGACAAGAGGAAAGTGGTCAAGGAGCTCAAGGATGCGCTCAAGGGTGCGGATGAGCTGATCCTGGCTACCGACGAAGACCGCGAGGGCGAGAGCATCTCCTGGCACCTGGCCCAGGTCCTGGCGCCCAAGATGAAGGTCAAGCGAATGGTCTTCCACGAAATCACCCGGGAAGCCATCAGGGAAGCGCTCGATACCACCCGCGCCGTGGACGACCGGCTGGTGCGGGCCCAGGAAACCCGCCGCATCCTGGACCGGCTGTACGGCTACACCCTCTCGCCCCTGTTGTGGAAGAAGATCGCCTACGGACTCTCCGCCGGCCGGGTGCAGTCGGTAGCGGTGCGGTTGCTGGTCCTCCGGGAGCGGGAGCGCCGGGCCTTCCGGGCCGCGGTGTACTGGGATCTCAAGGCCCACCTCTCGCACGCCAAGCAGGAGTTCGACGCCGAGCTGGTTGCGCTCAAGGGCAGCCGGATCGCGAGCGGGAAGGACTTCGACGAGAAGACCGGCAAGCTCCTGGCCGGGAAGGACGTGGTCCTCCTCGACCAGGCCGCCGCCGCGGGCCTCCGCGAGCGGCTGCTCAAGAAGCCCTGGATCGTCTCGGCCAGTGAGGAGAAGCCGGGAACCCGGAGGCCGGCACCGCCGTTTACCACGTCGACCCTGCAGCAGGAAGCCAATCGCAAGCTCAGGCTCTCCGCCCGCGATACCATGCGGGTGGCCCAGAGCTTGTACGAGAACGGCTACATCACCTACATGAGGACGGACTCGGTCAACCTGTCCAAGCAGGCCCTGACGGCGGCCCGTGAATGCGCCGAGCGTCTCTATGGCAAGGCCTACGTCCCGGACAAGCCGCGCTTCTACAGCGCCAAGAACGTGCATGTCCAGGAAGCGCACGAAGCGATTCGCCCTGCCGGCTCGCACTTCCGCACCCCGGACGAGACCAAGCTCACCGGGCGCGAGTACGACGTCTACGATCTGATCTGGAAGCGCACCGTCGCTTCCCAGATGCCGGATGCGCGCATCACCAGCCTGGTCGTGACCCTGGACGTCGACACCGCCACGTTCCGCGCTTCGGGCAAGCGGATCGATTTCCCCGGCTTCCTCCGGGCCTACGTCGAAGGAAGCGACGATCCCGAGGCCGCGCTGGAGGACCAGGAGGTCCTGCTCCCCCATCTGGACATCGGCGACAAGCCCACCTGCATCGGCCTCGACACCCTCTCGCACGAAACCCAGCCGCCGCCCCGTTTCACCGAGGCCAGCCTGGTCCGGGAACTGGAGGCCGACGGTATCGGCCGCCCCAGCACCTACGCCAGCATCATCGGAACCATCGTCGAGCGCGGATACGTCCAGAAGCAGGGCCAGGCGCTGGTGCCGACCTTCACCGCGTTCGCGGTCACCGGGCTGCTGGAGCATCACTTCCCGCGTCTGGTGGATCTCAAGTTCACCGCCAAGATGGAAGAACAGCTGGACGAGATCGCGGAAGGCACCGCCGAGTGGCTGCCCTACCTGAAGCAGTTCTATCTGGGCAAGGATGGCCTCCAGAAACAGGTGGAAACCCAGGAAAAGAAGATCGACCCGGCCGAAGCACGGACCGTCCCGGTGGGCGGTCTGGAGGATGCCACTATTCGTATTGGACGGTTCGGGCCCTACGTGGAAGTGGAGCGCGGGGGAGAAACCCTGCGCGCTTCGCTGCCCCGCGACGGAGCGCCGGCCGATCTCACCATGGAAACCATCGAAGAGATACTACGGCAAAAGCGGGAGGGGCCCGAAATCCTGGGTCACCATCCCGATTCGGGCGAGCCCATCATGGTGCTCACCGGTCAGTACGGGCCCTACGTTCAGCTCGGCGCCGTGAGCGACGACAACCCCAAGCCGAAGCGATCGAGCCTTCCCAAGGGCATGAAGCCCGAAGACGTAACGATGGATATCGCGGTAGGGCTCCTCGCGCTGCCCCGCCTGCTGGGCACCCACGCCGAAACCGGCGCCAAGATTCTGGCGGGGCAGGGCCGCTTCGGCCCCTACATAGTCCACGACAAGGGCAAGGAAGGGAAGGACTACCGTTCTCTCAAAGGCGAGGACCACGTCCTGACGGTTACGCTGCCCCGGGCCCTCGAGTTGCTGGCGCAGCCGAAAATGGCACGGGGTCGGCGAGCCGCCCCGACTCCCCTCAAGGAGCTGGGGCCCCATCCCGAGGATGCAGCCCCGATCGCGCTGTATGACGGACAGTATGGTCCATATGTAAAGCACGGTTCCGTAAGCGCCTCGATTCCGAAGGGAAAGGACCCGCAGAGTGTCACCCTGGCCGAAGCCGTCGAGCTGATTGCCGCCCGGAAGGATCGGGGGCCGGCCAAGAAGCCGGCCCGGAGCAGCCGGACCACCGCCCGGAAGCGCTAGCGGGAGAAGGGCTTCGCTATGGCGTGATAACATGCACCTGGTTATCGTGAAGAGGAAATAACAATTTCCTCTGCCCGGGCCTCCCGGCCCTGGTACCCGATGAACTTGTTCAAGCAGTGGCTCGATCGCTCCTTGGGTCGCCGAATCGGCGTGCTGGTGTCGGTCCTGCTGCTGCTATTCGGCGGTGTCGGCTCGTCCGTCTCCTATTTCCAGGTTCTTTCGATTGGGCGTGAGGGTGCCGAGGCCCGGCTTCGGCTGGTGGGCCGGCAGCTCGCCGACCTGCTCGGCCGCGGCCCGGGCGGGGCCGCCGCCGCGTTGAGCAAGGCCGTCGGTGATACCGCCTTCTTCCGGGCCCTCGCTCGGGCCGAGCACCCGGACACCCTCGCCGTTGGCCGCATCCTCCGCCAACTCATGACTTCGAATGCCCGGAGCGTTTTCGTCGTCCTCGACGGGACCGGCGCGACCATTCTGCAGGTCGGGCCGGCCGGGCAACCCGCCTGGTTCGGTCCGTCCGGCGTGGCGGTACCGGCAGGGGCCAGGGTGGGGCCCTTCGTTCGGCTCAACGATTCGACGATCTTCTACGATGTCAGGGTGCCGCTTCCCGGCAAGAGCTCTCCCGGCAGCGTGGTGGAGCGTACCAGAGTCAGCATATCTCCCGATGGGGGTGCCGCTCTCAGCACTCTGGTCGGGGCGGGTACTCAGATCCTGGTGGGGAGTTCCTCCACTGGGGCCTGGACCGACCTTGCCCGGGTGGTGGAGGGGCCGCCGTCCGGCTCGGTGCACATCGATACCGCCTCGGCCTATACCATGGCGGGCGACCGCCGGCTGGCGGTCGCGCAGAACATTCCCGGGGCGCCATGGGTGGTGCTGGTTTCGGTGTCGAGGGCGGTGGTGGACGCCCCGGCGCACGCGTACTTGCGCCGGGCCGTGCTGTTCGCGCTCCTCGCCATGCTGCTCGGCACGGCGGGGGCCGCGGCGCTGGGTCACCGGCTGAGCGGTCCCATCCGCGAGATCACCGAGGTCACCGAAAAGCTCGCCTCGGGCGACGCAGCGCATCGCGCCAACGAGGGCTCGTCGGGCGAAATCGGCCGGCTGGCCCGCGCTTTCAACGCCATGGTGGAGCAGGTCCATAACTCGACGGCCCGCTTGAGGGACAGCGAAACCAGCCTCCGGGCGTTCGTCTCTCACGCCGGCCATGGAATCTGGCATCTGGAGTTCGAGCCGGCGCTCGATGCCGGCGCGCCGCCCGACCTACAGATCGATCAGTGGTACCGGCGGACGCCGATGGTCAAGTGCAATCCGGCGCTGGCTCGCATGCTGGCGGTCGAATCCACCGGAGAAGCGGTGGACATTCCCTTCCAGCGGCTCTTCCCCCGTGAGGACCCCCGCAGCCAGTCCTTGCTGCGGGATTTCATCGCGCAGGGGTATCGGGCCTCGCACGTGGATTCGGATGGTGCCCGCGGGGAGGCCACCAAGCGGGTCTTCGTCAACGACCTGGTCGGGATCGCCGAGGGCGGCACGTTGCGCCGGATCTGGGGCACTCGGCACGACGTCACCACCGAGCGGATGCTGGACGAGCGGCTGGCCCAGGCCCAGCGGCTCGAAGCGATCGGACGGCTGGCGGGGGGAGTGGCCCACGATTTCAACAACCTGCTGACCGTCATCCTGGCCCACTCCGAGCTGCTCCTGGAACGACTCCCCGAAGGGTCGATCGACCACTCGGATGTCGAGGAGATTCGCCGGACGGCGGTGCGGGCCGGCCAGCTCACCCGGCAGCTCCTGCTGTTCAGCCGCGGCCAGGTGGCTCGGCCCGGCGTGCTGGACCTGAACCAGGTGGTCGTTTCCGTCGAGGGGATGCTCCGGCGGGTCATCGGCGAGGACATCGAGCTCGCCCTGCGCCTCCCGCCGCAGCTGAGCCGGGTGAGCGCGGATCAGGGCCAGATCGAGCAGGTCCTGATGAACCTGGTGGTGAATGCGAGGGACGCGATGCCCGAGGGCGGGGTGCTCGAGCTTCGGACCGGCGAAGTGAGCATCGACGCCGAATACGTGAAGCTCCGGCCCACCATGCAGCCGGGCCGCTACGTGATGCTGGCGGTGACCGATTCGGGCATGGGCATGCCGGCGGAAGTGCAGCAACATGCCTTCGAGCCGTTCTTCACCACCAAGCCGAAAGGGCGCGGCACCGGGCTGGGGCTCGCGACGGTCTACGGGATCGTTCGCCAGAGCGGCGGCGACGTGTCGATCTATTCCGAAGAGGGGCGGGGAACCACCGTCAAGGTGTTTCTCCCTTCCTGCGAGAGCGGCGCCGCGCCGGCAGCCGAGAGCGTTCGCGCGGCGCCGTCGGGTGTCGCCGGAAACGAGACCATTCTGGTCATCGAGGACGAGCCGGCGCTCCGCGACATGGTCCGCCGGGCGCTCGCCGCCACCGGCTACACGGTGATCGACGCCGGAGACGGCGCCGAGGCCCTGCGCCTGAGTTCGGAGCGGCAGGACCAGGTGGACCTGGTGCTGACCGACATGATCCTTCCCGGCATGACCGGCCGGGAGCTGTCGATCGAGTTCCGCCGCCGCCGTCCGGGGTTGCCGATCATCATCATGTCCGGGTACACCGGCGAGACCTATCCCGCCCTCGAGTCCCTGCCCCTCGGGGTCGGCTATCTCGAGAAGCCCTTCTCGCTCGTCGACCTTCGGAGCCGGGTCCGGGAGTCCCTGGACGAGCCGGTTCGCTGATCAGAGGAGCGTGCCGTGCAGGATGAGCGCGGCGACGCTGAAGTAGATCACGATTCCAGTCACGTCCACCAGGGTCGCGACGAAGGGCGCCGAGGCGCTGGCGGGGTCGAAGCCGAGCCGGCGGAGGACAAACGGCAGCATCGAGCCGGTCAGCGAGCCGAAGGTCACGACCCCCAGCAGCGAGCAGCCGACGGTCATCGCCACCAGCGGGTAGTGCTCGCCATAGTTGTACCACCCCAGCAGCTGCCAGAGCAGGATGCGGACCACCCCGATGGCGCCCAGGATCGCGCCGAGGGCCGCACCGGCCGGCAGCTCGCGTGAGGCCACCCTCCACCAGTCCTTGATGGTGACCTCGCGGAGCGCCAGGGCCCGGATGATGAGGGAGGTGGCCTGGGAGCCGGAGTTGCCGCCGGAGCTGATGATCAGCGGAATGAAGAGCGCCAGCACCACGGCTCGCTCAATCTCGTGCTCGAACCGCGCCATCGCCGTCGCGGTGAACATCTCCCCGATGAAGAGGGCGCAGAGCCAGCCGGCTCGCTTCTTGACCATCGCGCCGAAGCTGATCTCGGTATACGGCTCGTCGAGGGCCTCCATGCCGCCGAACTTCTGCACGTCCTCGGTCTCCTCCTGGACCAGGGCGTCGATCACGTCGTCGACGGTCACGATGCCGAGCAGATGCTGCTGCTCGTCCACCACGGGAATCGCGAGGAGGTTGTATTTGCTTATGAGCCGGGCCACTTCCTCCCGGTCCATGTTCGGCGAGGCGGTCAGCGGGGTCCGGTCGCTCCCGATGTCGATGACCGGCGTCGTGGGGTCGGCCATCACCAGCTCGCGCAGGGAGATCACGTGGATCAGCGCCTGGCTGGCCGGATCGGTCACGTAGATGGCGTAGACCGTCTCCTTCCGACCCCCGACCTGGCGCACATAGCCGAGTGCCTGCTCCGCGGTCCAGTCGGCCGGCACGCTGACGAACTCGGTCGTCATGATGCCGCCCGCCGTGTCGGGCGGGTACTGAAGCAGGAGCTTGAGCGATTCCCGGGTCTCGGGGGTGACCGTCTGGAGCAGGCGGGTCCGGCTGGCCGGCTCCAGCTCCCGGAAGAGGTCGGCCTGCTGGTCGGCGGACATCGCGTCCACCAGGTCGGCCGCGTCCCGGGGGCTCATCTTCGCGACGATCGCGGCCCGGTGCTGCACCAGCTCCGGCTCGTCGAAGATCTGGACCGCCAGATCGAACGGCACCGCCGAGAGCACCTTCGCCGCCGCTGCGGGGTCCAGGGAGCGGAGCGCCTCCGCGATGTCGGGCGGCTGCATGCCGGCCAGCACCGCGGAGAGCTCGACAGGATCGCCACACAGGAGGTAGAGCAGCTCCGGCGTGGGCTTCTCGGTCTGGTCCAGGGTCGGCGTCATCGGAGTGTCCCGCGGAGGGCAAAGTCGGTGGCACGGCTCAGGACCAAGATAAGGCTCGCCTCGGAGTGGGTCAGCCCCCGCGTTGACGGGCCGGCTTCGGCGTGGATAAGTTGTCGCCGCCGGGACGGGTGCTCGAGTGGTTTAAGAGGCACGCCTGGAAAGCGTGTAAACCTGAAAGGGTTTCGCGGGTTCGAATCCAGCCCTGTCCGTCTGTCAGGGAGTCAGGGAGTCACAGGATCAGGGGCGTTGAGGCGCCCCTTTTCCATTTCTCCGATTCCCTGCCCGCGACGTTATTAGGTTGCTGGACGTCACCCGGAGGGGGTAGCCATGCTGATCCGCAGATCGCCGGACATTCCGGCGTCCGACATCACCGACGAGCGGCTCTTCTGGAGCCGCCGGGAATGGCTGGCCGCCGCCGGCATGGGGCTGGCCGGTGCGATGGCGTTTCCCCGGCTGGGCCGGGCCCAGGAAGCCCTCAAGCCGGACTCCTGGGACGTCATCACCAGCTACAACAATTTCTACGAATTCGGCACCGGCAAGGATGAGCCCAAGGAAAACGCCCACACCCTGAAGCCCCGGCCCTGGAGCATCGCGGTCGAGGGAGACGTCAAGAAGCCGGCCACCTACGCCATCGACGATCTCTTCAAGGGCATGAAGCCCGAAGAGCGGGTCTACCGGCACCGCTGCGTCGAGGCGTGGTCCATGGTGGCGCCGTGGCTCGGCTACCCGTTGCGGGACGTGATCAAGCGCCTGGAGCCGGGCACCAGGGCCAAGTATGTCGAATTCGTGACGCTGCTCGACCCGGTGCAGATGCCCGGCCAGCGCCGCGACGTACTGGATTGGCCCTACGTCGAGGGGCTGCGCATGGACGAGGCGATGCACCCGCTCACCCTCCTCACCGTGGGCATCTACGGCAAGCCGATCCCCAATCAGAACGGCGCCCCGGTTCGGCTGACGGTTCCGTGGAAGTATGGATTCAAGAGCATCAAGTCGATCGTGAAGATCCGGTTCGTCGAAAAGCAGCCACTTAACACCTGGCAGCTCGCGGCGCCCAACGAGTACGGGTTCTACGCCAACGTGAACCCGAACGTCGATCACCCGCGCTGGAGCCAGGCCAAGGAACGGCCCCTGGGGCAGCTCTTCAAGAAGCCCACCCTGATGTTCAACGGGTACGCCGATCAGGTGGCCTCGATGTATTCGGGGATGGACCTGCGCGCCAACTTCTGAGCCGAGCATGACCGAGGCGCAGGTCATCCGGCGGGTCGTCAAGCCGATCCTCTGGGTGGCCGGGCTCGCCCCGTTGGCCTGGCAGGTCTACGCCTTCCTGACCGGCCACCTCGAGGCCGAGCCGGTGAAGGGGATGGAGCACTTCACCGGCCGCACCGCGATCATCATCCTCTTCATGGCGCTCAGCGTCACGCCGCTGCGGCGCCTGACCGGAATCGGCGGCCTCGTGAAGGTGCGAAGGCTGATCGGTCTCTTCGCGTTCTTCTATGCCCTGATCCACTTCTCCATTTTTCTGGTCTTCGACCTCGAGCTCTCCTTCGGCACCCTCGCCGGCGAGATCGTGAAGCGGCCCTGGATTACCGTGGGCTTTTCCGCGCTGTTCATTCTCCTGATTCTCGCGGTCACCTCACCCCAGGCGATGGTGCGCCGCCTCGGCGGCAAGCGCTGGCAAGCCATTCACCGCCTGGTGTATCTCGCCGCGATCCTGGGCATCGTCCACTTCCTCTGGTCCCAGAAGAAGGACATCCGCCTTCCCCTGATGTATGCGGCGGTGCTGGGAGCCATTTTCGCCGTCCGGATCGCGGTGGCCCGGCGCGCGACGGTGCCCCGGACCCGGGGCGCTCGAGCCGGCTAGCGGGCGGACTGTCCGCGGCTCCGAGCCCGCCTATGCCCTGTTCCACGCGAGCTTCGGGTTGCGGGCCGGCCGAGCCGAGTTCTCGCTGGGACTCAGGAATCTGCTCGACCGCCGGTACATCGAGCTCCGGGCGGGGATTTCATCGTGCCCGGCCAGCCCCGGACCGTCGTCGTCGGCTTGAGTTACGCCATGCCGTGATGTAGCTTCCCCGCCCGAGATGCCCTCGGTCACCCGGCTCCTCGACGCCCCCGCCATGGCGCGCTCCCTCGAGCGTATTGCCGGTGAGGTCGTTGAAAAATGCGGGGGGACCAAGGGCATGATTTTGGTAGGGATCCAGCGCCGGGGAGTGGAGCTGGCCGCCCGCCTGGCTCTCTTCATCGGCAAGGGCGGCCCGGCGGTTCCGATGGGTAAACTGGACATCACGCTCTATCGCGACGACCTCTCCGCGGTCGGTCCGGTGCCTCGCGTCGGTGAGACCAGCCTCCCCGATGGGTTGGAGGGTCGCACCGTCGTCATCGTCGACGACGTCCTCTATACCGGCCGCACCGTCCGCGCCGCCCTCGATGAGCTCGCCGACTTCGGGCGCCCCCGCCGGATCCTGCTCTGTGTGCTGGTGGACCGGGGCGGCCGCGAGCTGCCGATCCAGGCCGATTTCGTGGGTCTCACCCTCAAGACCTCCGGCGATGATCGGGTGGATGTCGCGGTGAAGGAGCTGGACGGACAGGACTCGGTCGACCTGGTGCGCGGGGGTCCGCTGTGAATACGCCCGGTCTCGGCAAGGACCTCACCGGCCTCGAGTATCTCTCGGCCGAGCAGATCAGGCTCATCCTGGATACCGCCGAGCCGTTCAAGGAAGTGAGCGAACGTCCCATCAAGAAGGTGCCGGCTCTCCGCGGAAAGACCATCGTCAATCTCTTCTTCGAAGCCTCCACCCGGACCCGGATCTCGTTCGAATTCGCCGAGAAGCGTCTCTCCGCCGATACGGTGAACGTGGCCACCAGCGGCTCGTCCGTGTCCAAGGGAGAGACGCTGGTCGACACCGCCCGCAACCTCGAGGCGATGCGGATCGACATGGTGGTGATCCGGCATCCGTCCAGCGGAGCCGCCGAGTTCCTGGGCCAGCGGATTCGCTCCAACGTGATCAATGCGGGGGACGGCCGGCACGAGCATCCCACCCAGGCGCTGCTCGATCTGCTCACCCTTCGCGACCGGTTCGGGAGGATCGCGGGCCTCAAGGTCGCCATCTGCGGAGACGTGCTGCACAGCCGGGTGGCCCGCAGCAACATCTGGGGTCTGCTCAAGCTCGGCGCCGAGGTGGCCATCTGCGGCCCGGCCACGCTCATCCCCCGCGAATTCGCGGAGCTGGGTGTGCGGATCATCCCCCGGATCGAGGAAGCCATCGAATGGGCCGATGCGCTGAACGTGCTCCGGCTCCAGCTGGAACGGATGTCCTCCGGGTTCATTCCTTCGCTCCGCGAATACAACCGGGTCTTCGGGGTCACCCGGGAGCGGCTGGCGAAAGCGGGCCGGGAAGTGGTGATCCTCCATCCCGGCCCCATGAATCGCGGGGTCGAGATCGACAGCGATGTGGCCGACGGTCCCGCCAGCGTGATCCTGCCCCAGGTCACCAACGGCGTCGCGATCCGCATGGCGGTGCTGTACCTCCTCGCGGGCGGGGCGCCGGACTGGCGCTCGGCGCCCACCCCGGCGGACGAACGATGAGCGAGCTGCTGATTCGCGGCGGGCGGGTGATCGACCCGTCCCGGGGCACCGACGGGGTGGCCGACCTCTATATCAAGGACGGCCGGATCGAGGCGGTGGGCCGCAACATCGCCCTGGATCCCGGCGTCGAGGTGGTGGACGCCGCCGGGAAGGTCGTCGCGCCCGGGCTGATCGACATCCACGTGCATTTCCGCGAGCCGGGCTTCGAGCACGCCGAAACCATCGCCACCGGCGCGCTGTCGGCGGCCGCGGGCGGGTTCACCGCGGTCTGTGCGATGCCCAACACCGACCCGGTCACCGACAGCCAGGCCACGGTGGGCTTCGTGGTGCGCCAGGCCATCCGGGCTGGCAAGGCGCGGGTCTATCCCATCGGCGCGGTGTCGCTGGGGCAAAAGGGCGAACAGCTCACCGAGTTCGGGGAGATGGTGCAGGCCGGCGCCGTGGCGGTGAGCGACGATGGGAAGCCGGTGGCCACCAGTCATCTCATGCGGACCGCCCTGGAGTACGCCCGCACCTTCGGCATCCCGGTGGCCGATCATTGCGAGGACATGTCGCTCGCGGCGGGCGGCGCGATGCACGAGGGGCTCATCGCCGCGCGGCTCGGGCTCAAGGGTATTCACTCGGCGGCCGAAGAGATCATGGTGGCCCGGGACATCATCCTGGCCGAGCTGACCGGAGGTCACGTCCACCTCTGTCATATGTCCACCCGCGGCTCGGTCGAGCTCATCCGCTGGGCCAAGGCCAAGGGCATCAACGTGACCGCGGAGGCCACGCCCCACCACTTCACCCTCACCCACGAGCGCTGCCTCGGATACGACACCAACGCCAAGATGAACCCGCCGCTTCGCGAGGCCGCCGATCGGGACGCCATCCGCGAGGGCCTGCGCGACGGCACCATTGATTGCATCGCCTCCGACCACGCGCCGCACCACTACGACACCAAGGAGCGCGAGTTCGACGATGCGCCCAACGGCATCGTCGGGCTGGAGACGGCGCTGGGCCTGGCGCTCCGCGAGCTGGTCGAGCCGGGTCTGCTCGCGCTGCCGGATCTGATCGCGAGGATGAGTACGGTACCGGCACGAATCTTCCACTTGCCGGGCGGGACCCTCGCGGTGGGCGCGCCAGCCGACGTCGTGGTGCTCGATGCGTCGCGGCGTTGGGCCGTGCGGCGCGAGGATCTGCACTCCAAGAGCATGAACTCCCCCTTCCTGGGCGAAACGCTGGTAGGACAGGCAGATCTGACGATTGTCGGGGGTCGCGTGGCCTTTAATCGATCAGATCGACCAGTTTCTTGACAGTAAGGAACGGGACACGTTTCGCGATTGCGCTTATTCATTACATTGGAACGACTTGGGGGAGTCTGTTCCAGTGTTTTGCCGGGGGTCCGTATGAGCGATCAGAAGTCTCATAACATCGCCGAAATCGAGAGCCTGTTGGGCTCTCGACAGCAGCTGACCGGGTGGCTCGATCGTCTCGATTCGGCAGGCTCACGCGCGCCAGAGGCGGTACGTGCCAAGGTTCGCGCAGATTACCGCGCCCGGCTCGCCCAGGTGGTCACTCAGCTCGGAACCCACGCCGACCTCATCTCCTCCACCCTCGACGGCCTCAAGGCCCAGGCCCGCGAGTTCGGACAGCTCCGCTCCGAAGAGATGGAGGTCCGTGCCGAAGCCGAGCTCAGGCACTCGGTGGGCGAGTATACCGATGACGAATGGCAGCTCGTGGAGCTCGAGAGCTCCGGCAAGATCGAAGGGTTCGACCAGGAGCTCGACCGCCTGAGCGGGGAAATCTCGCGGCTCGAGGAGGTGCAGTCGCTGATTCAGCCGGCGCACATCCCGGCGGCTCCTCCGCCCCCGTCCCCCCGCCCGATGCACCACGATTCAGACCTGATGGTGACCCACGGGACCGAGATGCCGCCGATGCACGAGGAGGCGCAGCATCCGGCCGAGCAGCCGGCCCTCACGCTGGTCCGGGACGAGGCCCCTCCGGCGGCTCCGCTCCCCCGGCCCGAGGCGCCCCGCTTCGTACCGCGCGCCGGCGCGCCAAAGCCGTCGCCGCGCGAGTCCGGCGCCCACCGGTCGATTTCTTTCCCGCAGTCACCCACGCCGTCCCCGGCCCCGGCTCCGCAGCAGACCGACGAGCTGGCGTTCCTCCGCTCGGTGACCCTGGACGCGCCGTCCAACTCCCGGTCCACGCCGACCGCGGTGAGTCCGCTGGATCGCGAAGAGCGCCCCAGCACTACCGTTGCCAAGACGCTCAAGTGCGGGGAATGCGGATCGCTGAATCGGCCGACGGAGTGGTACTGCGAGCGGTGCGGGGCAGAGCTGGCGGCGCTCTAGTAGGGAGGCGGGAGGAGGGACTAGCAAACCGGGGGGCGCCGAGTGAATCGGGCCCCCCTTCTTCTATTCCTTCCTCCCTCCTCCCTATTTCTTATTCGCGGCCCTCGCCAGCTTGCTCTTGATCCGCGCTGCGGTATTCGGATGGATCAGGCGCTTGCGGCCGGAGCGATCCAGCAGCTTCACGGCTTGGGCGCGATCATTCGCGTTTCCCGTGCTCTTGACCTTCTTGAGCGCCGAGCGAAGCTCGCTGCGCTGAGCCCGGTTCCGGGCGGTATGGCTCTTGGCCTGACGCATCTGCTTCTTGGCGGATTTGGTTCTCGGCACTGGGATTTCTTGGGCGAAGGATGCGGGTGAAATGGCACGGCCACGAGAGCCTGCCGGCGAAGGGCTAAGTATAGTCCCGGCAATATCTTGACGCAAGGGAGCGAGTTGACGTTCGGCCCTCGATGGAACATCTTTCGGGCATGACCGCCTCGGCCCCGCTCATCGCCCTGCGTCCGGACCCCGCGGACCTGGGGCCGGCGCCCTCCTCTCCCGAGGCGGCGGCGATTCTCGGTGGTCTCGGCTTCGTGGTACGGCTCGAGGCATTCTCCGGTCCACTCGATCTGCTGCTCCATCTGCTTCGCGAAGAGCAGATCGACATCGCCGACATTCCCATCGCGCGGATCGCCGACCAGTTCCTCGCGGCCATCAAGCACCTCGGGCTCAATCAGGCCGCCGACTACCTCGAGATGGCCAGCCGGCTGGTCCGCCTCAAGGTGCAGATGCTGCTGCCTCGCAACCAGGACGGCGAGGAGTGGGAGGATCCCCGGGCCGAGCTGGTGCGGCGCCTGCTCGAGTATCAGCAGATTCGGGAGATCGCGCACTGGATGGCCGCCGCCGCGGACCGCCGCGCCCTGCGCCTCGCCCGCGGCTACCTGCCGCCGCCGCCCGAGCTGCCGCCACCGCCGCTCACGCTCGACCTGCTGGATCTGCTCACCGCGGTGGAACGGGTCGTCGCTTCGATTCTCCATCCGGTGTTTCACAGCGTCGTCGCCCGGCCGCTCAACGTGGAAGGTGCATCGCTCCGGGTGCTGTCGCTCCTGGCCGAGCGCGATGAATTCGTGTGGACCTCCGCCCTGGGGCCCAAGCCCACCATCACCGATGTGCTCTCGCTCCTCCTTGCACTGCTCGAGCTCGCCCGGCGCGGCCAGTGCTTCATGACCCAACCCGCGGTCTTTGCGCCGCTCGTGGTTCGCCGTGAATCCCCTCGCCCAGCTGATTGAGGCCGCGCTCTTCGCCGCGGCCCGCCCGGTAACGGCCGAAGAGCTCGTTACCCTGGATCCCGACGCCTCGCTCGACGAGGTCAAGGCCGCGCTCGAGCAGCTCCGGGAGCACTATGACTTCGACGGGCACGGCGTGGAGCTGGCCGAGCTGGGCGGCGGCTACCAGGTGCTCTCTCGCCCCGCCTTCGCCGCCGCGATCGAGCGGGCCCAGCTCGGCGGCCGTCAGCCCCGCCTCACCGCCGCCATGCTCGAGACCCTGGCCGTGATCGCCTATAGGCAGCCGGTAGGCCGTGCCGAGATCGAGGAGATCCGCGGTGTCTCGGCGAGCGGCGTGCTCCGCTCGCTGCAGGAGCGGGGGCTCATCGAAGTCACCGGCCGGAGCGAGGGACTGGGCCGGCCGCTGCTCTACGGCACGACGCCGCTCTTCCTGGAGATCCTGGGCCTGCCGGATCTCGCCAACCTGCCCCGGGCCGAAGAGCTCACGATCGCGCTGCAGCCCTACAAGACGGAAACCGCCGGCCCCGACGACGAATCGGCGGCCTACGTCGCGGCGGACCAATGACGCTGATGCGGGTGCAGCGCGCGCTGGCGCGGGCCGGCGTCGCGTCCCGCCGCGCCGCGGAGCTGCTGATCGAGAACGGCGTGGTCCGGGTCGACGGAGACGTGGCCACGCTCGGCTCCAAGGTCGACCCCGACACCCAGGTGATCACCGTCAAGGGCAAGCGGGTCACCCAGAAGCCGAAGAAGTGGATCATGTTCCACAAGCCGCTCGGCGTGGTGACGACCGCGCAGGATGAGGAGGGCCGCCGGACGGTGTTTGACTTCGTGCCGAAAGGGGACGGCCTCACCTACGTCGGGCGACTCGACGTGATGACGACCGGGCTGCTGCTGCTGACGACCGATGGCGATGCGGTGCAGCGGCTGAGCCACCCGAAGTACCACGTTCCTCGCCGCTACACCGCGCTGGTGCACGGGCGCCCGACCGGAGAGATCGCCGCCGCGGCCAGGGGGCGCGTGGTCGTCGAGGGCCGGGCGGTGGAACCGCTCGCGGTCCGGGTTCGTCCGGGTGTGGAGGGACGCAGCATCGTGGACGTCACCCTCGCGGAGGGTCGCAAGCACATCGTGCGCCGCTGGGCCGAGGAGCTGGGACTCAAGGTGGATCGGCTGGCCCGGCTCTCCTACGGGCCGATCCGCCTCGGCGAGCTGCCGGTCGGCAAGTGGCGCACCCTCACGCCGGCGGAAGAAAAGGCGCTCTACCGGGCGATCAAGTAAGCCCCTGTACTCACTCCGAGGTTCCTGATGGCCCAGCCAGTCCCCCGGACCGATCCGCCCGCTTCCGCGCCCGAGTCGATTCCGCTCCGCCACGTCACCGACGAAGTCGGGCGGCGCCTGGTGGGGCAGACGGTCATGGTGGAGCGGCTCATCATCGGCCTGCTCACCGGCGGTCATATTCTCCTGGAGGGTGTGCCGGGGCTGGCCAAGACCCTCGCGGTGCGCACCTTGTCCGAAGTGCTCCATGCCAGCTTCTCCCGGATCCAGTTCACGCCCGATCTGCTTCCCGCCGACGTGGTCGGCACCATGGTGTTCGACCCCAAGAACCAGGAGTTCTACCCCAAGAAGGGCCCGCTGTTCGCCCATATCGTGCTGGCGGACGAGATCAACCGCGCGCCGGCCAAGGTGCAGTCCGCGCTGCTGGAGGCGATGCAGGAACACCAGGTGACGATCGGCGGCACCACCTATCCGCTGCCCGAGCCGTTCCTGGTCCTGGCCACCCAGAATCCGATCGAGCAGGAAGGCACCTATCCGCTGCCCGAGGCGCAGCTGGACCGCTTCCTGTTCAAGGTGCGGGTCGAGTACCCCTCCCGGCTCGAGGAGCGCGAGGTCCTGGTGCGGATGAGCGGCGGCGATCCGATCCCGGTCAAGCGGGTGCTCGAGCCGGCCGGCATTCTCGCCGCGCGCAAGGCGATCACCGAAATCCACCTGGACCAGCGCCTGGTCGACTACATCGTGGACCTGGTGCGCGCCACCCGCGATCCGGCGAGCGTCGGGCTCCCCGCGCTGGCTCCGCTCATCGCGTTCGGCGCGTCGCCCCGCGCGTCGATCTCGTTCGCGCAGGCCTCCCGCGCCTACGCCTTTCTTCAGGGCAGGACCTTCGTGGTGCCCGAGGACATCCGGCTCCTGGCCGGCGATGTGCTGCGCCACCGTCTGGTCCTCACGTTCGAGGCGGAGGCGGAGGACGTGACGTCGGACGCCATCATCGCCCAGCTGCTTGGCGCGGTAAAGGCGCCGTAGAGTGAGGACGGTGAGGACAGTGAGGACAGTGAGGTCGGCTCCACGCGGCACCCACCGTCCCCACCGTCCTCACTGACCCCACCGTCCGACCATGCCCCCAATCCCCGCCGAGCTCCTCAAGCAGGTCAAGGGCATCGCCCTTCGCACCCGCGGCGTCGTGGATTCGCTCTTCTCCGGCGAGTTCCGCAGCGTCTTCCGCGGGCAGGGCATGGAGTTCGCCGAGGTGCGCGCCTACGAGCAGGGCGACGACTTCCGCGCCATCGACTGGAACGTCTCGGCCCGGCTCGGCTCTCCCCACGTCAAGATCTTCACCGAGGAGCGCGAGCTCACCCTGCTGCTGGTGGTGGACCAGTCGGCCTCGACCCGGGTGGGGACGCCGGTCACCAAGGCGGCCCGCTCGGCGGAGGTCGCCGCGGTCCTGGCGCTCGCAGGGGCGCGGGAGCAGGACCGGGTCGGCGCGCTGCTCTTCAGTGACCGGGTGGAGCACGTGGTGCGGCCGGGCAAGGGACGCCGCCACGCGCTGCGGCTGATTCGTGATCTCCTCGCGTTCGAATCGGACCGTCGCGGCACCAATCTGGTGCAGGCGATTCACTATGCCTCCAACGTGCTGGGTCACCGGAGCGTGGTGGTCATCCTGTCCGATTTTCTCGCCGAGGGCTGGGAGAAGGCGCTGCGCGAGCTGGCGGTGCGCCACGAGGTCATCGCCATCACGGTGGACGATCCCCGCGAGCTGGATCCGCCCCGGGCCGGCTGGGTCGAGATGGAGGACGCCGAGAACGGCCGCCGCGCCCTGGTGAACACCGGGAGTGGAGCGGCCATCCGTCGCTGGCGCGGCGCGGCCGAGGCCCGCCGGGCCCAGCGAGCCGAGCGGCTCCGAAGCGCCGGGGTCCAGCAGATCTCGCTCGACGTGGCCACCGACTACGGCCTGGTGCTGCGCCGGGCGTTCGGGGTGCGGCGCCGCCACAGCGGAGGCAAGCGATGATCCAGACCCCGCTGCCCAGCGTCGGCGACACGGTGTGGGTTGAGCGTTCCGTCACCAACCTCGGGACCGCCGTGCTTCGGCCCCAGCCCTGGTCGCTGGCGCCGCTGGGGCAGCAGCTCGGCCCGGCGATCGTGCAGCTCCAGAGCGGCGGCGCGCTGGTGCGCTACCCGCTGGTGTTCTGGTATCCGGGCGATCACCAGCTCACCATGCCCGGTCCGGTGCTGGTGCGAAGGGACGGGAGCTCCGATACGCTGGCCGCCTCTCCGGTCCGGGTGCTGGTCGCGAGCGTGCTGCCGGCCGGGATCCCTCGCTCCCGTCTGGATCCCAAGCCGGCCCGGGTGCCGGTCCCGCTCGAGGCCAGCACGCTGTTGCCGCTCGCCGTGCTGGTGCTGGCGGCGCTGCTGGTCGCCGGGCTGGTGGCGCTGCGCTGGCGACGCAGAGGGCGCCTGCCCAAACGGCGCGATCCGGCGCCCCCGGCCTCGCCGCTGCCGACCTTCGCCCAATGGGCCGCGAACGGCGAATACCGCGCCGCGCTCCACGAAGTGGCCTGGCTGCTGTCGGACCGGATGCGAATGAGCCAGGACCTGGCCGAGACCGCCGAGCTGCAGCGGGTGCTGGACGAGATCTCGTTCAGCAGCTATTCCCCCCGCGCCGTGGGAGACCTCGCCGAGCTGTACCAGCGCGCGGTGAGGCTTGCCGCCGTATGAGCTTCGCGCGCCCGTTCCTGCTGGTTCTGCTGCTGCTGCCGGTGCTGCTCCTGGTGCTCCGGCGCCGGGGCGGCGCGGTCACGGTGGGCGACGGGGCCATCTCCGCGGCGGCGGCGGGGCGCTCCTGGCTCACCTGGATCCCCCGGGTGTTGCGGTCGCTGGCGCTGGCGGGGTGGATCGTCGCCGCGGCAGGCCCCCGGCTTCCCGGCGGGCCCACCACCGTCCGGAAGGACGGGATCGGGATCGTCATCGCGATCGATGTCTCGAGCAGCATGCTGGCCGAGGACTTCGCCCCGTCGAACCGGCTCGAAGTGGCCAAGCGCCAGGCCGTGGCCTTCATCCGGGGCCGCGACGCCGATCGGATCGGCCTGGTGGCCTTCGCCGGGGAGGCGCTGACCCAGATTCCCGTGACGCTGGACTACGCGGTCCTGGAGCAGGCGGTCGGCGCGCTCCGGGTGGGCACGCTGGAAGACGGCACCGCGATCGGCAGCGGGCTCGCCACCGCGGTGAACCGGCTGCGCCGGGTTCCGGTGCGCTCCAAGGTGGTGCTGCTGCTCACCGACGGCGTGAACAACCGCGGCGCGATCGATCCCCGCACCGCCGCCGACGCCGCGGCGGCGTTCGGCATCAAGGTGTATACGGTAGGCGTGGGTACCCAGGGAGAGGCGCGGATTCCCACCGGGCGGGGCCTCTCCGGCTTCCGCTATGAGATGCTCCCGGTCGAAATCGACGAGGTGCTGCTCAAGGAGATCGCCGACAAGACCGGCGGCCGCTACTTCCGCGCCACCGACAGCGAATCCCTGAGCCGGATCTTCCAGCAGATCGACCAGCTGGAGCGCACCCGGACCGATGCGAAGCGGTACCGCGCCGCGGACGAGACCCCGGGCCCGTTCCTGCTGGCCGGGCTCGGCGCGATGGCCGCGGCGCTGGTGCTCGGCTCCACTGTCCTGGTCCGCGCCCCATGACCATCGACTCGGTGCTGCTGCTGGGCCTCGCGCCGGTCATCGCGCTGGCGGCGGGGCTGCTCGCGTGGCGGGCGCGGCGGGCCCGGATCCAGGCGGCGCTGCTCTGGGCCCCGGAGCAGCGAGTCGCGCGCGGGGGCCGCGCCGGCCCGTGGCTGCTGGGCGCCGCCTGCCTCGCGGCCGGTGTCGGCGCGGCGGGGCCGCGCTGGGGCACCACCGAAACCGAAATGGAAGGTCGGGCGCTCAATCTCGCGATCGGCGTCGACATCAGCCGCTCGATGCTGGCCGAGGACGCCGCGCCCAGCCGGCTCCAGCGCGCGGTCCGGGAATCCCGCCGCCTGGTGCAGGATGCCCGCGGCGACCGCCTCGCGCTGCTCGCCTTCGCGGGGCGGAGCTACATCCTGACCCCGCTGACCCTGGACGACGGGGCGGTGGCGCTCCAGCTCGACGCGCTCGACCCCGACATCGCCAGCGAGGGCGGCACCGATCTGGCCGCGGTGCTGGTGCAGGGCCGGGGGCTCCTGACCGCCGCCGCGGAAGGCGGCGCGCGGGCGCTGGTCATCTTCACCGATGGCGAGACCCAGGATTCCGTCGACGCGGCCATCGAGGCGGCGCGCGCGCTGCGTTCGTCGGGCGTGACGCTGGTCCTGGTGGGAGAGGGCGACAGCGCCTGGGCCCGGATCCCGCTCCGCGACGAGCGGGGCGAGCTCAAGGGATATAAGACCGACTCCGACGGCCGGGTCGTGCGGACCACCCGCCGGGACGATATCCTGCGCGCCGTGGCCGACGCCGCCGGCGGCATCCTGGTGCCCGGAGACGCGGCCGATCAGGCCGGCGCCGTGCGGGGCGTCCTCGCCGGGCTCGAGCGCCGCGCCATCAAGGAGCGCCGCCGCGAAGACCTCACCCCCCGGGCCTGGCTCTTCGCCCTGGGCGCCATCGTCCTGCTCGGGGTCCAGGCCTTCTTCCGGAAGGGGCCGGCGCTCGCGGTGCTGGCGTTGATGCTCGTCTCGGGGAGCGCCATGGCGCAGCGGCCCTCGACCGGAGACCGCCTGCTCCGGAGCGGCGACACCGCCGGCGCGATCACCGCCTACACCCGGGAGGCCAGCGGCCGGCCCGGCACCGACAGCGCCCTCTTCAACGCCGGCACCGCCGCGCTGGCGAGTCAGCGGTATGCCCAGGCGCGCCAGCTGCTGCTGCAGGCCGCCAAGTCGCTGGATCCCGACATCCGGTTCCGCGCCCTCTACAACCTGGGGCTGGCCGACATGCTGGCGGCCCGGTTCCAGGCGCGCCGCGGCGACTCCGCCCAGCGCGCCGAGCTGGAGCAGAGCGCCGCCGACGAATTCCGGGAGGCGCTGCTGCTGGTGCCCCGCTCCAGCGAAGCCAAGTGGAATCTCGAGCTGGTGC
>JBGPLG010000074.1:0-21329 GCA_041486305.1 Gemmatimonadota bacterium
CGCCAAACCCGAGGAAGGCGATGAAGGCACCGCTGAACACCATCGCGGTGTAGCCGAACAGCGGCTTCCGCGAGAACACCGGCAGCACTTCCGACACGATGCCGAACGCCGGCAGGATCAGGATGTACACCTCGGGGTGGCCGAAGATCCAGAACAGGTGCTGCCAGAGGATCGGATCACCGCCACCTTCGGGAATGAAGAAGTGGGTCCCGAAGTGCCGGTCCATCATCAGGAAGACCAGCGCGATGGTGATCACCGGAAAGGCCAGCAGCAGCAGGATCTGGGTGATGAAGCTCATCCAGACGAACATCGGCATCCGGAGCATCTTCATGCCCGGGGCCCGCAGGTTCACGATCGTGACGAAGAAGTTGATCGCCGCGGCCATCGAGGCGATGCCCAGGATCTGGAGGCCCAGGACCCAGAAATCGGTGTTGAGCCCCGGCGAGTAGGTCCGCTCGGTCAGGTTGGCGTACCCGAACCACCCGGCATTCGGCGCCGCGTTGATCAGCCAGCTGAAGTTGATGAACAACCCGCCCAGCAGGAACACCCAGTAGCTGAAGGCGTTGAGCCGGGGAAAGGCCACGTCCCGGGCGCCGATCTGGAGCGGAATGAAGTAGTTGAAGAACATGGCCGACAGCGGCATGACCCCGAGGAAGATCATGGTCGTGCCATGCATCGTGAACAGCGAGTTGAACGTCTCGGCGCTCACGAAGGTGTTGTCCGGCTTCATCAGCTGGATGCGCATGAACAGCGCCTCCAGCCCGCCGAGCAGGAAGAACAGAAACGCGGTGGCACCATACAGGATGCCGATCCGCTTGTGGTCCACGGTCGTGATCCAGCTCCAGATCCCGGTATTCTCGGGAGCGTGGGTGGCCGGAGAGCGGTCGATTACCGAAGTGGCCATGGCGGCGTCCGTTCCTCTACTTGTGCGCGCGGAGATACGCCACCAGCGTGGCGATCTCGGCATCCGTGAGCTTCCGGGGCAGCACCATCAGCGTGCCCTTCTTGACCGAGTCGGGGTTGGAGAGCCACTTCCGGATGTTGTCTTCGGTGTTCTCCAGCATCCCGGCAACGATCGTGGTGCGGCTGCCGACGTGGGTCAGGTTGGGACCTCGAAGCGCCGTCGTGCCCGCCATCACCGTACCCACCATGGAATGGCAGCCGATGCACCCCCCGGCATTGAACAGGGCCAGGCCCGCCTTCATCAGGGTGTCCCGGGCCACCTTGGCCGCGCGGGCGGCCGAGTCGGCCGGCACCGTCGAATCCACCGGCACCACGCCCCGGTTCACCAGCGGCGACCCCACCTTCTGCGAGTCGGCCCAGGCCTGGAACTCCTCCAGGGGCTGCGAGATCACCCGGAACCCCATCCGCGCGTGCTGGGCGCCGCAGAATTCCGCGCACTGGCCGCTGAAGACGCCGGTCACCTCGGCCTTGAACCAGAGCGGGTTGTGCCGGCCCGGCATCACGTCCCGCTTGCCGGCAAACTGGGGCACCCAGAAACTGTGGATCACGTCCGCGGTGGTCATCCGGAGGTTGACCGTCTTGCCCACCGGCACGTGGAGCTCGTTGGCGGTGACCACGCCGAGACCCGGGTAGCGGAACTCCCACCACCACTGGTGGCCCAGGACCTCCACGGTCACCACGTCTCCGGTGGCGTAGTCCGAGGTCTTGAAGATGGTCTTGATGGTGGGTACCGCGATCATCGCGAGGATCAGGGCCGGCACGATGGTCCAGCCGACCTCGAGGGCGGTGCTGCCATGGGTCTGACGCGGCTCGGGATCGTCGGGGCGGCCCCGGAACTTCAGGATGGCAAAGACCAGCGCCCCCTCCACCAGGACGAACACGATGGTCGCCCAGAGGACGGTGGTCCGGAACAGGCTGTCCACCAGCCGGGCAAAGTCGCCACGGGGGAGGAGGGTCGTCTGGGGGTAGTTCTTGGCGCAGCCGAGAAGGACCAGGAGGCAAATGGCGGGGACATACTGCGCCATGCGCCGGATTGTACCGGAGCGCGTCTCCATCAGAGTCAGGTCCGCGTGGATGGGGATAGCAGAAGCACGTTAAGCCGCAAAGCTATCCCGGCCATTCGGTTAGGTCAACGCCCCGATTTGACCCTCAGGGAACGGTCACCGGCTTCGTGATCGAGGAGGTCAGGCCGCCCCATCGGTGACCTTCAGCGTGACGTTGTAGGTGCCTGGCGCGGCCCAGGTGTTCTTGACCGTCCACGTGGTATGGGTCTCGCCGTGTCCGTTCCCCCAGGTCCAGGCGTACGAGACAATACCGACGTCGTCCGTGGACCAGCCCGCGTCTGGGCATTCCAGGGTGACGCCCGGGGGCGCCCCCTGAACGGCCCAGGGAGTAACTGCAAGAGATTTCAGCGATAACCCTGAGAAAATCAGCGAGAATTACTGGAAACCCGCCCCGCCGGCGCAAGGTTCGGAAACGAGTCCGAGCGCCGCGGGCGATTCCACGGATTGTTACGGGCGCGACAGGCCCATGACCTACGGCTTGGGCTTGACCGTGGCCATGACTTTCTCCACCTCGGCCACCGACCGCGGCGCTCCCCGGGAGAGCAGGACATATCCCGTCGCGGTGACCAGGACGTCGTCCTCGATGCGCACCCCGAGAGCCTCCTCGGGAAGGTAGATCCCCGGCTCGACCGTGAAGGCCACGCCGGGCGCGAGGGCCGCTCCGCCGCCCAGGTCATGCACGTCCATTCCGATCCAGTGGGAGAGCCCGTGAATGAAGTACTTGACGCAGCCTCCGGCGCCGCAGAGGTCTCCGGAGTGGTCCGCCATGTATTTGCGGGCGATGCCGTCCAGCTCGCGGAGCGTGATCCCCGGCTTCACCGCGTCGATCGCGGCCTGCTGGGAGCCCAGCACCAGTTCGTAAATCGCCCGCTGGCGCGTAGTGAATTTGCCCGACACCGGGATCGTACGGGTAACGTCCGCGGTCTGGTATCCGAACTCCGCCCCCATGTCCATCACGATAAGATCGCCGGGCGCGGTCTGGCGGCGGTTCTGATCGTAGTGCAGGATGGTGCTGTTGATGCCGGAACCGACGATGCTGGGGTAGCCGAGCCGCTCGGCGCCCAGCGATCGGAAAGTCTGCTCTGCCACCGCCTCGATCTGGTATTCCCAGACGCCCGGCTTCGCGAATTTCATCGCCGCCACGTGGCCCTCGGCGGACAGCTCCACCGCCCGCGTGAGCCGGCGGATCTCGTCATCGTCCTTGACCACCCGGAGGGCGGCCATGACGGGCAGCAAGTCCTGGGTGGATACCCGGGGCGTGTCGAGCGCCAGCTTCCGGATCATCTCGGATTCGGCGTCCCACTCGGTGCGCCGGAACCAGAGCGGCGCGGTACGACTGCCGGCGAGGGCAAAGCGCCGCAGGTAGGTCTCCACCGAGTCGGAGGAGTGGATATTGGCGACCGGGATCCCGGTGGCCGCCGCCGCTTCGGGGCCGGGGCCCAGCTGCGGGCCGGTCCACCGCTCCGCCTGGAGATTGCGCGCCGGCAGGAAGAGGTAGGCCTCGCCCCGGGTCGAGTCGGTGGCGGTGACGATGAGCCACGAGTCGGGCGTCTCGAGTCCGGTCAGATAGAAGAAGTCATTGTCCTGCCGGAAGGCCGTGGCCTGGGGATATTTCGAATCGGGGGGATCGTCCGAAAGCTCTTCGGCGCCGCGGATCACGGCCACTCCGGACTTGATGCGGCCGATCAGCGCCTGCCGGCGCGCCGTCAGGTTGGCGACCGGCACCGCGCCGGCGGGGGAACCGGCCTGCGCCAAGGCGGGGATCGGAATGACCAGCAGCAGGGCGGCGAGGAGCGACTTCGAACGTAGTGGCACGGGCGATCTCCGGAATGGACGGGAGGAACCTACTCAGGAGACCCTACGCGGCATGCCGCCCCGGGGTTGCCGCCACCTCAGGGCCGCTTCGGCGCCGAAGCCGCCCCGCCGGAAAGCTCGGCCAGCTCGGCTTTGAACCGGGCAGCCTTCCCGGGCTGGTTGAGGCCTTCGTAGTCCGCGATCAGATCCTTGCGCGCCGCCTGCAGGAAACTCACTTGCGGGTTGGTCTGCTTCATCAGGATCTGGTATCCCGCCAGGGTCTCCCGCTCGGCCTCGGCGAAGCGCTTCTGGCGCAACAGCGAGCGCCCCAGCTTGATCCGCCCGATCCCGGTGTTCAGGTGCGCGGGTCCCTGGGTCTTTTCGAAGAGGGCCACCGCCTGGCGATAGGACTGTTCGGCCCGGGGATAGTCCTTTCGCTCGACGTAGACCCCCGCCAGGTTCGACAGGGCGATGCCGATCAGATAGTGGTTGTCGTGGTAGACCTCCCGGTAGATGGAGGCCATTCGCTTGAAGTCCGCCTCCGCCAGGTCGAGGTGGCCGGTCTTGATCGCCACATTCCCCAGATCGTTGAGCGCCGACGCCACTCGCGGATGCACCGGTCCGAAAACCCGCTCCTGGATGCCGAGCGCCTCGCCCAGCACCTGCGACGCCTCTTCGAAGCGCTCCTGGTAGACCAGGGCCCGGCCCAGCATGGTCAGGTTCGACGCCGTTTCGAAGTGATTCCGGCCGTACCACGCCTGGGTGATGTCGAGCGCCTGCCGGTAGAACCGCTCCGCCCGGTCGTAGTGTCCCCGCTCGAACTGGGTGGCGCCGAGATTGATCAGGCCGTCGGCGATGAGGGGGTGGCGCTCGCCGTAGAGCTGGCTGTTCATGGCCAGGACCAGGCGGTTGAGCGAGTCCGCGGCGTCGTAGTGGCCGGCGTAGAAGTGGGCGTTGGCCAGCGCCGTGAGCCCGGAGGACAGGTCCGGCATCGCGGCGCTGCCACCGGTGCCCGAGCTCATCTGGACCGCCTCCTCCAGCACGGCGATGGCCGAATCGTACGCGCCCCGCTCCACCAGCACCTTGCCCAGCGCGGCGGTTGCGCCTCGGATGATGGGGTGCCCCGGTGGAAGCACTCGCCTGCTCTTGTCGAGTCCTTCGCGAATGAGCCGCTCGCCCTCCTCGAATTGGGCCTGGTCCACCCGGAGCAGTCCGAGCGAAAGCAGGCTGGCCGCCACCTCGGGATGGTCGGGGCCCAACCGGGCGCGGCGCTGGTCCAGGGCCGAGCGGAAGAGCGTATCGGCGCGGGGCAAGTTGCCCAGCGCCTGGTAGATCGTCCCAAGGGTCTGGAAGAGCTCGCTCTGGGCCTCGGGATCCGCGTCGAGGACCCGCGCCTCCTTCATGCCACGGTCCACGATCGTCACCACCCGCAGGCTGTCCGCGGGACCGGCCTCCTGATCGCCCTGGAACAGGTTCATCATGAAGCGCTGGATCCGCTGGGTCCGGGTCGCCTCGGCTACCGCCGCGTTGCGCGCCTGGGTCAGCCGCAGGGTGTAGAACACCACCGTCGCGACACCCACCAGCAGCACCGCGGTCGCCACCGAGACCGGCCGCCAGTTCCGGCGCACAAACTTTCCCACCCGGTATCCCATCGAATCGGAGCGGGCCTCCAGCGGCTCCCCGTCGAGGAAATGATCGAGGTCCCGGATGAGGGCCTCGACCGTTCCGTAGCGCCGGTCCGGCTCCTTGTGCATCGCGGTGAGGCAGAGCACGTCCAGGTCGGCCCAGGCCCCGCCCTTCCCCTTCGCCGCCGAAGAAGGACGATCGGGCGGCCGCTCGACGATCAGCTCCCGCGCTTCCTCCGGGGTTCGATCGGAGAGGTCGAAGGGCAGGCGTCCGGCCAGCAGCTCGTAGAGGATCACGCCGAGCGAGTACACATCGGTGGCGAGGCCGACCCGACCGCCCCGTACCTGTTCCGGCGCCGCATAGGCCGGCGTCATGAGCCGGAGACCGGTCTGGGTTTGATCCGCCTTGGATTCGAGGTCGAGCTGTTTCGCGATGCCGAAATCGAGCAGCTTCGCGGTACCCTCGGCGGTGACCAGGATGTTGGACGGCTTGAGATCGCGGTGGATGACGAGATGCGCATGGGCGTGCTGCACCGCCACGCAGACTTCCCGGAACAGGCGCAGCCGCTCTTCCAGCGACGCCCCCCGGGCCCGGCAGTATTCGGTGAGCGGCACGCCTTCGACGTACTCCATCACGAACCAGGGTGTGCCATTGGCCAGCGTGTTGGCGTCATAGAGCCGGGCGATGGCGGGATGGTTGAGCTGCGCCAGGGTCCGCTGCTCGTTGGCGAAGCGCTCGCGGCGGGCGGGGGATAGCCAGGCGTCTCGGAGGATCTTGAGCGCGACCAGGCTGCCCAGGTCGGTCCGCTCGGCCAGATATACGACCCCCATCCCGCCCTCGCCCAGCACCGAGACAATCCGGTAGGGGCCGAACTCCTGCAGCGGAATGCCCAGTGGCGCCGAGCCGCCCAGCACATCGGAGGCCGCCCCGGCCACTCCGTGCGCGAGGAGCGAGGCGTCGCGGGCGTCGGCGTCGATGAGCGCCATCACGTCGGCGATCAGGCCGGGATCGTCGGGGGCGCCGGCCTCGAGAAAGGCCCGCCGCTCCGGCTCCGGCAGGTCGGCGGCCGCGTGGAACAGCCGCTGAATCGAATCCCACCGCGCCGGATCGAGTTTCATCGCCCGATTTCCTGTGCCAGCCACGCCTTCGCGGCGCGCCAGTCCCGGAGGACCGTCGCCTCGGACACGCCGAGCAATTCAGCGGTCTCCGGAACATCGAGCCCGCCGAAGAATCGATTCTCCACCATCAGCGCCTGGCGAGGATTGACCTTGGCCAGGTCCTCCAGGGCGGCGTCGAGCGCCAGGAGGTCGCCGGCGGTCGCGGCGGTCTGCTGGACGCTTTCGTCGAAGGTCACCAGCGCCTGGCTCCCTCCTCCCCGCTTGTCGGCGTTGCGACGCCGGGCGGCCTCGATCAGCACCTGCCGCATGGCCCGCGCGGCGATTCGCTTGAAGTGGAGGCGCGAGGTCAGCGCCAGCCCGGGCGAGCCGGCCAGCTTGAGCCACGCCTCGTTCACCAGCGCGGTGGGCGACAGGGTCGCGCCGGGATCGCCGCGGCGCACGGTCGAAGCCAGCCGGCGCAGCTCCTCATAGGCCGCGCTGAACAGCTGGTCGAGCGCCTGCCGGTCTCCCGGCGTGGGGTGCTCTCCCTCGGATTCGGACTGGTTGTAGGACGGCATCATGACGGTTTTTTCCGGCTTTCTGCGCACAGCAGACCAAATGCCTGGATCGCCAAGGCTATCACCCGGGAGGACAATTGTGAACAGCCGGATTTCCGGCCCCGCGCGGCGCCGCTCCCTCCGCCCGATCCCGGCGCTGGCGGCACTCGGGGCCGCCCTGACCCTGGGCTGCGGCGGTTCCGGCGGCCCGAATGGCGACGCGGCCCGGGCTCCCGCCCGGGCCGGCGAGGTGTGGGAAGTCGACCGCCCCGACGACCGCGCCGGCGCGCCGGCCGCGCTGCTCGCGTACGTGAGCGGCCTCCACCTGATGGTCCTCGACGGCGACCAGGCCTTCGCCGGCATGACCCGTCTGGCCGCCAGGGCGAAGCCCGGCGGTGGCCGGACGCTCCAGCTCTCCCCTTCCCTCGAGGCGGAGCTGGCGCCGACGGTCGATGGCCTGGAGCTGCGTTTCTCCAGCGGCGAAACCGTGCCGATGCGCAAGAAGACCTCGGGGAGCGCCCAATGAGCGGGCTGTTCCGGGCCGTGCTCTGCACCTCGATCGTCGTGGCGGGGGCGGCCCGGGCCGCCGCCCAGCAGGCCGACGGGATGGACCCAACTCAGGTCGCGCTGCTGTATCACAAGCTCAGCGGCGCGCCGCTCGACCTCCGGGCGGTGGCCGAGGCCAGCGACCCGGTGCGGCGCGCCAGCAGCTTCGACCGGCCGGACGCCATCAAGGCGGAGGTGGCGCGCCTGACATCCCAGCTGGCATCGGCCGCGGCGACCCAGGAGTTCACCGCCAGCATCAACGACCGGATCTCCGAGTACGACCACCAGCACGGCGAATTCTCGATCACCTTGTTCACCCCGGGCTACTACATGCCGGTCCAGGTGTTCGGGCAGGAGTACCAAGTGGTCTTCGCCAACGCCGAGCGCTTTCGGGCCATCACGATGGCCAAGGACTCGGCCCGGGACTTCGACATCCGGCTCAACGGCATCGGCCGCAATGTGCTCGACGAGATCCGGTTCCGAATCGTCGGCAAGGGCGATCCCGCCGGCGCGGTCACCGGCGCCCGGGTGGTGCGGGCCGAGATCCTCTCCGCCCGGCTGCTCGATCGCGAAGGACGCGTGGTGTACGTCCCGCGGGGCGCGGCGGCCGTGGCGGTGACCGTCGCCGGGAGTGCCATCCCGGCGTTCGATCCGGGCCGGGCCGACGTCGCCGGCTTCCGGATCGGCGTCAGGGTGAAGGACCTCGAGGCGACCCTCAACCGCATAGTCGGTCCGGCCTCCCGGCACGCCCCGGGCAAGGGCGCCTTTCCCGGGTTCGCCGGCGTCCTCGGCGCGAACGAAGACGGGTGCTACACCTCGATCGGCCGGAGTGAGAGCCCCGGTCCCGGTGCGGTGTGCGTGACGGCGTTCTTCGATGGGGACGACGTGGTGCGCTCGATCCGAATCGAGCGGCTGTTTCCCTGGTTCGACGGCGAGGTGTTCCGCCAGACGCTCACCAGCCGGTACGGCGCCGTGGCCGGGGCGCAGAGTGCCGGCGATCGCTACTCCCTCGGCTGGGGACCCGAAGTGAATCCCACGCTGCTATTCGACCGGTCCGGGCCGCACACCGCCCTCACCGCGTACTACTCCACCGACCAGGACTTCATGGGGCGGAGCGGGAACGCCCTGCCGCGAATCCGGGTCGTGCTGCAACTCGTGGATGCCGATTGGGCGTCCCGACACCTCAAGTAAGGAGGAGAACCAATGATGCGCACTCTGATCGCGGCGGGTCTCGTGGCATTCGGCGGGCGAGCGGTCGCGGCGCAGACCCCCGCCTGCGCCAGCCCGGCATCCTGCGCCGAAGTCGCCACCTTCGTGGCCAGCGTCACCGACTTCCGCCAGAGCATGAGCGGATACGATCACGTGGTCACCGCCACGGTCCGGTTCCGGAACAAGACCAACCGCCCCCTGATCCTGGGATATACCCAGGGCTCGGGCGTGGTCACCGACGACCAGGGCGTTCGTTTCGGGATGTACGAGCCGGGCGGGGTCCGGGCGATCGGCATCGTGACCGGTAACAGCTTCGATTCGAAGTTCACCCTGCAGCCGGGTGAGAGCAGCGACGCGCGATTCGACTTCGTGTCGCGTCCGACCCGGGGCCTGATCTACGGCACCACATTTACCATCGACTTCGCCATCCGGGAGATCGACCTGGTGGTGAACAACCAGTACCGCCTGGGACGGGAGCATTCGTTGCATTACACCGGGTTCGGGGCTGCCCGGGCGGTCGCGGCGGCTCCGGCACCTGCGACTCCCGCGCCGGCTCCTGCTCCTGCCCCCGCTCCGGCCCCTCCCGGAGCCCCGACGGAGCCCGCCCCGGTTCCCGCCGCCTCGCCGGCCCCGCCGCCTGCCGCGGCGGCCGATCCTTGCGACGGCAGGACGCGCTGCTATGCGACCGGTCCCTTCGTCGCGGAGGTCACCAGCCTGACCGGCAGCCGGGTCGGCCGGTACCAGGACCATGTGCTCGAGGCGATGGTGCGCTTCCGGAACCTGTCGAACGCGCCGCTCGTGCTGGCCTACGTCGCCGGGACCATCGTCATGGTGGACGACCGGGGCAACCGATACGCCAAGGGCGGCGTCCAGGGCATGGGAACCAGTGCCGGAATCAAGGTGGACGCGTCCTTCGTCCTCCGACCCGGAGAGGCCCGCGACGCCAAGTGCACGGTCTGGTTCCGCCCCGGCCGGGCCATTCTGGGCAGCTCCTACGCCTTCGACCTCTCGGTCGAGCAACTGGAGATCCTGCCCGCGAATCAGCTCCGGGTCGCGCGTCAGTTCGCGGTCAGCTTCCGTGACCTGACGGTGAGAGGGCCCAGTGCGGGCGGCGCCGCCGCCGCCGCGGCCCAGGGCCTCATCAACCTGCTCGCCAAACCCAAGAAGCCGTGAGACCGGCCGTCGTTCTCCTCGTGGTTGCCTGGCTTGCCGGGTGTGGTCACGGCATGCGGGGAACCTGGTCGGACCGGATGGGCGCCATGCAGTACCGGTTCAAATCGGGCGGGAACGTGTCGGTGGTGGTCCTGGGAGTCGAGACCGAGCTCAAGTACCGGGTGGAAGGCAGGCATGTGAAGATCATCTCGCCGGAGGGGAGCCAGGTGCTCGACCTGCAGGATGACGGGACGCTCGAGGGGCCGCTGGGGATGAAATTCACCAGGCAGGAATAGCCGGACCGGCGGGTTCCCTCCGCCCCTGTCCGGCCCTCCCGGGCGGCGCTATCTTGGATCAACGCTCGACCTTACGTGCCCGGTGCCCACGCGCCGGGCCGATCCTTTTTTGTGCGGCGGCGGGAATGATTCAGGCGATGCGGGAGAAGCTGGGCAAGGAAATCGAAGACCTGACCCGGGAGCTGACGGTCACGCTCCCCCAGGCCATCGCCACCGCCGTGGCGATGGGCGACCTGCGGGAGAACTCGGAGTACAAGGCGGCCCTGGAGCGGCAGCAGCTGGTCCAGGCCCGGCTCGGCCAGCTGCACCACCGGCTGGAGCAGATCGCCCAGCTGGCCAACACCGAGGCGCCCCGGGACCGGGTGGGCCTCGGCTCCCGGGTTATGGTCGAAGACATCAAGAGCGGCGACCAGGAGACCTATACCGTCGTTTTCGCCGAGATGATGGACATCGACGCCGGCCACATCTCGCTGGCCTCACCGCTCGGCCAGGCGCTGAAGGACCGCAAGGCCGGGGAAGAGGTAGTGCTCAAGCTGCCCACGATGATCCGGAAGCTGCGGGTCGTCAAGGTCGTCACGATCCACGAGCTGGGGGGAGACAATGGACTTCCCGCCTAAGAAGCTTATGGTAGCCGGAGACCGCGTGCTCATCCAGCCGGAAGACGGCGAGGAGCGCACCAAGGTCGGGCTCTACCTTCCCGCCACGGCAGTGGACTCCCAGCAGGTGCAGGAAGGGCTGATCGTCGCCACCGGCGTCGGCGATCCGCTTCCCGACGTCTCCGCGTTCGACGAGGAGCCCTGGAAGGTGGAACTGAAGACCCCCCGGTTCCGCCCGATGCAGGCCCGGGTAGGCGATCACGCGATCTTCTTCCGCAAGGCCGCGGTGGAGATCAGCTTCGAGGACAAGCGGTATCTCGTAGTCCCCCAGGCGGCAATTCTGGTACTGGTGAGAGATGACATCTAGCGATCGGAAGTCGGGATTGGGGAGCCGGGGTCGCGCGTTCGGGAGGTGGGTGCCGCTGGCGCTGCTCCTGTCGGCCGGCACCCTGGCCGCCCAGGGGCCGGGGAACCTGCCGGCGGGTCATCCCGCGATTCCGCAATCCCCGATGCTGATCCCAAGCTACGTCCCCAATCGGATCTACGACTCCAGGAAGAAGCGCTTCATCGACTTCGAGACCCTGGCCGAGCGGCTGGCCGGGGCGGACCTGGTATTCGTCGGCGAGCAGCACGACGACCCGTCCACCCACCGCATGGAGCTGGCGATCCTCGAAGGCGTGGCCCGGCGCCGCGACTCGGTGACCGTCGCGATGGAGATGTTCGAGCGGGACGTCCAGCCGCTCCTGGACCGCTACCTGAGCGGTGCCGCCACCGAGGAGGAGCTGCTCAAGGGCGGCCGGCCCTGGAAGAACTACCCCACCGACTACCGGCCGCTGGTGGAGCTGGCGCGCTTGCGGGGCTGGCCGGTGCTGGCCAGCAACGCGCCCCGGCCGCTGGCGACCCTGGTGTCGCGGGCCGGCCTGGCCGGCCTCGACACGCTGGCGGCGGACCAGCGGCCCAACGCGGCCGGCCAGTTCGCCTGCCCCGAGGACGACTACTACCGGAAATTCGTGGCGGTGATGGGGGACATGTCGGCTCACGGACCCGCCGGCAGCGCGGCGGAGGACGGGCGGGCTCGGCTCACCCGGATGTACCAGGCGCAATGCATGAAGGACGAGACCATGGGCGAGTCGGTCGCGCGGGCCTGGCGGCCGGGGCGACTCGTGGTCCACTACAACGGGTCCTTTCACAGCGACTACCGGCTGGGCACGGCGGAGCGGGCGCTGAAGCGGGCCGGGGGTGCCACGATGCTGGTGGTGACCGCGGTTCCGGTATCCAACCTCGACGACCTGACTCCCTCGAAGGACGACCGGAAACGGGCCGACTACCTGTTGTATGTCCTCGCACCCGTCAAGGCGGACAGCGCGAGTCGCTGACGCCGCCGACTCTCTTCCCCTTCCCGGCGCGTGGACCCTGTTCTCGCGCGCCCTCCGACTCCGCTGTCCCATTTGCGCCGGCCGCCCGGTCCTGCTCCGCTGGTTCACCATCACCCCGTCGTGCCCGGGGTGCGGCTTCCACATGGACCGCGATGAACCGGGATACTGGCTCGGCAGCTACACCGTCAACCTCCTCCTCACCGAGGCGGCCTTCGCGGTGGTGTTCGTGGCGGGCATGTTCGTCACCTGGCCGGGAGTGCCCTGGACCGCGCTCGGCCTGATCTGCGCCGGGGTGGTGGTGTTCACGCCGATCCTGATCTTTCCCTGGACCAAGCTGCTGTATCTCGCGATCGACCTGGTGTTCCGGCCGGTGGATCCGGACGACCTGACGACGCCGGTGGAGCGGGGAATGCTTCCCCCTCCCTAGCTCAGGACGATTTCGGCGCTCCCCGAGATCTTGAGGATACAGGCCCCGGGGCAATCCAGCTCGCTTCGTGCTCCGCACCCGCCACGGTCCGTATGATCACCCCCTAGGGCACGGCGCTCGACCCGCAGCTCCCATCCGCCGCCCGCACGGTCGGATACTTGACGTTGAGCTGCTCGAGATAGCTCTTGTACTTCTTGGAGTCGTAGTAGAACGGCCGCATCTGCTCCCGGTAACGCTCCAGGATGCCCCGGTTGAGCTCGATGGCGGGACGGTCCTCGGGCCGGATCAGCGGCTCGTACTTCATGTCCTTGGTCTGCACGTTGCGGAAGTAGTCCCACGCGTCCGAGACCAGCTTCGGTGTGAGCAGCAGGTCGAGTATGGTAAGCGCCTGGGCCTTGGCGCCGGCCGTGGCACCCTTGTGGGCAATCGGCGTGGCCATGGCGATGGCGTCGGCCCAGTTGTGCCCTGGTGTGCCGGGAATATTCGACGGGTAGCGGAGAGTGACCGTGGGCACATTCCACGAGACGTCCCCGATATCGTCGGAGCCGCCTCCGGTGCGGGCCTCTTCCCTGGGCGGAGCACCCACCACGCTATCGGGTTTGAGCTTGAGTCCGGATTCCTTCTGCTTCATCTCCTTCTGCACCGCCTTGGCAAAGCGCTGGTCGTCGTCGTTCCAGGCCGGCATCCCCACCGCCTGGATATTGGCGAAGAGCGCCTCGGCCACTGGCTTGTTGTAGTGGCCGGGCCACGCCGAGCCCAGGACCCGCTCGCTCTCGATGGTGGTGCCGGTCATCATGGCCGCGCCGGCGGCCACGGAGTCACCGATGGCCCACAGTTCCTTGATGTGGGGATAGTCCAGCTCGCGGAAGTAGTACCAGACCGACGCGGTCTGGGGCACGACGTTGGGCTGGTCTCCCCCGTCCCGGATCACGTAGTGGCTCCGCGACGGAAGCCGCAGATGTTCCCGGCGGAAGTTCCAGCCGATATCCATCAGCTCGACCGCATCGAGCGCACTGCGGCCCCGCCAGGGCGCGCCGGCGGCGTGGGCGCTCGCCCCGCGGAACGAGTAGAGCACCGAGACCAGCCCGGTCCCTGCGTCGGGGTAACCCCAGTCGGTGGCGAAACTGTCGTCCACGTGGGCGAACAGGTTCACATCCACGTTCTTGAACAGCCCGGCGCGCACGAAGTACGCCTTGGTACCGATCTGCTCCTCCGCCACGCCGGGCCAGAGCTTGAGCGTACCCGGAATGTGGTCTCGCTCCATGAGCCGCTTGACGGCCAGGGCAGCGGTGATGTTCAGCGCCTGTCCGGCGTTGTGGCCCTCCCCGTGGCCCGGCGCACCCGGCACCAGCACCGCCCGGCACGCCACACCGGGCTTCTGGTTGGCCTGGGGAATTCCGTCAATATCAGCCCCCAGGGCGATGACCGGTTTGCCGGAGCCCCAGGTGGCCACCCACGCGGTGGGAATCCCGGCGTAGCCCTCCTCCACCGTGAATCCTTCCCGCCGGAGCAGGGCCACCAGATACTTCGAAGTCTCGAACTCCTGGAAGCCCAGCTCGCCGAAGCTGAAGATCTGGTCGACCATCTGCTGGGTGAACGTGGCCCGGGCCTCGATATCGGCGAGGGCTTCCTTCTTGAGGCGATCGAGCCGCGGGTCGGGGGCGGCTCCCTGCGCCAAGAGCGAGCCGGCGAGCAGCGGCAGCGCGAGCAGCACGAAGAGTCGCCGCATCAGGGCACCGCGCTCGACCCGCAGCTGCCGTCGGCGGCGCGAAGCGTGGGGTACTTGATGTTGAGCTGCTCGAGATAGCTCTTGTACTTCTTCGAGTCGTAGTAGAACGGCCGCATTTGGTCCCGGTAGCGTTCGAGGGTCCCCTTGTTCAGCTCGATGGCCGGCTGATCGTCGGGCCGGATCAGCGGCACGTACTTGGTGTCCTTGGTCTGCACGTTCCGGAAATAGTCCCACGCGTCACTGACCAGCTTGGGCGTCAAGACCACATCGAGCATCGTCATCGCCATGGCCTTGGCGCCGGCGGTGGCGCCCTTGTGGGCCACCGGGGTGGCCATGGAGATGGCGTTGGGCCAGCTGTGCCCCGGCAGGCCGGGGATGTTCGAGGGGAACCGCAGCGTGACCGTCGGGACGGTCCAGGTCACGTCCCCGATGTCATCGGACCCTCCGCCCCGCTTCTGCTCCTCGGCCACCGGGCCCTGGAGTCCCCGGGCGATCGTGTCGAGCCCGTTGGTCGTGGGATTCTTGAGCTCGGCCTGCAGCGCCTTGGCAAAACGCTGGTCGTCGTCGCTCCACCTGGGCATGCCGATCGCCCGGATGTTCACCGCCATCGCCTCCGCGATCGGCTTGCTGAAGTACTGAGGCCACGCGCTGCCCAGCAGCCGGACCGGGTCGAGCGTGGTGCCGGTCATCATCGCGGCCCCCGCGGCAATCGAGTCACCGATGGCCCAGAGCTCCCGGATGTGGGGATAGTCCAGCTCGCGGAAGTAGTACCAGACCGTGGCGTTCTGGGGGACCACATTGGGTTGGTCCCCGCCGTTGACAATCACATAGTGGGATCGCTGCGACAGTCGTAGGTGCTCGCGGCGGAAGTTCCAGCCGACGTCCATGAGCTCGACCGCGTCCAGCGCGCTGCGGCCCCGCCACGGCGCCCCGGCCGCATGGGCCGACTGGCCCCGGAAGGTGTACTGCACCGACACCAGCCCATTGCCGTCGCTGGACCCCCACTGCACCCCGAAGTCGCTGCTCACATGGCTGAAGAAATTGATGTCCACGTCGTTGAAGAGGCCGGCCCGCACATAGTAGGCCTTGGTGCCCACCAGCTCCTCGGCCACACCGGGCCAGATCTTGATGGTGCCGGAGAGGTGATCCCGCTGCATGATCTTCTTGAGCGCCAGCGCGGCGGTGATATTGACCGCCATGCCGCTGTTGTGGCCTTCCCCATGCCCCGGCGCCCCCGGCACCAGTGCGGCGCGGCAGGCGACGCCGGGCTTCTGGGACGCCTGGGGAATGCCGTCGATGTCAGTGCCCAGGCCGATCACCGGCTTGCCGGAGCCCCAGGTGGCGACGAACGACGTCGGGATGCCGGCGTATCCGGTGACCACCGTGAACCCCTCCTTGCGGAGCAGGTCCACCAGGTACTTCGACGTCTCGGTCTCCTGGAAGCCCAGCTCGCCGAAGGAGAAGATCTGGTCCACCATCTGCTGGGTGAACACCGCGCGGGACTCGATATCCGCGCTCAGCTCCTGCTTGAGGGCGGCGAGGTGCGGATCGGGCGCGGGAGCCACGGCCGGCTGCTGGGCGGCGAGGGGGGCGGCGAAGAGCGCGGGGGCGAGCAACCGTAGAAAGCGGAAAGAACGGCTCACGGGAGCACCGGGCTGGAGTGGGCTGGTGACGGAGATGTATCCGGGCAGACGCCCGGGTACATCACGTTACCCCGTTCCCAGCGGGGCGTCCAGCCTGATCACACTCCTCTGGAGGATTCTCGCCCCGGCCGACCCTACCGTACGCGCCGGGCGGTGAAATCGTACGAGATCTGGTACGTCCCTCGTTCGCACCGGCCTCCGGGCAGTTGCCGTTCGTATTCACCGCTCCGGCGCAATCCACTTCCCATCGTTCGAGAAAGTAGGTGATGTTTTCCCTCAGCAGGGTTCCGGTCTTCGTCGCGGTGACCGACCAATGCACCGCCGTGTGCCTGCCCCCGACACCGGGCCACCCGGTAAGATCAACCGTCCGGGGTCCCGAATGTCCGCCGAACGTGCCGCTCCCCAGGTCTCCGCCGGCGGTATTCGCGTCGACTACGAAATCATCGAAGAAGGAGTCGACATAGGTCGAACGGCTCACCCCCCCCGGCCTCCAGTCCCGGTTTGCCCCCCCTTCGCCGCGCGATATACTCAGTCCGGCACTCGCTGATCCCTTTGCGATACCCCTCGGCGGTGATGTCCGACCCATCTCCCGCGGCCCACGAAGTAACCCAGCTGCTCCACCAGATCTCCGGTGGAAACGCCTCCGCCGTCGAGCGCCTGGTCCCGCTGATCTACGCCGAGCTGCGGCAGATCGCCGAGCGGGCCATGCGCCACGAGCGGAGCGACCACACTCTCCAGCCGACGGGCCACGGTCCTGAAGTATTCCCCGCTCTTCCCCGCCGATACTGCCGCGGCGATTGCGGTGCGGGGCCGGGCCTGGGGAAAGACCGGCCCGCTGGTGCCTGCCCGGCCGTAAGGCGCCCGAGAATCGGGGCTCAGGGCCCTGGCACCGGCGCCAGCTTCGCGGCGCGCCGCCGGGCCGCCGCCACTTCGGGCTGAAGCTCTGGATCGGCCCGGGCCCAGAGCTTCGCTAATCGCGTGTAGACACCTCGCGCCTTCCCGGCCTCTCGGCGCTGCTCGTACAGTCTTCCGAGCTGCCCCAACGACCGCCCCAGCTCCGTCGCATCGGTCTCGAACCGCCACTCCCACGGCAGCTCCACGTACCGCTGGTACACCGCGACCGCCGAGTCCGGCTTCTGCGCCGCCTCGTACGCGCGGGCCAGGTCCGGCAGGGTGCAGATCGGACAGTACAGGGTGGCGGCTGCCTGAGACAATTCCGCCTCCGCCTCCGCCAGCTTTCCCTCGGCGAACGCAATTACGCCGAGCGACCACTGCCGGTTGGCGGTGCTCCCCGACAGGCGGACCGTCCGGGTCCGCTCGGCCCGCTCGAGCAGCGCCCGGGCCGAATCGGGCCTGCCCGCCTCCGCGTAGAACCGCGCCAGATCGTCCCAGGGACGGTCGCCCTCGGAGAGGCTGTCCAGCGAAAAACGGGTGACCGCCGCCTCGACCAAGGCGAGTGCCTTGCCCGCCGCGTGCCGGTAGCGCAACTCGATGTACGCCAAGCGAAGCGCCGAGCTCAAGTACCGTCCGGGCGACCCGATCCGGGCGCTCAGTTCCAGCACCTTCCACGACGCCGCCTCCGCCTCGGACAGCCGGCCCCGGGTCTCCAGGATGCCCGCCAGCGTCTCCAGCCCGTCGAGCGCGTCCAGCGTATCGGCCGGGTCCGCCGCCAGCCGGGCCCGCGCCTGCCGCTCGGCCGCGTCCCAGTCCTGCCGCGAGGCCGCGAGATAGATCTCCGCCAGCCGGGCCTGCAACAGACCGGGAAATCGCTCCTCCACCCGGCTGAGCTCCGCCCGGGCCGCATCGTAGTTTCCAGCGTTAATGCGCGCCGTCACCAACCCGGTCTGCACCAGTGAAATGGTCGAATCCGCCGCCGCCGCCCGCACCAGCAGACTCTCCTGCGCCGCGAACTCCCGCCGCAGGCTGTGCACATAGCCCAGGTTGTTGAGGGCGCGCACGTCGTCGGGATAGCGCTCCAGCAATTTGTGGTACGCCTCGATCGCCGCCGGGTAGTCCTCCAGCATGCTATAGGCGCGGGTCGCCACCAGGTGATAGCGCTCGTAGAACGGCAGCCGCGACTGGTTGGCCACCGCGTGGGCCAGCGCGCGTCCCGCCAGGCCGGATTCGACCATGTCTCCGTAGGTGACCCCGAGCACCCGCCACGCCGAGGCGAACCCGGTGTCGAGGGCCACGGCGGCCACCAGCCGCTTGATGCCGGCGGCCCGCTTCCCGCCATTGATGAGCCGCACCCCGTCGGTATAGGCCCGCAGCGCGTCGAGCGAGCCGGTGGTCACCTGTAGCAGCGGCGGCGACGCCTCGAGGCTCGCGGCCGATTCGCCGATCCGCCGGCGCAGCTGCTCGCTCAGCCGCCCCACCGCCCGGATCACGTCAGCCGAATCGGACACCGTCTCCCGCCAGCCGCCCAGCAGTTCGCCGCTCGCGGCGGCCACCAGCTGGAGGCTGATGCTGTAGCGTCCCGCCACCCGCGCGAAGCTGCCGGTGACGATGGCCTGCACGTTCTGCCGGGCAGCCACCTCGCGGGCCAGCGAATCGTCCAGGGTGAGGTCGGGGGACCGCTGCATTTGGGTCAGCGTGGACCGCACCTGCCGCTGCGAGATAACCCGCACCAGCGGGCTCTGGGTGAGGTCCACCCGGAATGCGTCGGTCACCGCGGCCGTCAGCGGCGGATCGCCGGCCTGGTCGGCGAAGTCCGCCACCAGCACCCGGTCCCTCGGCGCGAGCAGGCCCGGCCTCGCATCGTCCAGCCTCCGCAGGATCAGCGCGCCGGCAAACACAGCCAGCCCCGCGAGCGCCGCGGCGAGCACCGCGGGGCGGTTGCGGCGCACGAACTTCGCACTCCGGTACATCAGCCCGTCGGGGCGGGCCTGCACCGGCATGCCTTCCAGATGGCGCCGGATATCCGCGGCCAGGAGCTCCACCGAGCCGTAGCGCCGGGCCGGATCTTTCCGGAGCGCGGTCATCACGATGGTGTCGAGGTCGCCGCGGAGCATCCGCCCCAGCGCCGCCTCCTCGACCACCACGCTGGGCGGCTCCGGGTCGGTGCTGCGCACCGCCTCCACCACCGCGAGCGGATCGCCGCTGGTGGTCCGGTACGGCGACAGTCCCGTAAGCAACTCGTACAGCACCACGCCCAGCGAGTACACGTCGCTGGCCGAGGTGGCGGCGCGCCCCTCCACCTGCTCCGGGCTGGCGTACTCCGGCGTCAGCAGCCGGAAGCCGGTGACCGCGCCGGTGGTCTGACCCCCCGCCGGATCCAGCACCTTGGCGATGCCGAAGTCGAGCAGCTTCGGCGTGCCGTCCGCCGTGACCAGAATGTTCATCGGCTTGATGTCGCGGTGGATGACCCGGTGGCCGTGGGCGTAGGCCACCGCGTTGCACACGCCGAGGAAGAGCCGGAGCCGCTCCGGCACCCGCAGCGCGCGCGACTCGGCGTAGCGGTCGATCGCCTCGCCCTCGATGTACTCCATGACGAAGTAGGGGAGGCCGTCGGCGGTGCCGCCGTCCAGCAGCCGCGCGATGTTGGGATGTTCCAGGGACGCGAGGATCTGCCGCTCGGCCCGGAACCGCTCCAGCACCTGGTCGGTGTCCATGCCGCGCTTGATCAGCTTGACGGCGACCCGCTGTTCGAACTGCCCGTCGGCCCGCTCGGCCAGGTACACCGCGCCCATGCCGCCCCGGCCGATTTCGCGGACGATGCGGTAGGCGCCGAACCGGCGGCCTTCGAGGGATGGCTCGGCCAGGGGAGAGGTTTCGATGAAGCCGCCGGCCCGCTGATGGGCCGAGAGCAGCCGCTCGATTTCGGCGCGGAGCGCCGGGTCGCCGGCGCAGGCCCGGTCCAGCAGTGCCTCGCGCTCGGCCGGGCTCGCCGCGAGCGCATCGTGGAAGATTGCCGTGAGCCGCTCCCAGCGCTCGCCGGTCACTCGGCCGCTCCGGCTCCCTCGATCGTGTCGTAGAGCCAGGCCCGCGCGAAGCTCCAGTCCCGCTCCACCGTCGGGAGCGAGACCTCCAGCAGCTCGGCCACTTCCTTCATGCTGAGGCCGCCGAAGAAGCGGAGCTCGACCACCCGCGCCTTGCGGGGATCATGGACGGCCAGCTGCTCCAGCGCGTCCTCCAGCGCGAGCAGGTCGACGTCGGGGCCGCCGGACGGCGCATCCACCAGGCTGAGCGAGACCTGCTCCCGCTTGCCACCCCGCTTGGCCGCGGCGCGGTCGCGGGCGTGGTTGACCAGGATCCGCCGCATCATCCCCGCGGCGACGCCGAGGAACTGGGCCCGGTTGCCCCAGTCGACGTCGCGCTGATTGATCAGGCGGAGATACGCCTCGTGGACCAGGGCGGTGGGCTGGAGGGTGTGATTGGGACGCTCGTGGCTCAGGTACTGTGCCGCGAGGCGGTGCAGCTCCTCGTAGACCAGCGGAAGCATCTGGTCGAGCCCCGGGCTGCCGTCGCTCATGCCGACGAAGGTAGCTCGGCCCCCGACGCTCTGGAATAGCGCTACTTGTTGTGCCCCATGATGCAGTCGGGCGCGGCGAGCCCCAGCTCTCCGGCGCACTTGAACTTCGGTCCGACCCGCAGGATCCCGACCAGGCTCGCCAGGACGCCGCCTTCGAGCATCGGCGTGCCGCTCGCATCGCTGATTTGGAAGAAGCCGTCCTGCCGCGTCCCCTGGGTCAGGGTGAGCATGTTGATGTGCTTGCTGTTCAGGAGGACGAGGGCCGGCGACCCGTCTTCCGTCACGACCAGCTGGACGCGGGGCGTCCTGTCGCCGTCGCGCAGCGAGAGCAACGCAGTCTTGCCGTCGATCCCCATCACCGCCACCCGGGAGCCATCCTTGCTGAGGGTCTTGACGAAGCCGCCGCTGGGCAAGACAGACGCCGTGATGAGCGTTTTCGCACTGTCGTCCATCAGGCTCAGCTTGCCACCACCGGAAGGCCAGTGAGCAATCGACACGACCGGCGAGTGGGCCTCGTTCATGACGGAGACCTCCGCACTTCCCGTTTTCGCGACCGTCAGCGCGATGCGGTTCGAGGTGGAGCCGTCTCTCAGTTCCAGTGAGGCCGCGCCATTCAGGGCCGAAAGCACACCGACCCGTCCGACCTCGGCGGAGTTCACCTTGACGAACCCGCCTTCCCCCAGCGAGGTGGCCGAGACGACGGTGTTCTTGCCATCCGAAATCGTCATGCCGCGAGGATTCGACCTGACGGTCATGATCGGCGCGCCGGCCGCGTCGGTCACG
>JBGPLG010000075.1:0-21205 GCA_041486305.1 Gemmatimonadota bacterium
CCACTACGTGGACATGCTGGATTGGCTGATCGGCCCGGTGGAGAGCGTGCAGGCCTACACCGCCACGCTGGCGCGCAACATCGAGGTCGAGGACACCGGCGTGCTCGCGCTGCGCTGGCGGGCCGGGACGCTGGGGTCGCTCAATGTCACCATGCTCACCTACCCGCGAAACTTCGAGGGTTCCGTGACGGTGCTCGGCGAGACGGGAACGGCGCGCGTGGGTGGCGTGGCGGTCAACCAGATCGAGCACTGGCAGTTCGAGCAACCCGATCCGATGGACGGCGAAGTGGAGCTTGCGAGCTACGAAACGCTCTCGGTCTACGGCCACGGACATCCGCGCTACTACCAGAACGTGATCGGGACGCTGCGGGGCCAGGCGGAGCCGGACACCGATGGTCGAGAAGGGCTCCATTCGCTGGAGATCCTGATCGCCGCCTACCTCTCGGCGCGGGACGGCCGGCGGGTCGCGCTGCCGCTCGAGTATTGAGTCCAGTCTCAGGGGCGGCGGAGAGGGCCGCATGAGCGCCGCGCCGCGGCTCCGCATCGGATACCTGGTCCAACAATTTCATCCTGAAGTGGGGGCCGGTCCGGCGCGCGTGGGCGAGATGACTCGGCGCTGGGCCGAGGCGGGCGCGGACGTGACGGTCATCACCGGGATGCCCAACCGGCCAGAGGGGCGGATCCACCCCGCCTACCGCGGCCGCTGGTTCGCCGATGAATCGGTGGATGGTGTCCGGGTGCTCCGGTCCTGGCTGTTTGCCCGGCCCGGCGGCGGGATGGCGACAACGCTTCTCAACAATGTGTCCTTCGCCGCGACCGCGATGGTGCACGCCCTCTGGCGAAGCGGGCCCTTCGATGTGCTGATCGCGAGCTCACCGCCGTATTTTCCGTTACCCGCCGGCTTGATGCTCAAGTGGTTGATGGACGTGCCGCTCGTCCTCGAATTGCGCGATCTCTGGCCCGAGTACCTGGTGGAGATGGGAGTGCTGCGCCCGGCGCTGCTGGCCCGCGCGGTTCTGGCGGCCGATCGCGCGGTGCTGCGACGGGCTGTGCATCTGGTGACGGTGACCGAGCCGTTGCGCGATCGGCTGGTGGCCAAGGGGATCCCGCCAGAGCGGGTGACCGTCATTTCCAATGGGGTCGATCCCGCGCAGTATTTCCCCGCTTCGGATCCGCCTCCGGTACCCGAGCTGGCGCGACGGGATGGCGTCTTTACGGTAGGGTATCTGGGCAATTTCGGAGCCGGGCAGGGGCTTGGCGTGGTGCTTGAGGCGGCGACCCGCCTGGCGGCGCGCGCCCCGGACGGGGGTGTTCGACTGGTCTTGGCGGGCGACGGCACCGAGCACCAGCGCATTCGTGAACGGGCCGAACGCCTCGCCCTGCCCAACCTCTCCATTCTTCCGCCGATACCGAAGTCCCAGACCCGCGCCTTCTACAACAATTGCGACGCGTGCCTCGTGCCGCTGGCACCGCTTCCCATTTTTGCCGCCGCGCTGCCCACCAAATTCTTCGAGATCATGGCGTGCGGACGCCCGGTCATCGCATCGGCCAGTGGCGAGGTGCCCGGGGCACTGGAGGCCGCCGGGGCGGGCTGGGCCGTTCCTCCGGGCGATGCCGAGGCACTCGCGAACGCGATTCTCCGGCTCGCCGCGCTTCCCGCGGCGGCTCGAATCAAGATGGGGGAGCTGGGTGCTCGGTACGTGGTCGAGCGCTTTCACCGGGGCGCGCTCGCGGCACGCTACTTGGATCTCCTCCGCGCCGCGGCGGGACGGGATTCCGCGCCGTGATCGCGGTGACGGGGGCGACCGGGTTCATCGGCCGGACACTTTGCGGGGCGCTGCGGGGATCTGGCCGGCCGGTCCGCGAGATCCGGCGGCAGGGTTCGTCCCCGCCCGGGGCAGGACAGGAGGTGGCGAGCGTCGCCGGTCTGACCCGCGGCGACTTGCGGACTGCCTTTCAGGGAGCGGAGGTGGTCATTCATCTTGCCGGGGTGGCGCACCGATTGCACGCGAGCGCTGTTGAAGAACTGGCGGCGTTTCGGAGCGTCAACGTGATGGGTACTCGTGCCGCTGTTGAGGCTGCGGCGGACGCCGGCGTTCGGCGGGTGTTGGTCGCCAGCTCGGTCAAAGCCGTCGGTGACGCGACGAGTATCCCGTGGACGGAGGACACGCCTCCACATCCCACTGACCCCTATGGCCGGAGCAAGCTCGAGGCGGAAGAAGCTGCGCTTGAAATCGGGCGGCGGGCGGGGCTCGAAGTCGTGATTTTGCGATTCCCGCTGGTCTACGGGCCCGACGCGCCGGCCAACGTGCGGCGGCTCATCGGGCTGGTGGCCCGCGGCTGGCCGTTGCCGTTCGGCGCGGTCCGCAACCGCCGGAGCACGCTCTACACCGGCAATCTCGTGGCTGCTGTGGAGCGACTGACCGATCAGCCGGGGTTGGGGGGAGAGACGTTTTTCGTGGCCGACGGCGTGGATCTCTCTACGCCCGAGTTGATTCGCAGCATCGCCGAGGGTCTCGGGCGCCCCGCCCGGCTGGTCTCCGTGCCCGCGCTGCTCTTGCGCGCCGGCGGGATTGCTCTCGACCTGCTGCACCGAGCCGCCGGGTTCCCGCTCAACTCCTCCGATCTCGAGCGGCTGACGGGCTCGCTGTGCGTGTCGACCCGGAAACTCGAGGAGCGCACCGGCTTTCTCCCGCCGTTCGCGCCGCGGCCGGCATGGGCCGCAACGGCGGCACTCTGGCGGGGTTCGGAGCGATGAACGTCGTCGCGAGTCTTCTCCTTGCGGGCATTCTGGCCGGGAGCTGGTGGGGGACGGGGGTGGTGCTCCGGTACGCGAAAGCGAAATCGGTGCTCGACGTCCCCAACGAACGAAGCTCTCACACCACGCCTACGCCGCGAGGTGGCGGGCTCGCGCTCTGCGTGATGATCCTGGGCGGCATTGTGATTGGATGGGCGGGCGGCTGGATCGAGCGCGGGGTGGCGCTGGCGCTGCTTCCGTCCGCGGCGGCGGTGGCGGCGGTAAGCTGGCAGGAGGACCGGCGCGGTGTCCCCGCGGGCGTGCGTTTCCTGGTGCACGTGGTGGCGGCGGCGTGGGTTGTCCACGCCTTTGGTCCGGTCATCTCCTTCGGGAGTGCGGCGAACGCGTCCCTCGGAGTTCTCGGGTTCCTCCTCACCCTCCTCGGGGTGGTGTGGGTCGTGAACCTCTTCAACTTCATGGATGGGATTGACGGCATCGGCGCCGGTCAGGCGGTCACCGTGGGGCTGATCGCGGCGCTGCTCTGCTGGCGCGCGGGAGATCGACAGACCGCCTGGCTCTCCGCCTCCCTCGCCATGGGGGCGCTGGGGTTCCTCCGATGGAACTGGCCGCCGGCGCGGGTCTTCCTTGGCGACGTCGGGTCGGTCTTTCTCGGATTCATGCTGGCGGCGGTCGGGATCCTCGCGGCACAGCGCGGGGACATTCCGCTTACGGGCTGGATGTTGCTGATGGGCGTATTCCTCGTGGATGCCACGGTCACCCTGCTCCGCCGGATCGCGCGGCGGGAGCGCTGGTTCGCACCGCATCGCAGCCATGCCTATCAGCGCGCCGTGCAGGCGGGCTGGTCGCACGGGGCCGTCAGCGGGGCGGTGATGACGGTGAACTTCGCGCTGGGGGCACTGGTGTGGCTGGCCGTCAGCCATCCCCGGTCGGCGGGGCTCGCCTACGCCGCGGGCCTCGTGCTGCTGATTGCCTGGTATCTGCGCGCCGAGCGTGAACACCCGATGTGACGGTGATTGCGGGCCTGTGAGTTCTTCGGGGGCCTCAGTATCATTCCCGCCAAACCTCTCCAGGCGGAAGCATGAACGGTCATACTGACCAGGGACTGGAGGTCGGGCGGCTGACCGCCACCCTCTGGAGGCGGGGGCGCGTCTCGGTCGCGGTGGCCGGCACCGTCGCCCTGATCTGGGCGATCGTGCTGCTGCTCTCGCCACGGCGCTTCGAGGGTACCATGGTGCTGGTCCCGGTTCAGGGGGCACACGCCAGCGCCGGACTCGCGGGGGCTGCCTCGCTGCTGGGAGGCAGTCTCGAGCTGGGCGCGACGGGATTCGAGGCCACCCGCGATGTGGTTGCCTACCTCCTCCGCTCCCGTACGGTGCTGCTTGCCGCGGCCGGGACTCCGTACCTCGGCCGGCCGCTGTCGGAGCCCATCGTTCACCGGGCGCCCTCGATCGGCAACGAAGAGCTGTTGCTCGGGGAGCTGCGCCATGTGCTTCGAGTCACCAGTTCCAAGGAGACCGGATTCGTCACCGTATCCGTGCAGGCCCGGGATAGCGGCGCGGTACGCGCCTTCCTCGGAGCGACCGTATCCCAGACTCAGCGGGTTTTCGCGGAAGTGGCACAGGCGCAGGCGCGCGAGCTCTTGCGCGCGCAGGAACGTCGGCTCGACAGCGCCAACGCCGAGCTGCGGCGCGCGGAAGATCAACTGCTGCGCTTCGACGAGGGGAACCGGCTGCTGACACCGCGGACCCGGCTCAGTTTGGAGCGCGCACGGCTCGAGCGGGGCGTCACCGATGCCGGCCGGGTCTACGAGCAGGTCACCGCCGACCGGCAATCGGCGATCGCGCGAGAGCTGGAGGAAGCACCGGCGATCGCGCTGGTGGAGCGGTTACCCGGGGCGATGCCGCCCAAGCCGAAACGGATCTTCTTCCGATCCCTCCTCCTGGGGCTCGCGGTACTCGGCGCCGGGTTTCTCCTCTGGGCTACTCGCGAGCTGGTCCGTAGCTCGATGGCCCCCGAGGGCCCCGGCGCCTAACGGTGGATAAGTTTCTTCAGGGCCTTGAGGGCGGTGGCGCGCGCACGGGGAACCGGCCCCTCCATGGCACTCCAGCGGGAGAGGTACTGCGCGATAATCGGGCTGGCGCTCAACGTGGAGAGGACGCGAAGGTAGTCGGTCGCCAGCCGGTGATAGCGGGGGGAGTGGACATTGGGAAAGGGCGATTCAGGGTCCAGGTCGTAAAGTGTCCACCAGGCCGTGGTGTAAAACGGCAACATCCGCTCGGCCGACGCGAGGTAGCGGTCGAAGCGGTCCCGCGCCACGCGATCGTCCATCCAGTGCCCGATTTCCCACAGCCCGAACAGACTCGCGAGAAATCCATTGAGCACGCCGGTAGGTTGTGCGGGGTATTCCTCGAGATAGGGCACGCCGGCCCCTGCGTGGAAGGCCATGAAGCCGCCTTCGCTGAGCGGTGTATCGAAGAGAAGCAACGCGTCCGTCGCGGCTTCCCGGTAGCGCGAATCTCCGGTGAGCATCCAGGCGCGCAGCATTACCGAGGCGCCGCGGGTCTGCGCCAGCGACGAGAACCAGGGTGCGTGGCTGCGGTACCAGTCGAAGGCGTAGCCCCAGCGCCCCCGGCTATCGCGGGTGTCGCGGAAAAGGACCGCGTACCGGAGGAAGCCGGCGACGTCACCGGCGTCGTGGCAGGCGAGCGCATACTGGAAGGCGGCTTCAGGATTCCGGCGCAGGCCGAGCGGAGGACCGTAATTGAGGGCGAGGATGCCCTCCGCGTCCGTCACACGGTATTCCAGCTTCCGGCCATAGTCCATCAGGTATTTCGGGGAGGGGGCGGCCGAGCGCTCGTACGCGGCCCGACTTTCGGCGTCCCGCACGCGGGGGGGCTCCGGGAGATACCAGAACGCCGCAGCCGACGGGCCGCCGCCCACTCGGCGAGTGATGTAGTTCCGCAGCAGGCCGGCTAGCTTCTGCATGGCAACGGGATTGGATTCGGGTCGGTCGGCACCCCACGTACCCGTCGGTGGCGACGGGCGAATGATGGCCTGGATGGTCGCCGCGGTCAATTTGGTGCTGCTTGCGGCCACTGGGTTTGGCGCGCCTGCGCCGGTGGCCATCGGACCCTGGGAACTGGTGCTGGCTGGCGGGCTGCTTTGCGCGATCGTCCTCCTCGCCCTGGGCATTGCGAGCGGGCGCGCCCGGATCCTGGCCCGGGAGCAGCACGCGGCGCTGCTCCTGCTGCCCGCCTTCGGGCTGCCGGTAATCGTCTCCGTGGGCGTGGCGATGCTCCGGGACATCCCGCTGGATGCGGCGGCTCGGTCGGTCCTGCCGTACGCGGCGTTCCTCCCGGTCGCGCTGCTCGGGCTGTTGAGCGGTCCCCGGTCGGATCTCAGGGTGGTGACCGGCCCGCTCCTGGTTGCGGGCGTGGGCCAAGCCGGCTATCTGATCGGCCTCTTTCTCCTTCGGGTTCCTGACCCAACCGACGTGCGCTCGGTGTGGATCGCCCGGATCACGCTGCTCGATCCGCGGACGACGCTTCCCCTTCTACTCGCGGCGGCGATCCTGCCCATGGCGGCAGTCGCCGCGGCGCGGCGCCGATGGGTTCGGCTTTCCTGGGCCTTGCCGGTCGCACTGGCGGTGGGCGCCGCCCTTTCGACCCAGACGCGGTCGCAGCTCGTCGCCGTGCTGTTCGGCGCGGGGTTGTTTGCGGCGAGCAACGCGATATGGCAGGCGCGCCGACGGGCGAACTGGCGGACCGGTCTGCTTCGCGGCGCCGTGGCCGGCCTGCTCGGGCTGGCAGCCGCGACAGCCGTGCTCTATGCGATTCCCCATACGCGGGCACTGGTCCAGGCGATCATCCTCCGCAGTCAGACCAGTGTGGACACCGGTCGCATCGCGGATGAATGGGTCCCGGCGGTCAACGCCACGCTCGACGAAGGCGTGCCCGGGCTCCTCGGCGGGATCGGCGCGGGGCAGAGCTTCATCACCGCGGGTGGTGAGGAGCGGACGTATGTGCACAACGTCCTGCTCTACGGCTTCGTGTATTTCGGCCTCCCCGGCCTCTGCTTGATGCTATCGGGGTACCTGATTCTCCTCATCGGGTTGTGGCGACTGGGGGACCAGACCGGGGATCGCCGGTATCTGGCGTTGGGTGCGATGGTCGGGGGACTCTTTATCTACGCCCAGTTCTTTGCGGTGCACAAGCTCTTCTCCTATAACCTCATGCTGATGCTCGCGGCGCAAGCCGTGCTGCAGGCCCGCTCCGGGTGGCGGGAGCGCTGATGCCGCCGGCGGACGCGGCCTCGGCGCCTCGAGCGTCCCAGCCGAGCTCGTACCGGGCGGCGGTGGTGCTCTCCGGGATGAGCGCGGTTTTGGGCTTGGCCCGGGATGTGTTGGTGTTACGGCGGCTGGGCCTCGGCGCCGAGAATGACCGGCTGCAACTCGCGCTATCGGTGACCTATACCGTGTCGCTCCTCGGAGATCCGTTACGCCTCGCCGCCCTCAACCTCCTCGGACGGCGCATCGGGGTCGGGTTGGGTGCGCTGGTCGGTGGGAGCATTGCGTTCACCGCGGCGCTCATCGCAATTCTCTACGGTTGGGGCAGCGATCTGGTTCCGAGAGCCTGGCTGCTCGCGGCGGGTTGCGCGGGAGCCGCGAATCTCGGGTTCGCCTGGGTGTTGCCGCGTCGGCAGCGGGCGGGCCCGTTTCTCCCGGTTCACTCCGTGACGGTGCTCCCGAACGTGCTGATCGTGCTCGGTCTGCTGGTTCCCGCAGCGGCTCCCGAGGCGTTCTCGGCGCGGGTGGTCGGACTCTTCCTCCTGGCACCGCTGGTGCAGCTTATCGCATTGGGGCTGCTCTTTGTTTCGGGCGAGCGGGCCAGTCTGGAACCCGCGCCTCGCGTGTCCGAGGCGATGCCTCCCGTCCTCTGGCATGTGGCTGGGGCCGCCGGAACTCAGGCCACCCAGCTCTTTCTGCGCACGGCCCTGCTGGCCGCCCCCGCCGGCACGCTCTCCGCCTTCGTGCTGGTGCTCCGGGCCACCGAAACGATCCGCGCGGTATTCGTCGACAGCTATATCGCATCACGGGTTCGCCGCTGGGCCGACGGGGAGCGGACCTCCAGCCCCGTGATGGACGGTCGCTGGCTCGGTTCGCTGCCGCTCGCGCTGGTCACCGCCGGCGGCCTGCTCATCGCCCTCTGGCGGCCCCGAGGGAATGGCCCCCCCGGGCTGGTCTCTCCGGCCGCTCTCGTTCTCGTCCTCGGCACCTATCTCATTCTCGCGCTGCGAGTACGCTATCAATCGCTCAACACCCGGGCACGCCCGCTGCCGCTGGTCAAGCGGATGGCGGGCCTCGAGCTGATCTGCGCCGCCTCCGTCGGCCTGATGAGCGCGGTGTCCTGGGTTCCCATTGCCATGCTGCCCTGGGCGGTCTACGTGGCGAAGCCGGCAGCGGGCCTCCGTCTTCTGGCGGCGGAGCCCGGTCCGGCCGCTGCGCTCGTCCCGGAGGGCTGACCATGTGCGGCATCGGCGGGGCGATCGGAAGACGGGAGGACACGACCCTCGCCCGCTTCGCCGGGGAGTGCCGGAGCATCAATGCGCGCCGGGGCCCGGATCACGATGCCGAGCGGGAGCTGGTGAGCGGCGAGTGGCGCGTTTGGCTGGCCCACAATCGACTCACCATTCTCGACCTGACACCCGCGGGCAACCAGCCGATGCCGGGGGCGGATGAGCGCCTTTGGATTACTTTCAACGGCGAGATCTACAATCACGACGAACTGCGGGCGGAGCTCAGGGCGCAAGGCCACCGGTTCCATTCGACCAGCGACACGGAGGTCCTGCTCGCCGCCTACGCCGCGTGGGGGACCGCGTGCTTCCAGAAGCTCAACGGCATGTTCGCATTCGCCCTTCTCGACCGGAGCGAGCGGACATTTCTGCTGGTGCGGGACCGCTACGGGGTGAAACCGCTGCATTATCACCTCGAGGGCCACCGGCTCCTGTTCGCATCTACGCCACGTCCCATAGCCGTTCGGGTGGGCCGGGAGCCGAACCTGGATTACCTGGGCCGCGGCACAGCGTACGCGCTCTTCGAGGATGACTCGGCGGCCTGCCAGTATCAGCGGGTTCGGGCAGTCCGGCCGGCCCACTTCGTTCGCATCTCGCTGGCGGGGGGCCCGCTGGGCGCGGAGGAACGGCCCTATTACCGGCTCGCCGATCGAGTGGCTGCCACCGAACCCGAGCTCCGCGATCTCGGCCGGGCGGACGCCATCATTGCGTGCCGGAGTCGCCTGCTCAGCGCGGTAACCCTTCGGCTTCGGGCGGACGTTCCGGTGGCCGTCTCCCTGTCGGGCGGCGTGGATTCGGCCACGGTCTCCGCGCTGGCCGCGGAAGGACGTCACGGCCTGGTCGGGTTTACGTTCGGGCACCCCGAGCGGCCGGAGAGCGAAGGCCCGATGGCCGCTCGCGTCGCCGCTACGACCGGCATGCGGATCGAGTTCGTCTGGCCCCGCGCCGAGGAAATGGTGCGGTTGTTCTGGGACTGCATGATGGCGCAGGATGCGCCGTTTTCGACCGGGAGCGTGGTCGCGCAATTTGCCGTCTTCCGTGCCGTGCGAGCCGCCGGCGTCAAGGTGCTGCTGGGCGGACAGGGCGGCGACGAGGTTTTCATGGGTTACCGGAAGTATCTGGCCTGGCGCTGGCTCCGCGCGCTCGGGCGCGGCGCGGTGTCGGAGATCATCCGCTCCGGGGCCGGACTGGCGAGCGCTCTCTGGGCCGATCGGGCACAGTGGCGGATCTATCTGGGCGCAGCCCGCCGGCATCTGGGCGGCGGCGCGACCGGATCTCTGCTGCGGCTGCTTCCGAACTCACCGCCTCCCTACAATGCCGATCCCGCGCTTGGCCTGGCTGGACGCCAGATCGCGGACATGAGCACCGGAGGGTTGCCCACCCTCCTCCGGTACGAAGACCGGAACTCCATGGAGAACTCGGTCGAGAGCCGACTCCCCTATCTGGATTATCGGTTGGTGGAGTGGGCCGTTGCCGCCCCGGTCGCGACCAAGCTTGCCGGCGGCTACGGCAAGTGGATGCTTCGGCAGGTCGCGCGCGATGGGCTGCCGCGCGAGCTGACCGAAGCCCGGGCAAAGCGGGGTTTCGATGTGCGCATCGGCGAGTGGGTCGCGGCCGGCCTGGGCGCCGGGATTCGAGCGGAACTGTCGGGTTCGTGGCGGCACGTCGAGGGGTTCTTCGCGGCCGGGGTTCGCCCCACCGAGGCGTTCTCCGATCGGGCGCTGGCCGGCTCGCCGCGCCGCTTCGGCGATGCCGTGGCGGCGCTCTGGATCGGGCGGTGCCTGATTTGATCCGCCTGGCAACCGTCGTCGGAGCGCGGCCTCAGTTCATCAAGGCGGCGGTGGTGTCCCGGGTCTTGGGCCGCACCGATGGCATCTGCGAGGACCTCATTCACACCGGCCAGCACTACGACCCCGAGATGTCCGCCGTGTTCTTCGGAGAGCTGGAGATCCCGGCGCCGCGATTCAACCTGGACATCGGTTCCGGATCCCACGCAGTCCAGACGGGACGCATGATGGAGGCGCTGGAGCGGGCCTTTCTCGAGCTCCGACCCAGCGGCGTGCTTCTCTACGGCGACACGAATTCGACGCTCGCGGGCGCCTTGGCCGCCGCCAAGCTCGGGCTCCGGATTGCCCATGTCGAAGCGGGCCTCCGGTCCTTCAATCGTAGCATGCCCGAAGAGATCAACCGCATTGTGGCGGACCACGTCGCGGATCTCCTGTTTCCCCCTACGGACCGCGCCGAACGACAGCTGCGCGCGGAAGGGTTGGGCGAACGCCGCATCGTACCGGTCGGCGACGTGATGTACGATGCCTCCTTGCATGCGGCCGGACGGGATGCCGCGGCCCGGGCGGAGCCACTGGCCCGATTCGGACTCCAACCCGGCGGGTACCTTCTGGTGACGATTCACCGCGCCGAGAACACCGACGCCCCTGAACGTCTCGAGGTTATCCTGGGGGCGCTGGCTATTCTCGGCGCGGAGCTCCCGGTCGTGCTGCCGCTCCACCCGCGCACCCAGGCTGCCATCGACAAGCTTCCCTCGGGACTTCCACAGACCGGCGTGCGGGCCATTTCCCCATTGGGCTACTTCGACATGCAGTCGCTCGAGGGGGCGGCTCGCGCCATTGTCACGGATTCGGGAGGCGTGCAGAAGGAAGCCTTCTGGCACGGTGTGCCCTGTGTGACGGTGCGCGGCGAGACCGAGTGGACCGAGCTCATCGAGGCGGGATGGAACCGGCTGGCGCCAGCGGACAGCGTCGAGCGATTGGTCGGTGCGGTCCGGGACGCGATGTCCACCGGTCCGCTGGAACAGCCGTCGCTCTATGGCGACGGAAGGGCCGGTGAGCACATCGTCGCGGCGCTTCGGGGCTGGGCCTGACCGGCCGGGTTTCCGGCCACCGCCTGACGCACTTTCGTTCTCGGAGCTTCCTGACCATTTTACGGCCAATGCCGGATCAACGCACGACGCATTGGGGCCCGGACCGGCCCGAGCGATGGGACCTGGATCTTCCGGACAAGATCCTCCTGCCGCTCGATTTCAGCCTCGGCGTCCTCGCCATTCTGCTGGCGTCCGCGTTCCGGTTCGAAGCGTTTCTTCCTCCCAGTCCCTATCCGGGCATCCTCGGATACTACGCCCTGACCACTCTCCCCATTCGCATGGGGTGTTTCGCGTTCGGTGGGATGTACCGAAGGATGTGGCGGTTTGCCGGGTTGGTGGATCTTGAGCGGGTGTTGATCGCGACGTTCGTCGCGGCAATGCTCAATTTCGTGGTGGGGGCGTGGGCCTTGCCCGCGCTCGGTGTCGTACCGGTGCGAGTGCCGTTTTCCATCCTCGCGCTGGATGGGCTGCTGACCGTGGGGCTGGTTGCCGGGCCGCGGTTCCTGGTTCGGCTCGCAACGCGACGGGCGTACCTCGCGCTCACTTCCCAGGCGCCGCGGCGCGCGCTGATCGTGGGGGCGGGTTCCGCCGGGGGTCTGGTGGCCCGGGAGCTCCTCGCCAATCCAGCGATCGGGATCCTCCCGGTCGGATTCCTCGATGACGCCCCTGCCAAGCAGGGCCGCCGGCTTCACGGGTTGCCGGTCGTGGGCGCTTTGAAGGACCTGCCCCGTCTGGCCAGTGAGCACGGCGCCCATGAGGTGATCATCGCCATGCCGTCTGCGCCGGGGCCGATGCTCCGGACTGTGCTGGACAGCGCCCGGGCCGCTCGGGTGCCCGCCCGTACCGTTCCTTCGGTGTCGGAGATCCTCGCCGGTCGGGCACGGGTGACCAGTCTCCGGCCGGTGCAGATCCAGGACCTGCTCCGACGCGAGCCGGTGCAGACTGATCTGCATCAGGTCGGCATGATGATCCGGGACCGCATCGTGCTGGTGACGGGCGCGGGGGGCTCCATCGGCAGCGAGCTCTGCCGTCAGGTGGCTTCGCAGGGCCCCGCGCGGCTGCTCCTGCTCGGGCACGGCGAGAACTCGATCTTTCGCATTCACCGCGAGCTGAGCGAGGCCCATCCCGACCTGCGAACGGTTCCCCTGATCGCGGACATCCGTGACCGCCGCCGTTGCGAGGAGCTCATCGGACGCTGGCATCCGGACACCATCCTCCATGCGGCCGCGCACAAGCATGTGCCGCTGATGGAGGAAAACGTCTGCGAGGCCATCACCAACAACGTGCTCGGGACGCGACACTTGGCGGAGTGCGCCGTCACCATCGATGCCAACTTGCTGCTCATCTCCACCGACAAGGCGGTCCGGCCCACCAACGTGATGGGAGCGACCAAGCGGGTGGCCGAGCAGATCGTGCAGGAGCTGGCGCTGGTCCACGAGCGGCATTTCGTCGCGGTGCGGTTCGGAAACGTCCTCGGCAGCCGGGGAAGCGTGGTGCCCAGTTTCCTGGACCAGATTCGAAAGGGCGGCCCGATCACCGTTACGCACCCGGAAATGCGGCGCTACTTCATGACAATTCCCGAGGCCGCCCAGTTGGTGCTGCAGGCCGCCGCGCTGGGCCGCGGGGGCGAGATCTTCGTACTCGATATGGGTGAGCCGGTGCGGATTCTTGATCTGGCATACGATCTGGTGCGGCTGTCGGGGCTCGAGGTGGGGCGGGACATCGACGTGGTGTTCACCGGAGTGCGGCCGGGGGAAAAGCTCTACGAGGAGCTCTTCTTCGGTCCCGAGGTTACCATGCCCACCGGCCATCCCAAGGTCCTGCGGGCCAAGCAGCCTCCCTTGCCGGTGGGCCTCTCCGCGGCCGCCTCGGAATTGGTCGAGGCCGCGCAGAGTGGCGCCTCGGACGGCACCCTGCGCAGCATGCTGATGCGTCTCGTCCCGGACTACCAGCCCGGTGCCAGTGCCAACGACATCACCGCTACGGACGAGTCGCGAGCAACACAATCACGGTAACCGCACTCGCCACCACCTGGGCAATCGACCCCACAATGCCCGGAAGCTCCCGCTTCTCATTGGGGTCCCGCGCGGGCACGGTAACCGTCGCCCCGGCCTTCGGCGTGGGCTTGCCGTCGGCCAGCAGAAAGCGGCCCTTGACCGCCTCGAGGTGGCCGTTGGGCTGGACGACGAAGGTCCGGCCCTTGTCCGCGAGCCGGGCGTATCCGCCCGCCGAGGCGATGTAGTAGTCCATCCCCTTGCCCTCCACATATGATACCGAGGCCGGCGCATTGACGGCGCCGGTCACTCGCACGACGGGAGTGTACTCGGGGACGAAGACCGAATCTCCGCTCTGCAGCATCAGATTGTCCCGGCTGCTCCGGTCGCGGAGCGCGCCGGAGAGATCGATGCCGATGCGGCCGAGCCCGCTTTGGGTGCGGATGAATTCGACCCCGGCCGCATAGGCCTCTGGCGTCAGCCCGCCCGCGCGCTCAATAACGTCGGCCAGTCGCTCGGTCTTCGACCGCAATACGTACCGGCCGGGATAGCGTACCTGGCCCGCAACGCCCACGCTACGCTGCAGCTCCCAGTCGGGCTGGCGCAGGATGAGAACATTGTCGTAGGGAAGCAGCGGAACCCCGGCGGCGCCTGACGCGGGCGCGGGGAGGCCGGGCGGACCCTGGTAGCGACCATCGCGCCCGCGGTCGAACACATACGTGGAGTCGAGGGGGACCCGCATGGTGTGCGCCAGGGTTCCGCTGGATCGGTCCGTGGGCAGCCGCGCAACCTCTGCTTCGGCCAAAAGCGCGTCTTCGGTAAGTCCGTCCGCCTGCAGCAATGCGTCCCGTAGGGTCATCCCCTCCCGATACGGAATGCGCCCCGCCTTCCGGACCGCACCGGTGATGACGACGTACCGTGCCGGCCGGAAGGTGCTCCGGGAAAACACCACGATCTCATCGTCCTCGCGGAGGGCGAGGTCGGCGCGCAGGGCGCCGGTGGAATCGGCGAAGGCAGCGCGCAGCTGGGTGCGAGTCGAATCGGCGTTGAGCCGGGAGATCAGCACTTGGTCGAGGAACGCGTCCGGTTTGACGCCTCCGGCGAGCCGAAGCGCGTCGCTCAGCTGCATGCCGGGCGTGAATCCGACCTCACCCTCCTGCCAGACGTCTCCCCGGAGCGTCACGAAAGTTCGCCGCCGCTCGGTAACGCCGAACACGGTGATCCGGTCGCCCGCATCCATGGGGAATGCCGGCGCGGCCCCGTCGGCGAACTGCTCCGGTCCCAGGTCGATGACGACCCGATCCCGCCCGTTCCCCCGGCGCGCAGCGGGTGGAAGAATCCGATTGATCTGGAGGCGGCGGCGGAGTGCGCCGGGCTCGAATCCCCCCGCAGCGGCGAGGAGATCGCGCAGCGTTTCGCCCGGGGCCAGTTCGTAGATCGCCGGCCGGACCACCAGGCCGGCAAGTTCCACCAGGGGGCCATGGACCGGGACGAAGACTACGTCACCCGATTCCAGGCGGAGGTCGCTCCCGTTGTCGCCCTTGAGCAGATAGTCGTAGAGATCAAAGGTGCGGACGGTCCGCCCCCCCCGCCGGATCGCGATCTGGCGGAAGGTGCCGGTCGCCGCGGGTCCGCGAGCGGCGTAGAGGGCGGTGAGGACGGTGCCGGCGCTGGAGATCTGGTAGGAACCGGGCCGCACCACGTCCCCGATGACGAAGACCTGGTTTGTTCGGAGCCGTGCGACGGTGACATGGTATCGAGTTCGGGCTCCTTCGCTTCGGCCGATGCCGCTGTACACGCGGGCCAGCCGCCGGTCCAGCACGAGCTCGAGCTGGTCCATGGTGAGCCCCGAGACGAACACCTGGCCGACCTGGGGAATCACCACGAAGCCTTCCCGATTGACGTCCAAGCTGTGCGATGCCTCCACCTCGCCCGTCAGAATGAGTACCAGATTGTCGCCCGGGCCAAGGTGATAGTTGCGGTCCACGGGGCCCGCGAGCGTGGGCTGGAACTGGGTGGTCGAGTCACCGAAGACATCGGCGCCGAACCGCTGCAGTCCGGGAGCCTGGACTCGGGGGGCGGCGCGCACCACCATGCCGGTGCTCGGATCGCCGGGTTCCGCCAGGCCCAGCTGCCGCACGGCCGCGTAGACATCTTCGCTCGGCGCAGTACCGGAACGCGCGGCCGCGTCGAGGTAGGGGTCCAGCAGATCCGCCGGATATCCGGCGGCCTGGAGCCGCTGCCGGATCTGCTCGGCGGTCATTCGGGAGGCCGCGACGCGCTGCCGGATGGTGGCGCCGAGATCGGGGCGTTCCTGCAGCACGGCGCGGGCCACATCGGGGCTGGGCTGTTGCGCGGCAGCGGCGCCGCCCAAGGTCAGGAGGGTGACGATCAGCACGAGCTTCATCGGGTCTCGTCCGGGTTAGGCGGTGAGGCGACGGGCCGTTGCCACAACCTGTTTCCAATAAGCGAGGGTCCGCTCCGCGACGGCGGAGTCGACGTACTCCTCGAGAATCCGCTGCCGGGCCAGCCGGCCTAGGACTCGGCAGCGCTCCGGATTCGCCAAGAGCTCCTGCAGTGCGAGGGCGAGGGCGTCGCCGTCGGCCACGACGACTCCCGCGGCTCCGACCAGATCGGGCAGGGCGCCCGCCGCGGTTACCACCGGGGCGATGCCGCGCGCCATGGCCTCGAGCAGTACGTCGGATGACCGCTCCACCCAGGTCTCCGTCGTCTGGGAGGGCATCGCCAGGCAATCGATCTCTCCCCAGAGGGCTCCGAGCTTGTCCCGGGGCACCCCACCCAGCCAGCGGATCCGCGAGGCGAGGCCGAGCCGCTGGGCCAGCGCCTCCAGCGCTTCCTGCTCGGGACCGGTGCCCGCCATCGCGAGGGTCCAAGGGCCGAGCAGCTGCGCGCAGGCGCGAAGCAGGGTTTCTCCGCCGCGCTCCGGCACGAGGCGGCCCACGAAGCCGATCCGAAGCCCCGGCCGCGGCGTTTCCGGCACGGTGAGGGCCGGCTGCACGCCGGTCTGCCGGAGCACCGCGGCCACGGCGTGGGGCGCGCCGGCCGTGAGGAGTTCCAGTGCCAGGCGATTCCCGCCCGCCACTCCCGCGGCATGGCGGAGTATGCTGCGATACCGTCGCGCGGCCAGGAAGCGTCGGTGCTGCGGCAGGCTCTCCCAGCTGAAGAGCGCATAGGGTACTCGCAGATGCCGGGCGACGGCGACAGCGACCGCGGCCGCCTGGGTGTCCGGAGCCTCCTCGATCTGGAGGAGGTCGGGGTGGAAGTCCGAAACCGCCCGTCGGAGCGCTCGTGGGTCCCACCGCAACGAATCGGGCCGATCTACTTCGCCGCGTGCTCCGATGGGCGCGAACCGCACGCCTGCGTCCAGTCCGGCGGAGCCATGTGGAACCGCCACCAGGAGATCGACGCCGAGGCCTGCGAGGGCGCGGAGCTTGCCGCGGCGCTGTGGATCTACGTAGAGATGGGAGACGATGAGCGCCCGCACGGCGAGCAAGTTAACGCGAAGGGCGGATGAATTCAGCCCCGCCGGGTAGCTGCGGGCTGGAATGCGCCAGACTAACTTTGACCGGCTCGGGCCCTTAGCTCAGCCTGGTTAGAGCAGCGGACTCATAATCCGTAGCGCGCTGGTTCAAATCCAGCAGGGCCCATATGCACGGACGGCGGTATCCCTCCAGGGCCCCGTGGGGCGTCGGATCGATGCTCGCAGCCGTTGTTTCCTGCGCCGGCACATCGACTGGCCCGCCCGCCCGCCCGTCTCCCCCCCGGTCGTCGGCTGGGTTGCACCTGGCCGCGATTCACCGAATCACCGCGAGTCCGGGGGAGCGCCACGTTCCGAGCGTCGTCGCCGTCGCAACCGGCTATCTGGTGTTCTGGGATGAGGCGAGAGACCTCCACGCCGGAGCGACCCTCGACGACAATTTCCGGATTCTCGAAGCCCGGTTCGGCCCCGACTGGGAGCCCTTGGCTCCGGCCGCGACGGCGGTCGGCAAGTGGGGCAACCAGTTCGGACCGGCTGCCGGTGCGGCCGACAACACCGGGTATCTGGCCTATTACTTCGCGGACCGGAGCCTCCGAACCGGGGCGCGCGATATCGAGCTGCTCCCACTCGCAGGCTTTGCGAACGCGTCGCGCCCACCGATTCGAGTGACCCGGGGAGATTTCGGGCCGCTTCCGCCCATCAATCATTCCTCGCCGACATTTGTCACGATTCCGGGGCGAAATCAAATCGTCGTCGTGGACTCCTGGGGATACTACCACGCCGATCGCCCCGCCCCGGACGCGTACGACGACAAGGATATCGAGGCGAGGGTCCTTGACCGCGAGGGACGGCTGGTGCGGCGCCTCGATCTCACCGGGTCGAGCGAGAGAGGCTGGGAAATCACCCCGTCCCTGATCCGGTGGGACGGTCCCCATGGAGCCAGATTCCTGTTGGCCTATGCGTCGAAAGTGGGCGAGTCCTCAACGAACACCCCGGTGTACAATGTCGTCCTCAAGGAATTCGATTCCGATTGGGGCGAACTGGACCGACGGCAGGTGAGCTTTGCGGAAGGGGGAGTCACGAGTCCCAGCCTCGTCGTCGTGTCCGGCACGGTGTATCTGAGCTGGGCCGAAAACTCGACGCAAGATGTCCGGGTCGCGCGCTTAGGGCCTGATCTGGGGTTGGGGGAGGTGATGAGCCTGCGTCAGGAGTTGCTGCTCGGCGGCTTTCCTCGGCTCGGACGCCCCTACGCGGCCCTCAGCCATGCCGCGTTGTTCGAAGCTCGAGGCCGGTTGGGGCTGGCCTTCGTGGCTACGATGGACCTGGACGTCGCCGCGAACCGAGTTGAGGAGGACGTCTTCACGGCGACGTTCCGATGAGCGGCGAATGGGCGATGAGGGGCTCGAACCCCCGACCTCGCGCATGTGAGGCGCGCGCTCTAACCAGCTGAGCTAATCGCCCTGGTTCAAGGGAGGAGGACGTTAACCGCGGCGGCGGCGACGGTCAACCGTGCTAAAGGACCCCGCCTCTGCGCAGGCGCCCGAGGGTATCGTGCCGTTCCTCGTGCACCGCGAGCACTTCCGCCGGGGCCACCGTTGCGACTCCCGACTTGGCCACTTCGAGGCCCGCCGCAAAGCTGGCAATGTGGGCGGCCTCTCGCACCGAAGCTCCTCCCGCGAGTGCCGTCGCCACCCAGGCGGTGACCGTGTCCCCCGCGCCCGAAACGTCAAATACCGCCCTCGCCAGGCTCGGAATGTGCGCCGTCGTCTCGTTCTTCGTGACCAGCATCATCCCACCGGGTCCGAGGGTCAGGAGAAGGTTGACGACCTTGAGCTTGTCGAGGGCCTCTTGCAACGCGTTTTCCCCCTCGAGATCGAGAGTGGCGCCCAACGCCGCCTCCAGCTCACGGCGGTTCGGCTTGAAGACCGTCGCTCCCGCGAAGTTAAAGAAATTGCGGAATTTGGGATCCACCACCACGGGAATTCCCCGCCGCTGCGCAGCCTGGATGGCCGACTGAATCAGCGCCTCGCTGAGGGTGCCCTTGTTGTAGTCTTCGAGCACCAGCGCGTCGGCATCCACCAGGGCCGCAAGTGCGGCGGAGATGAGCCGCTCCTGATCTTGCCCTTCGACGACTGTCTCGACCTCCTCGTCGATCCGGACCACCTGTTGCCCCCGGGCGAGAACCCGTGATTTGGTGGTGGTCGGACGCCCCGGGATCGGGACCAGGTGCCGGTCCTCGATACCGGCCGCGGCAAGCTCCGCCCGAATGGCCCGGGCGTGGCTGTCGTCGCCGACGGAGCCCACCAGGCGGCAGGAAGCGCCGATGGCCGCCACGTTGGCCGCGACGTTCGCCGCCCCGCCGAGGGCGCAACGGGTTTCGCGGATCGATACCACCGGCACCGGCGCTTCCGGCGAAAGCCGGTCGGTGTCCCCGATCAGGTAGCGGTCGAGCATCACGTCCCCGATCACGACCAGACGGCGGCTGCGCATGCGGTCCAAGAGCTGAACCAGGCGGTCCCGGGCAATCGGCGGCGGCGAGGGTGTTGCTCTCATCGATGCCCCCCCTGGAGGCTGAGTCCGAGAGTGGCGGTGAAGCGGGCCTCAAAGGACATTCTGCCGCGACCAGCGACGTGGCCGAAGTTGGTGGTTCGGCGCAGGCCCGCCGCTCCTTGCAAGGCGAAGGCCCTTGCCATCCCGCCACGGCCGCACCCGCCCAGAATGACGTCGCGAGCGTCCCGATAAAGCGAGCCGGTACCAGGGCGGCCTCCGCCAGCGTGGGGAAGGGATCCTGGATCCGCCCTTCGCCCTGCCGCAAGATCGCCACCCGGGGGCTGACAAGCCACCGGTCCGCGACCGGCACGCCGATGCCCGCCGCGAACTCCTCGTTGTCGGGGAAGAGCCGGCCGATTCCCACCCCCCGATCGGTAAAGCTCTCGTCGGGAGAGAGGGTGCGGAACGCCAGGCTGGACGCGGTACTGTAGCGCAGGCTCCAGGAGAGCCGCCGGCCGAGCGCCCCGGCGCCAGTGACGGCCCCGGCCCACCGCTGCGGGTAGGGGTTGTTGGCAGCGAAGTTCCAGTCATCGATCGCGAGCTCTCCCTCGATCCGCAAACGTGGCGACGGCCGCCAGGAAATGTCTCCTCCCACCATCTCGTTCCGATGCGCCCGCGAGGCGAAGAGGGCGGGCACCACCAGGAGCGGCACCACCGTGCGGGTAAGGCCGTCGAGTTCGTCCGGGTGCCCGGCCATGATGCCCGCTTCCCAGGCGGCGAGGGTCAGGCCATCCGATGCGCGCACGGTCAGTCGGTGGAGGACATGGTAGCGCTCCACCTGCCGACCTGATTGGTCGGTGCCACCTGACAGGCGCGCGGCGACGGCGACATAACGCACGGCTCGGATGCCGATTTCCACGCTCAGGTCCGGATGGGGATACCCGGCGTCGCTCACCGCCACCCCGGGCACGCCCTCTGGTCCCCAATTTCGTGCGACCTGCCCCAGTTGAAACGCGCCCCAGGAGAATTGCAGGGCGGCGTACGCCTCGACGAGGCGGGGAACCACAGCGTCTCGAGCGATGTCGGCCGGGTTGAACCAGTCCGGATCGTTCTTGAGCCGGTTCTCCGCCGAGCCACGCACCGCGACGACGAGCGGACCGGCCACCAAAGCACCAGCGACGTCGGCGTAGCCTTTGACACCACCCGCTCCGCCGCTTTGAAGGAGGTCCCGGCGGCCCTGGGTGAACCCTTGTCCTCCGGCGCGCGCCGACAGGCGCCCCCGGAATCGCGCCGGGCCGTCGTCGAGAGCCGCCGAGAGACGTACGGCGAGCGGGTCGCGCGATGTCTTGAGCGTCGCCACGAGGTCTACGCGGCGTGCCGGGCGGACCAGCGGTGAGGGATCGCGAATTTCTCCCCTCGCGATCAAATGCTCGAGGAGCGGATACCGGGGATCGTCGGTGGAAAGGAGCGGCGAGGCCTGCGCGGCGGCAGACAGCGGGTGGAGCACGAGCAACAGGAAGACGCCAGGCCGGGTGATCGAGAGGCGTAACATTCCGGGGAAAGATAATCCGCGGGGAGGGGCCGCGCCGCTATCTTTGTAGCGCGATGATTCCCTCCGCGTTGCGCGTTGAAGCCACCCGCGGCGATCTGGTCGAATCGGTCCATCGCGTCGCCGCCGCGGTGGTGGACGTGGACGGCCGGCTCCTCGCCGCCGCGGACGATCCCGACGTCGTGACTTGGTGGCGATCCGCCGCGAAGCCGTTCCAGGCACTCCCGCTGGTGCTGGACGGCGCCGCCGACCGATTCCACCTCCCGCCGGACGAGCTTGCCTTCGCCTGCGCCTCTCATTCCAGTGAGCCGCACCACATCGAGGTGGCCAGCCGCTTCATGGCCAGAATCGGAGTGGCCGACAGCGATTTGGCCTGCGGACTCCATACACCGCTCTCGCCGGAGGTGGCCAGGGCAGTGGTGCGAGGGACCGCCAGAATGACGTCCCGCTGGAGCAATTGCTCCGG
>JBGPLG010000076.1:0-21153 GCA_041486305.1 Gemmatimonadota bacterium
CGGCCTCGCGGTGGATGCGGTGCTGGCGTTGCGGGGCAGCGGCACGTTCCAGCCCCGACGCCCGGAGGGCTGGGACGGCAAGGCAGGTGAGCGGGTTATCGCGGCGCTAGCAGGCGTTTAGTCTCCGGCCGCTCCACGCCGGTCCGGAGCCGCTTCAGGAAATCATCCATCAGATCCCGCAGCTTTTCCTGCGCCAGGAGCGGACGGAAGGTGTGGTCGGCTTCGGCCAGGACCCGTGCGTGAATCCGGTTTCCCGATTCCCCGGCGGGGTCCCCCGCCCGAAGCTCGAAGTATACCTGCGACAAGTCCGTGTCACTGAAGACCATCAGGGCGTCGACACCGCGCTCGGCAATCCGGCACAGGTCCGCGTGCAGCCCCTCGGCGTTTGCCGGCCTGACCAGGCGGGCGGCGAACCGCTTGAGGGAGCGCCACAGGCTCCGCGAGGTCACGCCGATGAAGCTGCGAGCGCTCGCCTTGCCGGTGAGCGCCTTCTTCCATTTTTCCGGACTGACCAGCGACTCGGCATAGCGGCGGACCTCGCGCTCATCTCGAAGATCCTCCCTGCCGTATTGCGGGCCCTCCCGAATGTAGAGCGGAGGATTGACCCCGATGAAGCCGTGAATCGGGAGCCCGTGCCGGGCGGCGGCGAACGCGTGCCAGCCACCGGCGCAGATTCCCACCAGAATGACCCGTTCGGCGCCGGTCTGCGCGGTCACCGCCTCGATGGCCCTCCGGATGTCGGCCAAGGCATGGGAGGGGTACGCCACGTTGGGCGCCACCGATGCCGGCACGTCGCTGTCGCCGATCCCACCGAGGTCGAATCGGAATACATCGTGACCCAGCCCGGCCCAGCGCCGCGCCAGCGGGACGAACATGCGATGCGGCCCCACGTGGTATTCACAGCCGGTGTTCAGCACGATGATCGCGGGGGCGCCGCAGCGAGGCAGGGTGGGCTCGGTCAGTATTCCAAAGAGCCGGCGGTCCTCTCCGAAGAAGATCGCCCGCTCCGAAAGCCCCGCGGCCGCCGCGGTGGCCGGCGGCGCAGGCGGGGCCGCTTCGGGCGGTGCCCCCGGGTGGCCCTGCTCCAGCCAGCCGACGACCCGGTTCAAAATGACCTCCGGGACGACCGAGGTCATGGGCTCGACCAGGCAGCTGGAGGTGCCGAGCAGTCGCTCACTGGTGACCGCTCCGCCGAGCTGTCGGAGATGGGAACTGAGTCGGCCGTCGGCGGGGCGGTCATCCCGTTCGATGATGAGAGTCCGGGTGGACGGCGGCTTGGTGAGCGCACCCAGGTCGACCCCGCTCAAGTCGGCGGCGGTCTCGCCGGTGACCAGGAAGCCAGCGACACTCAGGTCGTCGCCAACCTCGTCGTCGCTGATGTGTCCCAGCTGGGCCAGCGCGCGCACCTCGCGGACATAGGCCTTCCCGGTCCGGAACGGATCCCACAGGACCAGGTCGGCGATTGGTCCGAGAGACCCAGCCGCGGTCGCGGCCAGCGTGGCTCCGAGCCGGAACCCGACCACCGCGACGGATTCGGCGCCGGTCTGGCGCCGGGCCTCCGCCACCGCGAGCCCGATGCTGTCCACCCACGCCCGCAGCTGCCCCCGATCCTCGGGCGACCCGGCCGAATCGCCGGTACCCAGGTAGTCGAACCGGAACACCCCGAATCCGGTTCCCGACAACCGCTCAGCGAGAATGCGCCAGCTGCGATACGCGCACATGTAGTCATAGCCGATCGGCGGGCACAGCACGACCACCGTGCGGCGCCGCACCGGTCCGAGCGCCGGGTGGTGCCAGCCGAACAGCTCGCGCCGGGTCGGGCCGAACCAGACGGGCTGGGCGCTCATCACGGGCGCACCTGGATGGGAATCGCCCCGAGGCCGTTCAGTGCCCGCACCAGACCGTCCAGGCGCCGCGGCGCTCCGGTTGGCACGAGCGGTACCGTGCGGGGCGCGCCCGGCTCGAGGTGGAACCAGTTGTCCCCGGGCTGGAAGCCATCCGCGTGGATGCCCACGGCGAAGGCCACTCGCCGGGACTCCAGGGTGAGCAGGTATCCCCCCTCCATCGGCTGGGCACTGGCGACGAGGCCGAGGTCGTCAACCTGGCCGCTGGGAAGCCCGACCGGCCAGTGAAACGCCGTCCCGAGCAGGACGCCCTCCCGGTCCTCCAGCCGTGCGGCGATCACGTCGTGTCCGGGAGGCCCGAACCGGTAGGCGTAGGTCAGGTCGTGGAAGCCCGCGAGGAGGGCGTCGACGTGGAGAGTGGCGGCGCCGCGCGCGGGGAGTGTCACGGAGCCCCTGCCGCGCGCGATCGGGATGCGGCCCTCCCGATAGACGGTGACGCCAAGTTCGGCCTGGAGGGGGGTCGCCGTGTCGTTGACCGCATGACAGTAGAGCCCGTTGAGTCCCTCGTCGCTCGCGAACAGCGCGACCGGCGCAAAGGCCCGGCGGAGATACCACCATGCCGGCTTTGGATTGCCGGTGGAGTCCACCACGCCCCAGCCGGGGCCGGACTCCAGGTCGCGAAGGAACCAGATGATCGCCCCCGAACAGGTGGATTCCGGGCGGCGCCATTCCCCGACGACCCGTTCCATTACCTCTCCGGTGGTGACGCCGCCGAGCTCGAGGTAGCGGCAGGGCGCGTCGGCGCGAAGCCTCGCGGGATCGACGTCGAAGAGCCGCGCGAGGTAGTGATCCCGCACATCCTCGAAGTCCCAGCTGGAGCCGGGGTCCCGCGGCACCGACGCCTTCCAGGCGGGGGTATTGAGTCGCCCGACGACGTCGGGCCCCGCCTCCGGCACCAGTGCAGGAAGGTTTGAGAACGCCAGGCACTCGGAGGCGAAGCGTACCCCGGCCCGCCGGGCGTCCTCGAGCGGCCGGCGATAGGCGCCGACACCGTAGTAGTGGGTGATCCCGGTGTTCCCCTGGAACGGATGGGTCCCCCCCGTGGGGGACGACGGCACCCAGGGGATGTCCGGCGCGAGCTCGCGGCAGCATCGGGCCAGCGTCTCCACCACCAGTCCACCCGCCGGCTGTTCCCTCGGGAGTCCGAGCATCGCGGCCTGCTGCTCCACCTCACTCCCTCCGCAGAGGACCGCGAGGGACGGCCGTCCACCGAGCCGGGCCAGTTGCTGCCCCGCCTCCTGCGCCACCGAACCGATGAACCGCTCGTCGTCAGCGGGGTAGTCCAGGTTAGCGAACATGAAGTCCTGCCATAGCAGGATCCCGAGCTCGTCGCAGGCGTCATAGAACGCATCGGTCTCGTAGACCATGGTGCCGCCGACCCGGAGCAGGTTCATGCCCGCGCTGCGCGCCTGCCGCAAGGCGGTGTCGTACTCCGTGGGTTCCGACCCGAGCCTCGCGATGTCGAGCGGTGTCCAACAGGCGCCGCGACAGAATATCGGGACCCCATTGATGACGAGGGAAAACCCTTTGCCATCCGCGCCGCGATCCACGGCGATGGTGCGGAAGCCGATCCGCCCCAACGAAACCTGGTGCTTCCGGCCTCCGGTCGTGACCGTGAGCCGCGCGGGGTAGAGCGGCTGCTCGCCATGGGTGTGCGGCCACCATCGCTCGGCGTTGGGGACCCGCACCGTGCCGCGCACTTCCAGCGTGCCGTCGCCTTCCGGGGCCGACAGGTCGAGGCGCGCTCGCGTCGCTCCAATGGCGAGCACCGCTTCCTCGACCGGGAATTCCCGGTCGGTTCCGAGCCGTACCCGCACCCGGACGATTCCGGTTTGACCGTCCACCTCTGAAGCCAGTGAAGCCGCGGTGACCCGCAGCGGCGCGCGGGGCGCCAGACCCACCGACCTCCACGGACCGACCGGGGCAATTGGCGGACACCACTCCCGGATCCGTCCGACGAGGCTGGTGCGATAGCGACGGAGCTGCTGGCGGGAGACCAGAGCCGTTCTCCAGCGCCCCTTCGGCCGGGACTCGCTGAGTCGCGGATTGAGCGCCTGAAAACGCATCAGGAGCTCGTTGATACCCGGCGAGAGCGTGATGCCGGCTTCATGGGCCAGAAACATGTTTTCCGAGCCAAGGAGGTGCGCGCCATTGTGCCAGACATCCGCCAACGTGGCGAGTCCCTCGAATCTGAGGCTCCCGGCGGGCGAGTCGAACGGGGAGCGAAACCGGCAGCGGAACCACCAGTCGTCGTCATCGAGATCGCGCCCGCTCAAGAGGTCCCCCCTGCCGATCGCCCGGTAGGCCGCCGCCACCGTCATGGGGCCGGGGATTTCCAGCCAGTCCACCGTGCACCGGCTCAGGTCCTCGGGGGACCGAGCGGTTGCCGACGGAAGGCTCGCGACCGCCCACTCCCCCGTCAGCAGACTGGTTGCCTGCAGGGAGGGGGAGCCGGAGAGCATCAGGCCGGGACTCGCCACTAGTGGCCTAACCGAGAGGTCAGGGCGTCCATGCCGAGCTGCCATCGGTCGCCCATCTCCGTGATGAACGGGGCCGGATCGAACTCCCGCCGCGACGTGACAAACCGCGCGGTCTTGAGCTGCAGTGCCTTGGCCATTGAACCGATTCCCTCGAATGCCTCGATCGCCGCGGCCGGCCCGGGGTGGCCTCGGGCGTCCAGCCAGCGCAGGTATATCGCGAAGAGCTCGAAGCCGGCTCCGCACTGGCGGAGACCGGAGAAGGCGTAGCGATGAAAGGCATCGAGGGGTTGCTTCGCGAGCCATCCCAGGTCGGCTGCGAACCGGTCGGCGTAGCGCCGGAAGGGATTCGCGGCCGGAAGTCGCCGAAGATGCTCGCGGAGGAGCTCGCGCGAAACGTCGGCGAGTGCCGGGTCAGGGACCGGCGGCCGAGCGCCCAGCTTGGCCACTTCCACGTAGGGGGGAAGTCGGCCGTCCAGACCGAACGTTCCGTCGAAGTCCTCGCCGGCCAGCTCGAAATAGCCGGAGTTGTGGAAGTAGCCCAGCCGCCGAGCCGCCCGATCGAGCATCTGGATGCCGATCGAGGTCTTGACGTGCTCGGCCCGATAGCTGATTCCGCGGGTATCGGGCAGGTACCAGGCGTCGGTCTCCACGATGACCGGGCGTCCCATGCCGATTTGTTCTTCGACATGGGTCAGGAGCGGCCGCCAGATGTTCAGCTCGATGACCTCGATGCCATAAAGCCGCTCCAGGTCGGCGAGCGGGAACTTGAAGAAGGTCCACTGGTCCCCCTCGAGGTCGTTGGCGGCGAGGAACGGCAGGCAGGCCAGCGGCTCGAATCCATTGGCGTGAAGCAGCTCGGTCCACAGATCGACGTAGCAGTTCGACTCGAGCCAGGCCCGGTCGGCGGAATGGGTCGCGTGGGGGACGTAGGTCCCCAAGTCGAGATCCCGGATCCGTACCATCACAGACCCAGCGCTTTCCGCACGCCGGACGGCCAGCCTTCACGACTCCATCCGTGGGACCGGAACAGCGCCAGGGCGATGCGCTCGAGGCCGAATCCGATGCAGGCAGTATGGGCCGGCTGGCCGCTCGCGGTGGTGATGCCGAATACCAGGCCGAAGTGGTCCTGATGGTAGTTGAGCGAGATGATCGCGGTGGGCTGTTCCGCGCTGGCGATCGCCGTCACGACTTCGAACTTGAGCTGCAGGTCCCGCTGGCTCTGAGCGAGCAGCTTGCCGCCCCGGCCGAAGAAGGGGTCGTTGGCCGCTTCCACCCGGGCGTCGAGGCCCAGCCGTCCGGTATACGCCGTTGCGCGCTCGAACCAGACGTCGCGCCATGCCTGTACCCGGGCCGGATCGGCCAACCGGACATTCTCCCGCATCCGGAACGCCTGCATTCGCGCCGGGTCTCCCGAGGGCTCGTGGCGAAAGCAATAGGACAGCACGTCGGCAATCCGCCCCTCCTCGGGGAGAGTGCCGGCGAGCGCGGGATAGACCGGATAGCAGGCGGCCGGGGTGAGCGTCACGCCGGCCTGGGGCAGCCCCGCGGACCAGTCTTCACCGGACTCGACCGCGTGGAGCAGGGCGCGATGCGCCGCGTCGTTGCCGGCAAAGCTGTGGACCGATCCCAGCAGCTGCGGAAACGACTTGAGGTAGCCGCTCTTCTCGATGTGGGCGCGGTTGAGCACCGGCGGAAACCGCATGACGGTAGGTGCATCGGGGCGGCACAGCTCGCTGACCATCGCGTCGAGCCGCTCGACGGTGTCCTCGAATTCGGCGCTCCGACCGTACACGCCGTCCACCCCCGTCGGAATCAGCAGTCCGTGGCGGATCAGCCCGTCGCGGAACTCCCCGGCGGCCCCCATGTCAGTCGTCCTTCTGAACCAGCAGCATCGAGGCGTTGGCCGCCAGAATCCGGTCGTTGGCGATCATGAGCGCGGCGCCGTGGGCATCGCGAAGATGACGGCCCAGGGCGTACTTGGAGTCGGCCTTGTAGCCGGCCAGGCCGGTCACTCCGAGCGCGCGGCCCACGATGTCCGCGACGGCACGGGAGGCGTTGACCTTGAGCCCGTTCATGCGCAGCGCGAACCCAAGGCTCGAAAGGGTATCAAGGTCGTCCAGCGACCGCTCGTACTCGGCGAGCGCCCCTTCGACCACGGCCCGCATGGTCTGCAGCTCCGCCACGACCTCGGCCAGCCGGAGCGCGCTCGCGGGTACGGTACCCGGTTTCTTGCGGGCTTCGCTGCGGACGAAGGCGCGAGCCCGCTGGACGGCGTCGCTGGCAATGCCGAGCCACAACGAGCTCCACAGGATGTGAGATACCGGGAGCATGGTCTGGCTGGAGATGTCGCTGTACGGTACCGGGAGGATCTGATCCGCGTCGCCCTGGCCCACCAGCGTGAATCCCAGGCTGCAGGTTCCCCGCATCCCGAGCGAGTCCCAGCCACCGGTGCGGGTCAGGGTCACCGCGCCGCGCCGAAGCAGTACCAGGACCTGGTCGTTCCCGGCCGCATCCGGCGCGCGGCGCGCGGTGAGGAGGATGCCGTCCGCCTCTTCCCCGTAGGAGATGACCGGAGCTTCCTTCGCGATCGTGAACCTGCCCCCGGCGCGCTCGACGGCGCAGATGCTGGTCCGCACGTCGCCGCCGACTCCCATCTCGGTGGTGGCGGATGCCAACAGCCATTCGTGGGTGGCGAGGTCGGCGAGATACCCGCGCAGGTATTCTGAGGTCTGGCCATGGCGCACCAGGCAGGCGACCTGGATCTGGTGCATCGCGTAGATCATCCCGGTCGAGGCACAGTGGCGGCCGAGGATCTGGCACACCATGGCGACCTCCGAGAGGGTGCAGCCGCGCCCGCCGAATTTTTCCGGCACCAGCGCCGAGAGCATTCCCTCGGCGCGAAGCGCCGCAAAGGCCTCAGCGGGAAAACGCGCCTCCCGGTCGACCGAATCCGCCGCGGGGCCGGCGACGCCGGCCCCGATCTGCTGCGCCACCTTGAGGGGCTCCGGACGCACGGCGTTGCGGCTCACGCGCGCGCCCCGACCAGTTCCTCGATCGCGGTCCGGATGGCGGCGATGCTGGCAAATGCGCCGCGACGAAGCAGGCGCTCGGGGAACTCCACGTCGAAGCGTTCTTCCAACGCCAGCATGAGGTTGACGGTGGCATGGGACGTCAGGCCGGCCTGATACAGGTCGCTGGAATCCTCCAGCCTGGAAACGTCGCCGGACAGCCGTCCGTGCGTCCCGAGAATGGCCCGAATCTCCTCTGCGATCGTCCCTGGCATTCGCAACTCACTTTGGTTTGCCGAGTATGAATCTGAATCCTGTCGCACCGGTCCCTATTGCGACTCGTATGCCAATGGCCGCCTGGGCGCTCCCAGCCCGTGACGTGCCGGCTCTGGAATCACAACCGTATGAACAGCATGGGGTTGGACAATCTCAGCGTGGGGTGTTTCCGGGTACCGAGCCCCGGAAGCCTCGTGCAAACCTCATCTGGCGGCGATTTGCGGGATCGGCTGTAGCGTCTACGCAACACCAGCGACCCTACCGGCAACACAATGACTTAGCTAGGTTTGCCCTCTGGACAGTGGGCGGCCAATGGGGCTGCCCAGTCCGGACCATCAGCCAGCGATCCCAGTACCCGGGTTCCCTGCCGAGTTCCTTGACCACTACGGGTGGTCCGGGAAGCGGCGGGAGCTCGGTGGAAGGGGGTCGCGGAGACCAACACAATCGTGAGTCACCCGTCCCATCGGGCCAGCCGACAGGCTGCCCAGGCGCATATAGCGCCCCCGCCGGTTCCAGTGCATGTGCATCACGCCCCGCACGCCGCCCTCCTGATCGACTTCGACAACGTCACCCTCGGTATCCGGAGCGACCTGACCAAGGAGCTTCGTACCCTGCTCAACTCGGACATCATCCGAGGCAAGGTGGCGGTCCAGCGCGCCTACGCGGACTGGCGCCGATACCCGCAGTACATCGTGCCCCTGTCGGAGTCATCGATCGATCTGATCTTTGCGCCCGCGTTCGGTACCAACAAGAAGAACGCCACCGACATCCGACTCGCGGTGGACGCCACCGAGCTGGTGTTCACCCGGCCGGAGATCGGCACGTTCATTCTGCTGTCCGGCGACAGCGACTTCTCGTCGCTGGTGCTCAAGCTCAAGGAATACGGCAAGTACGTGATCGGCGTCGGCATCCGGGAATCGGCCAGCGACCTCCTGATCCAGAATTGCGACGAGTACTACTCCTACAGCGATCTCGCGGGGCTGACCAAGGAAGCCGACACACCGTCGGCGCAGCGGGATCCCTGGGAGCTGGTGGGCGAGGCGGTGGCGCAGATGGCCCGCAACGGAGACGTCATGCGCTCCGACCGGCTCAAGCAGGTCATGCAGCAGATCGATCCGAATTTCGACGAGCGCAATGCGGGGTTCAACCGGTTCAGCAAGTTTGTGTCCGATGCCGGCGCCAAGGGTCTGCTCAAGGTCGCCAAGCTCGACAACGGTCAGTTCGAGGTGGCGCCGATCGCTCCGGGAACGGTTCCCGCGGGCAAGACGGCAAAGGCGCCCCCGGCCGATCGGGATCGGGCTCCGCGCGGGGGATCGCCGCCGGAGCGAACCGAACGGCCCGAGGGGCGGAGCCGTCGGGGCCGGGGCCGGGGCCGCGGCCGGGGTGGGGAGGGCGCCACCGAGCGGACCACCGCGGGTGCCGCGCCGGCCCTTCCGGTCCGAGCCGCGGCGCCGCCGCGCGATGCCCAGCTGACCCTGGCGGCGGCGTTCCAGCTCCTGGCCCGTGCACTCACCGAGCTGCCCTCCCCGGTGGCCGGGGAAGCCCTGCGCGCCCGGATGGCCGCGCTTCACGGCAAGGAAGACACGCTGCTCGATACCGAGCGCTTTGCCCGGTTGCTGCGCCAGGCGAACGACGCCGAGATCGCAGATGTGCGGCAGCTCGGCGACCAGAGCTACGAGGTGTCACCCCATCGCACCGCGCTTGGGCTGGCCCGCAACGCCAGCAGCGGCTCCGGTGAGGTGCAGGTGACCGGGTCCGACGGCAACGGCTCGGCCTCCCCGGCGCCGGGAAGCGCGGACACCACCGTCCGCACCGCCGCCCTCCGGTTCCGCCGGGGATCGCGCGCCCCGATCCGGCCGCTCGAGCTGCCTCTGGTCGGCATGGTGCAGGTGGACGACGAGCCCAAGGCCCCGCAGGCCGAACCCACCGCCGAAACCGTGGCCGAGGCGGCCCCGGCCGCGAGTGGACGGCCTCGCAAGCGCGGCGGGCGAGGGGCAGGAGCCAAGAAGGAAGCGGCCGGGGCCGTGGTCGAGGCGACGCCGTCCGAAGCGAAGAAGCCCCGGCGCTCGAGGGCCAAGAAGAGCGGGTGAAGCCGCTCGCAGCCTCGTTCTTCCGTCGCCCCGCGGAGGTCGTCGCTCGTGACCTGCTCGGGGCGACGATCATTTCTACCATCGGGGGCCGACCCTGCTCGGGCCGCATCATCGAGGTCGAGGCGTACCTGGGCCATGACGACCCCGCCTCGCACGCGTACCTGGGCCGTCGCCACCCGGGCAACGAGAGCATCTATGCCCCGCCGGGGACCTGGTATGTCTACCGCTCCTACGGGATCCACTGGTGCGCCAACCTGGTGGCCCGGGGGCCGGCGGGCGGCTCCGCGGTCCTGATCAGGGCCATCGCGCCCGAGTCCGGAACCGGGCTGATGCTGGCCCGCCGAGGCGCCATAGCCAGCCGCAACCTCGCCAATGGCCCCGGCAAGCTCACCCAGGCGCTCGGGATCACCGGTGAGCTCGACGGGGTCCGGATGGGGGCCTCGAGCGTCGTCGTGGGGAAGACGTCAAAGCGGCCAGTCGGGGAGATCCTCGTGACGCCGAGGATCGGCATCACGAAGGCCCGGGACTGGCCGCTTCGGTTCCTGCTGAGAGACCTGCCGAAGAACTAGTAGCCGCCGCCCTTCACGCCTTCCTTGGAGCTGCCCAGCGAGAACCGGAGCCCGCCCATGATCAGATGGCCGGGGCCGCGGAGCAGATTCCCCGCGCTCGGCGATGAGCTGATCTGGTATTGTCCAAAGGCCGCCATCCTGCCGACCCGGAACTGTACGCCGGCGAGGAACGACATGAATCCCGTGGCCGACTTCTGGTCCGCCTCGTCGGCCGATTCTGCGGCCTGGGTGGGCGAGGTGAAGACACCGCCGAGCTGCGGATTGATCACCTGCAGCAGGCCGAACCCGACGCCGAGGTACGGTTCCAGCTTCCCGCGAACCGGATACCCGGTCAGGTTGAAGCTGTAGCGGCGCAGACGATCGAAGCTGACCGGCCGATTGATTCCGCCGCTGCCCGAGTCCACGAACGAAGAGCTGTCGCCGCTGCCGATGCCCTCGTCGACTCCGACCATCAAACCGCCGCGCCGGTTCACCACCGCGACGTGGGCGCCGAAGGCCGGTACACCGGTCTGGGTCTGCATCGGGGTTTCGAACAGCATCGCGCCGACCTGGGCTCCAAAGAACCACTTGAAGCGGTTGTCGCGAACCTGGGCGATGTCGGTGGCCTTGGAACTCGCCGATTGCGCCTGGACCGAGTTGGCCGCGGCGAGCGCCGTGAGGGCGAGCAGCGGAATGGCTCGGGAGAGGATGCGCATCTGTGTTCCTCCGAACGGGGAAGTCGGTACTGTTGAGGATCGATTCTTCGATGGAATGAGGGGGGCATGAGCCACCCGGTCCAGCCCGAACACGGCAAACCCCGTGCTCGGAGAGCGTTTCGGCCCCGGACGACGATCCGGCGGGCCGGCCGGCCGAGGATCCATCGCAAAGCTGCTATGTAAGTTATTGCAATACCGCTACTTGTACTAGAGCCATCCGGAGACGTTTCCCGAGCCGCCTGCCCGGTTCTCGACGGTCCGGGGCGACTTGGCCTCCCGAAACGCATCCTTTCGGCAAAAGGCCACAAGGCCTGGATGACCCTGCCCGGCTAGATCAATCCGAGCTTCCGCCCCACCCGGCGAAACGCGTCGAGTGCCTGATCGAGGTCGTCCCGGCTGTGAGCCGCCGAGAGTTGGCAGCGGACCCTCGCGGTGCCCTGGGGGACGACGGGGTATCCGAATCCGGTGACGAAGACGCCCTCGTCGAGCAGCAGCTCGCTGACTTTGATCGCGGCGGCGGTTTCGCCGATGATCACCGGGACGATCGGGGTCTCTCCGGCCAGTGGCTTGAAGCCGATTTCGGTGAGGCGCTCCCGGAAATACCGGACGTTTTCGCGGAGAACCGTGACCCGTTCCGGGTGGGCCTGGAGAAAGCGGACCGCCGCCATGGCGCTTCCGGCCACGGTGGTGGGCAAGGCATTGCTGAAGAGCTGGGGGCGACCCCGCTGGGTGAGATAGTCGCAGAGCGCCTCGGAGCCGGCGACGAATCCTCCCGCCGCGCCTCCCAGCGCCTTCCCCAGCGTGCTGGTGATGACATCGATCTGGCCCAGCATGCCGAAGTGCTCGGCGGTGCCGCGGCCGGTCCTGCCCAGAACGCCGGTCGAATGACTGTCGTCCACCACCAGGACGGCGCGGTGCCTGCGGCAGACCTCGGCCAGTCCCGGGAGGTTTGCGATGGCGCCTTCCATCGAGAAGATGCCGTCGGTGATCACCATCTTGACCTGGCGGTCCTTCGCCGCGGCGAGCTTGGCCTCGAGGTCGGACAGGTCGCTGTGCTCGTAGACACCGGTCTGGCACTTGGTGATGGCCTTGGCCAGGCGTATCCCGTCGATGATCGAGGCATGATTCAGCCGGTCGCTCAGGACCAGGTCATTCTCGGTCAGGACGGTGGTGGGCAGCGCCTCGTTGGCGTTCCAGCAGCTGACGAAGGACAGGGAGGCGGCGGTTCCCACGAATTCCGCGAGGACCTTCTCGAGCTCGCGGTGGATGGTGAAGGTGCCGCAGATGAACCGCACCGAGGCGGTCCCGGCGCCGTAGCGGTCGAGAGCCTCCTTGCCGGCCGCGACCACCGAGGGCTCGTTGGACAGGCCCAGGTAGTTGTTGGACGAGAGAATGATGACCTCGCCCCGCCCCTCCATCCGCACCCGGGGACCCTGGGGGCCCTCGAGGTGGTTGAGCCGCTTGTAGACTCCGTCCCGCTTGAACTGTTCGATGCTCTGGACCAGGCGGTCCTCAAGCGGGCCGGTCACCGGGCGATCTCCAGGATGACTTTGCCGGCCTTGCCGTCCTTGATGACGCCGATCGCATCGGCGATCCGCTCCAGGGGGAACCGGTGGGTGACGACCGGGAGCGGGTCGAGCTGGCCGTTCCTGAGGAAGCGAGCCATCTGCTGCCAGGTGGTGTACATCTTTCGTCCCGTCACGCCGTACAGGGTGAGCCCCTTGAAGATCACGTCGCGGGCAAAGTCCACTTCGGTGGTCCGGCTCGGGGTGCCGAGCAGGTTGACCCGGCCGCCCAGCCGCGCGGCCGCGAAGGCCTGGCTGTGGCCGGCGGGGTGCCCGCTCATCTCGCACACCTGGTCCACGCCGTCGCCGCCGGTCAGTTCGCGAATCCGGCCCAGGACGTCGTCGCGGCCCGGGTTGAGGGTCACGTCGGCGCCCATCTTCTTCGCGAGCGACAGCCGCATGTCGTTGAAGTCACTCGCCACGACCAGCGAGGCGCCGGCGGCCTTGGCCACGCCGCAGGCAAAGCACCCGATCGGCCCGCAGCCGAGCACGAACACCGTGCTGCCGGGGACGTCGCCGCCTTCGAGGACGGTGTGGACCGCGTTGCCGATCGGGTCCATGATCGCCCCGATGTCCATCGGGATGCCGTCGAGCTTCATGACGTTGGACGCCGGCATCGCGATGTAGTCGGCAAAGGCGCCGTCGCGGTCCACCCCGATGATGCGGGTGCGGCTGCAGAGATGGGCGTGGCCGGTACGGCACTGCAGACAGTGCCCGCAGACGATGTGTCCTTCGGCGGTGACCTGGTCCCCGATCGCGAGGAGGCCCTCCGCCGCCGCCTCGGGGCCGAGGGCCGCAATTTCGCCGGCAAACTCGTGGCCGATCGTCACCGGCGGCTTGAGCCGGCCGCTGGCCCAGGCGTCCCACTCCCAGATGTGCAGGTCGGTTCCGCAGACGCCGGCCGCGTGCACCCGGATCAGCACGTCACTGGGCCCGCACGCTGGGGTAGGGACCTCCCGAACCTCCATGCCAGGGCCGGGGGCCGTCTTGACGATTGCGCGCACTGGGACTCTGGTCAGAGGAAGTGAGGAATATACCCGCGCTCGCGCGCGGGGGAGATCCGGTCCTGGGATTCGCGACAGCCCGTCCGGCGTACTGGCGCTATGTTTGCGGTGGGTCTTCCAGCCGTCTATCGGCCCATAGTCTCAGAGCCCGACCTGGTCTTCGTTTATTCCCTCACGCCGAGGAACGCCGATGGCCTGGCGTAGCCACGGTCCGACAGGTGTTGCATGATCTCTGCGCTTGCCCCTGAACGGCCCCGCCGCCTCGCCGCCATCGCACTGGCGAGCGTTCAGCTGGTGCTGGCGCTACTGGTCGTCCGCGAATTCCACATCGAAAGCCAGACGTTCTTCCGAATCTTGTCGCTCGCCGCAGGGGGATTCGTGGTCCATGCCCTGCTGCCGGTGCGGTTTCGCTTGCCGTTCTTCGCCGCGCTGTCGATCGCCACCCTGCCCCTGGCGCTGGGTCCGCGGGACGGATTGTTCGTGTTGGTTCTCGGGCTGGTTCTTATCGGCATATGCCACCTGCCGGTTCGCCTGGTGGTGCGGGTGGCACTGCTGGTCGGGGTCGGTGCGCTCTTCGCCGTCTGGCGTATGGAGCTGCTTCCCGCCCCGTGGTCGGCGGTGATCTGGCCGGTACTGGCGTCCATGTTCATGTTTCGCCTGGCGCTGTACCTGTACACCCTGAAGTACGACGACGCCCCGCGCTCGCCCAGCCGAACGCTGGCCTATTTCTTCATGCTGCCGAACGTTTGTTTCCCGCTGTATCCGGTCATCGACTACGCCACATTTGCCCGGACCCACTACGATCGCGAGGAAACCGGGATCTACCAGACCGGGATGCGATGGATCGTACGCGGCCTGATCCACCTGATCCTCTACCGGTTCGTGTATCTCTATCTGACCGTCGTTCCGACGCAGCTGACCACCCTCGGCGACCTGGTTCAGTTCCTTCTCGCGACGTTTCTGCTCTACCTCCGGGTGTCGGGCCAGTTTCACCTGATCACCGGCCTGCTCCACCTGTATGGATTCCGGCTGCCGGAGACCCATCATCTGTACTTCCTCGCCCCGAGCTTCACGGACTTCTGGCGCCGGATCAACATCTACTGGAAGGACTTCATGATGAAGCTGGTGTATATGCCCAGCTTCTTCCGGCTGCGTCGCCGCGGCAACCGCACCGCGCTGATCGGTGCGACGGTGCTGGTGTTCTTGGTCACCTGGATTCTGCATTCCTACCAGTGGTTCTGGCTCCGAGGCGGATTCCCCCTTGCGTTCCAGGATGTACTGTTTTGGGGACTGTTGGGCGCGCTGGTCGTGATCGGCTCGCTCCGCGAGACCGCCCGGCCGCGGCAGCGTACGCTGGCGCCCGAGTCCGGCTGGAGCCTCTCGCGGGCCCTCCGGGTGACAGCCACCTTCACGGTGATCTGTGTGCTCTGGTCGCTCTGGAGCGCGGACTCGGTGACCGGCTGGCTCACGATGTGGATGGTGGCCGGGAATCCCGCGCCGGGAGATCTCTGGAAGGTTGCCGTGCTGGCCGCGGTGGGTCTGCTCTTCGCGGGGAAGGCGTGGGCCATTCGGGAGACCGACGCCCCGTCCCCTGCGCCCTGGTACCGCCACCCGGTTGTGCACCCCACCGCGGCCCTGGCCGGCCTGCTGGTGCTGGGGATTCCTGCACTCTATGCCGATCGCAGCCCGGGCCTCGCTGAGCGGGTGATCGGGCTCCAGACTTCGACCCTCAACGCCGCCGACGCCGCGCTCAAGCACAAGGGGTACTACGAGAAGCTGGACAACCCCAGCCGAATGAGCGCGCAGCTGTGGGCAACGGAGTCCCAGCGGCCGCCGAACTGGGTCGGGCTGGCGTACACCAAGGCGTACCGGAAGCGGAACGACTTTTTCATCGGGGATCTGGCGCCCGGGGTCCGAATCGACTTCATGGACAAGCCGCTCACGGTCAACCGCTGGGGCATGCGCGACCGGGACGTCGCGCTGGAGAAGCCACCGGGAACCGTTCGGATCGCCGTGCTGGGCCCGTCCCACGTGATGGGGGCCGGGGTGGCGGATGGGGAGACGTTTTCGGACCTGCTCGAGGACCTGCTCAACCGGCAGGTCCCTTCGGGATCCTCCACCCGGTACGAGGTGCTCAACTTCGGCGTGGCGGGCACCGCGATGACCCATCAACTCATGATGCTCCACGATCGCGCGCGCCAGTTCCGCCCCGATGTGGTATTCGTCACCGACGAAACACAGTTTGCAGGACACATCGTCAGCCATCTTCTCGAGGCGCTGAGCCGGAGGGTTCCGATCCCGTTTCCGGGTCTGGATTCCTTGGTTCGCGAGGTCGGGGTCGAGGCGCTCGGCGACTCAGGCGTCGCGGTCCCGTTCCAGGTAGTGCGCAGGGCGCTCGGGGGGATGGGCATCGCCACCCGAATGCCGTGGGCGGAGGGAGAGCGCAAACTTCGAATGGCCGCCGACTCGCTCGCCGCCTGGACGCAGCGGCAACTGGTGCACGACGTGCGCGAGGCCGGCGCGGTCCCGGTGTTCCTCGGGCTCACCAACGTCGTCGATGAGCCACCGAGAGCCGCCCGCACCGTCCGGGAGGCGGCTACCGCCGGGTTCCTGGTGTTCGACCTGTACGGGCTCTGGGAAGGCCGGGACAAGCCCGCGCTTCGGATTCATGTTACCGACGATCATCCCAATGCGGCGGGGCACCGGGTGATCGCGAACCGCCTGTTTGAGCTGATCCAGCTACATCGCGCCGAGCTGCGCCTGCCCGCCGCACCGGCGGATCACGGGAACCCCGCGCCCTGAGGAGACGATCGAAATGGACGAGATTGTCCGAGACGTGAAGCAGTACATCCTGCAGACCTATCTCCCGGGGGAGGACCCCCGTGCTCTCACGCCGACGACGGCGCTGATCACCAGCGGGATTCTCGACTCCCTGGCGACCCTTGACATGGTGGCCTTCCTGGAAAAACGCTACGGGATAGAGTTGGAGGCGCACGACGTCGATCACAGCCGGCTCGGCACGCTTGAGGACATTGCCCGGATGGTCCAGTCCAAGCTTTCGGCGAAGCCGTGATCCAGGTGGAAAGCCTGCACGGCCTCCTCGCCAGCTCGGCCGGAAAGTTCGGCGGCAAGGTTGCCGTGGACGATCCGGGTGTCGCCACCATAACGTACCAAGAGCTCGACCGGCTCTCGGACCGCCTGCGGGACCGGCTGGCGTTTCTGGGCGTTCAGCCGGGCGACCGGGTGGGGATCTACATGGGGAAGTCGATCGACGCGATCGTGTCGATCTTCGGCATCCTGAAGCGGGGCGCCGCCTACATCCCGGTCGACCCCGACGCGCCTCCGCCGCGATGCGCCTACATTCTCAACAATTGCTCGGTCGCCGCCATTCTCACCGAGGCCCGGCTCGAAGCGGCCCTGCGCCGTGAGCTGGGCGTCCTGGGCGCCCTGCCGCCCCTGCTGCTGCTTGATGAGGGCTCCGGGCCGATTCCGATCCGGTCCGCATTGGACCGTGAGCAGACCGCGCGGCCCGCTCCGGCGACCACCACGGTTCACCCCGGTGCGGACGCGCTCGCCTACATCCTGTATACCTCGGGATCGACCGGGCGCCCGAAGGGTGTCATGCTTTCCCATCGGAACGCCCTGAGTTTCGTGGGGTGGTGTTCCGAGGCGTTCTCCCCTACCGAGGCCGACGTCTGCTCTTCGCACGCTCCCCTCCACTTCGATCTATCGATCCTGGACGTATTCCTCAGCCTGAAGCACGGTGCCACGCTGGTCCTGATCCGGGAGCAGCTCGGGAAGGATCCGCTTCGGCTGGCGCCGCTCATCGCCGAGAAGCGGATCTCGATCTGGTATTCGACGCCATCGATTCTCAGCCTCCTGGCGCAGTACGGGAAACTCGACCGCCACGACTTCGGCGCCCTGCGGACCGTCCTGTTCGCCGGCGAGGTCTTTCCGGTTCCCCAGCTCCGCGCGGTGCGCGCCTTGTGGCCCTCACCGCGATATTTCAATCTGTACGGTCCCACCGAAACCAACGTCTGTACTTTTCTCGAGCTCCCGCCCACTACTCCCGCCGAGAGAACGGTCCCATACCCGATCGGCCATGCCTGCTCACACCTCCGCTGCCGGGTGGTGGATCTCGATGACGCGCCGGTGGGGCGGGGGGGCGAGGGCGAGCTGGTGGTGAGCGGAGCGGGGGTCATGCAGGGGTACTGGAACCTCCCCGAGCAGAATGCCCGGGATTTCCTTCGGGACCCCGACGGCACGGCGTGGTACCATACCGGAGATATCGTGGTCGAGGAATCGGGCGGTTGCTACATCTATCGCGGTCGCCGCGACCGGATGGTCAAGCGTCACGGATACCGGGTCGAGCTGGGCGAAATCGAAGCCGGCCTCGCCACCCATCCCGCCGCGTTGGAGGTGGCCGTGGTCGCGCTGACGGACCCCAATGCCGGGATCCGGATCAAGGCCTATCTCGGCTTGGGAGCCGCGGTCCGACCGTCGCTGATCGAGCTGAAGCAGTTCTGCGCCGAGCGGCTTCCCAAGTACATGGTGCCCGACTTCTTCGGGCTGTTGGACGCGCTGCCGCGGACCTCCACCGACAAGATCGATTACCAGGCGCTGCTGGCCCGGGGGTGAGCATGGACTTTTCCTGGACACCCGAACAGACTGAGCTGCGCGACGCCGTTGTGGCGTTCGCCCGCCGCGACCTCCAGGACGATCTGATCGGGCGCGACGCCGCGAGCACGTTCTCCCGTGAACTCTGGAACCGGTGCGCGGAGTTCGGGATCCAGGGCCTGCCGTTCCCGGAGGAATTCGGCGGCCGGGGAGCCGACATTCCCACCACGGTGCTCGCGATGGAGGGCTTGGGATACGGCTGCCGGGACAACGGCCTGCTGTTCGGCATCAGCGCCCAGATGTGGAGCGTGCAGATGCCGATTCTCCGGTTCGGAACGGATGCCCAGAAGCAGCGGTACCTGCCCGGCCTCTGCGGGGGCACCCTGATCGGCGCTCACGGTATGAGCGAGCCGGATTCCGGCTCCGACGCCTTCAGCTTGCGGACTACCGCCGTGCGCCGCGGCTCGGCCTACATCCTGAACGGGAGCAAGACGTTCGTCAGCAACGCGCCGGTCGCGGATGTCTTCCTCGTGTTCGCCACCATAGACCCCGCGAAGGGTGCGCTGGGCATTACCGCGTTCCTGGTGGATCGCGAAACGCCGGGCTTCCAGGTCGCGCCCCCGATCGGCAAGATGGGGTTGACCACCTCCCCGATGGCCGACCTGGTGTTCGACGAGTGTGAGATCCCGGAGGAGAGCCGCCTCGGGAGGGAGGGCCGCGGTGCCGCGCTGTTCAACGACTCCATGGAGTGGGAGCGAAGCTGCATCCTGGCCGGTTTCGTGGGAACGATGCAGCGGCAGCTCGAAGAATGCGTGCGCTACGCCAAGGAACGGAAGCAATTCGGAAAGCCGATCGGCGAGTTCCAGTCGGTGTCGAACCGGCTGGTGCAGATGAAGCTCCGGCTGGAGACTGGACGGCTCGTCCTCTACAAGGCGGCATGGGCCAAGCAGCGGGGCGCCGCGGGGACCGAGGCCGCGCTGGCCAAGCTGTACCTCGGCGAGGCCTGCCTGGCCAGCGCGCTCGACGCGGTGCAGATTCACGGGGGGTACGGCTTCACGACCGAATACCAGGTGGAGCGTGACCTGCGCGACGCGGTGGGAGGCCGGCTCTACTCGGGCACATCGGAGATTCAGGCCGCGATCATCGCGCGGAGTCTCGGGCTCTAGCTCGACGCGCCGGGGCTGCGGGAGCCGAGCGCCGATCACTCGTGTCAGGGAGACGCTATGCCGGAGGGTTTGCGGGACCTGGTCTCGAGGGCGACCCGCCTGATCGACTGGGTCGGCGTCGCCGGCGTCGCGGTGGCGGTCGGGATGCTCGGGGGTCTCCCCACGGCTCTCGTCCAGATGTATCACGCGAGCTTTCGAGTACCCCTCAACTACAACGAAGGAGGCGTCGCCTACCTCAGCCAGGCCGCCGTCTCAGGCGGCCACATCTATTTCCCTGCCGGCTCGTTCCTGGGGAACGTGTACCCGCCGTTTTCATACTATATCCTCGGCTTTCTGGGAAGGCTCTTCGGGGACCAGATACTCGTCGGCCGAGCCGTCTCGCTGGTCGCGTTCCTCTTCGCTGTTGTCCTGATCGGGCTGATCGGCCGCCGGCTGACCGGAGACTGGCGCCTTGGCCTGCTGACCAGCTCGCTCGCGATGGCTTTCCTGGTGGATGTCGGTCCGGGGTATATCGGGATGAACGACCCCCAGATGCTTGCTCATGCCGTGATGCTGGCCGGTGGTCTCCTCTTTCTCTCGCGGGGCAGGTCGACGTTCCGACTGCTCGGTGCCCTGGTCCTGATGCTCGCCGCCGGGCTCATCAAGCACAATCTGCTGGCTTTTCCACTGGCGGCCGTGCTCGGACTGTTCCTGCAGGACCGCCGATCCGGTGTCCGGGCTATGGTCTACGGTGGAGCGCTCACTGGTGCCGCGCTGGTGGTATGCTATGCACTCTTCGGACGCCTGATGTTCGACTCGATGCTGGCTTCCCGGCCTTACGATGCCGGGCCGGTGGTCCGCGAGGCTACGGATCTTCTGGTTTCGCTGCAGCTCCCGATCGTGGTGTCGCTCCTCGGCCTCGTCGCGGGGGGCCTGCGCGGCGACCGGATTGTCCCGATCCTCTACCTTGGATTCAGCCTAGTGATCGGCGTGGGCTTTGCCGGCGGTGCGGGGACCAGCGTCAACGTCTACTTCGATTTTCTCTTCGCCCTGGCGCTTGCGGTATCGCTGGGGACGGCGGACCTCGCCGCCTGGCTCTCGCGGCACGGTCTGTCAGAAAGGCGGGCGCGGGGCATCGTCGCCCTTGCGGCCTCATTCGGAATCCTCCTCGGCGTTCCGCACGGCCTTGCCAGGGTGCGGTACGGGCTCCTTCACGACGCGATGCCCGCCTGGGAGGCCGAATCCCGCGCCGACATTGCCTACCTCGCCGGTCTGGGCGAGCCGGCGCTGTGCCAGATGCAGTCCCTCTGCTATTGGGCCGGACTCGCTCCCCAGGTCGATCTGTTTTACACCACCCAAATAGGAGGCCGGCATCCGCGCGAAGAGCGCCTGGCCACCCTGTTTCGGGCCAAGGCGTTCACGGTGGTTCAGTTCCTGGATCGGGATCTCGATCGCGCGCTGCGACGGCTCGACCCGCCTGCGCGTGACGAGCTGCAACAGACCTATCAGGTAGCACGGAGAACCCGGAACGGAGTGTTCCTTGTCACGCCATAATCGATCGTCGTTTAGAGAATGAACCCGACGGCGGCACTAACTATGAAGGTGCGGAGGAACCCCATTCAGGCGGTCACGGAGGCGGGGGCGGCCTCGATCCTCACCGCGCTGATCTTGAATTCGGCAATCTTGGCATAGGGGTCCAGCGCCGGGTTGGTCAGGAGGTTGGCCGCGGCCTCGCGGTAGTGCATCGGGATGAACACCTGGCCCGGCGCCTGGCGGTTCGAGATCCGGACCCCGATGAGC
>JBGPLG010000077.1:0-20355 GCA_041486305.1 Gemmatimonadota bacterium
CCCGCCCGATCATCGGAGCGCCAGGGCGAGCGTGCCCAGGGCCATGCCACCCGCGAGCCACGCGATCCGCCGGGCGGTGCCGGCCCGGCGCAGGGCTCCGCCGATCGCCGCGACGAACCCGCCCGCGACCGCGACGATGGTCAGGGCCCGCGCCGTGGGCAGATCGAACCGGGGCACCCGGCCCAGCTGGGCCGCGACGGTGATCCCCAGCACCGCGAGCGCGCCGCTCCGGAGCAGGTCCGCGATCAGCCCGGCCAGGTGGACCTTCCCCGCCATGCCGGGCTCGCCGCGGTCCAGGGCGGGAGCGCTGCGGCGCAGCGCCCACGCCGTCACCCGGCGGTGCACCACGATGCTCCAGCTCCCGACCTGGGCCAGCAGTACGCCGAGCAGCACCGCGGGTCCCAGTGCGGTCACCCAGGGCTGATGCGCCGCCAGCACCACCGCGGCCACCGTGGCAGCGCCATAGTCGGGATAGCGCGACGCCCCGATCGGCAGCACGTCGAGCGCGAAGAGCTCGAGCGCCGCGCCGACCCGGAGGCCGGTGGCGGGATCGCCCAGGATCGCGCCCGCCACCGCGCCGGCCACCAGCGGACGGTTGAACAGACCCTGGAGCACGCTGGCCAGGTCCAGGCCCACCACGATGGCCCAGAGGATCAGCGCGGTGAGGGGCAGGTCGGTCATCCCAGGTCCTTGAGCGGCACCGGCCGCGAGCTGGGCACATCCTGCGCGCTCACCTCGAGGCCGCGCTCCGCCATCCGCTCGAGCAGCGCGAGCTCGTCGTCGGAGAGGTACAGGTAGCGCAGCCGCTCCCGCCGCCCCGGCCCGGCGTGGATCCCGCCCAGGTTCAGCCTCCGGAGCCCGCCGGGCGCGCGGCGGAGCAGCTCGGCCGCCGTGCCGATGGCGCCCACCAGCACCAGCACCCGCTCGCGCCCCGACTCCCACCCATTGAGCCGGGAGGCCGCCTCGACCGCGCTGACGAAGTCCATGGCAATCTCCGGCGGGGCCGCCATGCGGTAGAGCTCCTGCTCCCAGGGGCTCTGCCGCACCTCGTCGTCCACCAGCACGATGCGGTTGAGGTCGAGCGGCCGGCCCCAGCCCACCACCACCTGCCCATGCACCAGCCGATCGTCCACCCGGCAGAGCACGATCGGCATCAGCGCTGGGCGATCGACTTCGCGCCCGACTCGGCCACCCGCCGGGCCGCCTCGGCGATGGGCTCGGCGCGGTGAAAGAGGAATTCGAGGAGCATGACCAGGTTGACGCCGGTCACCACCTTGATGTCCGGCCGGGCGGCCAGTTTCCGCATCGTGGCGATCAGACAGCTTCCGCTCGGCATGTCGACGAAGACGATGGCCGGCCGGTTTCCCACCGCGTCCACCACCCGCGCCTCGAGCGCGTCGCGGTCGGCGCCGGTGTTGGACACCGCCACCAGCACCCCGCGCAGGCCGGTGATCTCCTCCGCGGCCGCCACCAGCGCGGCGCCGAGCCCCCCGTGACCCACCACCACGCCCCGGAGCTCCTCGCTCATTCGTAGTCTTCCTGCAGGTATTCGCGGAGTCCGCGCTGCTCCATCATCCGCTTGATCAGCCGGTCGTTGAACGCGGTGGCCACGTCGAGCCCGGTCATCCGGAGCAGGTGGGCCATCGCCACCACTTCCGAGATCACGGTGAGGTTCTTGCCGGGGTTGAGACCCACGATCACCTTCGGCACCACGACGTCCAGGATGGTGGCCTCCTGGCGAACCAGGCCGGTGCGCTCCACGTCCTTGGCCTTTTCCCAGTCCTCGAGCTGCACCACCACCTCGATGCGCTTCTGCTGCCGGACCGAGCGAACCCCGAAGAGCGCCTTCACGTCGATCAGGCCGATGCCCCGGATTTCCATGTGGTGGGCCGCCAGCTCGTGTCCCTGGCCGATGAGAATGTCGTTGCCCTTCCGGGCCACCAGCACCAGGTCGTCCGCGACGAGCCGGTGACCCCGTTCCACCAGGTCGAGCACGCATTCGCTCTTGCCGATGCCGGAGCGCCCGGTGAACAGCAGGCCCACGCCGTACACGTCGGCGAGGGAGCCGTGCAGGGTGGTGCGGGGCGCGAATGCGTCTTCCAGGATCGGCTTGATCCGGCGGTAGAACTCGGCGGTCTTGAGCCTGGTCCGGAGCACCGGAATGCTGCGCTGCCGGGCCAGCTCGATCAGCCGGGGCGGCACCTCCTGGCCCTTGGTGATGAAGACGCAGGGCAGGTCGAAGCCGAAGAAGATCTCGAGGGCGCGATTGCGGGCCTCGTCGTCGAGCGACTGGAGGTAGGAGACTTCCGTCTCGCCCAGGACGTGAAGCCGGGCCGGGACGAATCGCCCGGTGTAGCCGGCCAGCACCAGGCCGGGACTCGAGACATCCTGCTCCGGGAGCGGGCGATCGAGGCCCTGCTCCCCGGTGAGCGACTCGAGCTGGAGCGGGTCGCCGCGCCGGGCGAGCAGATCGCGGGGGCGAAGGCTCACGAATCCCGCGCCGAAGCGCGCCGGGCGCGGGCCCGGGTCTCCGCCACCTTCTCGAGCTGGGGCCGGAGCTTTTCCTCGGCGCGGTCCAGCGCGGTGCGATGATCGGTCCCTTCGCCGACCCCGACCAGCACCTTGCGGCCCCGGGCCCGGAGCCGGATCTCGGCCTTACAGGTCGTCTGGGGGTGGGTCCCGGCCTCGAACACCACCGTGGCCTCGAGGGCGTGGGGCGAGAGCTTCTCGAGCCGGTCGGTCACCGCCTGGGCGCGCTCCCGGAGGTTCTCGGGGACTTCGCAGTGCCGCGCGCTGATCGTGGTATGCATCCAATTCTCCCGAAGACGTGGACGCGGGATTAACCCGCGATGAGCTCGACCAGATGGGCCTCGGTGGCCGCCGCGGCGTCGTCCCAACTCCAGGCGCAGGCGTGGGCCCGCGCCGCTCGACCCAGGCCGGCCACCAGGTCGGGATGGCCCGCCAGATCCAGCATCCGCGCCGCCAGCGCCGCCGAGTCGCCGTGCGGGACCAGGTAGCCCGTGATGCCGTGGCGCACCGAGTCGCGGAGGCCCGGGCTGTCCGAGGCCAGCGAGGGAGTGCCGCAGGCGGCCGCCTCGATCACGGTGAGGCCCCACCCTTCCTTGGGACTCGGGAAGAGATTGGCCGACGCGCTCCGGAACAGCTGGCCCTTCCGCGCCTCGGTCACAAACCCGTGGAACCGTACCGCCGACGCCTGGCCCAGCTCCCCGGCCAGTCGCGCCAGCCGCGCTGCGTCGTCTCCGCTGCCCGCGATGTCCAGCGACAGATCGGGCCGTTGCCGCCGGGCGACCTCCAGGGCCCGGATCGCCACCTCGACACCCTTGTAGCGCTTCAGACGCCCAACATATAAGAAGGTCGGCGGGAGGGCCCGGTCAAGCCCGGATGCCGGGGTGTAGGCGTGACAGTCGATCCCCGGATGGATGACCCTGATCCGCTCCGCGGGCACGCCCCGCGCCACCAGGTCGTCCCGGGTGCTCTCGCTGATGGCGTGGAACCCGGCCCGCCGGTAGACCCGGGGAACCGGACGCTCCGCCAGCGCCACGATGGCCGCGAGCGGCCACGGCGCCTCCTGGAATGCGGTGGTGCCGAACAGGTGCGGCACGACGGCGCAGAACGGGAGCCGGGTCAGGTTCGCCAGGTAGAGCGGCAGCTTGTTGATGTCCTCCAGCACCAGGTCCCACGCGTCGCGGCCCAGCGCGGCCTTGACGGCGCCGCGCCCCAGCACCGCGAAGCTGTGACGCCCCCCGTGCCGCTCCACCGATACTCCCTGCACCGTCGCGCGGGCCGGCGCCCCGGGCCATCCCGAGCAGACCAGGTGGACGGTGTGCCCTCGTGCCACCAGCCGCCCCAGCAGCTCGAACAGGTGCAGCTCGGCGCCCCCGGCGTGCGGATTCTCGGGATCCTGCCAGTTCACCGCGAGGATCTTCACAGCCGTCCCAGCGAGCGGGCCACCGCGTCGAGCACGCCGTTGACGAACGCGGCCGATTGCGGGCTGCCGAACCGGTGGGCCAGCCAGAGCGCCTCATCGATGGCCACCTTGGGCGGCACCCGCTGGTCGAGGAGCTCCGAGACGGCGAGCCGCAGGATGTTCCGGTCCACGATGGCGAGCCGCTCCAGGCGCCAGTTCCGCGCCGATTCGGCGTAGGTCGCGTCCAGCAGGTCGCAGCGGTCGATGACCCCGCCGGCCAGGGCCACCGCCTGCTCCAGCACCAGCGGCCCCGGGCGGGTCAGGCGGGCCAGGCCGGGCAGCAGCGACTCCAGCGACGGCTGCCCGTCGGTCTCCCAGGCATAAAGCAACTGGAGCGCGCGGGCCCGGGCCCGGGTTTCGGCCCTGATGGTCATCCGCTCCTGACCCGCCGGATCGCATCGGCGGTGCGGATGGCCGCGTCGGCCGCCTCGAAGCCCTTGTCTCCCGCGGCGCCGCCGGCCCGCGCCAGCGCCTGCTCGACGGTGTCCACCGTCAGCAGGCCGAACCCGATCGGCAGGGCGTGGGCCGCGGCGAGCCCGCCCAGCGCCCGCGACGCCTCTCCCGCGACAAACTCGAAATGGGGCGTTTCCCCCCGCACCACGACACCGAGCGCCACCAGCGCGGCATAGCGTCCCGTCCCCAGCAGCGCCGCGGCCGCGCTGCCCAGCTCGAACGCGCCGGGAACCCAGACCACATCCACGTCGCCGGCGGCGATTCCGGCCTGCGCGATGCACCGCCGCGCCCCGTCGAGGAGCCGGGTCGTGATCCGCTCGTGGTAGCGGCTCACCACGATGCCGATGCGCCCCACCGGGGCCAGCTGTCCGCTGATCTCCGCCACGGCGTCGCTCAGTGGAAGAGGAAGTGGCCGAGCTTGTCGCGCTTGGCGTCGAGGTAGGACCGGTTGTGGCTGGTCGGGTCGGTGGCCAGCGGCACCCGCTCCACCAGGGTGAGGCCGTAGGCGTCGAGGCCCACCACCTTGCGGGGATTGTTGGTCATCAGCCGGATGGTGGAGAGCCCCAGGTCCCGGAGGATCTGGGCCCCGATACCGTAGTTGCGCAGATCGGGCGCGAATCCGAGCCGCTCGTTCGCCTCCACCGTGTCGTTGCCCTCATCCTGAAGCGCGTAGGCCCGGAGCTTGTTGAGCAGCCCGATCCCACGCCCCTCCTGGTCGAGGTAGACCACCACGCCCCGCCCCGCCGCGACAATGAGCTTCATCGCCGCGGCGAGCTGGGGGCCGCAGTCGCAACGGAGCGAGTGAAACACGTCTCCGGTCAGGCACTTGGAGTGCATCCGCACCAGCACGTCCTCGGCTCCGGATACTTCTCCGTGGATCAGCGCCACGTGCTCGGCGGCGTCGACGTCGTTCCGGTACCCCACCACGGTGAACTCCCCGAACTCGGTGGGGAGCGACGCCTCGGCTACCCGGTGGACCAGGCGCTCGGCGCGGAGCCGCTCGGCCACCAGCTGCGCCACGGTGACGAAGGTGAGCCGGTGCCGCTCCGCGAAGGCGTGCAGCTCGGGCACCCGGGCCATAGTGCCGTCGCTGTTCAGGATTTCGCAGATGACGCCGGCCGGATACAGACCCGCCAGCCGGGCCAGGTCCACCGCGGCCTCGGTATGACCGACCCGCTGCAGCACCCCGCCGGGCCGGGCGCGCAGGGGCGGAATGTGACCCGGGCGCCGCAGGTCTCCGGGCCGGGTCGCGGGATTGATCGCCACGTGGATCGTCGCGGCGCGATCGGCGGCGGAGATGCCGGTCGTGACGCCGAAGCGGCGATCGGCGTCGATGGTGACGGTGAACGCCGTGCCGTGCTCGTCGGTGTTGCGGCCCACCTGCTGGGGCAGCTCCAGCTCCTCGCAACGCTCGGCGGTGAGGGCCAGACAGAGGAGACCGCGCCCGTGGAGGGTCATGAAGTTCACGAGATCCGGCGTGACCATCTGCGCCGCGCAGATGAGGTCGCCCTCGTTCTCCCGGTCCTCGTCGTCGGCCACGACAATGAGTTTGCCGTTGCGCAAATCCGCGATCGCTTGATCTATGGTTCCTGACATAGGATTGCGGGAGGAGGGAGGACTCCCGCCTCGCTATTCCCTGACTCCTCTCTCCATGAATGCCCGGACATACTTCCCGATCACATCACCCTCCAGATGAACCCGGTCCCCCGCCGCAACCGACCCCAGCGTGGTATGCTCCACCGTGTAGGGCACCAGAGCGACCTGAATGATACCATGGCCCGGCATGGCATTGACCGTGAGGCTCACGCCGTCCACCGTGATCGAGCCAAGCGGAATGGTGACCGGCTCGATGTGGTCAGGCACCCGGATGTCGATCAGTCGCGCGTCCCGCTCCTGCCGGACCGACGCCACGGTCCCGACGCCATCCACGTGACCCTGCACCAGGTGTCCTCCCAGCGGGCTGCCGGCCAGGGCCGCGCGTTCGAGGTTGACGCGCGCCCCGGATTCGAGCTCGACAAGTCGGGTGCGCTCCAGGGTCGTGGCGATGGCGTGCACCGCGAACCAGCCATCTCCCGCGGCGATAACGGTGAGGCAGGCGCCCGCCACCGCGATGCTCTCGCCCTCCGCGAGGCCGGGGTACGGGGCGGTGATCTCGAGATCGAGGCCGCCGTCCCGGGGCTTCCGGCACCGGATCGTTCCTACCGCGGTCACGATGCCGGTGAACATCGATCCCGATCCAGCACCAGCAGCGTGTCGTCGCCGAGCGGACGCCGTTCCACCACGGTCCAGCGCTCCGCGCCGCCCAGCAGCGGCGCGTCCCATCCGGTTGCCGCGGGGACGCCGGCGTCTCCCAGCCACATCGGGCTCTGGATCCAGTAGAAGCGGTCCACCAGCCCTTCCCGCAGCAAACCGCCGGCCAGGCGTCCGCCTCCTTCAACCAGCATCGAGGTCACTCCGGAGCCGCGCAGCGACTCGAGAGCACCGCGCAGGGTGTCGACCGGGAGGATGGCGGCGGCGGTCCCGCGCAACCGGTTGCGGGAATCGGCGGCCCGGGCCCGGGCGGTGACGACGATGGTCTCGGCGTCCGGGGAGAAGACCGCGAGGCTGGCCGGCAGCGGCGCCTTGCCTTCGAACACGACGCGGATCGGCGGCACCCGGGGATCGATCGGGCCGCGGGCGGTGAGGCGGGGGTCGTCCCGGAGCGCGGTGCGCCCGCCGACCGCCACCGCGTCGAAGCCGGCCCGCAGGGAGTGCCCGAAGCTCCGGGCCGCCGGTCCGGAGATCCACTTCGATTGCCCGGCGCCGTCGGCGATCCGGAAATCGAGCGAGGTGGCGAGCTTCAAGGCGATCCAGGGGCGCGCCGAGTTGCGGAACCGGCTGAAGAAGGCGGCGTTCTGCTGCTCGGCGACGCAGCGCAGCAGCCCCGCCTCGACCTCGACGCCGGCGGCCCGCAGCCGCTCGGCGCCACCCGCCGCTTCGGGGTTGGGATCCGGTGCGGCGATCACCACGCGCCGCACCCCCGCCCCGGCGATCAGGTCCGCGCAGGGCGGCTGCTTGCCCTGATGGGCGCAGGGCTCCAGCGTCACCACCAGCGTGGCGCCGCGGGCCCGGGGGCCGGCGGCCCGCAGGGCCAGCGCCTCGGCGTGGGCCTGGCCGAACTCGGCGTGGTACCCCTCGCCCACCGCGTCTTCACCGGCCAGGACCACCGCGCCGACCATCGGATTGGGATGCACCCGCCCCCACCCCTGGCGCGCCAGCGCGAGGGCGCGGCGCATCGCGTCGAGCTGATTCACTCGAACCTGACGCCCCGCTCCCCAGCGCGCACCCGCCCCAGAGGCCAGTTGCCGATTCCGGCCGCCGTCGCCGCGGCCCGCACGTCGGTAACGCGGCCTTCCGGCACCGCGGCGATCATCCCCACCCCGAGATTGAACACGTCCCGCATTTCGTCCATCGACACGTCACCGCCCTTCTGCAGCAGCGCGAAGAGCGGCGGAAGCCGCCAGGACCCGGCCACGATCACGGCCTCGGTTCCTTCGGGCAGCACCCGCACCAGGTTGCCGGGAATCCCGCCGCCGGTGATATGGGCGAGTCCGTGGATCCCGCCCAACACCGGCGTGAGCGCCTTCCAGTAGCTCTGGTGCACCGCCAGCAGCGCCTCGGCCACCGTGGTGCCGGTCTCGGCCAGGCGCGATTCGGCCGACAGCCCGAGCCGGCCGAACAGGATGCTCCGGGCCAGGGTGTAGCCGTTGGTGTGGAGGCCGGTGGAGGCGAGCGCCACCAGCACGTCGCCCGGCACGATCGCGTCTCCGTGAATGGCCCGGGATTCTTCCACCACGCCGACGATGGTGCCGGCCAGGTCGAAGTCTCCCGGCTGGTAGAGCCCCGGCATCTGCGCCGTCTCTCCGCCGGCGAGCGCCATCTCGTGGGCGCGGCAGCCCCGCGCCACGCCCTCGACGATGCCCGCGATCTGTTCCACCGTGAGCCCCGACCCCGCCACGTAGTCCAGGAACGCGAGCGGACGGGCGCCGTGTACCAGGATGTCGTTGACGCTGTGGTTGACCAGGTCCTCTCCGACCGTGTCGAACCGGCCGGCGTCGCGGGCCACCATGACCTTGGTGCCGACGCCGTCGGTACTCATCACCAGCACCGGCGAGCGGTACCCCTCCGGAATCCGCACCATGCCGCCGAAGGCGCCGATGTTCCCGACCGAGTACCTGGTGCGCGCGCTCCGGACCGAGTGCCCAATGCGCTCCTTGGCGGCCTCCGCACCGGTCAGGTCGACCCCGGCGGCGGCGTAGCGGGACTCGGTCACAGCAGCGGCTCCGCCGCCGGAATCCGGGTCAGGTCCACGAAGCTCTCGACCCGGCGCTGCACGGTATCGTACTCCACGTCCCCGAACCCCTTGATGCCGAACCCCTGGACCGCAAAGCTCCCCATCGCGGCCCCGTACACCATCGCGCGCCGCAGCTGCTCCGGCGCCACCGAGTCCACCCGCGCGAGGTAGCCCATGAAGCCCCCGGCGAAGGCATCGCCCGCGCCGGTGGGATCGAACACCTCCTCCAGCGGGTAGGCCGGCACGTAGAAGGTCCGGTCCGGCTCGATCAGCAGCGCGCCGTGCTCGCCCTGCTTGATCACCACCCGCTTGGGACCCCGGGCCAGGATCCACCGGCCGGCCCGGTGAATGTTCCAGTCGCCCGAGAGCTCCCGGGCTTCGCCGTCGTTGACCAGCAGCATGTCCACCTGCTCCAGCAGCGCCAGCAGGTCGGCCTTCTTGCTCTGGATCCAGTAGTTCATGGTGTCGCACACCACCAGCTTGGGCGACTTCATCTGGGCCAGCACGTTGAGCTGCAGCACCGGATCGATGTTGCCCAGGAAGACGTAGCGGGCGTCCTGCCAGGCGGGGGGAAGCTTCGGCTCGAACGAGGCGAACACGCCGAGCCGCGTTTCCAGCGTCTCGCGGCTCTGCAGGTCGTAGGAGTACTTGCCCTTCCAGCGGAAGCTCTCTCCCTCGGCGTGCTCGACGCCGGTCCAGTCGATGCCCCGGGCCGAGAGCCGGTGCAGCGCGGCCATCGGGTAGTCGCTCCCGACCACGCCGACCACCCGCACCGGATGGAGCAGCGAGGCGGCCACGCTGAAGTAGACCGCCGAGCCGCCCAGCGCGTCCGCGGTCTGGCCGAACGGCGTGAAGATCGAATCCAGCGCCACGCTGCCGACGACGAGCAGGCTCATGACATCACATCCGGTCGGGGGCTTTGAGACCAAGCAGCCGGAGGCCGTTGGCGAGCACGATGCGGGCCGCGCGAGCCAGGACCAGGCGCGCTTGCTCGATGGCAGGTGGCTCACCCAGGACCCGGCAGTGGTGGTACCAATGGTGTGCGCTCCGGGCCAGATCCTCGAGATAGGAGGTGATCCGGTGCGGCTCCCGGGCCCGCGCGGCCACCGCCACCACCTCGGGAAACCGGGTGAGCTGCTTCAGCAAATCGGCGTCTTCCGGCGCGGGCAGCGCCTCGAGGCCGGCCGAGCTGCCGGCCGCATCGGGCTCGATCCCGGCCACCCGGAAGATCCCGGTCATCCGGGCGTGGGCCATCTGCACGTAGAACACCGGATTCTCGTCGGTCTGCTTGCGGGCCAGGTCCACGTCGAAGACGAACGGGGTCTCCCCCTTCCGCATCAGGAAGAAGTATCGCGCCGCGTCCACCCCGACCCAGTCGAGCAGGTCCCGCAGCGTGACGAAGTCTCCGGCGCGCTTCGACATCCGGACCTCTTCCCCGCCCCGCACCACTTTCACCAGCTGTACCAGCGTCACGTCGAAGAAGTCCGGCGGGTACCCCAGCGCGCGGAGGACGGCGCGCATCCGCGGGATGTAGCCATGGTGGTCGGCGCCCCAGACGTCGATGACCCGCGCGAAGCCCCGGTCGTGCTTGTCCCGGTGATAGGCGACATCCGGTACCAGGTAGGTGAAGGTCCCATCGCTCTTGCGCAGCACCCGGTCCTTGTCGTCGCCGAATGCCTCGGTCCGGAGCCAGAGCGCGCCGTCCTTCTCGTAGGTCAGGCCCTTGCGGGCCAGCTCCTCGAGCGTGGCCACCAGCTGGCCGCTGTCGTACATCGCCTGCTCCGACGAGAGGACGTCGAACCGCACCCCGAAATCCCGGAGCAGCGCGTCCTGCTCGGCGCGCTGGAGCGCCAGGATGTACCGGCGCAGCGGCGGCGCGGCCGCGTCGAGGGCACCGTCCAGGAGCCGGGGCTCGAGATCGGCGATGGCCCGATCCGCCGCTTCCAGCAGGTACTCTCCGTGATAGCCGCCCTCGGGGATCACCGCGGGCCGGCCTCGCCGCTCCTGGATCCGGGCCCAGAGGCTCTCCACCAGGCGGTCGATCTGCACGCCGGCGTCGTTGATGTAGAACTCGCGGGTGACCCGGTGCCCGGTCCATTCCAGCAGCGAAGCGATCCCGTCGCCCAGCGCCGCGCCGCGACCGTGCCCCACGTGGAGCGGGCCGGTGGGATTCGCCGAGACGAATTCCACGTTGATCCGCTCCCCCGCCCCGAAGTCCGCGCGGCCGTACTCCGCCCCCGCGGCGATGATCCCGCCCAGCGCGGCGGCGAGCTGATCCTCGGCCAGCCAGAAGTTGATGAAGCCGGGCCCGGCGATTTCCACCCGGGAGACGAGGCGTTCAGGAAAGGCGAGCGCGGCGACGACCTCGTTTGCCACGCTGCGCGGATTCACCTTGCGGCGCTTGGCCAGCAGCATGGCCAGGTTGGTGGCGAGGTCGCCGTGGCCGGTGTCGCGGGGCCGCTCCAGCACGAAGGGGAGGTCGGCGGCCCCCAGGGCATGGGCCACCCGGTCGAGCTCGGCCTTGATCGCCTCGCTCACGGCTTGGACCGCTTGCGCGCCGACTTCGATGCGGCCGGAGGCTTCTCGGGCTTGCTCGACTTGGGCGCCAGGTCCGCCTTGGTCGACGTGTCTGTCTTCTCGGTCTTGTCCGCCTTGTCCGACGTGCCCGCCGGTTCCGCTGTCGCGGGGGCCTTGGCCTCGATCTCCTTCGCGTCCTGGCGCGGACCCTTCCCGTCCTTGCCGTAGTCAGTGATATAGAAGCCGCTGCCCTTGAAGATGAGCCCTGCTCCACCGGAAATCTGACGGACGGCCGGGCGGCCGCACACCGGGCACTTGGCCCGGGGGCGGTCGCTCATCCTCTGCATCAACTCGAATTCGTGCCCCTCGGGGCAACGGTACTCGTAGGTCGGCATGGCAGTCCAAGTGAGCTAAGCAACGTAGAATCAGAAACTTAGCCGCCCGGGCCCAGTGGTTCAAGCTCGCGCTTGCCTTGGGATGGCGGTAGACTGTATGGTAGGTTTGAGACGATGATGTTCCCCTCATTTTTGAGCCACGCTGGGATAGCGGTTCTCACCGCAGCCGTAACGTCCGGACCCACGCACACCTGGATCGCGGATATCAAGGCGCAGCGGAACTCGCTCATGGGCCAGGAAGTGCGGCTCGAGGGCGAGGTAGTGGACGTGCGGTCCACGTCTCCGACCGCCCGGCGCGGCTACTACCGGATCACCGACGCGAGCGATCCGGTGGGGGTGCTGGTCCGCACCGAGCAGATACCGATCGACGGAGGATCTTTCCGCCTCCGCGCCAAGGTGGCGGAGGAGCAGATCGTCACCGGAACGCTGCTGCTGCACGAGATCGAACGCGACCGCACCGATGCCCGTCCGATGTTGCCGGTGGTCGCGGTGCTGGGCTCGGGCCTCGCGCTCGCGTTGCTGGTGGTGCTGTTCCGGCGGGCCAGTATCGACGAGCGGCGATTCGCGGTGGCGCCGCCCCTCTGGCTGCTGCCCGATGCCGGCCCCTACGGCAAGGCGCTGGCCGTGGGGGGGGCGACCCCGCCGCCGCTCAAGTACGACGCGGACCTCGAGGAGGCCGACCAGCGGCAGCGGGACCGGCTCAAGCGGCGCAAGCGCGGGCTGCTCCAGGCGATGGTGGGCTCCCTGGCGCTCACCGGATCGAGCACCGCCTGGGTGCTGGGCACCAAGCCGGCGGAGGGCCAGGTGCCGGCGTTCATCTTCATCGATTCCACCGACCCCTCGGTGGCGGTGGCGGCGCCGCAACCCGCCAGTCTCGATACGGTGAGTGCGGAACAGGGCGCCAGGGTCGGCGGCGATTCGGCGCTCCGGGAAACACCGGTGACCCGCCGGGATACCGCGCAGCGGCGCAGCTCGACGGCGCTCGCGCTCACGCCGAAGCCGGCCACCCGAGTTCCGGATGCGCCGCCCGCGACCGCCGATACGGCCCGACGGGATGTGGTGGCGCCACCGCCGGCGCCGTCTCCCAGCCCGGCTCCGGTGCCGCCGCCGGCTCCGCCCCCGCCCCCGCCGCCGCCGCCCGAGGAAACGGCGCCGGCGCGGGATCCCGAAGTCGACCGGAGCCGGGCCCGGGCCCGGCTGGAGGAGTCGGCGGGGCGGCTGGTCGCCGCGATCAACGCCCGGCGATCCGCCGAGGTGGCGCTCCTGGTGCCGGAGTCGATGGCGGGAGACCTGGGGCGGCGGGATCGGTTCCTGAAGCTGGTCAAGGATCTGAGCCCCAAGGCCAGCCTCGGTGCGGTCGAGGAAACCACCGTCACGGACGATCGGGGCGAGGCGCGGATCTCCATCGCGTTCGCCTGGCGGGGCGACTTCGGGGTGGACAAGAAGAAGACCGGCCGCCTTCTGGCGGTCGTGCGTCGCGAGGGAGACGGGTGGCGCTTCGAAGGCGCCCGTTTGCTCGACCCGGTACCCTAGCCAGACTTTCTCGAGGACCGACCTGATGAGCGTACCGCGCCGTGTGCCCGCCCTGCTGCTCACCCTTCTCGTGGCGCTGGCCCCGGGCGTCGCCGCCCAGTCGCTGCAGCGACTGTCGCTGCAGGCCTCGGGCGCGGCGCTGTTCGCCACCAAGAAGGACCCCAACTTCGACTCGAAGACCCGGCTGGGTTTCGAGGGCCAGGCCCGCTACACCTTCGGCCGCTTTTCCCTCGGCGCCGGGTACCAGCGCAGCACGGTGTTCGCCTTCAAGGGCAACGATCTCAAGATGGCGCTGTCGCTCGGCTTCATCGAGCCGCGGTACGTCGTCACGGCCGGCGGCGGCGTCGCGTTCTATCTGGCGGGACGGGTCGGGGCCGGAAAGCTGGTGTGCAGCCAGAAGAGCCAGTGCAACACCGGGGGGACCAACATCGCCTACGGCGGCGGGGCCGGCCTGCTCTTCCGCCTGAGCCAGCGGCTCTCGGCGGACGCCGGCGCCCAGTATTTCCAGGTCGACGGCACGCTCTCCTCCGGATACGCGATGGCCCGGCTGGGCCTCGGCATCGGCCTTTAGTTCCACACCCGCGACCCGAATCCCGCGCGCATGAAACTCTCCCGAGCCAGGCTCGCCCTCTTCGCCGCGCTTGCGGCGTCGCTGGGCTGCCCCGGCGAGAAGGGCGGCGTCGCGGGCGTGCTGGTGGTGTCGGTGGTCGAGGTGACGCCGGGCATTACCGGGGTCGTGGTCGGGCAGACCGTCCCGCTCTCCGCCGCGCCGAAGACCGCGAGCGGCATCGCGGTGCCGGGACGCAGCGTGACCTGGTCCTCGCTCAATGCCGGCATCGCGTCGGTTTCTTCCAGCGGCGTGGTGACCGGCGTGACGGTGGGCGGGCCGGTCACCATCCGGGCCACCGTGGACGGGGTCAACGGCGACGCGCTGATCACGGTGAACGCGGTGCCGGTCAACTCGGTGACGGTGTCCCCTCCCAGTAACCCGCTGGTGGCCGGCGGCCAGGTCCAGCTCACCGCCACGGCGCTCGACGCCAACGGCGTTGCGCTCACCGGGCGGAGCTTCCTCTGGCAATCCGGCGATCCGAACGTCGCCGCGGTCACCACCACCGGGATGGTGCTGGCGGCGGCCGCGGGCGGACCGGTGACCATCAGCGCCACCAGCGAGGGGAAGACCGGCAACGCGACGGTCACCGTGTCTCCCCGCCCCGCGGACCGGCTGGGATTCGCCCAGCAGCCCACCAATTCCACCGCCGGCGCGCCGTTCAACCCCACCATCAAGGTGGCGGTGCAGGACAACATCCTCGCGACCGTGCTGAGCGCCGCCAATCCGGTGACCATCCAGCTCGCGGCCAATCCGGGCAGCGCCACGCTCGCCGGCACCACCACGGTCAACGCGGTGAACGGGATCGCGACGTTCGGCAACCTGTCGCTCAACCGGGTCGGAACCGGGTACACCTTCCTGGTCACCTCGCCGACGCTCACGTCGGCCACCAGCGTGCCGTTCAACATCACCGCCGGCGCGGCCGGGCGTCTCACGCTGACGACCGGGCCGCCGGGCGCCGCGCAGAGCGGGGTGGCCCTCACCACCCAGCCGGTGGTCCAGCTGGTCGATGCGAACGGGAACAATGTGAGCACGGCCGGCGTGGTGGTGACCGCCTCGCTGGTGTCGGGCGCCGGCGCCCTGGGCGGCACCGTCACCGCCAACACCAACGCCCAGGGTACGGCCACCTTTGCGAGCCTGAGCATCGCGGGACTGGCGGGGAGCTACACGCTGGGCTTCAACGCGCCCGGCGTCACCGGGGTCAATTCGGGCCCGATCGTCCTGGGCGCCGGGCCGGCCGCGGCGCTGGCGATCGTCACCCAGCCGAGCAGCACGGCCCAGAGCGCGACCCCGCTGGCGCAGCAGCCCCGGGTGCAGCTCCAGGACGGGGCCGGCAACCCGGTGTCGCAGGGCGGCGTCACGGTCACCGCGGACATCGCCAGCGGGCCCGCCGGCAGCGGGCTGAACGTCACCAGCGCGATCACCAACGCGGGCGGGCTGGCGACCTTCTCCGCCATGGCCATCACCGGCAGCGCCGGGTCCTACACGCTGCGGTTCACGGCGCCGGGGATGACGCCGGTGATTTCCTCGGGCATCACCCTGGGCGCGGGCGTTCCGACCCAGATCGGGGTGGCGGTGCAGCCGTCGCCCAACGCGACGGTGAGCCAGACCCTGGCCCAGCAGCCCTCGGCGCAGCTCCGGGACGCCGCCAACAATCCGGTGGCGTTCGGCGGGGTCACCATTACGGTGGCGCCGTCGCTGGGCGCCACGCTCTCGGGGACCACGACCGCCGTCACCAACGCCTCGGGGCTGGCCACATTCACCAATCTGGCGCTGTCCGGTGCGCCGGGGAGTTACACCCTCACCTTCTCGTCGGCCGGGCTGACGTCGGGCGTGTCGAATCCCATCGCGCTGGCCGCGGGGGGCGCCACCCAGCTCGGCCTGTCGACCCAGCCGCCCAGCGGGGCGCAGAATGGCGTGGTCCTGGCGCCGGGACCGGTGGCGCAGGTCCGGGATGTGGCGGGGAATCCGGTCGCGATCCAGGGCACCAGTGTGTCGGTGGTGATCGCCAGCGGGCCGGTGGGCGGCGTGCTGAGCGGCACGCTCACCGTGCTGACGAATGCGCTGGGTGCGGCCACGTTCAGCAACCTCACGATCACCGGCCCCGCCGGCGTCTACACGCTGCGGTTCAGCGCCGCCGGCCTCGCGTCGGTCACGTCGGGGAACATCACGCTCGGGGCCGGCAGCGCCGCCACAATCGCGGCGAACTCGGTGGTGACCCAGAGCGCGGTGGCCGGGAGCGCGGTGGCCGCGCCGCCCTCGGTGAAGATCACCGACGCGAGCTCGAACGGCGTGGCCGGAGTGGCCGTGACCTTTGCGGTGACCGCGGGCGGTGGCACGGTGGTGCCGGTGGCGGTGGTGCTGACCAATGCGTCCGGCATCGCCACCGCTACGAGCTGGACGCTCGGCACCGTCGCGGGAGCGGCGAATACCGTCACCGCCACCGCGGCAGTGCCGAGCGGAAGCCCGGTGACGTTTAACGCGACGGCGACCGTAGGACCGCCCAGCATCATCTCGGCGAACTCGGTAACCAGCCAGAGTGCTCAGGTGAACACGGCGGTCGCGGTGCCCCCGTCGGTGAAGGTGACCGATGTGAATCTCAATCCGGTTACCGGCGCGGCGGTGACGTTCACCCTGACCGGGGCGGGCGGATCGATCGCTCCGGCCTCGCCGGCGGTGGTGAGCACGGACGCGCTGGGTATCGCCACGCTGACCACCTGGACGCTGGGCGCCACGGCGGGGACCAATAACTACACCGTGACGGCTACGGCGGCGGTGCCGACGGGGAGCCCGGTGGTATTCACCGCCTCGGCCACCGCGGGCGCCGCGGGCAGCATGGTGGCGAACTCTACTCAGACTCCGACCGCCACAGTGAACACGGCGGTGGCGGCCCCGCCGTCTGTGAAGGTGACCGACGGGCCCGGTGGAACTGGCAACCCGGTCCCCAATGTCTCGGTAACGTTTACGACCGGCGCGGCGAGCGGGACGACCTCTCCCGCCTCGCCGGCGGTCGTGATGACCAACGCGCTCGGCGTCGCGACGCTCACGAGCTGGACGCTGGGAACGGTAGCGGGCAGCCAGACCGTCACCGCCACCGCGACCGGGCTCGGGTCGGTGGTGTTCACCGCCACGGCGACCGCGGACGTAGCGAACCAAGTGACATTCAATTCCGTGACGTCCCAGAGCGCTCAGGTCGGTACCCTGGTTAGTGCTCCACCGTCCGTCATAGTCAAGGATCAATTCGGGAATCCGGTCGGTGGATTCGCGGTGAGCTTTGCTGTGACGCTAGGCGGTGGCACGGTAGTTCCCGCTGCGCCCACAACTGTGTCGACCAATGCTAGTGGTGTCGCGACGGCGACGAGTTGGACCCTCGGACCCAGCGTCGGGGCAAACACAGTCCGCGCGACGGTCGGCACACTGGTAGGCAGTCCCATCGATTTCAGTGCGACCGGCACTGCGGGCTCGGCCACCAGCATCGCCGCCATCTCCGCAACATCACAGAGCGCAGTAGCGGGGACGGCGGTCACCACGCCACCCTCAGTGATCGTAAGAGATGGCAGCAGCAATCCGGTTGCGGGGGTAGTGGTCACCTTTGCGGTAACGGGCGGGGGCGGTTCAATCAGCGGTCCGGCTGGTGTCGCCACCGATGTAAACGGCGTTGCGACCGTGGGCGGGTGGACGCTGGGACCGACAATTGGCAGCAACACATTGACCGCAACGTCGGGAGCGCTCACCGGTAGTCCGGTGATCTTCAGCGCAACCGGGACGGTCGGGCTCGCAAACAAGCTCGCCATCAACCAGCAGCCGGCAGGCGGTGCGAGCGCAGCTACGCTGGTCACACAGCCAATCGTCTCGATCCAGGACGTCAACGGCAATACGGTCACGACCGATGTCACAACCCAGGTGACGGTGGCGATCTTCTCCGGTGCGGGCGGAACCCTGGGAGGAACTCAGACGGTCACCGCCGTGAACGGTATCGCGACCTTCACTAATGTGACCTTGGCCGGAACCGTCGGAGTCAACTACGTGCTCAGGTTCACGTCGAGCCCGGCGTTGACGTTGGTGAACTCCAACAACGTGACCGTGACGGCGGGCGCCGCCACCCAGCTCGTCATCAATACCCAGCCGGTAGGCGGAGCCAGCGGAGCGGCTCTCGCGACGCAGCCGGTCATTTCCATTCGGGACGCCCAGGGCAACACGGTGATCACGGACAACGCCACGCAGGTCACCGCCGCCATCTTCTCCGGCGTCGGCGGGACCCTCGGCGGCACCGTGACACGCACCGCGGTCAACGGCGTTGTGACCTTCACGAACCTTACGCTGGCCGGTACGGTCGGGAACAACTACGTGCTGCAGTTCACCTCGGCCCCGGCGCTGACTTCGGCCAATTCGAACAATGTGACCGTGACGGCCGGTGTGGCGACGCAGCTCGTGATCACCCAGCAGGCGATTGGTTCGTCGAGCGGATCCGCGCTGGCAACCCAGCCGGTGATAGCGATCCGAGACGCGCTGGGCAACACGGTCACGAGCGACAACACGACCCAGGTAACGGTGGGGATTCTCTCTGGGGCCGGCGGTGCGCTTGGTGGAACCGTGACGGTGACGGCGGTAAATGGCATCGCGACATTCACCAACGTCACGCTCGCTGGAACCGTTGGAGTGAACTACGTGCTCCAGTTCACGTCCGCCCCGGCGCTCACGGCGGCCAGCTCGAACAACGTGACCGTTACGGTCGGCGCGGCCAGCCTGCTCGGCATCACGACTCAGCCGGTCGGTGCCGCCAGCGGTGCGGCCCTGGCGACCCAGCCTGCTGTGGTGGTCCGGGACGCCCAGAACAACACTGTTACCACCGACAATACGACGCAGGTGACGGTCGCGATCTTCTCGGGCTCCGGCGGGACTCTGGGCGGAACCCAGACGGTGACCGCGGTGAACGGCATCGCGACCTTCACCAGCGTGACGCTGGCCGGCACCGCGGGCGTGAACTACGTGCTCCGGTTCACATCGAGCCCGGCACTGACTCCGGTCAACTCCAACAATGTGACCGTGACGGCCGGTGCTGCTTCCCAGCTCGCCATTACCACCCAGCCGGTCGGCGGGGCGAGCGGAGCCGCCCTGTCGACACAGCCGGTGGTGGCCATTCGCGATGCCCAAGGCAATACGGTCACGACGGATAACGCCACCCAGGTCACAGTTGCGATTCTGTCAGGCGCCGGCGGAACGCTCGGTGGGACCCAAACGGTGACAGCCGCAAGCGGCGTCGCGGCCTTCACGAACCTGACGTTGACCGGCACCATCGGGGTGAACTACGTCCTTCAGTTCACCTCCACTCCTGCGCTGACTGCGGCCAATTCGAATAACGTGACCGTCACGGCCGGCAGTGCGACGCAGCTCGTGCTCACGCAGCAGCCCGTCGGAGCCTCGAGCGGAACGGTGCTGTCCACCCAGCCGGTCGTCGCCATTCGGGACGGCTTGGGGAACACGGTGACCACCGACAACAGCACCCAAGTGACGGTGGCCATCTTCTCCGGAGCCGGCGGGACGCTGGGTGGAACCCAGACGGTTACCGCGGTAAGCGGCATCGCGACCTTCACCAACGTCACGCTGGCCGGAACCGTGGGGGTCAACTATGTCCTCCAGTTTACGTCCACCCCCGCACTGACGGCGGTCAATTCGAACAACGTGACGGTGACGGTGGGCGCTGCTTCTCAACTCGCTATTGCCACTCAGCCGGCTGGTGGAGCGAGCGGAGCCGCCCTCGCGACGCAGCCGGTGGTGACCATTCGCGACGCCCAGGGCAATACAGTCACGACGGACAACGCCACCCAGGTCACCGTTGCGATTCTGTCGGGGGCCGGCGGCGCGCTCGGTGGCACGCAAACCGTGACCGCCTCAAGTGGCGTAGCGACGTTCAGCAACGTGACACTGGCCGGCACGGTGGGCGTGAACTACGTGCTCCGATTCACCTCCATCCCGGCGCTGATTGCGGCCAATTCGAACAATGTGACGGTGACGGTGGGTGCCGCTTCCCAGCTTGCCATTACTGCGCAGCCGGTCGGCGGGCCGAGCGGAGACGCGCTGGGGACGCAGCCGGTGGTGGCAATTCGTGATGCGCAGGGCAATACGGTCACGACGGATAACGCCACCCAGGTCACGGTTGCGATTCTGTCAGGGGCCGGCGGAACGCTCGGTGGCACCCAAACGGTAACAGCCGCTAGCGGCGTCGCGACCTTCACGAACCTCACCTTGGCGGGGACGGCTGGAGTTGACTACGTGCTTCAGTTCACATCGAGTCCGGTGCTGACCGCGGTCAGCTCGAACAATGTGAACGTGACGTTCGGGGCCCCCACCCAGATGACCATCACCACTCAGCCGCCCGCGAGCGGTGCGTCCGGCGTTGCGCTGGCACCCCCGATCGTAGTCACCGTACAGGATGCTCAAGGGAATCTTGTTGCGAACGTCGTTGTAACGGTTGCAATCAACACCGGCACTGGCGCATTGTCCGGCACTCTCACCGCGACTACCGCCG